>URRB01000001.1 GCA_900550195.1 uncultured Collinsella sp.
AACTGCGGGAATGGCCTATTTGCTCAATGTGTTCGGCTGAGATCGGAAATCAACCCTCACCACGAGTGCAAAAGGCGGGGCGAGTTGCCCCGCCCCGCCAATTACGACTTGTTCGCTGACCCGCTACTCCCCCAGCAGGGCCTTCTCGGGCGTGATCGGCAGCGAGCGTACCTGATGTCCGGTGGCGTGTGCCACGGCCGAGGCCACGGCGGCGAGCGGCGTGTTGATGACGACCTCGCCGATCGACTTGGCGCCAAACGGGCCCGTCGGCTCGTAGCTCGGCTCAAAGGCCACGCGAATGCTGCCGATATCCAGGCGCGTGGGCAGCTTGTAGCTCATAAAGTTGCCGGTGCGCAGGCGGCCGCGGTCATCGTGCTCGACAATCTCGTAGAGCGCGTGACCGATACCCTGGGCAATACCGCCCTCGGCCTGGACGCGCGCGAGCGCTTCGTTGATCACGGTGCCGCAGTCCACAGCCGCCGCGTAGTCCACCACAGTCACCTTGCCGGTGGCCTTGTCGACCTCGACCTCGGCAATGCCGGCCATAAACGGCGGAGGTGAAACGGGCAGGCAGGCAGAGGCATGCGAGGTGAGCGCGTCACCGCCCGCGATGTTCTTGACGCACAGGTTGGCAAAGTCGCGCAGCGTGAGGTAGCGGTTCTGCTCGCGCGCGGCGCGCTCGTCGGACAGGCGCACGTACTGGCCATCGAAGACCACGTCGGCGGCGTCCACGTCCCACATCTGGGCGGCCTTGGCGCAGATCTTCTCGCGCAGCTCGGCCGCAGCGTTCTTGGCTGCCAGGCCCGTTACGTACGTGCCCGAACTCGCGTACGAGCCGGCATCGAACGGCGACACATCGGTGTCCACGCCGCGCACCACGATCAGCGAGCTCTCCACGCCCAGCTCCTCGGCGGCAATCTGCGCCAGGATCGTGTCGACGCCCATGCCGTTATCGGTGGCGCCGGTGCCGATGGTAATGAAGCCATCCTCTTCCAGGCGCATGTCGATGCCGGCGATGTCCACGTTGGAGATGCCCGAGCCCTGCATGGTGAGCGCGCAGCCCAGGGCGCGCACGCGGTCGCCCAGGTCGACGGCCAGCGGCTTATCGCGCCAGCCGATCATGTCCATCGCACGCAGCAGGCAGCGGTCGAGCGCGCAGGCGTTGAGCTTCTCGTTGTAGTACTGCGGCATGATCTCGCCCTCGCGCACAATGTTCTTAAGGCGCAGGTCGGCGGGGTCCATGTGCAGCATGTCGGCGAGCTCGTTGACGGCGCTCTCCACGGCAAACTGGCCCTGGGTGGCACCGTAGCCGCGATACGCGCCGCCGCGGTTGGTGTTGGTGTAGACGGCGTCCCAGCTAAAGCGGCTCGCCTTCACATGGTTGTAGATGGGCAGGCTCTTGTGACCCGAAAGGCCGATCGTCGTGGTAGCGTGCTCGCCGTACGCGCCGGCGTTGGACAGCGTGTGCAGATCGATGGCCGTGATGGTGCCGTCGTTCATGGCGCCCAGCTTAACGGTCATCTGCATCTGGTGGCGCGAGTTGCCCGCGGTGATGGTCTCCTCGCGGGTGTAGCAGCAGTAGCTCGGACGGCCGGTCTGCTGGGTAACGAATGCCACGAAGATCTCGCAGCAGCCCGTCTGCTTGGAGCCAAAGCCGCCGCCGATGCGCGGCTTAATGACCTGCACCTGCGACTGCGGAATGTCGAGCGACTGCGCGACCATGCGGCGCACGTGGAAGGGCACCTGCGTAGAGGTGGTCACCGAAATACGCCCGAACGCGTCGGTCGTCGCGAAGGCGCGAAAGGTCTCCATAGGTGCGGTCTGCGTGGCCTGGCTGGTGTAAGTGCGGGTAAAGACAATGTCGCTCTGGGCGAAGGCCTCGTCCAGGTTGCCAAAATCGCTGGTACCGCTGCACACCAGGTTGCGAGCAACGTCGCCGCCCTGCGGGAACATAAAGGTCACGTCGCCCTCGGGGTGGACCACGATGTCGTTATCGAGCGCCTTGGTAAAGTCGAGCAGCGGCTCGAGCACCTCATAGTCAACCTTGATGAGCTTGAGCGCCTTGTCGGCAGCCTCCTCGGTCTCGGCGGCGACGATCGCCACCTCCTCGTTTTGGTAACGGACGAGGTTCTCGAGAATTAGGCGATCGTAGGGACTCGGCTGCGGATAGCTCTGGCCGGCGATGGTAAAGCGGCGCTGGGGCACGTCCTCATAGGTGTAGACGCCCACGACGCCGGGCACCTTCAGGGCGCGCGACGTATCGATGGAGCGGATATTGGCGCGGGCATACGGGCTGCGCTTGAGTTTGACAATGAGCGCACCGGCGGGCACCATATCGCCGGTGTAGACGGGACGACCCTCGAGCAGGGCCTTCGAGTCCTTCTTGGGCTGCTTCTTGGTGATCTGCTTGTACGCGACACCGTCGGAGCTCGTCTCGTTGACGGGCAGCTCGGGCATCTCAAAGCCAACCTGCACGCCAGACTCATTGAGGAAGTGCACGATGGCGCGCAGCTGGCTCTCGTAACCGCTGCAACGGCAGAGGTTGCCGGCGAGCTGGCGCGAGAGTTCCTCGCGCGTGGCGACGAGGCTCGGGTCCTCCTTGGCGGCGCGGGCAAGCGCCAGCACGTTCATGATGAGGCCGGGGGCGCAAAAACCGCACTGCTCGGCGCCTTCGGCAGCCATCGCACGGGCGAGCGCCTCGGACTCGGCCTTGAGGCCCTCGAGCGTGGTGATGGTATGGCCCTCGACGCGAGCGGCGGGAACCGAGCAGCTCAGCACCGGGTCGCCGTCGAGCCACACCGTGCACAGGCCGCAGTTGGTAGTCTCGCAGGCGCAGCGCACCGACGCGCAGCCCTGCTCGCGCAGCAGCGCAAAGAGCATGGTATCGGGGGCAATCTGAACCTTGACCTTGCGGCCGTTGAGCGTAAAGGAAAGATCGATGAGTTTGGCAGCCATTAGCGCACCTCGCTAGAATCGACGCCGGGCACGCGGCGGCAGGAATACTCGTCCGTGGCAAACTTAGGAATCTGCACGCCCTCGAGCTCGTGCGCAAGCGCGGCCGAAAGCTCGATGCCGGCGGCGCGGCGCACGGCCTGGACGGCAAGCGGGGCCGAGATGCGGCGGCGGTAGTCGGCCGAGCCCCACAGGTTGGTGCCGTAGCTCAGCGCGCGCACAGATGCGGCCAGGGCGCGAAGCTCGTCCTCGGAAGGCTGCTCGGCAGTAAGGCCGCATGCCTCGCCCTGCAGCAGGGTCGCACGCAGCGGGCGGGCGCCCACAGTGACATGCCAGCTGTTGTTCCACCAGGCGGCGGTGACGTTTAAGGAGGGGAAGTCGGTCGCGGCCTTGCGCACGGCCTCATAGCTTGCGCGGTAATCGTGCTTAACGACCACGACATGCTCAATAACGTCGCGCACGTAGCCCATGTCAACGAACTCCGCGAGCGGCACGCGGCCGGCGCCCGTCAGCTCAACATAGGAATCGAGCGCGAGGAAGGCGGAGAGAACGTCCGAGAAGCCAAAGCGGCCGTAGATGCTGCCGCCCACCGTGGCGGTATTGCGCAGCTGCACGCCCACGATATCGTGGACGGCGAACTCAAAGACGTTGTTGACAAGCGCGTTGAGCTCGACATGGCGTTCGAGCTGGCGTAGGGTGCACATGGCGCCGATGCGAAACTCGGTCTCGGTCTCCTCGATCTGATCGAGTCCGCAGGCCGAAAGGTCAATCGCCGTCGCCACGCGACGCGAACCCAGGCGCATCCAGATGCCGCCGCCCACAATCTTGTTGTTGCGGTTCTTCTGTAAGAGCTCATAGGCTTCGGCCGCGTTTCCAACACGGACGTAGGTACCGAACTTGAGCACGTTCTCCCCCATCTCTTCACTTGTCCAGTACGTTTAAGTGTACCAAACGAGGGGCCGCACACCGTTTTAGGACAAAATCCACCCACCCATACATAACTTGCGGTGATATACGGACTGATTAGCCGTTCTGGGACGCTAAACAGTCCGTATATCACCGCAAGTTATGAGGAGTCCTCCGGGATAGAAAAGGCTCCCAGCCGGAATGGCAGGGAGCCTCATCACATGCTATTTCGAGCGAAGATTTAGCAGACGCCCTGGGCGAGCATAGCGTCGGCGACCTTCAGGAAGCCGGCGATGTTTGCGCCCATGACAAAGTTGCCCTCCTGGCCGTACTCCTTGGCGGTGTCGTCCACGTTGTGGAACATGCCGCGCATGAGCTGCTCGAGCTTGCCGTCGACCTCCTCGAAGGTCCAGGACAGGTGCTCGGCGTTCTGGCTCATCTCCAAGCCGGACACGAGCACGCCACCGGCGTTGGCAGCCTTACCAGGCATAAAGGCGACGCCGTTCTCCTGGAAGTAGGTCGTGGCCTCGATGGTCGTGGGCATGTTCGCGCCCTCGCCGACCACCTTGCAGCCGTTGGCGACGAGCGCCTGGGCGTCCTCGAGCAGCAGCGTGTTCTCGCGAGCGCAGGGCAGCGCGATGTCGCAGGGCAGCTGCCACACGCCGCGGCCGTCGCCCTCGTGCCACACGGCGTTGGGCTTCTCGTCAACGTACATAGCGAGCGTAACGCCCTTGTCGTGGCCAGAGCGCTTCTTATTGTAGATGTGCTCGAGCACGGTGTAGTCGATGCCGTCGGGATCCTCGACCCAGCCGTGGGTATCGGAGCAGGCGAGCACCTTGCCGCCGAGCTGAGTGACCTTCTGGACCGCGTAGATAGCGACGTTGCCGGAGCCGTGAACGACGACGTTCTTGCCCTCGAAGGAGTCGCCGCGGCTCTTAAGGTACTCGTCCACAAAGTAGGCCAGACCGTAACCGGTGGCCTCGGTACGGGCGAGCGAGCCGCCAAAGGAGAGGCCCTTGCCGGTGAGAACGCCGGTCCACTCGTTGGTCAGGCGCTTATACTGACCAAACAGGTAGGCAACCTCGCGGCCGCCAACGCCCAGGTCGCCGGCGGGAACGTCGGTGTTGGGGCCAATGTGGCGATAGAGCTCGGTCATGAAGGACTGGCAGAAGTGCATGATCTCGTTGTTGGACTTGCCCTTGGGGTCAAAGTCGGAGCCGCCCTTGCCGCCGCCCATGGGAAGGGTGGTCAGGCTGTTCTTGAGGATCTGCTCCAGGCCCAGGAACTTGAGCATACCCAGGGTGACCGTCGGGTTAAAGCGCAGGCCGCCCTTGTAGGGTCCAATGGCAGAGTTGAACTCGACGCGGTAACCGCGGTTGACCTGAACCTTGCCCTGGTCGTCGACCCAGGGAACACGGAACATGACGATGCGCTCGGGCTCGACGAGGCGCTCAAGCAGGGCGGCCTCCTCGTACTCGGGATGGGCATCGAGCGCCGGCTGGATGGTGCCGAGAATCTCGGTCGCGGCCTGGATGAACTCAGGCTGCTCGGGATAGCGGGCCTTGAGCTCTTCGAGAACTTTCTGCGTGTAGCTCATGCTTCCTCCAATTGATGGAAAAGAAAAGTGTCGTTCGAGGCGCCCCATGCGCCGCGAGCTTTATCGAGTATGGATAATATCGCACTGTTGCAGCAAAGTTACGCATAAGCCGACGAGCAGATGTTTCGTTTTGATTACGATGCAGGTAGAGGCGTTTTTGAGCACCCAACGCGCAAATCGCGTGTTTCGAAGCTGTTTCGTCCACGTGTTCCAAACCGCCACAAAGGTGCCTGTCCCCAATGTGGTGGTTTTGGCGGCTAGAGGACGAGCTGATGGTAGTCGGCAGGGGTAATGCGGCCTTCGGTGGCAGCGCGGAAAGCGGCGAGTGCATCGCCCGAGAACGGCATGGCCCAGCACAGCCCGCAGCCTGCGGTAATGGAGCCGGGCAAAGGCATAATGCGCCCGGGCACGCCGGCATTCAGGCAAAGCTGCTCGCACTCCATCACATCAAAGGTGCTATCGAACGAAACGATAATCTTGCGCTCGTGGTCGAGGGCATCACCGGACGGGCCTTCGCGGTGTGCCTCACGATACGCCGCAGCGGCCGCCTCCTCTTCCGCAGTATGTCCACAGCCACCGCAGCCGCAGGTACAGGGCTCGGAACCATCGCAAGTGCAAGGCTCTCCCGTGTCGGGACAAATATCGTGAGACATGGCAACTCCAATCGTCTAGGCGAGCAGCTCGGCTGCCGCAAACTCCTCGGGTGTATTGACGTTTTCGAAGCAGAGCGTGGAGCCCGCGGCCTTAACGATCTGCGGCTCATCCAAATACCCGGCGTTCACCCGGTCGATCAGGCAGCGAATTCGCTGACGGTCACCGGCAAGCAGCTCGCAAGCGATCGGCACGCAGGCCTCGCGGCGCCAGACGGCGCACAGTGGCTCAATCCCCCGCTCCTCGCGCGGTACGCACACGTCGAGTGCCTCGGCCTCAACACGATCGGCGAGCGCGCCGATGAGTTCCGGCGAGACAAACGGCATATCGCAGGCGACGATAGCCGCAAGGGGCAACCGAGCGGCAGCCAGCGAACTCGCGATGCCGCGCATGGCACCGGCGGGGCCTTCGACGTCCATGACTACGCGGGGGCGCAGGCCATCAAACATAAGCTCCTCAAGGTAGACAAGCTCGCTGGGACGCGAGGTCGTCACGACCAATTCGCCGGCAACTTGCGCCAGCCGACCCAGTACGCGTTCGATGAGCGGCTCGCCGCAAAACAACATCCGCGCCTTGTCGCAACCCATGCGCGACGACAGCCCGCCCGCCTGGACGACGCAAGAAAGATCGGCTCGTCTTACGGTAGTCATACGGCAAAACACCCCCATCGGCATGCTCGAAACCCTATGCACGAAGCTAAATACCGCCGCAGAAATAGCAGCGCTACGAAAAGCTCGTGCAAAAACAAAACAGCGCCTTTGCGGCACGCAGCAAGACCGCGAGCACAAAAGCGCTGGTAGCGTATGGCGGGAACGTATGTGAATCGAACACATCCAAGACGTTTTGCACGCCTCGCAACGGTTTTGAGGACCGCGGAGCCCACCGGAGCCCATCCGTTCCCAAGTGCGGAGGTATTCTACCAAACCGAGCAGCCAATCTAGCGCAGGGAGCGCAGGCCGCCGGCATCCTTGTCGAGCACCGTAAAGCGCACGGCATCCAGGTGCTCCAAGATACTGATGGCACGTTTACGCGACACGCCCAGGGCCTCGCGCAGCACGCTCGTGGTGGCTGCGCCGCCGGCTGCCTCAATGGCGGCGGCGGCGAGCTCGCGCGCATGGGCCTCGGCGGCAGCGGACAGGGCAACGTCGCGCTCGACCTTCACGATGGAACGGTTGAGCGAAAGCTCGCGCAGGGCGCGCGTCATGGTGTCGCGGCCGAGCTGCAGCTGTTCGCCCACCTCGGGCAACGTCGGCGCATCGAGGCCGGCTTCGTCCAGCAAGGCAACGATACGTTCGCAGGCCTCGCGCACCACACGCGCCGCGGCGGCAGCGGAGTGCGGGTCGAACACCTCGGCGCCCTCGGCGGCGCACACGCCACGCGAGCAGCCCTCAGCAATCAGAGCCGCGGCAACTGCATCGTCAGCGGTAGGCCAAGCGGCATGGGCGACGGCGCCGGGCGTAAAGCCCGTCTCCTTGGGAGCCGCAGCGTGCATAGCTGACAGGGTCGCCGCCAGTGAATCCGTCGCGGCGTCGAGCACCACGGCGTCCGCCAAGAGGTCCGCATCACCCGCGGCAAGCTTGCGAACGGAGCCCTGCGCCACCAACCCGCGCAGTGCGGCATCGACCTGGCCGACACCAAGATCCAAAGCCTCGGCAACATCAATCACCGTAACCGGCAGCGCCTGCAGCGCAAGCCAAGCGCCCACACCGCCCGCGATATCGCCGGACTCGAGCGCCACATACAGCGCACGCTCCCCCGCCGAAAGCTCGCGCGAGCGACGGCAGCGCGAAAGTAGTACGCGCCCGCCGCCGATGAGCATAACGGGCGAATACGACAGCACCACGGCATGGTCTCCGGCTCGTAGCGGCAGCGGCTCCTCCAAGCGCACCTGCACGGTACGGGTCTCGCCCACCGCCATGGGGGCCTCGCCCTCCATGAGCATGATGCGGCCGACGACCTCGGCCGTACCGGCCATCACGTGCACGCGCGCACCCGACTCGAGCACACGCGGCTTGGCGCCCTCGCGGCCCAGGTAGGTGAACGTCATCAAAAAGCGCAACGTCTGACCAAAGCGGTCCACCACGCCCAGCATCTCGCCACGGTCAAGCGCCGCGACACCATCGCCCACCAAGTTGAGCGCCACACGCTGTCCGGGCAGTGCTCGCGGCGTATCGCCATGCACCTGGATCCCACGCACGCGACAGACCGTACGCGACGGCAAAGCCATCAACTCGTCGCCCACCGCAACCGGCGCATCGTGCAACGTTCCCGTCACGACAGTGCCGACGCCCTTGATCGTAAAGCAGCGGTCAATCGGCAGACGCGGCGCGGCATCAGTGAGCTCGGCACGGGCACGGCAGGCATCCCAGCAAGCGGCAACCTGCTCGTCGAGCACGGCGAGCAGCCTTTCGATCCCCTCGCCTGTCTTGGACGACACAGGCACGATCGGCGCGTCCGCAAACACGGTACCCGACAAAAAGTCATCGACATCGAGCTCGGCAAGCTCGGTCATCTCGGCATCGGCAAGGTCGCACATCGTCAGCGCGACCACCATATGCGTAACGCCCAGCAGCTCCAGCACGTGCACGTGCTCGCGCGTCTGCGGCATCACGCCCTCGACGGCAGAGACCACCAGCACGGCAACGTCGATGCCCGTGGCGCCCTGCACCATGGCGCGCAGGTAATGCGCGTGGCCCGGCACGTCGACCAGGCCGACGATCTTGCCACTCGGCAGCGCCAACTCGCCAAAGCCCAGCTCCACGGTCATACCGCGACGGCGCTCAACCTCCAGACGATCGGGATTCTTGCCGGTCAGTGCCTCGATCAATGCCGACTTACCATGGTCAACGTGACCCGCCGTGCCAACGATAACGGGACACTCCACCAGCGCCTGAACCTCACTCATCGAGCAATCGCCTTCTTAACGCAGGCGACGAGCGTCGATGCCGCCGTCTCGATATCGCGGTCGCCCACAAGCGTACGGACGTCAAACAAAATGCGATCGTGCGAGGTTCGCGTGACGACCGGCGTGTCGAAGTCCTGGACAAGCGAGCACTTGAGCGCGTCGACCGTCAGGCGCTCGTCAACAAGACGCACGGCCACGCACATCGTGGGCAGCTCCACGGTAGGCAGCGAGCCACCGCCGGGAGTCGACGATTCCTCGACGATCTCCACCTGAACGGCACGCGGACAGCCAGCCTTATCGAGGCCCGCCACCATCAGATCGCGCAGCTTGCGTGCACGACGCTTCAGATGAGCCTGCGGAAGCGTGAGCATGTTGAGCACCGGCACCTCGCGATGGGCCACATCCGCCCCATCCATGTAAATGCGCAGCGTAGCCTCGAGCGCCGCCAGTGCGAGCTTACCCGGACGCAGGGCACGCATAAGCGGATGCGACCCGCAGGCCTGGACCAGATCGCGGCGGCCCATGATAATGCCCGCCTGTGCGGCACCGAGCAATTTATCGCCCGAGCACGACACCAGATCGAGCCCTGCCGAAACCGAAGACGGCGTGGTTTCTTCGCCGCCGCGCACCAAGATGTCGTCAGGCAACAGTGCCCCCGAGCCCTGGTCTTCATAGAACAGCAGGCCGTGCTTATGGGCCAGTGCGGCGAGTTCCCTTGAGCTCACTTCCTCGTGAAAACCCTCGATGCGATAGTTGGAAGGATGAACCTTCAGGATCATGGCCGTTTCGGACGTAATGGCGCGCTCGTAGTCGCCCAGATGCGTGCGGTTGGTGGCGCCGACCTCGACGAGTTTGGCGCCCGAGGCCGCCATGACGTCGGGAATACGGAAGCTGCCACCGATCTCGACGAGCTCGCCACGGCTGACGATAACTTCTTTGCCCGCGGCATGAGTCGCCAACACCAGCAGCACCGCGGCGGCATTGTTGTTGACGACCAGCGCATCCTCGGCACCGGTAAGTGAGCGGATCAGTTGCGCGGCGTGCTCCTTGCGCGACCCGCGCGAACAGGTGTCGACGCTGTACTCGAGCGTGCTGTAGCCGCGCGCAACCTCGGCCACGGCTTTGGCGGCCGATTCCGCGAGCGGGGCGCGACCCAGGTTGGTATGGATGACCACACCCGTGGCGTTGACGGCAGGACGCAGGCTCGGCAGTGCAGAGAGATGTGCGCGAAATTCAATGGCCGATGCCAGTTCGCGCTTGGAGCGCGGGGCGGCACCGGCGCGAATGGCGGCGCGCTCCTCGTCGAGCTCAGCCGTGACGGCGGCATGCACCACCGCGTCGCAGGTCTCCCCCGCCGCCTTCACTACCGGCCACTCGGCAAGCAGCTCGTTGACGGAAGGAATGGCGCGCAGGCGGGCGCGCACCTCATCGGACATGTTCTGGCTATCGCTCATGTGCAGCCTTTCAAAACCAAGGGCAGATCAGTCGGTCGCTCATAAAAACCAGCCGAATCAATCTGCTGAATCAATCAGTCATTATTATCCACGTGCTCCGCGATCTTTTCCACGCGAACGGCGTTTTCCTGGGTGAGCGCGGCGCCCGTCAACGGGTCCCAACGCAACGGTGTATGGTCGAGCGGGCCCACGCCCAGGGCTTGAGCGCCACCGGCATCGGCGCCAAACGAACGCCCACCGGGGGCGGCCGAGGTGAAGATGCACGCCGGATGCAGATAGGGCGTCGTCTCCACGCGCACGCGATCGCGGCCCATGTCGCTCACAAGCTCGACGACCTCGCCATCGGCGATACCCATGCGAGCGGCGGCATCGGCATTCATCTGCACGGCATCCAGATCCGATCCAGCCTCGGCGGCACCTTGGGCCGCAAGCCTGCGCGAGGTGTGCGACTCAAAGGGACGGTTACCGCTAATGAGGCGAAACATCCCCGGGGCAGGCTCCACCATGGGAGCGATCCAGTTGGGTACACGACCCAGGCCGGCTCGTTCCCATACGTCGCTTGCCAGCGCAATTTTGCCGCGATCCAAGGGAATCACCGGCTCGCCCGTACGCGACGGCAACGCAACACCCGTGTCGGCCCAGCCGCGCTCCTTGAGCTCGTCCAGATTGATCCCAAAAGGCGCCACCTGGGCAGCCGCCAGATCGTCAGACGTAAACTGGAAGTACTCGCCCATGCCACACGCCTGCGCCAGACCGGCAAAAATCTCCCGACCGGGACGCGTGTCGTCATGCTGCACGGGCAGCACGGCGTTGCGGTAGAACACGCGCGCGTCGTTGACGCCCGCCACCGTTCCCACGCCGCGGTCGGCCTCCAGATACGTCACGTCGGGCAGCACGAAGTCAGAAGCGCGCGCTGTCTCGGACCAGCGAATATCAATCGTCACGAGCAAGTCAAGCTGCTGCAAAATAC
Organism: uncultured Collinsella sp.; assembly: GCA_900550195.1. Taxonomy (GTDB): domain Bacteria; phylum Actinomycetota; class Coriobacteriia; order Coriobacteriales; family Coriobacteriaceae; genus Collinsella. Next base: position 11,436 of record URRB01000001.1, read on the forward strand.
CCAACCAAGCCTGCGCATTGCCATAGCCCGCACCGGGGTTACTGGCATAGACGATGAGTCCACGCAAATCGCCGGCAAGAATCGACTGACCGATGGTCGTGCACAGACCGCGCACCGGATCGACCAGTGGATAGCGCTCGGACCCCAGCTTGGGCCCGCGCGGCACCGGCGGCGTCGCAAAGCGTGCGGGATCGAGGTCGCCCAACGCAAGCGGCGTGGGCGGGTTGAGGGCACCGCCCGCGTGTCCGATGCAGCCCAGCAGCACATCGACCAGACAAATCGCGCGCGCGGTCTGGGTACTGTTGGCATACGCGATACCGATGCCGCCATGAAAGCCCGCATCCACCACAGCGGCAGGCGCGGCGGCAGCGAGATCGCGCGCCGTGGCGACAATCTCTGCGGCCGGCACGTCGCACATCGATTCGGCCCACTCGGGTGTCCAAGCACTGGCCGCCTGCGCCAGCTCGTCAAAGCCTGTGGCGTAGCGGTCCACGAACTCGTGATCGTACAGGTCCTCGGCTACCAGCACATGTGCGATACCCAGCAGCAACGCCAAATCGCATCCGGGACGCACGCGCAGCCAGCGGTCGGCAAGCGCGGCCGAACCGCTGCGCCGGGGGTCAACCACGATGATCTTCGCCCCGCGCCGGCGCGCATCGTTGAGTGCGTCAACGGCTCCCATCGTCGACGAATCGACAATGGAACGCCCCAAATACATGATGCAATCGGTATGCTCCAGGTCGGAAGCGGGGCTGTAGCCCAGGCTGTGCTCCCAACCGGTAAGCCGGCTTACCTCGCAGGCGCCATCGGCACCGTATACGTTGGGCGAACCCAGCGCATGCATAAAACGAAACGCCCAGTAGCGGTCGAACGAGGGCACACCAAGTGTCATGCCCAGCGCGCGCGGACCATGCCCGTCAACAATCCCCCCAAGGCGCGCAGCGATCTGCGTAAACGCCTCGTCCCAGGAAATCGCATCGAACCCCGAGCCATCCTGGAGGCGACACATGGGGTGCACGATGCGGTCGCGCTCGTCAAACGGCATTGCCAGGCGATGCCGTCCGCGGGCGCACAGGGCACGCGCCGCGCACGGATGCCCCGGCACCGGCAGATCGGCCACCACACGCCCATCCTCAACATGGGCTGCAAAGGCGCAATCGGCATAGCATCCCCCGCATGTGGTCACCACGGCGCGACCGTCACGCTCCACAGCAGATGCCATCTCGATTACCCCTTTCGCAAGCCAAACACAACAGGCAAACAGCCCAGCAACGAGCCCCAGACCCAAAAAGCCTCCCGCACGGCAACGCCCCGCGGGAGGCCCAACGTCAAACAGACGGCACCTTACGCCTCGGACTTCTTGGCGTAGATAAACCAGTAGCCGAGCGCGACCAGAACCGCGCCGCCCACGATGTTGCCCAGCGTGGCGGCGAACAGGTTAAACGCAATGCCCGCAGCATTGAGTGCATCAGCGCCAGCGACGTCGGCACCGTAACCGCATGCATGCATCACGGCGCCCATAGGCAAAAAGTACATGTTGGCGACGCAGTGCTCAAAACCGCAGGCCACAAAGGCGGCGATGGGCAGCAGAATGCCCACGACCTTATCGACCACGGTCTTGCCGGCGGTACCGATCCACACGGCCAGGCACACAAAGATGTTGCACAGGATGCCGCGGAAGAAGATCGTCACCCAGTCGATCGTCACCTTGCCGGCGGCGACGCTCACCATGGAATTGGCGACCGCCTCGCCGTTGAGCTTGTAAATGCCGGCCATATACACCAAAAAGACGATGAACAGAGCGCCGACAAAATTGCCGACCCACACGACGACCCATGCCTTGAGCATCTGAGCCAGGGAGATCTTTTTGCTCTTGAGCGCGCAGACCATAAGCGAATTACCGGTAAACAGCTCGGCGCCGCACACCAGTACCAGCACCAGGCCCAGGCAAAAGCACAGACCGCCCACGACGCGCTGGGCACCCCAGCCCAGCGTGCTGTCGCTCAAGAACACGGTAAAGAACAGGCCACCGAAGGCAATAAACGCACCGGCGAACATTGCCAACAGAAAGGCCTTTGCGACCGGCAGGTTGGCCTTGGTCACGCCGGCGGCCTCGGTCTTGGCCTCGATCGCGGCGGGCGCCAGGCAATCGGGAGCGGGATATTCTGCCTTGGAATCTGCCATGTCAATCACTTCTTTCCTAATCAGCAGGGACAAGCGCACCTATTGCTCTTGTCCCAAGCGGACAAAGTGGGAAAAGTCGTTGGCGGCCACGGCGTCGTACACGGCGTCGACGGCGTCAAAGACTTCCGGGGACATGGGGTTGTAGAACTCCGTGTCGCCCGGCTGAATCCCTATGAAGACGATATCTTCGCACGATTGCTCAATCTCTTCGATCAGAATCGACAAGGGAAGCGAATGCGTGGTGAACATCGACTTGCGCGCGACGTCGGTCTTATCGAGCAGGCGGATGGCACCGACGGGCAGCGCCATGTCGGCGGCATCGACCAACACTAGGCGCGGCGGACGCTCGCGCTTGACCTCGATGATGTCGTCCTCGGGCGTCTGACCACCGTCGATGGTGTACCAACCGGCGATGGGCGTGTCCTCCATCTTTTTGGAGAGCACGGGGCCAGCGGCATCGTCGGCGCGCAGCACGCTTCCCGCCGTGAGCACAATGCCCGCAAACGGGGCGTCGTTCACACGGCCATCCACAACGCGACCCATTACTGCAACCTCCCCGTCAGATACACGCCCGACACATCGCGCACGCGCTCAACCAGATCGCGAAACTTCATTAAGAACGCAACCTGCTGGGCATGCAGGCCAAAGTCGTTATCGAACACCGAGATGCCGGCCTTGGCCGAACCGCGAAAACCGCGATCGTCGAGCAGCGTGTCACAGGCCTCGAGCAGCGACGGCACCGCCGCCTTGTCGAGCTGGCACTCGCCAAAGGAGCGGATGGCCTCGAACTTGGTCTTGGCCTCCCCCTCCGGCAGCGCGTCGATAAGCGTATAGAACACGTTCACCGGCACCGACAGGCGCGGCTCAAAGCAGTCGAGCACGCCGGTGTGGTGGCCCACGGCGAGCGTGTAGTACAGCACGTCGCAGGCCTCCTGGGGAACGTCTTCCTCGGTCTCCACAAACTTACGCGTGAGCTCATAGAAGACCACCTGGTCGGGCGTATGGCCCAGGCAGGGGTCGGCGACGCCCTCGGCGGCCTCGTCGCTTGCGCGCGAGGCATCGCCAAAAGAGCCGCCGAGCATGCCGGGGCCCGCAAAGTAACCAGAGCGGTCCGTGAGCTCCATCTAGCGACCTCCGGCCAGTACCAGATCCTGTAACGCCGAGTACACCTCAACGCGGCGAGGATCATCCTGCTTGTCGATGAGCAGCGCCATGGCACCGCGGATATCGCCCTTGGGCGCGCCCTCGAGCGTATCCATAAACTCGTTGGCCAAGTCGCGGCCGTAACGGTAGCCGCTCATGGCGCGAGCCTCGCGCTCGATGGCAACGCGCAGCTTGTACGGCACGCCGGGGTGCAGGATATCGGCCTGCTCGCCGGCGGCCTCCACCGTGGTCTCGGCATGGAGCTTTTGGTCCAGCAGGCCAAGTGCCATGGCAAAGCCGTAGATGGTCTGCGCGGGACTGGGCGGGCAGCCGGGGATATAGACATCGACCGGCAAGATCTTGTCCGTGCCACCCCAGACGCAGTAGTTGTCGTAGAAGATGCCGCCGGTGCAGCCGCACGCGCCATAGGACACCACGATCTTGGGATCGGGTGCGGCCTCAAAGGCGCGCAGGGCCGGCATGCGCATGGCACGCGTTACGGCGCCGGTGTACAGCAGCACATCGGCGTGACGGGGCGAGGGCACGACCTTGATGCCAAAGCGCTCGACGTCGAAGACGGGCGTGATGGAACCGAAGATCTCGATCTCGCAGCCGTTGCAGCCGCCGCAGTCAACACGGTAGACGTACACCGAGCGCTTGATCTTCTTAAGAAGGGTCGCCTTGGCCTTCTCGATGCTCTCGTCGAGCTCGATCTTGGTCGGGCGGTACTGGAGCCGCTCGGGCAAAAGCGTGGGTTCGGCCATGGTTACTCCTCCTTCGTTTCAAAATCCATGATGATGCCCTCGACCGGCGCCGGACCGGCGGGAATCTCGGGCGCATCGGGGTTGAGCTCGCGGTCGATATACTCCGGGTTCACGCCGTGGCCGCCCAGATACTCCATGCCGGGGCCCTGGGGCTCACCGGACGCAAGCGTCTCGTTGGCAGCCATGCCGGCAGCGTTGCCGGTCTTTACGGCCGAGGCGGCGCGCAGGGCGTCGAGCTCGCGCTTGCACTCCTGGCACATACCGACGGTACGGGCAGCCTGCTCGGCCTCCATGCCGCCGGCCTTTTGCAGCAGGCGCTTTGCGTAGTCGATCTCCTTGTGCGGGGCAAACGGCTTGCCGCAGCGCGAGCAGTGCTCGAGCGTATAGACGCTCTTGCTGGTGAGGTCGTCCTTGCTCATGACGGCAAGCTCAAACTCCTCGGTGAGCTTGATGGCCTCCATGGGGCAGGCTTCCTCGCAGCGGCCGCAAAAGATGCAGCGGCCGTAGTCGATCGACCAGGTAATGGTATCGGCCGCAAGGTCGGTGTCCATGCGAATGGCATCGGCCGGGCACGCCACGCCGCAGGCACCGCAGGCGATGCAGAGCTCGGCATTGTGCTCGGGCTTGCCGCGCATGTCCTTATTGGTGGGGAACGGCGCAAACGGGTACTTGACCGTCGCGTCGCCGGCCTTGGCGTTAACCTTCCAAAGCTTCAGCATATTAGAGCGCCTCCTCATCGAGCGGAGCGGCCAAGGTGCCCTCGCCCGCAAGCGGCGACTTGTCGCGCCAGACGTTCTCGAACTGCTCCTTGTCGAGCACGTGGTCGCGCTTGGCGGCGACATCGGTCACCGTCACGCGATCGGTGCAGGAGTAGCACGGGTCGAGCGAGCCGACGATCAGCGCCGCGTCGCCCACGGTGTTGCCGCGGAACATGTAGCGCAGGACCGGCCAGTTGCTGTACGTGGCGGCCTTGGCGCGCCAGCGGTAGCACTTCTGGTTATTGCCGAGCATGGCCCAGTGCACGTCCTCGCCGCGCGGCGCCTCGGTGGCGCCGATGGCGTACTTGTGCGGGGTGTACTCCCAATCCGTGGTGAGGATGGGGCCCGACGGGCAGTTCTCGAGCATGGTCTCGATCATGTCGATCGAATCGTAGACCTCCTGGATGCGGACGGCGGTACGGCCGAAGGCGTCGCAGGTGTCGGCCGTGGCGGCGTGCATCTTTTGGACGTCCGGATCGGCGTAGCCGTCGAAGGGATGGTCAAAGCGCACGTCGCGGGCATAGCCCGAGCCACGCATGAGCGGGCCGACCGGCGAGAAGTCGCGTGCAATCTTGCGGTCCAAGATGCCGATACCGCTCGTACGCTCAATAAAGTTGGGCGTGGAGAGCAGCACGTCGACGAGCTCCTGAACCTCGGAGCGCAGCTGGTGGATGGTCGTGAGCGTGGAGAGCTTCTGCTCAGCCAAAATGTCGCGACGCACGCCGCCAATCACGTTGAGGCCGTAGGTCTTGCGGTGACCGGAGAGCTTCTCGGCCAGGTCCATGGACTTCTCGCGGACGCGGAAGAACTGCTGGAAGCCGGAGTCGAAGCCCGTGTAGTGCGACGCCAGGCCAATGTTGAGCAGATGCGAGTGCAGGCGCTCAACCTCGAGCATGATGGCGCGGATGTACTGGGCGCGCGGCGGGACATGGATGCCCTGAGCGCGCTCGACGGCCTCGGCGTAGGCCACCGAGTGGGCGCAGCCGCAGATGCCGCAGATGCGGTCGGCGAGGAACGTCACGGCGTCATAGTTCAGGCGCGTCTCGGCAACCTTCTCCATGCCGCGGTGCACGTAGAACAGACGGTAGTCGGCGTCGACGATCGTCTCGCCCTCGACGAACAGGCGGAAGTGGCCAGGCTCGTCGGAGGTAATGTGCAACGGGCCCATGGGAACGAGCGTCGTCTCCTTGCCCTTGGTATCGGCCAAGAACTCGTAGTTTTCCATGTCGCTCGCGGGAGCGGGACGGAAGCGGTAGTCCATGGAGTCCTTGCGCAGCGGGTACAGGCCGCTGGGCCAATCGTCGGGCAGCACCAGGCGACGACGATCGGGCAGACCCTCGGGGATCAGGCCGAACATATCGCGCAGCTCGCGCTCGCCCCACACGCAGGCGGGAACGAACGGCGTCACGGACGGGAACGTCATCTTGGCGGGATCGACCTCGGCACGCACGGTCACCCAGCCGGGGTCCTCCCCCTCCATGGAGATGACGTAGTACACGGCATAACGGCCGCACAGGCTGCGCTCGTCGTTGCCGATGATCACGGGGATCCAGCCGTAGCGTTCGTAGTACAGGTAGTGGACGGCCTCGGGCAGCTTGTCCTGCTTGACGGTGATCGTCAGCTGGTCCTCGCACTGCCACTCGACCTTCTCGATGCAGCCCGGAACGGCGCGGCGCAGGGCCTCGACATGGCTCTCGCAGCGACGGGCATACACCTTGTTCTCAGTTTCAATCATTCGTTACTCCACCTCGCTCTGAGCGGTCTCGGTACCGAACACAGCGCGGTACATCGGCGTCGCGTGAAGTTCCTCGGTGCTCTGCTCGAGCACGATGCCGGTAGCGGTCTCCACACCGTGCACGAGGGGCAGCGGGGTGGCAATGCCAAACCACAAGATCATGACAGCCAGGATGATTTCGGGGATAAGCATGAGCGCCGGGGCCTCATGCTTGCCCATGCCCTGGGGCGCATGGCCGAATACCGACTTGAGTGCGATACGGGTGAGCGCGGAGATGGCCACGGTAAGACCGAGGGCGACCACGACGACCAGCCACATGGGACCGGCGGTAACACCGGCGACAAAAGTCAGGAACTCAGAGATGAACATGCCAAAGGGCGGGAAGGCGGCAAGGCCGAGCAGCGCCAGGATGGCGAGCGCGGCGGTTGCGGGCGCAACCTCGACGACGCCCTGGATCTTGGCCAGGCTACGCGTGCCAAAGGCGTGCTGGATGTTGCCGGACACGCAGAAGGCAAGCGTCTTGGTAAAGCCGTGGAACACGCAGTGCAGCAGGGCCGCGGCGATACCCAGCGGGCCACCGATACCCAGGCACAGGGCGATAACGCCCACGTTCTCCACAGACGAGTACGCAAAGCGGCGCTTGAGGTCGTCCTGGCGAAACATCGAGAGTGCCGCCACCAAAATGGACAGCGTGCCGACGATCAACAGCAGAAGTTGCGGATACTCGGCACCCACGGCCTGGATGGTAAAGCCGTAGAAGCGCATGATCACAAGCATGGCACACTTAAGCAGAACACCCGAGAGCAGGGCCGAGACAGGACTCGGAGCCTGAGAGTGGGCATCGGGCAGCCAAGTGTGCATGGGGAACAGGCCAGCCTTGGTGCCAAAGCCGATCACGATAAACGCAAAGGCGAGGCGCATGAGCGTCGGGTCGAACTGGTCGGCATACGGCAGCACGCACGACAGGAATGCGGCCTCGTGGGCGTTGGGAATCACGTCGGCGGCGTTGGCGTAGATCAGCAGCGTACCGAACAGGCCAAATGCCACGCCGGCGGTACAGACCATCGCATACTTCCAAGAAGCCTCGAGGGCCGTCTTGTTCTTGTAGATACCCACCAGGAACACAGTGGAAAGCGTGGTTGCCTCCACGGCGGCCCACGTGAGGATCATGTTGTTGGACAGGCACGCGAGCAGCATGGTGAACACAAACAGGCTAAACAGCGCAAAATACTGCTTGGCGCGCTCGGCGGGCATGGAGCCCTCCTCGATATCGGCCTTTACATAGGGCAGCGAGAACAGCCCCGTAAGAAAACCGATAAAGCCGATGAGCAGCACAAAGATGGCGCCCAGCGAATCGAGGTGGAACCACAGGCCAAGAGCGCTCGCGGTTTCGCCGCTCATAAGGACGTCGCCGGCCGTCATAATCGACAGCACCAGGACGGCTGCGACGGAGACCAGGTTGAGACCGGCAAACACGTTATAGGACGTGTTCTTGGGCAAAAACGCCATGACCAGCGAGAACACCAAAGGAGTCGCGAGCAGGGCGAGAATCAACGTTTCCATGGACTACCCCCTCAGCTCGGACAGGTCGCGCGCATCGAGCGAGTGGGAGTCGTCCCAAATGCGACGCACGACGATGGACATGATGATGACGGCAAAGATGGCGTCGGTGGCGATACCGATCTCGATGATCTCGGGAGCGGTGGGGGCCAAAAGCGCGAGCGTCACGTGGCTGCCGTTTTCCATAAGGCAGTATCCAAAGATCTGCTTCATGATGTTGCGCTGCGAGATGATGCAGGTGAGGCCCACGAAGAAGTGAGCGAAGCTAATAGCGAGCGCAGGCGTTGCGACCTCGGCCGTGGGCAGGCTGATCTGCGTCACAACGGCAAAGCAGATCGCGACCTCGACGGCGATGATGCAGATGGCCCACGCGGGCTTAAGGCCGGCCTTGAGCGATGCGTCGCTCGGCTCGCCCATCTTCTTGTATGCGCGGTTGAGGATGTAAGGGACCAGGACGACCTTAGTGATAAAGGCAGATCCGGCCCACATAAGCAGCTCCTGCGCACCGGTAGTAGCACCGAGCGTAGCGAGCAGTCCCACGAGCACCAGCGACTGCACCGCATACCAGCGAATGGCGTGCTTGATGTTCTTGGAGACGACCACCATGGTGGACGTGACGATCAGAAGGCCGCCAAGGATGTTGACGATCGAATAACCCATGTCGTTCTACCTCCTAACCGATCCAGCTGGCCGAAAGCGGGCCGCTGACGATGACCATGATGATGAGCACGATGAACACGAACGCCATCGCGCGGGGAAGCGGGGCTCCCGCAGCGACCTCGTCGCTCGGCTCGCCGGGCAGGCAATAGCCCATCCACTTGAGGAACCAGGCGAAGGTGGCGACGGTCTCGGCGACCATGATGCACACGAGCACCAGGATCGCGACGTTGCCGGCACCCACAGAGAAGCCGCCGGCGATAATCTGGAACTTCGAGAAGAACGTGTTCATGGGCGGCACGCCGGCAATAGCGAGCGCGGCGACACCGAAGCCCACGCCCGAGATCGGGTACTTCTTTACGATGCCGCGAAGCTTGGGCAGCATACGCGTGCCGAGCGTAAAGGAGAACGAACCGGCGATCAGGAAGAACAGCGTCTTGGCGAAAGCGTGGTTAAAGATGTGGCAGACGGCGCCATCGAAGGCCAGCTGGCTGCCAAAGACCGAAAGGCCCAGACCAAAGAACACATAGGAGAGCTGGGCGATCGTGGAAAAGGCCAGCAGACGCTTCATGTCCTTTTGCGGCAGGTACATAAGGAAGCCAAAGAGCATGGTGACCATGGCGTCGATAATGGCGACCCAACCCACGATCTCGGGGATCTCGCCGGCAGAGACGAGTGCACGCGCGAACACGCACACGCCGACCTTAACCATCGAGGCGCCATGCAGGTAGGCCGAAACAGGCGTCGGCGCCTCCATGGCCGAAGGCAGCCACATGTACATGGGAACCTGTGCGGACTTGGCCCAGGCCGCAAACAGCACGAGCAAAAGAACGATAGCCTTGAGCTTGGCGTCGAGGCCGGCAATCGCGGTAATGGCGAAGGTACCGGTATGGGCAAACACGATGGCGGCGCCCAGATACAGGCCAAGCGCACCGATATGCGTAATGATCAGAGCCTTCATGCCGGCCTTCTTGGCCGTAGGCGTCATGTAGTAGCTAATGAGGCCCCAAGAGCACGCACCCGTGATCTCAAAGAACACGAGCTGGCCCAAAAGGGTCGAGCTGTACACAAGACCGGCCATGGCGCCGATGAAGGTCGCGAGGTACGCGTAGAAGCGACGACGCGGTGCGTCGGGATGCTCACGGTTATTCTTGCTCATATAGGGAATCGAATAGATCACGACAAGCAGGCCGATACCCACAAAGGCGGGCGCGAGCAGCGTGCTCATGCGATCGAAGGTGAATCCCATGACGAGGGTCTGCCCAAACGAGATCAGGGGGACCTGCGTGTCGGGCATGCCGGCGCCAGCGAAATTCGCGGCGAGGGCGATGGTGCAGACCGTCGAGACGGCGGCACCCAAAACGCTGAACCACTTGGCGTACGGACGGGGGAACAGGGCGACGAGCACCGAGGCCACCATCGGGGCCGCGATAGCGACCAAGCCGAGAAGGGACAGACTGACTGCAAATGACATTGTTTCTCCCTTCTCCTACACGCCGACGACCACGAAGACAAACGCCAGAACGGCGATGCCCACGACGGCCCAAGTCTGATTACCGAGCACCTTAAAACGCGAGCGCGAGCAGGAGTTCTCGATCACGCCGCATACGACAAAGTCGATCAGGCACTTAACAAGGAAGATGACCGCGCCCAGAACGGCCGCGATACCCACGGCCGCGGGCTCGCCCCAGGGGACGAAGATCGCGCAGAACCAGGCGACGACCAGGACCTGCTTCATGGACATGGCGAGCTTGGCCATCGCAAGCGACGGGCCGGAAAGCTCAGCGAGCGGACCTTCCTGGAGCTCCTGCTCGGCCTCGGCCTGATCAAACGGCAGCTTGCCGAGTTCCATGTAGCAGGCAATCGCAAAGGCGATGCCGGCGAGGATCACAGCGACCGGCGCGTCGATGGCGCCCGTCATGATGTGCTGGCCCATGGTGGCGATGTCGGTGGAGCCGCACACCAGGGCGGCGGCAAACAGCGCCAGCAGCATGGACGGCTCGATGAGCACGCTCATGAGCAGCTCGCGGACGCCGCCGATACCGGCGTAGGCGTTGGACGAATCCACACCGCAGAGGGCGAAGAAGAAGCGGGCGAGCGCCAGGCTATACATGATGGTGATGGCGTCACCAAAGACCGGGATGGGGCTTTGTGCCGTAAAGAGCGGCAGACCCATCGCGAGCATAAAGGCGACGGCGAAGAACAGCGGCGGCATGATGCGCAGCGCAAAGCTCGCATCCTCGCTCTGGGACTCGGGGCGCGCAAAGAGCTTGGCCAGGTCGCGGTAGTCCTGCATGATGCTGGGGCCGCGACGGTTGTGCATCTTGGCGCGGATCACGCGGCCGAGACCGGAGAAGAACGGCGCGACGGCCATAACGACCACGCCCTGCAGAACGGCAAGTACGATGTTGTTCATGCTCTCCCCTCCTTAACCCATTTGCACGGCGAGCACGAGGAACACCACGAGTGCCGCGACGATGTAGCAGATATAGATGCTGTAGTTGCCGCCCTCGAGCTTAGTCGCGAGGTCGGCGAGCTTCTCGACACCCTTATGCGGGGCATCGACGAGAACCTTGTCGGGTACGGGCTCCACAGCCTCGGCCACACCGGTGAGCTTCTGGAAGAAGTGCGCGATGGACCAGCAGACGGCCGTGCAGCGGTCGCGCAGCGTGTAGAGCGGCTGCATAAACCAGGACACCTCGGAGGCAAAGGTCGTGGCCACGACGGGCATATGCTCGTTGGGAGCATAGCCGCATGCCCACGGCTGGGACTTCTGCACCTTGCCGACGGTCTTGAGCTTGCGATAACCGCAGGCAAGGCCGACGAGCACCACGAGCGCAATAGCGATCGCGGGCGTGGAGGTGGCAGCGCCGGAGTACTGGTTCATGAGCTCCATGCCCTCGGCGGCAAACACGCCACCGTACGGATGCAGCACGGACGCAGCGACATCGACCAGCACGGGCGCGATCACGGGAGCGCCAATGCCCAGCACGACGCAGATGGCCGCGAGCAAGCCCTGCGCAAACACCATGGGGGCGGGAACCTCCTTGGCATTGGCCGCGGCCTCGGAGCGGGGCGCGGAGGCAAAGGAGACGCCATAGGCCTTGACGAAGCATGTGACAGCCAGCGCGCCGGTAATGGCAAGCGCGACGGCAGCGAACACGGCCACGATCATGACGGCCTTGTCGCCCTGCATGGCAGCGTTAAAGAGCGACTGGTAGGTAAACCACTCGGACACAAAGCCGTTGAAGGGCGGGATGGCCGAGATGGCAAGCGCGCCAATAAGGAAGCAGATGGCCGTAGCCGGCATACGACGGAACAGGCCGCCCATCTTCTCCATATTGCGCGTACCCGTGGAGTACAGCAGCGCACCGGCGCCCAAGAACAGCTCGCCCTTAAACATCGCGTGGTTAAACGTGTGGTAGAGGGCGGCCATCAGAGCCAGGACGGCGATGCCGACCGAGTTGAGCGCCATAGCGGCCATGGAGGCGCCGACGCCGAGCAGAATGATGCCGATGTTCTCGACGGAGTGATAGGCCAGCAGGCGCTTGATGTCATGCTCCTGCAGGGCGAAGGCCACGCCGAGGACCGACGAGATCGCACCGAAGACCATGACCATAAGGCCCCACCAGACCTGAACGCCCGAGGCGGAGAGCAGGTCGAGGCCCACCTTGAGGATGCCGAAGATACCGATCTTGATCATGCCGCCGGACATGAGGGCCGACACGTTGGACGGCGCCTCGGGATGCGCCTTGGGCAGCCAGCCGTGCAGCGGGATGATACCGGCCTTGGCGCCAAAGCCAAAGAAGGCGAGCACAAAGCACACGGATGCGACCGCGGGGCTAAACTGCGTAGCGCGGAAATCCGCAAAGGCAAACGAGCCACCGGCGAAGTTGGTCATGGTGAGGAAGCTCGCCATGATGAGCACAAAGCCCACGTGCGCGATCACAAAGTAGAGCCAACCGCCATGGATGGAGTTCTCGTTCTCCTCGATCACGACCAGGAAGTACGAGGTCAGCGACATGAGCTCAAAGGCGACCAGGAACCAAAACACGTTGTCGGCGGTGATGACGAGCATCATGGACGCCACAAAGGTGTTAAAGAAGAAGCCGGCGCGGCCCTTTTTGCCCGGGTACTCATCAAAGTAGTTGAGACCGTAGATCGAGCCGGCAAACGCGAGCACCGAGATGAGCGCCACGAACAGGCCGGACAGCTGGTTGAGCAGCAGCTGGAAATGGGCAAACGGGAAGAACACGATGGTGTCGACCGACGTGACATCGCCCAGCACGGCCTGGATACCGGCCACAAACGAAAGCACCGCGGCGACGGCGCCGATTAGGCAGCCGGCGGTCTTGGCGGCGTTATCGGCCTTGATCAGCAGAACCGAGGCGAGCGCACCGATGCACGAGACGGCAAGCGATGCGATAAACAGCGTCATGCTATCCATTGTTTACGCTCCCTTCTGCTTTCTCGGACAGGCCCTGGGCCACAGCGGTAACGTCGACGACCGGACCGTTTTCGATCGAGCGCAGGCGCTTGGCCTCGTCGAGCTCGCGATCGGCCGCGCCACCCATGACGGTCAGCGCCTTGGTAGGGCACGCCGCCACACAATGCGGGCCGTCCGGATCGAATGCGCACAGGTCGCACTTGACAGCGCAGGTGTACTGACCAGGAGCCCACGTAAGCAGGCTGCTCAGGGACTTAGGATACGAAGGCGTCGGGTCGCACATGCCTGCGACACCGGCGATAGACGTGCCATCGGGATGGATGGCTCCGAAGGGGCACGCGATGGCGCACAGCCTGCACCCGATGCACTCCTGCTCCTTGACGTGGATGCGATCGCCATCGTGCTCGATGGCATTCACCGGGCAAACCTCGGCGCAGGGGGCACCCTCGCAATGGTGGCAGGCAAGGGCGGCCGAAATACCGCCGGTCTTCACGAGCGCCAAGCGCGGCGTATCCTGAAGACCCTGCATCCGGTGGGCGTCGGCACAGGCGGACTGGCATGTTCCGCAGCCGATGCACCTCTCCGGGTTGATGTCGATGAAGCGGTTCATCCCCACTTCCTTTCAAAATAACGGGCCGGGCTCCCGAACGTACGGGACGCCCGGCCCAAAAAGCCAACGAGAACGGGACTACACGATTTGGTTCACGTGCGTCTCGTCATCGAACTTGGCGGCGCCGGGCTCAACGTCCTGGGGAGCGGCGGCGTCCACCAGAGCCTGCTTGAGCTCGGTGTACTGACGCTCCACCTCGCCCTCAGCCCAGACCTGGTCGGCGATAGCGTCGACCTGGCAGGCGGAGAACTTGTCCTCGGGCGTATGCGAGACCGGGTCGACCTTGTGAATGGTCAGCTCGTTGCACTTGCCGATCCACCACTGGTAGGTCATATAGACCGTGCCCTTGTTGATGCGGTCGCTCACGTCGGCGCGGCTGTATACCTGGCCACGGCGGCTGTGAATCGAGACGATGTCGCCGTTCTTGATGCCGCGTGCCTCGGCGTCCGCGGGATTCATGCGGACAAAGCCGGGCTCGTCGGCGAGCAGCGCCAGCGTCTTGCAGTTGCCAGTCATCGAGCGGCAGCTGTAGTGACCGACCTCGCGAACGGTGCACAGAATGAGCGGGTACTCATCGTCGGGAAGCTCGGAGGGCGCCTCCCAGTCGTGCGCCATCAGGTTGGCGCGGCCGTCCTTGGTGGTGAACTTGCCACCAGCGAACATGTCGGGCGTACCGTGGTCGTTCACATCGGTGCTCTTGACCGGCCACTGGGCGTAACCGCCCTCGGGAGCCATCTTCTCGTAGGTTGCGCCCACAAAGTTGGGGCACAGGCTGATGCACTCGTTCCAGATCTGCTCGGTGTTGTCGTAGTGCATGGGGTAACCCATACGCGTAGACAGGTCCGCGAAGATCTCCCAGTCGTGACGGCACTCGCCCTTGGGCGGAACGGCCGCGTCAAAGTGCTGGAAGCTACGGTCGGATGCGGTAAAGACACCCTCGTGCTCGCCCCAAGAGGTGGCAGGCAGGATGACGTCGGCGAGCATGGTCGTCTGCGTCATAAAGATGTCCTGGCAAATGAACAGATCCAGCTCGGAGAGCGTCTTGCGCATACCGGCCGAATCGGGCTCGGTCTGCACCGGGTCCTCGCCGTAGTTGTAGAAGCAGTGCACCTTGCCCTCGTCGACCAGGTGGCCCAGGTCGGTGAGCTTGTAGCCCTCCTCGAGCGGGAGCTTTTCCTCGGGCACGCCCCAAGCCTTGGCAAACTTGGCACGCACAGCCGGGTCGGTGACCTTCTGGTAGCCAGGGTACAGGTTGGGCAGCATGCCCATATCGCAGGAGCCCTGGACGTTGTTCTGACCACGCACGGGCGCGAGGCCGGAATTGGGTTTGCCGATCTGGCCGGCAACGCAGGCGATGGAGGCGATGGTGTGCACCGTCTTCAGGTTCTGCTTCTGCTGGCATACGCCCATGCCCCAGCCAATGATGGCAGAGGGCTTCGCCGTGGCGTACATCTCGGCAGCTTGGTGGATCAACGCGGGCTCGACACCCGTGATGTCCTGTACGGATTCGGGAGTGTAGTTCTTGATGGTCTCCCACCACTCGTCAAAGCCGTTCGTATGCTCGGCGACGAATTCCTTGTCGTAGAGGCCATCGTTGACCAAGCAGTTGGCAAAGGCGTTGAGGAACGCAACGTTGCAACCGTTCTTGATCGGAAGGTAGAGATCGGCGATACGCGCGGTTTCGATATGGCGCGGATCGGCGACGATGATCTTGCAACCCTTTTCTTTGGCTCGCACGATACGCCTTGCGACGATGGGGTGCGAATCGGCAGGGTTATAGCCGAAGAGGAAAATGCAGCCCGCATCCTCCATACCGGGGATGGAGCATGACATGCAACCTGAACCAACCGTGTCCATCAGACCGAGGACAGTAGGGCCGTGTCAAGTACGGGCGCAGTTGTCCACGCTGTGGGTGCCGATGCACGCACGCGTAAACTTCTGCATGACGTAGTTCGCCTCATTGCCGCCGCCTCGCGAAGAGCCGGTGGTCATGACAGCGTTAGGACCATATTCGTCAATTATGGCCTGCATCTTAGATGCGGTGAAATCCAGTGCCTCGTCCCAGCTTACGCGCTCAAGATCCGCGCCCTTAGTGCGGCGGATCATCGGGTGCAGTACGCGAGGAGTCAAGATCTTGGTGTCGTTGATGAAGTCGTAGCCGCTCATGCCCTTAAGGCACAGCTCGCTCTGGTTGGTGATGCCGTTGAGCGGTTCGGTGCCCACGACCTGGCCGTTTTGGACCAGGAGGTTAAACTGGCAACCGGCGCCGCAGTACGGGCAGATCACTTTATGCTTCTCCATGACACCCTCCTTCCTTTCTCTGCTACCGATTAATCGGTACGTATTTGACAATCGTTGGGCCTGTATGGCCGCCCGGCTACGCCTCGTTTTCGATGGTGGCGCGGGCACGCTCGGCAGTCAGTTCTGCCAGGCGCTCCTCGTCTACCAAGGTGAGGCCCTTGGTCGGGCACGCCTCGGCACACGCCGGACCGCCGGGACGGTCCACGCACAGGTCGCACTTGAGCACGAAGCTCTTGGTCTGCGAACCCACGCGCACGTCGCCCATCAAGACGGGGACCTGCGTGGTCGCCACACTCACGGCGCCAAAGGGACAGGCCATGACGCAGCTCTTGCAGCCGATGCAGTTGTCCTCGTTGACGCCGATGCGATGGTTCTTTGGATCAAAGAACAAGGCACCCGTGGGGCAGGCCTTGGCGCACGGAGCGTCCTCGCAGTGGTGACATGCCACCGGCGCGGAGATCTCGTACGTACGCGTCACGCGCAGGCGCGGCGCAGCGATGTTACCGGGGATGTCGTGTGCCTCGATGCACGCCGCCATGCAGGTTTGACACCCAATGCAGCGCGAAGAATCGGCTACGACTCGTTTATTGCCCATGTTGTTCACTCCCTCCTGAATCCCATGCCGGAGAGACCCTGTCGACGTTGACCCAAGCCGCCCGTGGCCTGGCATCGACGTATCGAGTGCATGCGGCGAAACAGGCACTTCGATAGAATTCCTCCAACGATATACAGGTTAAATATACGCAGTTGCAGGGGGCAAACTTGAGCATAGGCCCTGCAATACGGGTGTATTGCAGGGGTTTTGGCAGGTTGGAATTATTCTCTAGAAGCTATAAAGGTGAGTGTATTACATGCGTACATCCAAGGGAGATTTCACGCTCGTTTATAAAGGATGTAATACGTTTGATATATATTTCGCGCTCATTAACTTGAGTGCAATAAAGTAGTGGTTATAAGATTGGTTATTATTAGCTAATGCTGTATATGACCATTCATATTGCACGCTCATTAAGGGGGCCAGTGATGTCATCGACTCAAAAAGAGCCATCCTGCAGGTGCGCATTCGCGAGGAAGACAAGCAGCATGCCGAGCATCTCTACGACGCCATGGGCACATCGCTTGCCGAAGCCGTTCGCCTTTTTGTCGCGCAAAGCATTTTGATGCGCAAGCTCCCCTTTCAACCGGTCGCCGTGCGCTCAAAGAACGGCACCGCCGCCTATGGATCGCTCAAAGCATATGGTGACCCCAATCGCCGCGCCGAGGAGCGCAATGCCTGGATTGAATACCTAGCCACGGAAAGCGACGATTCGGTTTTGGGTCCCGAGGAAGTAGATATCCATGAGTAGCACCATCATCGACGAGACGGTCATCCTACGCTACCTGCTTAACGACGACGAGGTCTTGTCACCGCGCGCCGCCAAGGTCATCGCCACGCGCACCGCTCGCGTCTACCCCGAGATCATCACGCGCGTCGTTGTCACGCTGCGCGACGTCTATAAGGTTCCCCGCGTTGAGATTGCTGCGGCCATGAAAAGGCTGCTCGATGACGTCATGGTCGACGAGCCCACCGTTGTCGCCCTTGCCATCAAACTCTTCGGCAAGACCCATATGGACTTTACCGATTGCCTCCTCGCAGCCCGAACCGCCATCTACAACGATGATGTCGTGAGCTTTGGCAAGCCCATCATTCAAGGCATGATCGATTACCGCCGCAAGCGCCAAACCGCTGCCGACGCCCGCGACCGCGCCGCCGAAGCCCGCAGCCGAAGCACCGACTCCACCATCGACAAGCTCCGCCACCAATCCCGCCACTAACCGACAGGCAACGGCATCGCCCGCCACTCAGCCCCATCCCCTCCTAAGTTGCGGTGAAATAGTTCCTGGATTTAGGCTTATTCGAGCTATTCAGGAACTATTTCACCGCAACTTTCTGTAAGGGTGTTGATTAGTGCCGCCGAGGGGCACTAATCAACCGTTTGCCGATATGTTTGGCTCTGACTCATGACTCTGACCTGCACCGTCAAGCTTTTGGTCAGTTTATGGCAAGGTCTGGCGGACCAAATATGGGATAGCGTAGTGTCATTCACTCCCCCTCGAGACCATGGGGTCGAAAATGAGTCATGATAAACGCTGTTCCAAACCGCAAGCAGAGCTGTTCTTCCGGTTATTCGAGGCCCATCATGGCGGGCACCTGTTTGTAGCTACCAAAAAATGGGATGAACGCTGTGCCTACGCGCTCATGCAAAAAGAGATGATTATTCGACTCTACAACCATGTCTACGCTGATCCCGCGTATTGGAATGACCTCGGCGTCGAAGATCGCATCTTTCAATTGGCATCCGCTATTGCGGTCGTTGAACCGGATGCCGTGTTTTGTGGAGCAACGGCGGCACTGCTCTATGGCGTCGGTTCTGCATATTCGCTTCTCGACAAGGTGCAAGTGCTGCTGCCGCGTTCCAGCAGACGCGATATGTACGAATTCGTTGAATACCGACGCTGGCGGTCGGGCAACGTATGGCAGCTCGGCCCGTTTACGTTAACGGATCCATATCGCACGGTGGTCGACATCGCCCGAACGAGCGCCTTTCGATATGCACTAGGCTATGTCGACGGGCTGGCTCGTGAGTACGGTGTCGAGCGTGAAGAATTGCGTGCATATGCACAAGCGAACTGCCGCGGACTGCACGGCATCGCGCATTTGAGGTTTTTGAACATATGGATGGCAGATCGGATAACGGTGGAGAATCCGAAGCGCGGGCGGCAATGATTCTGGCGGGAGTTGCCGCTCCCGAACTTCAGGTTGAAATCACTCGACCGGGAAACGCCGGCTATTATTTGGCAGATTACGGCTGGCAGATGCCAAACGGCTCTTGGATGCTGGCTGAGCTGCATGGACTAGGCAAGTTTGAGGACGATGCCCAAAATAATCCGGAACATACTGCGGCAAAAACCTATCGAGCTGCCCTCATGCGCGACGCGAACCTGCGTGCCATGGGCCACAACGTCATTCATTTCAAGCTCTCAGACACCTACGATGTCAAAGCGTTCGGCTCCATGATGCGCGGCTACGGTATACCAACCACAAAACCCTACGCAGACTCCTGACCGGCTGTCCTCATCTTCTCGACAACAGAACCCATCATCGACCCAGCCCACTCGGCCTCAATAAGTTGCGGTGAAATAGTTCCTGGATAACAGCTTTTGCGGCTTATCCAGGAACTATTTCACCGCAACTTAGGAGGGGATGTGGGGTCCCCGGCATGTATATGAAAACGGCTCTGATTCCCAAAAGGAACCAGAGCCATTCATCTATCCTATGGAGCGGGCGACGGGAATCGAACCCGCGTCATCAGCTTGGAAGGCTGGGGTTCTACCATTGAACTACGCCCGCAAGATATGGTCGGGACGACAGGATTTGAACCTGCGACATCCTGCTCCCAAAGCAGGCGCGCTACCAAACTGCGCCACGTCCCGAAGGTGTTGAGCAGCTAAGGTCTAAACCTTGCGTGTCCCAAAGCGAAGGAAATTATAGGGGAGACTCCCCGCCTGTGCAAGCGCAGAAACCCTAGCTCCTCGAATGTGCGACAAACTTGCTGTGGAGCAGACCGATCACAAACGCCGCCACGGCAACCGGCGCCCACGCGGCACCGATATCCGCCAGCGGAAGAACATCAAACGGTAGCCACGCGCCCGCAAAGAACGCATCGCGGACCGAGGTGATCACGCTCTGCACGGCGACCACGCCGCCGACCCACACCCACACCTGCGGATGAGCGTCGCAAAAGCCGTGCACCAGGCCCATCAGTACCAGCACGATGGCAACGGGATACAAGGCGTTGAGCATGGGCACCGAGAACATGAGAATCACGTCGAGGCCCACATTGGAGAGCACGCACGAAAACGCCGCGAACACAAAGGCGAGAACCGCGAAGGGACGGCGCATGGCCTCCTCAGAGGCCTCCGCTCCACCTTTAACCACATACGTCTCGCAGAAGTAACGCGAGCAGCAGCTGATGAGGCCGATGCACACGTTCATGCAGGCAAGGAAAAAAATCGCAAAGACCACGACCGTGCCGACAAGGCCAAAGTGCATAGACGCCGAACGGGCGAGGATGGCAGCACCGTTAGTGGCATCGGGCATAACCGTGCCGAGCTGCATGCCGGCAAGCGCCAGGCCGCAGTAGATGACGGCCATGAGCACGCCGGCGATCACACCGGAACGCGAAATCTCGAAGGCCACGCGCTTGTCATCGGTAACACCCAGCTCGTGGATGGTCTCGGCGATGATAATGCCAAAGGCGAGCGACGCGAGCAGGTCCATGGTCTGGTAGCCGGTCAAAAAGCCTTGCACGGCGGCGCCTGCATCGTAGGGAGCCTGAGGCGCGGCAGCCGGTCCCAGCGGCGAGATCACGGCAGCACCCACAACCAGCACGATGAGCGCGATAAGCGCGGGGCCCGTAATACGACCGAGCACGCGCGTGATGACGCCCGGACGCAGTGTGAGCGCAAACGCGACGACAAAGAAGCCAACGGCAAACACCAAGCGAGCCGTGCCGAGCGAGACGCCCTCGGGCAGCAGCGGCACCAGCATCTCGAAGGCCGTGGAGCTCGTGCGCGGAATAGCCAGGCACGGGCCGATGGCCAGATACACCGCCGCGACAAAGAACTCGCCAAACTTGGGGTGCACGCGACCGGCAAGCTCGCGTGCCGTTCCGGCAAGCGCCACGGCGATAAAGCCCATGACGGGCAGGCCGATGGCGGCAATCAGAAAGCCAAGCATGGCGACCGGCGTGGCGGAACCCGCCTGCAGCGCCAGCAGCGGCGGAATAATGAGGTTGCCAGCGCCAAAGAGCATCGAGAACAGGGCGATGCCGACGGTAACGACATGGTCGGAGCGCAAACCGCGCGGAGCGGATGAGGCCATATGCATACCTTTCGGGTCGAAAGAAAAACGGGACGGGCAAAAACACCCGTCCCGCAAGTATATACGCTCTAGCAGGCTAAATCGCGCAAAGCGTCAATCGCGGTATCGACTTCCTCGTCCGTGTTGAAATACCCAAACGAGAAGCGGACAACGCCCTGGCGCTCGGTCCCCAGCGCACGGTGCATGAGCGGGGCGCAATGGGCGCCGGGGCGCGTCGCAATCCCCCGCCCTTGCATGAGCGCATCCGAGATCTCAGCCGAATCGATATCACCCACGTTGAGCGAGACGATCGCCGAGCGCGCGGGTTGGTCAAACGCACCGTAAAGCGCAATGCCGGGTATTTCGCGAACGCCGGCGAGGAAGCGCTCGGCAAGTGCGCGCTCGCGTGCCGCAATCGCCTCGACCCCACCCTGGGCCTCGATAAAGTCGAGACCAGCGGAAAGGCCCGCGATGCCATGGCCGTTGAGCGTGCCCGCCTCCAGGCGCGTGGGCCACTCAAGTGGCTGCAGCGGGTCGAAGCTGTGCACGCCCGTGCCGCCCATGGCCCACGGAGCCACGTCAATGCCATCCGCCACGGCCAGGCCGCCGGTCCCCTGCGGACCCATGAGCCCCTTGTGGCCGGTAAAGCACACAATGTCGAGCCCCATGGCCTGCATATCGATACGCGCCGTACCGGCAGACTGAGAGGCGTCGACTATCACCAGCGCGCCGGCCGCATGGGACATGGCCGCCACGCGCGCAATGTCGACCGCGTTGCCGGTCACATTGGAGGCATGCGTCACCACCACGGCACGTGTGCCGGGCGTGACCAACCGCTCGAGCTCGTCGTAGTCGAGCACGCCGTTCGCGTCGCAGCCCGCATGCTCAACGGTCACACCCTGCTCAGCCGCCAGGCGGTTGAGCGGACGTAACACCGAGTTGTGCTCGAGCACCGTCGTGACCACACGGTCGCCGGGGCGCACCACACCATTGATGACGGTGTTGAGTGCCGCCGTAGAGTTGGGCGTAAAGCACACATGGTCCGCCCTCGGGCAACCCAAAAGGCGCGCAAGCTTGGCACGGCAAGCGTGAATCGTACGAGCGGCATCGAGGGCACCCGACGTGGCGCCGCGCCCGGCATTGCCGAGCGAACACATCGTTTGCGTCACGGCATCGATGACCGTTTGCGGCTTATGCATAGTCGTCGCCGCGTTATCCAGGTAGATCATCGCACGACCTCCCACATGTCGATCACCGTAAAGCCCTCGGTGGGAACGCCTGCCGCAGCAAGCTCGCCGCGCAGCAGATCCTCATCGGCAGGCAACGCCTTCCATGCTAAACCGCAGCCGGCAGCGACCTCCCCGGGCACGGGAATCGTTCGCCCAGGAAGGCCGCGCTCGATGCACAAGGACTCGCAGCCCATAGCGGCCGCCGTGGTGGGAAACGTGATGACAAGCGCCGGGCGCTTCTCCCTCATGACAACTCCAACCAATACGCTACGGGCGCACGACGCGCACGGCCTGCTCCATCTTCTCCACGATCACGTACATGTTGGTGACCTCGCCCACGGCAAGCTGGTCCTTAATGCCATAGTGGTCGAGGCAGGTGCCACAGGTAAGGATCTCGACGCCCTGCTCGGCCAGCCCCTTAAGGTCGTCGAGCACCGGAGAGCCCTCGACGGTGAGCTTGGCGCCGCCATTGTAGAACAGCATGGTCGCGGGCAGCTCCTCCTGCTGCGTCACGGCAAAGATAAAGGCCTTCATGAGCTTGTGGCCCAGCTCGTCGTCGCCACGGCCCATGCAATCGGTGTAGACGGAAATGACGAGTTTGCCCTTGCCGGCGCTGGCATCACAGAAGGCAGCGCCATCCTGCTCGGGGTCCGCAACGGCAACGGCGCCAGAGGTCGCCAAGGTCACGTGCCACTCGGCGTCAGAAACCTTCTCGACCGAGGCCGTGCAGCCCTTTTCCTGTGCCATCTTGGAGATGTTCTTGACGGCGGTCTCGTTGTCGACCGAGGTCACGACGGCGCCCTCGCCATCAAGCTGTTTGAGCGCCTTAAGCGTCTTGACGACGGGCAGCGGGCAGGCATCGCCCATGGCATTGACTTCAATCTTGGTAGACATAGTAAATTCCTTTCGAATAAATCGTTTTAGAACGGTGCATAGTTCAATAAACGTGTCGTTAACGGACAACGTGGACGGCAGGACCGCCTGGCACCGGCTCGCACACGCGACCGACGACGGCGGCGATACGTCCCTCGGCATGCAGACGGCGCGCAAGCTCATCCACATCGGCAGCAGGTGCCGCGATGAGCAAACCACCCGAGGTCTGCGGATCGTACAGCGCATCGAGCATGCCCGGCTCCAGGTCATCGTCGGCCGTCACGCGCGGGCCAAAGAAGTCCTGGTTGCGGTAGGCGCCGGCAGGGATAATGCCCAGACGCGCCATGTCGAGAACTTGATCAAAGAGCGGCACCGCCCCCGACGCAAGCTCAATCTGCACGCCCGAGCCCTCGGCCATCTCACACGCATGCCCGATCAGGCCAAAGCCCGTGACGTCGGTGCAACCGTGAAGCTTGAGTCCCTCGGCCAAGCGAATCGGGGCCTCGTTAAGGGTGCGCATCGAGTCAAACATGGCTGCGGCCTCGTCCTGCTCGACAAGCTCGCCCTTAATGGCCGTGGTGATGATGCCCGAGCCAACCGCCTTGGTCAGCAGCAGGACATCGCCCACGCGCGCGCCGCTGTTGGCGAGCATGCGGTCGAGCGCGACAAAGCCGCTCACGGACAGGCCGTACTTGGGCTCGTCGTCGTTGATGGTGTGGCCGCCCGCGATGGAGCAACCCGCCTCGACGCACTTGTCGGCGCCGCCCGCCAGAATCTGACCTGCGACCTCGATGCCCAGGCAACTGGGAATGCACAGCAGGTTCATGGCATGGCTCGGCCGCCCGCCCATGGCGTAGATGTCCGACAGCGAGTTGGTCGCGGCGATCTGGCCAAACAGAAACGGGTCGTCGACCATCGGCGGGAAGAAGTCGATGGACTGCACGAGGCCCAGGTTCTCCCCTACGCGGAAGACGCTCGCATCGTCGGAGGTATCGAACCCCACGAGCAAGTTGTCGTTATGCACATTGGGTAAATCGCCCAGGACCTGGGCGAGGGCTCCGGGAGCCAACTTAGCGGCTCAACCGCTCGCGGCAGTCATAGACGTGAGCTTAATCTGATCGTCAGCCATCGATACCTCCTCTCATCGGTCAATCATTTTCTCCCAGTATACGCATGAATGCGAGCCTGCGGCGGATGCATTAATTGAGCGCCTGTGCGCGAATCGCCGCGCCGATGGCACCGGCGAAGCGGGCCTGGGGCGAGGTGGTGACCGGCGACCCCAGCAGCGCCGCCAGCCGCTCCACAACGTAAGCGTTCTCGCACAAGCCTCCCGTCAGGTAGTACGGAGCGCCCGCCGCCTGCCCGGCCATGGTCGCCACGCGCGAGACCACGCTTTCGATCACGCCGCGCGCAATGTTCTCGCGCGGCTCACCGCGACCGATCAAGCTGATGACCTCGCTTTCGGCAAACACCGTGCACATGCTGGAAATCTTGGTAGGCTCGCCGGTGCGGGCGAGGTCTGCCATCTGCTGCTGGGAAATGCCTAGGCGGTCGGCCATGATCTCCAAAAAGCGCCCCGTGCCAGCAGCGCACTTGTCGTTCATGGCGAACTTGGCCACGCGACCGCCTTTAAGCTGGATAACCTTGGTGTCCTGACCGCCCACGTCGATCACCGTGCCGTGATCGCCAAACAGGCGCACGGCACCGGTGCCGTGGCAGGTAATCTCGGTCACGACCTTGTGCGCATAGGGCACGGCGACGCGGCCGTAGCCAGTCGCGACCACGCGAACATCGTCGCCCGTCACGTCATAGCCGGCCGCTGCCAATGCCTCGCGCAGCCGCTCGGCCGCATCGACCGAGGAGAACCCGGTTGGCTGCACGCACGTCCACGCCACCGAACCCTCCCCGTCGACCACAGCAGCCTTAGCCGCCGTAGACCCGATATCGATCCCGATCCCTATCATGGCTCTCTCCCAATCTAAACATCAAAGACAGCGGCGCGTTCAGGCGCCTTAGCTCTAGGTTTCTCAGGTGCCTGAGGAAGCTAGAGGGTTTCGATGAAGGCGGCGATGCGGGTCTCGATCTGTCCCATGTCGCCGTTGCTGTAGTCGGTCTCGATCTTCATGTACGGAATGCCCGCACCCTCGACAGTCTCCTGCATGCGCGCACTCTCCACGTTAAAGGTGTGGCACGCCTGGAGCACGCTCTCCACTACGCCATCGACGTGATACTTCTCGCACATGGCCAGCGTGTTTTCCATACGACCGTCGTTGGGCGTCATGACCGAGCAGTTAATGTCCAGGTAGCGGTCGGCGATGGCGCGCAAGATGTCGGGAGCCTCCGGGTCGATCATCATGGCCGCCGTGCGCTCGCCCGAGCAGTCGTCCATGCACACGACCACACCACCGTTGGACTCGATGGTGCGACCGATCTTGTTGATCACGCCGCCCACCGGGCAGCCGGTGATCAGAATGCGCTTGGCATCCGCCGCAACCGGGCGCTCGCTCGCGTCGTAGGCCTCGCGCAGCTTGACAACCTTTTGCTCCAGCTGCTACGTATAGGCCTCGATATCAAAGCTAAACGTACCGGCAAACATGGTGCTCATCAGGTCGACGCCGCTCATGGCCGCCGGCTGGTTGGCCTGCAGCGCAAACATCTCGAGCTGGGCCGCACGCAAGCGGTTGCGACGACGGACGGCAGCGCGCAGATCATCGTCGGTAATCGTGATGCCGTAGAAGTTCTCGAGCTCCTCCTTGAGCAGACGGCACTCCTCGTACCAGCCCTCGCGCTCGTAGGCTCGATCGCGGCCCTGCGGAAGATGCAGAATGTGCGTGCGCTTGAGCTCGTTGAGCAGCTCGTACATCTTCTTCTTGCCGTCGCAGGTGGTCTCACCGATGATCATGTCGCTAAAGTACGTAAACGGGCACTTTTGCGAATAGGCAAAACCATACGTAGACTTGATGAGCGGGCACAGGTTTGCCGGCAGCACCTTCTCGGCCTCGGGAATCACCTCGTCGGACGTGCCGCACAGCGCCACGCTCGCAGCCCCCGCGGCATCGATAATCTCGAGCGGCGTGTAGCTGCACAGAAAACCGACCAGGCGATTACCCGCCTGCCTATAATCCTTGACGCGAATAAACGCCGCCTTGCGTTGCTCGTTGAACTCCTCAAACGTGGACGGCAACGGCTGCTCAATATTTTCCGACATATAACTCCTTAACAAACCTTTTAACCAACCAAGGAAACGGCTTTCCCAGGTGCCCGAGGTTGCCGTGAAAGAGGAGCGCCGCGTACTTTGGTATGCAAGCGATGGTTTGAACGGCAAGATCGGGTGCTTGGGGAAGCCGCTGGACCGGATAGCCCTAAATGGTTTCCAAGAAAGCCTCAATCCTGGTTTGCAGTTGGCCTGCATCCTCGCCGGCGTAGTCGGTCGTGATGTGCATAAACGGGATGCCGGCCTCTTCGGCGGCCTTCTCCACGGCAAACGACTCCATCTCGTAGAGCGTGCAGAACTGCAAGGCCACGTCGACGATGCCGTCGGCATGCAGGTCCTTGGCCATCTGGACAATGTCCTTCATACGCTGGTCGTTGGGCGTAAAGACGGCGCAGTTGATCTTAAAGTAGCGCTCGGCGATGGCGTCGAGCATCTCGTCAACCGTCTCACCGGACTCGTCGACCAGGTCCTTGTAGTAGCGCGAGCCCGTGCAGGACTCCTCGCCCACCACGACGCCGCCGGCCTTCTCGATGAGGTTGAACAGCTTCCAGTTGGGCACGGCCATGGGCGTACCGGTGTACAGGATGCGCTTGGTGCCCTTGGGCGCCACACCCTCGCCGGCCTCAACGCGCTGCTCGCACTCAGCCGCCATTTCGTTGATGGCGCCGGTCAGACGCGGCGTGTCATCCATAAAGGCGGCCTGAACGGTCAGCAGGCTGTCGAGACCGCTGATGGGCGCCGGATCGGCAGCGCGGGTCGCAGCCAGACGCTGCAGGGCGCGACGCTTCTCGTTGACGGCGTGGATGGCAGCCTTCAGGCGCTCAGGCGTAATCGTGACGCCGCACTCTTCCTCGATCTTGGCGGCAAGCTTTTTAACCTCGGCCTTCCAGGTCACGAGCGTCGACTCGTCGTGCACGTTGGGAATATCCATGACGTACATGTTCTTTTGCGTGGCAAAGAACTCGTAGGCCTTCTTCTTGCCATCGCAGGTGTTCTCGCCTACCACCAAGTCACTCGACTCAATGTAGGGGCAGACCTCGCCCAGCTTAAAGCCGGCAAAGCTCTTGATGAGCGGGCAGGTGTTGCGCGGCAGATGCTCCTCGACCTTGTCGGTCGCCCAGTCGGCACCCGAGCACAGACCAACGGGAATGCCGTCACAGGCAAGTACGATCTCCTCGGGCACGTACACACAGAACGAACCGACGATCTTGGTGGCCTCGCCGGCCTCCTTCTTGTCGAGCATCTCCTTAATACGGCCGCTGTGGATGTTGGTGGCGACAAAATCCAGGTAGGACGTGGACTTGGGGCGATTGTTCTGCGTCAGGAACATGTCGCCGTACATCTGGCCCACAGCGCCCAGCAGCATGTCGTGGTCGGCAAGATTCATGCCGAGGCTCTCCCACATCGGATGGAAATCAAATTCTTCAGCCATGACGGTTCCCCTCTCGAACCAAAAATGAATAGCTACGGTATTTCTGCACGGTGGGTGGCGAAAACCCAGCCGTGCTCAAACCCGGAATTTTGGGGAACCCGCTTTGCGGTCGATTATTTAGTTGTGCGTCGTCTCTCCCGGAGCCGTGAACATACCTGCTCATATGCGGCTCCGAGCCATATACAGGGCGCGCGCGGCAACGCGACGCGAATATGTCTTCTGCAGCATCGGCGCGCCCTCCTTTTCTCGTCGAAGGTAACTATATCAACGGTTGTCGTCAAGACGAACACCGTCGACACGCGTACGACAACGTTGGGATGTGAGCATCTCGCTGTCTGATAATTAATTATCAGACTGATAAGGTTTAGTCATGTAGAAATCGGCGAACGGCGAAGTGAAAACAAAGCGGTCGAGGACTACCTCCTCGACCGCATCGCACCCGCATTATCGGCAAACGAGATGAATCCTGCTTGCATCAAAATGCATGCGCAGAGTCTCACCCGCCTGCGGCAGCTCTTCCACGGGTACACTCACCTTATTCACCTTCCACTGCAGACGCGTGGGCGCATCAGCACGCGGCACGTCCAGCAGCACCAGCCGCTCAAAGCGCGAATCGCTCACACGGGCCACGTGCAAATCGTAGCTGTTGCGACCGCGCTCCGCGCGATTGTCAACATGGAAGTAGCTCGCACGAATACCGAGGTACGTCACGTTATCGGGAACCTCATGGCCCACGTTAAAGGTCATGCCCCAGTCCAGGGCTTCAACTTCCTGAGACCCGATCTTGCGCGCCCGGCTTGTGTTCTTGCAGCCCGTCAGGCGCAGCGCCGCCAGCGTCTGCGGACGGCGGACCACGTCCTCGACGGAGCCGATCTCCTCAACATGCCCGTCGTGCATCACGCAGATGCGCTGGCACAGGCGGCACGCTTCGTCGATGTCGTGGCTCACGTAGAGCACGGTGCGGTTGCATACATCGAACAGGTCGAGCATGTTTTGCTCAAGCGCGCTCTTGAGATACGCATCGAGCGCGCTCATGGGCTCGTCGAACATAAAAATGCCCGGATGCGCCGCCACCATACGGGCAAGCGCCACGCGTTGCTGCTGCCCGCCCGAGAGTCGCGCGGGGTAGCGATCGACAAAATCGGCCAGACCGAAAATGCCCAAATAGCGCTCGGCGAGCTTTTTGCGCGCGGCGGCGTCGCCAGCATCCTTTACACCGGCGCATACGTTATCGGCCACCGTCATGTTGGGAAACAGCTGATAGTTTTGAAACAACAGGGCGCATTTTCGCTCCTGGGGTGACAGGTTGATGCCAGCCGCCGAGTCAAAAAAGGTCACGCCGTTGACGACGATCTTGCCCTCGTCGGGCGTCTCCACGCCGGCAATGCAGCGCAGCGTGCAGCTCTTGCCGCAGCCCGAGGCACCAAGCAGCGCCACACGCTCCTCGCCGGCCTCAAGCTGCATATCGAGCATAAACCCCGGATAGCGCTTTTTTATGTCCAGAACGAGTGACATGGCCTATCGACCTCCCTGCATAGCGGGCTCATCGCGCATGAGCTCGGCCAGTGCCTCGCGATCGATACGCAAGGCATCACCGCCCGCCGGGTCGAGTGAATCGCCCTGTCCGGCGAGATCTTTGGCCTGCTTACGTTCCGCACGGGAAAGGCCACGCTCGCGGTATTTTTGCGAATGCGCCGTGTACATGTTGATGAACAGGATGACTAGGAAGCTGAACGCTATTACGACCACGACCCAAAAGAGGGCCACCGACGTATTGCCGCCCATCCATTCAAAGTAAATCGCAATGGGAATGGTCTGCGTAATACCGGCATAGTTGCCCGCAAAGAACAGGGTGCAGCCAAACTCGCCCATGGCGCGGGCAAAGGCGAGCACCGTGCCGGCGGCAATCGAGGGCCAGCCGAGCGGCATCATGAGTTTGGTGAAGATGCGTCGCTCGGACCAGCCCAGCGTGCGCGCCGCATCGAGCATTTGCGTGTCGAGGCTCTCAAAGGCGCCGAGCGCCGTACGGTAGACCAGGGGAAACGATACCACCACGGCAGAGATCACCGCCGCCGGCCACGTAAAGACAATCGAGACGCCGTGCGCGATAAGCCACTGGCCCACCCCGGTCGAGCGGCCAAACAGCATAAGGAGCAGAAAGCCGCAGACCGTGGGCGGCAACACCATGGGGATGGTAAAGACCGAGTCGAGCAGGCCCTTGATGCGACTCGAGGTGCCCATGGTCTTCCACGCGGCAAACAGGCCCAGCGCAAAGGAGATCAGCAGGGCAAGGCCGCTCGTTTTAATGGACACCCAAAACGGTCGGTAGTCGATGCCGCCCAATAAGGAGGCCAGAGAGGTCAAGGGCCCCTGCTCATCCCGCAACACGACAGACGATGCTTCTACCATTTGAGCGCTATCAAGCCAACGCGCGCCGCCTTTGGCATCACCCGAGGCTGATGCAATCACCACATAGCGGCCCCCATCCGCACCGCGCTCGTCAAAGCCATAGGTATACCCGCCGGCATCAAACGTTGTTTCCGCCGTGACATACCAAGGAAGATCCACGTCCCCTAGCTGCGCACCTCCCATACAGTTTGCGCTGTCGAGCTCACAGACGAGGGCCTTGAGACCCGATACGCACTCGTTGTTCTGCGGATCCAATCCATACCTCTCGATCGCCTTGGGCGATATCCACACCACAACGCGATCGGCAGCAGGCGCCACTACAAGGTCCACGTCCTCGTCAACGGGAAACCGGTAGCCCTCAGGCTGGCCCTCCATGGCACGAGCGGTCCCCTTGGCCAACCGCTCAAAACCCTCGATCCCATAGGAAAGCCCATGAGCAGTCGCAGCAACCTGGGCCCCGTCCTCAGCGTCCCCAGCAAACGCAAATCCCGGCACCCAGCAAAGCGCGAAGGTCAAAGCACAGGCGACAAGGATGCGGAATCTATTAAGCACGAAAAGCTCCAAGCGAATATAAGGACGGAGTGAGACACAAAACGATGGAATTATCGCGCCAAGCCGCACTACGCGGAAAGCTCAAAGCCGTACTTAGCCCAAATCTTCTGAGCCTTCTTGTTGGTCAGACAGAAGTCGATGAACGCCTTGGCTTCGTCGGCATGCTCGGAGCTCTCGGCGACAGCGCCCGGATACACGATGGGCTTGTGCGAGTCCTCGGGACACACGAAGGCCTCCTCGATGCCGTCGTAGCGGAAGATATCGGAGCTGTAGACAAATCCAGCCACGCAGTCGCCTGTGGACACATAGGCGGCGGCGGTACCAACTTTATCGGCCAGTGCGACCTTGTCGGCAATCTCGGGAGCATACTCACCGTCGTCGCCCTCGGTGCCGGTGTAGAGGCCCACGGAGGCCAGAGCCTGGTTGGCGTACTTTCCGGCGGGAACGGTCTTGGCGTCGCCGATGGCGATCTTGCCGTCCAGATTCGCGACGCCGGCGATGGCCTCGACCTTGGTATCGGAGCCCTCGGCGCGAATGATCACAAGGTCGTTGACGAACATGTCCTCACGCGTGTCGGCGTCGACGAGCTCGGCGGCCTCGGCGTCGTCCATGGTGCCCTTGGAAGCCGTGATGAGCACGTCGACGGCGGCACCGGCGCGCATCTGCTCGACAAGGTCGCCAGACGCCTTAAACTGCGTGTCGGCAAAGGTGGTGCCGGTCTGCTCGGTGTAGAGCTCCTGAACCTCGGGCAGGGCCTTCTCGAGCGAGTTGGCGGCAAAGACCTGCAGCTCGACAGCTTTCTTGGAAGATGCCTTAGCAGAACCGGCATCGGATCCGGCCGGCTCGGACGTCTTGCTGCCCGAACAGCCGGCAAGACCAAGGCCGGCAGCGGCGACAGCAGAAAGCGAAACGAATCCGCGGCGAGAAACCATATCGAACATGTTCAACCCTTTCGAACGCTATGCCCGGGTACCCCACCGCGGGCTTTAATCTGCAATCAGATTATACTTCTGCGCGAATAATGATAGTGAGAAATTATTCTCGTCAGAGAATATAGTTCCGAATTACCGTGCATCTCGGCGTCGCTTCGGCGGAAAACAAAGGCGGAGCAGCCGTTCAGGTCGCCCCGCCGCAGTTAAACCGCTTAGTTGGTATGTCCGCCGCCAGCTGTCATCTGAGCCGCATGCTCCAGCTGGTCTGCTATGGCCTCCCAGCTTTCGCGGGCGGCCTTCGTAGAACCGGGAAAGTTTACGACAAGTGTATGACCTCGTTGCATGCAAATAGCGCGCGAGAGCATGGCGCGGCGCGTCTTGGTCATCGAATACGCGCGGATTGCCTCTGCAATACCCGGCACATCGCGGTCGCAGACGGCACGCGTCGCCTCGGGCGTCACATCTCGCATCGAAAGCCCCGTGCCGCCGCAGGTGAGCACGACATTGGCGTGGCACTCATCGGCAGCTTCCACAATGGCATCACCGATCTCGCTGACGTCGTCGCGCACGACCACATGTGAGGCGACCGTCCAGCCCTGTGCCTCGATAAGTTCCTCGAGTGCAGCTCCGGCCTCATCCTGCAAAAGATCGCGTGTGTCCGAGCACGTCACGATCGAAATCTTCAACTCCATAGCGTTCCTCCTATAGCGCCGTTCCCTCGGGCAGGTCGACGCGAACAACGTCCACGGCATCTCCCGCCTTGAGCTCGCACGGTCCTTCGTCAATACGCAACAGGCAGTTCGCACGCTGCATAGTTCCAAGCAGCGCCGAATTCTGTGTCTTAGCCTCGGTCACCAACAACTCACCGGTCTCGGGGTCGCGCAAAACCGTGGCGCGATCGAAGAAGCGGCGATGCTGTCGCTTTTTCACGCCGTGCGTGAGCGTCGCCTGCTGCACGGGACGCGTACCCTCGGCAAAGCCGCGCATCTTGCGAATCGCCGGGCGGGCGAGCATCTCAAAGCCCACATACGCCGCGGCCGGATTGCCTGAAAGCCCCAGGTAGGGCTTACCCCCGAGCAAGCCAAACGTGATGGCCTTGCCCGGACGCATCGAGATGCGGTCAAACAGCACCTCGCCCTCGCGCCGGACGAGCGCCGTCACATAGTCGTAATCGCCCGCCGAGGCGCCACCGCTCGTAATGACAAAATCGCACTCTCGCGTGGCGCGATGTACCAGCTCGGCAATCGCTTGCTCATCATCGGGCGCGATGCCGTAGAACACGGGCTCGGCGCCGGCATCGAGTGCCTCGGCCATCAGCGCCGAGGAGTTGGAATCGCGAATCTGACCACGCGCCGGTACCTTACTCGGTGCGACCAGTTCCGTGCCCAGCGAGATGATGCCCACACGCGGGGCAGCGTGCACCTTCACGCTCGCGTATCCGGCGCTCGCCAGCAGACCCGCGCCCGCCGGAGCCACGACCTCGCCGGCGTGCATCACAACATCGCCGGCATGGGCCTCCTCGGCAGCAGAGCGAACGTTCTCCCCTACCTTGGCCGGCGCCGAAAAGCGAACGTGCGAGCCCTCGTTGCCGTCACTGTCGAGCACATCGACGATCTCGTACTTCACCACGGCATCGGCACCCTCGGGCACCGGCGCGCCTGTCATGATGCGGACCGCCTCGCCCGCACCGATTGCGCCCTCAAACACATGGCCCGCGGCCTCGTGTCCGATAACGTCGAGCGTCACCGGCGCCTCGCCAGATGTCTGCACCAAGTCCGCCGAGCGCACGGCATATCCGTCCATAGCGCTGTTGGCAAACGGCGAGATATCGATATCGGCCACCGCGTCCTCGGCCAAGGGAAAACCAGCCGCCTGCCACACGGGAATCTCGACGAGATCGGTCGGAGCAACGTGCGACAGGACAATCGACTGTGCGTCCTCCAGTGGAATGAGTTTCTCTGCCATATGCACCTCTTAATGCCACGGCGCACAACAGGGGCGCCAATTCTTTATGCTTGTCTCAGTATAATCCCCCAACGCACGACCGCGACTCGGCCTGTACCCGCAAATACACCTGTCGGTTGCAGGCCGCGAAACAGAATGGAAACCAACCCACCGGCTCGTCGCGTTTACCGCGTTTTATAATGCTTGCGTTGCAACCTAAAAGAGGAACGTATGGCTCATAACGACAAACCCGAAAGCGCAAACAAAGCGCAGGATCATTCCCAGCCGCTCGACGACGGCGGCTTTTTCTCCCTTAATGACGTCATCACGGCAGGCAGGCATCAACTTACCCGCTCCGAGCATCTCTTGGCTGCCGACACGCGCCGCAACGCCCGCAACCTACTTGCGAGCGCTAAGTTGCTCGTACTCGTCGTCATCGTCTCGCTCGCCATGGGCGTTGCCGCTTGGGCGTTTTTGGCCTCGCTGAATATCGCGACCGATTATCGCGAGCACCACGTGTGGATTTACGCGTTGCTTCCCGTTGTGGGCGTTGCCACCGCATGGGTGTACAAAAACCACGGCCTTGCCGCCAAACGAGGTAACAACCTGGTCATCGACTCCGCCCTGGGCACACGCCTTATCCATATGCGCATGGCCGTCCTCACCTTCGTCTGCTCCACACTCACGCACCTAACAGGCGGATCGGCCGGCCGCGAGGGCGCCGCGGTGCAGATTGGCGGCACCATCGCCAGCAACATCTCGAGCCTCGCCCACCTCAAAAAGCATGACCACCACGACCTCATGCTCGCCGGCATCTCGTCGGCCTTTGGCGCCGTATTCGGTTCACCCCTCGCCGGAGCCTTCTTTGGCATGGAGATGTGCTTTATCGGCAAGATCGACTACACCGCGGGCATCTACTGCCTGGTCGCCTCGTTTACCGGCTACTTTACATCACTTGCCCTGGGTACCGAGTACGAAGCGAATGTCATCGCCAGCGTTCCCGCTATGACGCCCACAACGGTCGTCATCGTTGTTATCAGCGCCATTATCTTCGGTCTGACGGCACGCCTCTTTGCCTGGTCAGTTCGAACCGTCAAGAGCCTGTACGGTCGCTTTATCACCAATTATCTTATTCGCGCACTCATAGGTGCACTCGTGGTTTTGGCCGCCTATGCCCTCCTCGACGCCTGGGACTACGCCGGCCTTTCCACGTGGCTTTCCGGCGCCGGATTTGCCGGCAACACCACCCTGGCGGACGCAGTCATCAAGTTGGTCGTCACAGCGCTCACCCTGGGCGCCGGCTTCCAAGGCGGCGAGGTCACGCCCCTGTTTGGTATCGGTGCGGCGCTCGGCGGCTGGATCGGTTGCCTCGTCGGAATCGATCCCAGCTTTCTAGCAGCGCTGGGCATGCTCGGCGTGTTCTGCGCCGGCCTTAACGTGCCTATCACCAGCTGTATGATGGCCATCGACCTGTTCCACGGCACGGCAGCCGGGTTCTTTGTCATCGTGGCCTTTATCAGCTACCTAACCGCCGGACACCGCGGCGTGTACCCCGCCCAGCGCATCATCTCGCCCAAGCGCCGTTCGCTTATTGTGGATGAGGGCGGTACGGTAGCGGATGCTATCGAGCGCCACAACGACCTGATAGAGTAGACGTAAGTATTCGACGTGCAGCCACAATCGGGGGCAATTCGACCTGAGCGCGACCGCACCGTCACGTCATACGCCGGGAGTCGCCCCATGCACGCAACTGATTTTGGCCTCACGCTCATCATCGCCAACCCAGCCGCCCAGTCGGGTGCGGCGCGCGAAGTTGCCGAGCGCCTGCAACGCTTTTTGGATATGACCGCGCGCGCATCCCAGTTTGACCTGATGCTGACCGAGCGCATGGGACACGCCAAGGAGCTGGCCGCACAGGCTCAGGGCTATCGCACCGTTATCGCCCTTGGCGGCGACGGCGTGATTCACGAGGTCGTCAACGGGCTTATGACGCAAGAGGAGGACACCCGCCCCGCTCTTGCCATCCTACCCGTGGGCTCCGGCAACGATTTTGCCCAAACGCTCGGCATCGACGATTTCTCCGGTAAGGATTTTGGCGCGCTGCTCACCTGCGAGCTGCAGCGTCAGGACATCGGGCGCATTCGCTTATGGAACCCCACAAGCGGCAGCGGCGAGGCTACCGTTGAGTACTACGACCAGACGCTTTCGGTCGGCATCGATGCCGCCATCGGCCTTGGCACCACCGAGCTACGCAAAAAGACGAGCCTCACCGGCGCGCCGCTCTACACTCTTTCGGGACTTGAGCAGTTTGGCCTACGCTATCGCAATTACCCCATGACAGTCAGCTTTGACGGGGCGCCCGCCGAGCGCGTAAGGGCGATCATCATGGCGATTCAGCTGGGTCCTACCTATGGCTCGGGCTATCGCATCTGTCCCGACGCCGACCCCTGTGACGGCATACTCGACGTCTGCTACGCCTGCGGCCCCGTCCCTCGCGCGGTTGCCCTGCCTATGTTTCTTTCGGCCAAGGACGGCCACCATACCAAGTTGCCGCCGGTTCGCATGCGCCGCTGCCGCCATGCCGAGCTCACCTTTGAGGAGCCCGACTACCCCATTCAGGCCGACGGCGAGCCCGTTGTCGCCTCGCGCATCGAGGTCGACATCCTCGCCGGCGCCCTCCACGTCTGGCACCCCACCCGCTAACCCCACCTAAGTTGCGGTGAAATAGGGACTGTTTATGTAGCTAAAGCCGCAAAACAGTCCCTATTTCACCGCAACTTATTGATAAGATCATTCCTCCCCGCCCGGCTTGCGACGGTTGGCCTTTTTAATGGCGTTGAAGTGCTTGTCATTGAGCCTGCGCTGGCGAGAGCGCTGAGGCACCTTGGTCTTTACGCGTCGGCGCGGCGGACGGCCACGACGCTCAAGCTCTGCACGCAGCTTACGCAGACAGCAGATACGGTTCTGGAACTGGCTGCGGCTCTCGCGCGCCGTCACGGTAATTCCCGAAGGGATATGTTTCATGCGCACCGCCGAATCCGTCGTGTTGACGCCTTGTCCGCCCGGACCAGTCGCGCGAAACACCTGCACCTCGCAATCGCGCGCCAACTCCTCGGCCGACATCTCGGCATAGCGCGCATACTCGCGCCATCCCATCTTGTTCTCGTCCATATCAACACCTCCCCTCATACAAAAAATGTGACAAAGGGAAAGCCCTTTGTCACATCGCATACCAATCGCTTGTGTTGCGCGCTTAGGCGAAGGTGATCTCGCCGGTCTCGCAGTCCATATCGGCAATACGGGCCAGGCTCTCGACGCGGAAGCCGCGCTCGCGGAGCTTATCGCCGCCGCCCTGGAAGCCCTTCTCCACTGCAATGCCAATACCGGACACCTCGGCACCCGCAGCCTCGCAGATCTTGATAAGGCCCTCGAGCGCGCAGCCATTGGCCAAGAAGTCGTCGATGATCAGGACCTTGTCGCCCTCAGACAGGAAGCGCTTGCCAACGATGACCGGGTACTCCTTCTGCTTGGTAAAGGAGTAGATGGTCGTGGCATACTGCTCGCCGTCTAGGTTGATGGACTGTGCCTTCTTGGCAAAGACCACCGGCACGCCGCCAAAATGCTGGGCTGCAATGCAAGCCATGCCAATGCCCGAAGCCTCAATCGTCAGAATCTTGTTGATCTCGACACCCTCGAACAGACGGGCCCACTCGGCACCCATGTGGTCAAATAACTCAACGTCGCACTGGTGGTTGAGGAAGGCATCAACCTTAAGGACGTTACCGGCCTTTACGATGCCGTCATGGCGAATACGATCCTCAAGCTCCTGCATGGCGCAACCCCTTCTCGCGGCAACGATACCGCGCGATTAATAAACGTTGTTCGATAGTCTACCACGGACCGACCCCCGCCCGTCCCACAAGCCGCATCGCACTATAAAGCCGCAAGACCAGTAGATGGGCCGATTCGTGGCAAGCCTGCCTCCACAAGCTAATGGCGGGCGCGCATCCTCACCAAACGCACCATGGCGAGCGCAAAGCCCACGGCTGCCACGGCCATCAACACATAGAACACCGAACGAAAACCAAACAGGAACACATCCGGACGGCCTGCAACAAAACTGGTCACGGCCTCACTCATCGCCACGCTCATCTGCCCATATAGGATATGCGATGCCGCCGTAATGCCAACTGCCATACCCGCGTAGCGCGCCAAACTGCCCAAGCTGCCCGCAAAGCCGAGTGCTTCGCGCGGAGACGAGCCCATATACAGCGAGTTATTGGGGCTCTGGAAAATCGACGTACCGCACGACATAAACGCGACGCAGCACACGATCACAGGGATAGAAGAGTGCTCGTCGAGCGTGCTTACCGCAAAAAGACCGCATACGTACACGCCCAGGCCGACTGCCGTGGGGCCCTCGCAGCCAACACGGTCCGAAACCGTACCCGAAAGCGGGCCGATAAAGGCATTCACCATCGGCAGCGCCAAAAAGAGTAGTCCAGAGATGTCAGAACCAAAGCCGTGGGCGTCCTGAAAATAGAACGGCAGAATAAACTCGGATGCGCCAATGCCAACGAACACGATGAGCATGCAGACAAGGTTGATGGTGAAGGCCGAATTTGCAAAACAGCGGCGAGCAGCCTCGGCAAGGGGCATGGGGCGTTCGCCAGCCTCTGGCCTAACATGCGGCAGCGTGTAGAGCCCCACGATAAACGAGATGACGCCGATGGGCAGGTTGATGAGGAAGATGCTCTCCCAGGGAAAGCTTGTCACCAGCATGCCGCCGAGCACGGGGCCACACATCATGCCGAGGGCCACAAAGGTCGCGAGAATACCCATGGCACGACCTCGTTCGCGCGCCGGAAACGATTCGGTGATGATACCCATGTTGTTAGCCATGGCCGCTGCGCAACCGATGCCCTGAACAATGCGTGCCAGGATAAGAACCTCGAGCGAGGCCGAAAGGCCGCACAGCAGCGAACCGACCGAAAAGACGATGACGCCCAGCTGGAACACATTCACCTTGCCGCGCACATCACCCAGACGGCCAAACGGCAACATAGCCACGCATGTCGCAAGCAGATACACCGAACTCACCAGCTGGATGCGGTCGAGGCCCACGCCCAGCTCCTTTTGCATCACGGGCAGCGCCACGGTCACGACGGTCGAATCCAGACACACCATAAACGTCATGATGAGCACGGTAAACAGAATCGCCCATTTGTTCTTGCCATGGGTGTCGCCCTCTAGAGCAATGTGCTCGCGGCGCAGCTGCTCTGCAGTTTTCTCCATATCCATCCTTTCGAGTGGCCCAACGCAAAAAAACGGGGCCCCAATCGCCTGCAAACAGCCGCGATTGGGGTCCCGCCTACGGAATCGGAACGAAAGGTCGCCGAAGCTTTCTGCCAGCATCGGCACCTTGTAAGGAGCTAGCCTAGCACTGCTCGAGCGCCTGCTCAAGGTCAGCAATCAAGTCGGCCGTGTCCTCGAGGCCGCACGACAGGCGTACCATGTCGGCGGAAATGCCACAGGCGATGAGCTCTTCATCGTTCATCTGGCGATGCGTGGCGTTGGCAGGATGCAGGCAGCAAGTGCGGGCGTCGGCCACGTGCGTGGCGATCTGGGCGAGCTTGAGGCTCTTCATAAAGGTCTCGGCCGCCGCGCGACCACCGTTAAAGCCAAAGCTCACAACGCCGCAGGTACCGTTGGGCATGTACTTCTGAGCCAGGTCATAGTACTTGTCGCCCTCCAGGCCCGGATAGCTCACGAAGCGCACCTTGGGATGACTCTGCAGGAACTTGGCAACGGCCAGGCCGTTCTCGCAATGACGCGGCATGCGCACATGCAGGCTCTCGAGCGAGCTGTTCAAGAAAAACGCCGCCTGCGGGTTCTGCATAGGACCAAGATCGCGCATGAGCTGCGCGGTAGCCTTGGTAATGAAGGCGCCCTCGCGACCGAACCTCTCGGCATAGGTCACGCCGTGGTAGCTCTCGTCGGGCGTGGTGAGACCCGGGAACTTGTCCGCATGGGCCATCCAGTCAAACTGGCCATGGTCAACGATCACGCCGCCCAGATAGGCAGCATGTCCATCCATGTACTTGGTAGTGGAGTGCGTAACGATGTCGGCGCCCCATTCAAAGGGACGGCACATCACGGGCGTCGGGAAGGTGTTATCGACCATCAGCGGCACGCCGTGGTCATGCGCAGCCTTGGCAAAGCGCTCAATATCGAGCACGGCAAGGGCGGGATTGGCGATCGTCTCGCCAAAGACGAGCTTGGTATTGGGCTCAAAGGCTGCCTCGAGCTCTTCATCAGTGCAGTCGGGGGCAACGAACGTGCAGGTCAGCCCCATACGGCCCATGGTGTGGGCGAGCAAGTTGTACGTGCCGCCATAGATGGCAGAGCTCGCGACCACGTGATCGCCGGCACCGGCCACGTTAAAGATCGCGAGGAAGTTCGCAGCCATGCCCGAGCTCGTGAGCATCGCGGCAGTGCCGCCCTCCATCTCGCAGATCTTGGCGGCAACCAGATCGCACGTGGGGTTCTGCAGACGGCTGTAGAAATAGCCCGACTCCTCCAGGTCAAACAGCTTGCCCATGTGCTCGGACGTGTCGTACTTCCACGTGGTGGACTGGTAGATGGGCACCTGGCGCGGCTCGGCATCTCCCGGGTGATAGCCGCCCTGAACACATGTAGTACCGATGGTCTGCTCGCTCATATCTAGCTCCCTTGCCTGGGTTACGTTTTATTCGGTTCACGATACCGCTACCCCGCACCCCTCTCAACCCATCCCCAAGGTGGGTTATGAGACAAATTGATCCGGGGCATTTATCTCAAGCCTTGGACATTTGCTCGATAGATAAAAATGAGGCATACATGAAGCTCTCGATGATTACATGCACCGGCACGGGTACCATAGGCGGGTACACCGTGACCAAGGAGACAACGATGAAGCAAATCGATACGGCCCAGCTCGACATCACCGCCTGTCAGGCTCAGGCTGCCGAATACCACGCCCGTGGCTTTAACTGTGCACAGGCCGTCGCCTGTACGCTCGCGCCTGCCGTCGGGCTCGACCCCCAGGTCGCCTTTACCCTCACCGAGGGCTTTGGCGCCGGCATGGGCGGCATGACCGAGACCTGCGGCGCCATCTCGGGCGCCGTGGCCATCATGGGCTTCGTGATGAGCGACGGCATGGAAAACCCCAAGACCAAGGGCCAGACCTACAAGCTGTCGCGCGAGATTGCCAAGCGTTTTGGCGAGAAGAACACGACGACTGTCTGCGGCACGCTCAAGGGCATCGGATCGGACAAGGGTCCGCTCCGCAGCTGCCCCGGCTGCATCGACGATGCCGTCGAGATCGCCTGCGATGTGCTAAAGCAGCTCGCCGAGTAAACGGCGGCAACAGAAAAACGACGGCCGGCGCACTTGGGATTCATCCAAAAGCACGCCGGCCGTCGCCGTTAGAACTCGGCAAATTCAGGAGCGCCGACCTCAATCTCCTCGCGCCCCGCCATAAGCTCGCGCATCTTAGCGCAAAACGGCTCCTGCTCCCCCGCTTTAAACACCAAATGAAGTGTCACGGCATCCGCGTAATCGGTATCCGAAACCTTGGCACCCGAATCCTGCGCCAAACGAAGCACCTGCTCATACTGCGGATAGGCCACATGCACGTCAACAGGCACGACGATCGTCATCTCGACGATCTGCCCGGCCTCCTGAGCAGCGGCCACCGCCGTCTGCGTCGCCGCGGTATAGGCGCGTACCAAGCCACCAGGCCCCAACAACGTGCCACCAAAATAGCGCGTCACTACGCAGCAAACATTTTTGAGTCCCGCACCGCGCAACACCTCGAGCGTCGGCATACCGCTCGTGCGGCTCGGCTCACCGTCATCGCTCTGGCGCTCGCGTCCATCGACCAAAATCCACGCGGGTACATTATGTCGAGCGTCGTAATGACGCTTGCGAACCATCTCGATGAAGGCATTCGCCTCATCCTCGGACTCAATATGGACCAGCTGGGCAATAAACCGGCTCTTGCGGTCCACAAACTCGCCCGAAGCCTCAATATTCGACTGCAGAGTAAAATAGCTGTCCAACAAAGCCCCTCAACAGAATAAAGCACAGCAATAAACAGCCTCAATAATACGGCAAAGGCCGTACCGATTGTCAGGGTAACAAAAATGCCAAGTGGGCCTATAAGCCGGGTTCTGTCGTGAACGGTCATTTATCTTGTCTGCACGTTACCGTGCAGCTCCACGCACGCTACCCGAACGCGGACCGGGCCGGCCCATAGCGTTCCTATTCGCGCTTGCTCCGGATGGGGTTTGCCAAGCCGCCGTGTTGCCACGACGCTGGTGGTCTCTTACACCACCGTTTCAGCTTTTCCCTTTACGCCTTACGGCGCAGGTGGGAGTCTTCTTTTCTGCGGCGCTTTCCGTCGGATCACTCCGCCCGGCCGTTAGCCGGCATCCCGCCCTCTGGAGCCCGGACTTTCCTCACGCGTACTGCAAGCAGCACATCGCGCGACCGTCTGGCCCACTCAGCAGTGCAAGAGTGTAACACACCGTTGCCGCAGGCAATGGCACAACGCAAACGCTCGACACGATAAACCAAGAACCGCCATGCGTTACAATGGTCCTGTCGATGGGCAACGTCGTCAGTCGAGACGCGACCGCGCTCCGCACCCCTCCGTCTACTCGGTGTGTTCCCGCCTCCTCCCCGAGGCGGGATGTCGGCATTTTTCATGCACCGACAACCCAATAGCAAACAGACAACCCGGGCAGCATTGCGCACGGATAGCATCGCGCGCCTCAGCAGCAAATGCAAAAAGGGACCCGTCCATTGCGGACGGATCCCTTAAAACAAGTGATCGTCAAACCGATTTACTCGGCGTCGGTCTCCTCGTCCTTCTTCTCGGAAGGAAGCGGGGTAACCTCGATCTCGACGCCCAGAGTCTCAGCAGCAGACTTCATGGACAGGGAGATGCGACGACGGTCGAGGTCGATCTCCATGACCTTGACCTGAACCTTGTCGCCCACGTGGGTGACCTGAGAAGGCTGGTCGACGTGCTTGTTGGCCATCTCGGAGATGTGCACCAGGCCCTCGATGCCCTCGCCCAGGTCGACGAAAGCGCCGAACGGGACAAGCTTGGTCACAGTGCCCTCGACAATAGCGCCGACGGGGTACTTCTTGACCAGTGCGCGCCACGGATCCTCGGTGGTCTGCTTGAGACCCAGGGAGATGCGCTCACGGTTGAGATCGACGTCGAGAACCTCGACCTCGACCTCCTGGCCGACCTTGACAACCTCGGAAGGATGGTTGACGTGGTTCCAGGAGAG
Source organism: uncultured Collinsella sp. (assembly GCA_900550195.1). GTDB lineage: Bacteria > Actinomycetota > Coriobacteriia > Coriobacteriales > Coriobacteriaceae > Collinsella. The sequence goes on from URRB01000001.1 coordinate 54,427, forward strand.
CTCGGAGATGTGGATGAGGCCGTCGATACCGCCGAGGTCGACGAAGGCGCCGAAGTCGACGATGGAGGAAACAGTGCCCTGGAGACGCATGCCAGACTTGAGCTTGGACAGGATCTCGGAGCGCTCGGCCTTACGGGACTCCTCGAGCACGACGCGACGGGAGAGGACGACGTTGTTGCGGTTGCGGTCCATCTCGATAACGCGGGCCTCGATGCGGGTGCCCATGTAGGAGGTGAGGTCCTTGACGCGACGGAGGTCGACGAGGGAAGCGGGCAGGAAGCCACGCAGGCCGATGTCGAGGATCAGGCCGCCCTTGACAACCTCGATAACCTCGCCCTCGACGTTCTCGCCGGAGTTGAACTTCTCCTCGATGCGGTTCCAAGCACGCTCGTACTCGGCACGCTTCTTGGACAGGACCAGACGACCGTCCTTGTCCTCCTTCTGGAGAACCAGAGCCTCGATGGGATCACCGAGTGCAACGATGTCTGCAGGGTTAGCGTCCTTGCGGATGGACAGCTCGCGGACCGGGATAACGCCCTCGGACTTGAATCCGATGTCAACGAGCACCTCGTCATGCTCGATCTTAACGACAGTGCCGTTAACGAGATCGCCCTCATCAAAGTCGGTAATCGTACCGTCGATGAGGTTGTTCATCTCCTCCTCGTTGACATCGTCAAGAGAGAAAATGGACGAGTTCTGAATCTCACTCAAAGGTGGACCCCTTTCGAACTACGGGGCCCCGATTGCTAGGACCTACAGAAGGGTGCGACAAGCACACAACGTTTAGGAACACTCGGGAGCCGACAGATACTAATGTGACGCTTATGCAATCACGTTCGTATAGGTTACGGGGAAATCATTTCGATTTCAAGCGTGAACTGCGATTTTTTACTCGTATGGAGACTTTTTCGCAATCTTGTGGACGACCGTCTCCATAAGTTGACGATAGGCAGTTAGGCATACGGCTTTGGGGTAAAGTATCCGGAGCAACGATTCTGGAACGATTTATCGAGAAAGGTGCCCGCGTGCTCAAAGCAGTCGTTTTCGATATGGACGAGACGCTTCTCAGCATCAACCTCAACGCGTTCATCCTTCGCTATTTTAAGGATGTATCGTCGATGCTCGCGGATATCGGACGCCGCAGCCGCGGTGGCACGATGGCGCGCCTCGGCACCATTCTGGTCGACCTCAACGCAAACCGCCGAAGCGGCACGGACAACCGCACCAATCTTGAATTTTACCGCACCGAGGTCGAGCGCCGATGCGGCATCTGCCTCTCCGATCCCCTCATCTACGAGGCGTTTACCTACTACGACCGCGAAGTGCTTCCGTACAAGAACGACGATGTCATCAACGCCCACGCCATGCCGGGCGCACACGCCGCTCTCCAGGCCGTACAGGACGCAGGACTGCGCTGCGCGCTCTTTACCAACCCCAGCTTTCCCCAGGGGGCCATCGAGTGCCGCATGGGTTGGGGCGACCTGGCCGACGCCCCCTTTGAGCTCGTCACGCACATGGGAAACACCACCCGCTGCAAGCCCGATGCCACCTACTATCTCGAGCAGCTTCAGGTGATGGGACTCGACCCACACGAGGTCCTTATGGTGGGCAACGATCCCAAGCGCGACTTCCCTAGCCCCGCCTGCGGCATTCAAACTGCCTATGTTGGCCAGGGAAAACCCGGCCGAGCCACCTGGCACGGAACCATGGAAGACTTCGCCCGCGATTTCAACGCCGTAGTAGAAGCCTTCTACGAACACCAAGTAGCCGACGAACTGTCATAGGACCCCTCCCACCAAACAAAATAGCGCCGCAGGTTGAGAAAAATGTGACAAATAGACCGTCCCTTGTCACATTACAAAGACAACGCCGATGTTATGGCAACGACAGCGAAAGCCCGCCAGAGCGAGCAAGGTGCCTTGAAACAAGGCGGCATTGACCTTCTGGTCATGTCGCCGAAGTTGAAAGGCAGATTGCCGCTCTGGCGGGCTTGCAGCGTCGGCCGGTCCGCCGTTCGGTAGAACGGCGGAACCAATAACTAACAGACTCGAGTCTTGCCGATCATGATGTTGAGGATCTCGACATCAGTATCTTTCATACCCACACGGCCCACGTAGCCCATGCTGGCGATTGTCTGCTCGACGGTATCCTGGATCAGGCCCTCGCCGGCGCGGAAGCCACGACCCTGCATGGCCATATCGTGACCTAGAATCGCCGCATCAACGGCAGCGGAAATCTTGGCGGCACAGCTTGCCTTGGCGCCATCGCACACGATGCCGCCCACGTTACCGAGTGTGTTCGAAACCGTCGCGCCAATCTGCTCGCGCGTGCCACCACACAGCCAGGTAATCGCAGCGCCGGCGCCACACGCGGCGCAAATAGCACCGCAAAACGCCGAGAGCGCACCAATATAGCTCTTGATATGCACAGCGATAAGATCGGACAGCATCACGGCGCGCACCAGGCGATCGTGGTCGCAGCGCAGGTACTCGGCATACTCCATAACGGGCAGTGCGCAGGTAATGCCCTGGTTGCCCGAGCCGCACACAATGGCGACCGGCAGCGCACAGCCGTTCATGCGGGCGTCGGACCCGGCGGCCGCACGGGCGCGGGCACGGCAGGCGACGTCATCGGCACGAGCACCCAGCAGCGTGCGGCCAACCTCGGCACCCCAAGCGTGCGCCAGGCCCTCGGCGCTGATCGCGCCGTTCAGCTCAATCTGACGCTCAACGGCAGCGCGGGCACCATCGATGTCGCCGTCCTCAATAAAGTCGATGATGGACTCAATCGACATGGGCGTGTCAGCGCTATCTGCCGCACGCTCGGCCATAACGCGCTCGGCGCAGGCGGCACACTCCCCCGCCGACTTGCCGCATACCGGAATACCGTCGAGCGTATGGCACGTGACATTGGTGTGGTGGTCGGTAATCTCGACGACTGCGGTATGGCCCCCGGCTGTGGCAGTCACCTTGATGTAGAGGTTGGGCACACCCTCGACAAGCGACACATCGCAGTAGCCGGCATCGGCGAGGAGCTCGGCCACACGAGCACGGTCTTTATCGTCAACGCTCTCGAGCACCTCAAGCGCGCTCTTGGCGTCGCCGCCCACGGCACCCAGCACGGCCGCCGCCTCAATACCGTGCATACCGCCCGAATTGGGCACGGTCACGCTCTTAACGTTCTTGATGATGTTGCCCGAGCAGGCGACATCCATATGATCGGGTTCGCAACCGAGCGTCTGGCTCGCCAGCGCCGCTGCATAGGCAACGGCAATAGGCTCGGTGCAGCCGAGCGCACAGACAAGCTCGCGGTTCAAAACATCGCAAAACGCGGTATCACGAAGGGAATCGGCAGGCATAGGTATCTCCTACTTGTATAACGGACTGGGCTCTCAAAAAGAGTTAACTCTTTTATTTGATAACAATGCATCAGAAACCGCAACCATGGTTCCGACGGACGGCGCTTAAGCGCAATCTGACGGCATTCATTCATGAAAAGCCGGTCTTGTTGCATGCTAAAGCGTTTGACCAAAAAACGCCCAAGCGTTTACACAAAAGTCGCGCTATCATGCAGTCGAACGCGGTAAAACCTTTAGCAATTCCGCCGCACGGACCAGAGAGGAACCACTCATGAAGATTGGTATCGGCAACGACCATGCCGCCGTCGAGCTCAAGAACATCATTTCCGAGCACCTGAAGGAGCGCGGCTGCGAGGTCGTGAACTTTGGAACCGACACCTCCGAGAGCTTTGATTACCCCATCGCCGGCTACAAGGTGGGTAAGGCCGTTGCCAACGGTGACGTCGACCTGGGTATCCTGATCTGCGGTACCGGCGTCGGCATCAGCCTGGCCGCCAACAAGGTCGAAGGTGTTCGCGCCGTCGTGTGCTCCGAGCCCTTCAGCGCCAAGCTCTCCCGCATGCACAACAATACCAACGTGCTCGCCTTTGGCGCCCGCGTCGTGGGCTCCGAGCTCGCCAAGATGATTGTCGACGAGTGGCTCGACGCCGAGTTTGAGGGCGGTCGTCATGAGCGTCGCGTTAACCTCCTCAACGAGATCGACCACACGCGCGGCCTCAAGGTCGTCGACGAGGCCTAAAGACCTACAAAGCCATACGCTAACGCCAGCCCCCGCCCGGAAGAAACATCCGGGCGGGGGCTCTTTAGTAGATTTCTAAGCGGTTACCAAAAATCTACTGGAATAAAAAGGGCGCCGCGGATGGAATTCCGCGGCGCCAAAGCCACACGCTAACAGCTTTAAGGAGTCAAAGCTGGTTTAGCCAAAGAAGCGCTTGATCTCGATCTCGGCGTTCTCCAAGCAGTCGGAGCCGTGGATTACGTTAGCGTTGACATCGACAGCGAAGTCGCCGCGAATGGTGCCGGGAGCAGCATCAAGCGGGTTGGTAGCACCCATAAGGGTGCGCATCTTGGAGACAGCGGAGAGACCGGAAACGACCATCTTAACGACCGGGCCGCTCGTCATAAAGTCACAGAGACCACCAAAGAAGGGCTTGTCGGCCAGATGGGCGTAGTGCTCCTCGACGGTAGCGCGCTCGAGCGTGGTCATCTCCATGCGCTCGATGACAAGGCCGCTACGCTCAATGCGAGCGACGATCTCGCCGATCTTACGATCGCGCACAGCGTCGGGCTTAATCATGATGAAGGTCTTCTCGATAGCCATAAGGTAGCCTTTCAAGTAGGTTCGCGCGTGCCCAAGTCCCATTCCGGCACCCGCCCGGACTGCATCGTAACAGAGTTTTAGCTGCAGTTAAACAAAAAGCTGTTTTTTGAAACGTTACAATTTATTAAAACGTTCCATTTGTGTCACTTCTGTTTCGAGGCCCGATTAGAGTACCATCCGACCGCACATCAACCGCATCGAACCGAGCGGACGGTCGGTTGCCGCCCGTGAACGTGCCCCCTTCACAACCTGCCCAAAGGTCCTACAGAAGTTCTCGACAAGCCCCTCCCCCATAGCAACAAAATACGGACGCCCACATCAGCAGACGTCCGTAAAGCAACAACGATTTATCAATAAATAATGGCCAAAACAGCTTCAGCCAAACCCCTACTTTACCCCGTGGCCCATTTCGACGACCTTGGTCAGCGATCCAAACACGCCTTTGTCGGCCTCAAGCTGTGCCTCGGCACGCTGCAGCTGCACGGCAACGGCGGCAGGGGCGGTGCCGCCCTCGGTCGTGCGCGCGGCGACAATCGACGGGATGTCGAGCGCCTCGGTAATGTCGTGCTCAAAGAGCGGACTCGCCTCCTGGAACACCTCAAACGGCAGGTCCTCAAGGTTGCAGCCGCGCTTCTCACACATCAGGACCAAATGGCCCACCACGGCATGTGCCTCGCGGAACGGCAGGCCACGCTTGGCCAGGTAATCGGCAACATCGGTGGCGGCAAGGTGCCCCACACCGCACTCGCGCGCCATGGCATCCTCGTTGACGGTCCAGGTCGAAATCATACCGGCCATAACCGACAGGCACTGCATGAGCGTATGGGCGGTATCGAGGGCGCCCTCCTTGTCCTCCTGCAAGTCCTTGTTATAAGCAAGCGGCAGGCCCTTCATGGTCACGAGCAGCTGCACCAGGTTGCCATAGACTCGGCCGCTCTTGCCGCGGATAAGCTCGGCAAAATCGGGGTTCTTCTTCTGCGGCATGATGGACGAGCCGGTGGAGTAGGAGTCGGAAAGCGTGATAAAGCCAAATTCGGAGCTCGACCACAGCACGATCTCCTCGGAAAGACGCGACAAGTGCATCGCCATGACGGAGCCGGCGTAATGCAGGTCGAGGAGGAAATCACGGTCGGAAACCGCATCGAGCGAGTTGGGGATCACGCCCGCAAAGCCAAGTTCGGCGGCCGTCATCTGACGATCGAGCGGATAGCTCGTACCGGCAAGCGCGGCAGCGCCCAGCGGGCAGTTGTCGGCAGCATCAAAGGCGACCTTCAGGCGTATAAAGTCGCGCACGAACATCCAGGAATACGCCAGCAGATGGTGCGACAGCAGCACGGGCTGAGCATGCTGCATGTGCGTGTAACCCGGCAGAATCACCTTGTCGTACTTTTTAGCCGCATCCACCAGCACATGACGCAGTTCAAGATTGGTCTCCATGAGCTCCTTGGCCAGCGCCTTGACGCCCAGGCGCGTATCGGTCGCAACTTGGTCGTTGCGCGAACGCCCGGTATGCAGGCGCTTACCAGCCTCGCCGATGCGACGCGTCAGCTCGCTCTCGATGGACATATGAATGTCCTCGTCGTTGATATCGAAGGTGAAGTTGCCGGCATCGATATCCTGTTCGATTGCGGTCAGACCCTCGGCAATCGCCTGCTCGTCCTCGGCGCTGATAATGCCCTGGGCCGCCAGCATCTTGGCATGTGCCTTAGATCCGGCGATATCCTGCTTATAGAGATGTTTGTCGACCGGCAGCGACGCGCCAAACTCCTGCGTGACCTCGGCCACGCCCGCCTCAAAACGACCGCCCCAAAGAGCCATGGAACCGTCTCCTTTCTCCAAATACCAAAACAAGCGCCCAAAGCAATGCGCCCTGTCGCTAAAGCGATTTTTCAACCGCTAGTTTTACACACTCCCTGCCGTGCGCTGGGCCATGTAGCTAATTTGCAAAGAAGTGACGCACCATGCACTTGGCGCCCAACGTCTCCCTCCGGATGTTGCCCTGCAAATCATCGATCCAGGCCTTCAGGCTCATAGGGACGTCCTCGACCTTTGCAGCATCGAACTCGGGCACGAGGGCAAGTAAAGCATGCGCGATAGCATGGAACATAATGGATACTCCTCATATATATAGGCGCAGAGCCGCCAAATTGATAGAAGGAGCCCCGCCGGATAACCCCGGCGGGGCTCGGACTCAGCCGCAGACGCGGCATCAAATACGCGGGCGGAACGTAGGGGCCACCGATGTTAAGAAGTGTCAGCAAGCATAACGAAAGGTAGGGACCCCGTGCGCCCGTTATGTATCACGCGGATGGGCCGCGCGAATACCAAGGAAAGGGAGGCTTAAGCCTGGGCGGCAGCAGAGCTGGGACCCTGGACCTTAGCCCACGTCTTGAGCGACAGCGTATCGATCTCGATAAAGCCAGCGCTAGCCTTCTCGTCAAACGTGGTGTCGCGGTCGTAGGTGGCCAGACCGTAGTCGTAGAGGCTGAAGGGGCTCTTGCGGCCGACGACATGGCAGTTGCCCTTAAAGAACTTCAGACGGACGGTGCCGGTCACGAACTTCTGGGTGTCGGCCATAAAGGCGTCGAGCGCGTTTTTGAGTGGGCTGTACCACTGGCCGTTGTACACGGCGGTGGCCCAATCCTGCTCGAGCTTAATCTTAGTCTTGAGCAGGTCGCCCTCAACGCAAATGTCCTCGAGTGCCTTATGGGCGGTAATGAGCGTCAGGGCGCCGGGAACCTCATAGCACTCGCGGCTCTTGAGGCCCACCAGACGATCCTCAACCAGGTCGAGACGGCCAAAGCCGTTGTCGCCCGAAATCTTGTTGAGGGCGATGACGATCTCGGAGAGTTTCATCTTCTTGCCGTCGACGGCGACGGGCTTGCCGACCTCAAACTCAATCTCGGTATACGTCGGGGTGTCGGGCGTGTCCTCGGGATTCTTGGTCATAACCCAGGCGTCGTCGAGCGGCTCATTCCAGGGATCCTCCAGGTGACCGCACTCAATGGCACGACCCCACAGGTTGTCGTCGATGGAGTAGGGGTTGTCGTTGGCACCCTCGGGAACCGGCACGTTGTGGGCGTGGGCATAGGCGACCTCGTCGGGACGACACTTCAGGTCCCACTCGCGAACCGGAGCGATAACCTTGAGCTCGGGGTCGAGGGCCTTGACGGCGGCCTCAAAACGGACCTGGTCGTTACCCTTGCCGGTGCAGCCGTGGGCGACGTAGGTCGCGCCAAACTCGTGGGCGACCTCAACAAGCTTCTTGGCAAGCAGCGGGCGAGACAGGGCGGAGAGCAGCGGATACTTGTTCTCGTACATGGAGTTTGCTGCAATGGCTTTGGTCAGGAACTCATCGGAGAACTCGTCGCGCAGGTCGAGCACCTGGCAATCGAGAACGCCCAGGTCGAGCGCCTTCTGCTTCTTGGCATCCAGTCCGGTCTCTTCCTGGCCCACGTTGCCGCAGACACAAACGACATCGAGATTCTTCTCGTCCTGGAGCCACTTGACACATACGGATGTATCAAGACCACCGGAATATGCGAGAACGACTTTTTCCTTGCTCATGGCTGTTTCCTTTCGCCCTTGGTAGCTAGTTAGAACATCGGTCAGTTGCAAGTCATTTCAAGGTCATATACCGTGCAATATCAGGTTAAATAGCAAAAATCAGCACATACATGCCCTAGAAACATGCAGCAATGTCGTGCTAAAACCCAACGACCTCAAAATGACTCTGTTGAGGCAATTCGCCCCATGCGGACAGAGACGATTGTTATCGTCGTCGGGAAATTGCGCGCTGGCGTCGGATGGCATTGTCTGCAGTGGTGATGATCGTTACGAACTGCATCTGCCTCTCCTTTCACCTATCGCCGGGCGCAATTCTAATATCGTAAACGGTACCTTTTCCTCGGTAAGCGGTTGTTTTTCCGTCTCCGTTTTCGATGGTCGCTATATTACGCTAAAGTGCCCGCAGCACAAGCGACAAATTCAAATTTCTGAAAAGTTTTTTCATTACTTTGTGAAGCGTGGTGCAAATACGCTCCGTTCCTGCGAAAATACGCCCGACTACGAATTGATGGCTATAACGTCTGAAACAATCTCGAAACGAAAGGCTCGCTTTTATGCAAACTTACGAATCGGACGCCAATATCGGAAACATTAAGATTCTCGCCGTCGACATGGACAAGACGCTGCTGACCGACGAGCGCGTGCTGCCCCAGGGTCTTGATGAGCGCCTAGACAAGCTCGCCGACGCCGACATCGTATTCTGCCCCGCCAGCGGACGTCCCGCCCCCAAGCTCGAGGAGATGTTCGAGGGCGTCAAGAACCGCCTCGCCTTTTGTCCCGACAACGGAGCGTGCGTGATCTATCGCGGCAGCTATATCTATAAGAGCACTATTGACGTGGAGCTGTATCAGCAGGTCTTGAGCCGTGCCTCGGAGGATCCGCGCGCTGTCCCCGTCCTTTGCTGCTTCGACGAGTTCTACGCGCTTGCCCGCGACCATCAATACCACGACGAGATCAGCGTCTACTACAACACAATCAACTACGTCGACAGCTTTGATGGCATTGATTTCGAGTCCAACAAGATTTCGGTCTTCTTCCCCGGCTACGACGCCGAGCCCGCTTTCCGCGAGACCTATAGTCCCGAGTTCTCGGACAAGCTCTACGTCACCAACGCCGGGCGCGAGTGGATCGACTTCATGAACTTGGGCGTCGACAAGGGCGCCGGCGTCGCGCATCTTTGCGAGCACCTGGGCATCGATATCGCCGATGCCGCCGCCGTGGGCGACACCTACAACGACATCCCCATGCTGGAGCGCGTCGGCCACAGCTTTATCGTGGACAACGCCGAGGAGCATATGAACGCGCATGCTAAATGGCGCATTCCGAGCAACAACGACGGGGGCGTACTGACGCTCATCGACGCCATCTTGGCGGCTCGTTAACGTGGCTCGTTGGGCCTGGCCGGGCGGCACGGGTTAACTTTTCGCTCGGTCAGGTCCTGCGCAAGACGAAAGCCACATTAAGTGGCTTTCTTTGCGTGCGGAATCTACGAAAAGTTAACCCGTGCCGCCCGGCCAGGCCCTAGGTTTACTTACCTGCCGCCAAGATGGCGTCTTGAGTGTCTAGATACTTAGGCTGAATTTAATTGAACGAAGGACGCTCCTTGTTGATGAGGGGCGTCCTTCTGGTTTTGGTTACTTTGGAATTGTGGTCGTGCCCTTACTTGGCGTCTGCCCAGGTCACTCCAGTCGAAGCTTCGGCGATTAGGGGGACGTGGAGGTCTACTACGTGTTCCATGACGTCGCGGACCATGGTGGTTAGGCGCTCGACTTCGTCGATGGGGCACTCAAAGTCCAGTTCGTCGTGCACTTGCAGGATCATGTGGGCGGCAAAGCCTTCTTCTTCCAGGCGACGACTTACGCGGGCCATGGCGATCTTGATGATGTCTGCTGCGGTGCCCTGCATGGGATGGTTCATGGCCGTGCGCTCGCCAAAGCCGCGGAGTTGCGGGTTTTTGGCCTTGAGCTCCGGAATATGACGACGGCGGCCATACATGGTCTCGGCGTAGCCCGTCTGCTTGGCGCGTGCCACCACGTTGTCGAGGAACGTACGCACGCCCGGGTAGGCCTCGTAGTAGCGGTCGATCATGTCGCGCGCCTCGGCCATCGAGATATGCAGCGACTGCGACAGGCCGTAGGCCTGCTGGCCATACACGATGCCAAAGTTCACGGCCTTGGCGCGACTGCGCAGGTCGGGCGTTACCTCGGACACCGGCACACCAAACACGCGCGCCGCCGTCTCGGCATGGAAGTCCTCGCCCTCGTTAAAGGCGCGCACCAAGTGCTCGTCACCCGAGAGATGTGCCAGCAGACGCAGCTCGATCTGCGAGTAGTCCACCGCCAAAAAGACGCTTCCCTCGCCTGCCGAAAACGCCGTCTTGACGGTACGCCCCAGCTCCGAGCGCGTCGGAATGTTTTGCAGATTAGGGTCGCTCGAAGACAGACGCCCCGTCGCGGTGATGGTCTGGTTGTACGTGGTGTGCACACGACCGTCACCGCGGCGCAGCGGGCCCAACGTGTCCAGATAGGTTGACTTGATCTTGGACTTCTCGCGCCAGTCTAAGATCAAACGAACAATCTCGTGGTCACGGGCAAGATCACTCAGTACCTTGGCATTGGTCGAATAGTAACCGCGCTTGGTCTTTTTGAGACCCTTGGTCGGAAGGCCCATCACATCAAAGAGCACATGCGAAAGTTGCATGGGGCTGCCGATGTTAAAGGTCTCGTCACCGGCAAGGTCGCGAATGCTTCGTTCGACCTCGGTGATCTGGGTCGCCAGACCCTCGGACAGACTGTGCAGGCGGTCGGGGTCCACGAGCATGCCCGCGCGCTCCATCTTGGCAAGTACCGGAACGAGCGGCATCTCGATGCCATCGAACACGTTGGCGGCGTTCTCACGGGCCATGCACTCGCGCAACGGCGCCACGAGCGCCAGCGTCAGAGCCGCAGTACGGGCGGCAGGCGCCGGAGCGTCCTCACCAGCACCCTCTGCACCGCGCGCCGCAGGCAACGCCATCTGCAGATAGGTATCGGCCAGATATGCCTCATCGAACTCGGAGCGATCGGAATCCAGCAGATAGGCGGCAACCACGGTATCGAAGATGCGCGTAGAATCGACTGCCAGCGGATCCATGAGCTCGGGCTCAGAAGAATCGATGGGCGAAAGCTCGTGCAACAGCACCTTCATATCCGGGCTCGCCACGCGACCCTCCATAAACAGACGCGCGAGCACGCCAGCAATCACGCCGTGGACGAAGTTGAAGCCCTCAACCTCAGCCGCCGCGCAGCTGTCGCCCTCCTCGAGCGCGAAGAGGCCCTTGGACGTCGCCAACCACAGCGTGCGCGTCAGTCCAAAGAGCGCGCCCTCTTCCTTGTCATCGTCCACCACGGTGGCGACCCACTCGCCCGCCTCGATCGCACGCGAAACCTCGGACGCCACGTCAGCAAGCGCCTCGGCATCGCCGGCAGCGGTGCGCTCAATCGTGGGCATCTCAAACGTTCTAGCAGCGGCAGCAGCGCCACCCTCGTCACCGATCAGCGCCAAGAAACGGTTCTGCATGGCGGTGATGCCGAGCGTACCCAGTGCCGCGGAAACCTCATCGGCAGAATACGCCGGGAAGGACGTCGCCTCAAAATCGAGTTCAACGGGCGCATCGGTGCGGATGGTCGCGACCTTGCGGCTCAGCAGAGCATCGTCGATGTGTGCGCGCAGGTTTTCGCCCATCTTGCCCTTGACCTCGTCGGCATGCGCGATGACCTCGTCCAGGCTACCGTACTGCGCAATGAGCGCGCTCGCCTTTTTGGGGCCGATGCCCGGCACGCCGGGGATGTTATCGGACGTGTCGCCCTTCAGACCATAAAAGTCGGGCACGAGCGCCGGCGTGATGCCGTGATACAGATCGTCCACGCTCTCGGGCGTCATGATCGCCACGTCGGACAGGCCCTTGCGGGTCGAGACCACGTTGACGTGCTCGGTCACGAGCTGATACATATCGCGATCACCGGTCACCAGCAGCATGTCGCAGCCGGCCTGCTCGCCCAGGCGCGCCATAGTACCCAGGATATCGTCGCCTTCCCAGCCCTCGGACTGCAGAATCGGCACGTTGAGCGCGGTGAGCAGCTCCTTAATCATAGGGAACTGCGCATGCAGATCGGGGTCCATGGGCGGGCGCTGCGCCTTATACTGCGGCAGCATCTCCATGCGCACGCGCGGCTTGCCCTTATCAAACGCCACGACCACGCCGTCGGGGTTAAAGGCATCGATCATCTTAAGAAACATGTTCAGGAAGCCGAAGATCGCGTTGGTGGGGCGACCGTCCGGCGCGTTCATAGTCGGCGGCACGGCGTGGAAGGCGCGATGCATGAGCGAGTTGCCGTCGATAACGGCAAAAGTGCGGCGCTTGTCAGACATATTAAATACCTCGCTTTGGGCTGGGCACGGTTTGCTCACTCCAGTTTACACGCTCCCCGCCCCGCGGCCACCTCACATCAAGCTCCCCCGCCACCGTGAGCCCGCGCGTGATACGATGGCTCACGGTACATCAACCAGCACGATCGATCCGAAAGGAGCCTGCGTCATGGAGCGTCCCTGCGCATGGAAAAAGTACACGCCACAGCAAGTCGAGGAGCTCGAGGAGCTTTGCCGCGGCTATAAGCAGTTTTTGAGCGAGAACAAGACCGAGCGCCTGTGCGTCAAGACCGGCATCAAGATGGCCGAGGAGGCGGGATACGTCGACCTGGAGACCGTGATCGCCGAAGGCCGCGAGCTCAAGGCAGGCGACAAGGTGTACGCCGCCAATCACGGCAAGGACCTCATGCTCGTCAACCTGGGCAACGCCCCGCTCGAGCAGGGCTTTAACATCCTGGGCGCCCACGTGGACTCGCCGCGCCTAGACCTTAAGCAGAACCCCGCCTTCGAGGCCGGCGACATGGCCTACCTCGACACGCACTACTACGGTGGCGTCAAGAGCTACCACTGGGTGGCCTCCCCGCTCGCACTCGTGGGCGTCATCTGCAAAAAGGACGGTACCACCGTCGACATCAATATCGGCGACAAGGCGGACGACCCGGTCTTTACCATCTCCGACCTGCTGATCCACCTCTCGAGCGAGCAGATGTCCAAGCCTGCCAAGGACGCCGTCGATGCCGAGATTCTCGACGTGATCGTGGGCGGCCGCCCCGTCAAGTTCGATGAGGACGACAAGGACGCCCCCAAGGAGCCCGTCAAGCAGATGTTCCTGGATATCCTCAAGGAGCAGTACGACGTCGAGGAGGAGGACTTCCTCTCCGCCGAGATCGAGGTCGTGCCCGCCGGCCCCGCCCGCGACATGGGCCTCGACCGCTCCATGATTCTGGGCTATGGCCATGACGACCGCGTCTGTGCCTACCCCTCCATGCTCGCCCAGATCAACGTCGCCAACGTGGAGCGCACGAGCATCACGCTCATCGTCGACAAGGAGGAGATCGGTTCCGTGGGTGCCACCGGCATGACGAGTCGCTTCTTCGAGAACACCGTCGCCGAGATCATGATGCTCGCCGGCGAGGACAGCCCGCTGGCTCTGCGCCGCGCGCTCGCCCGCAGCCGTATGCTCTCCTCCGACGTGTCCGCCGGCTTCGACCCGGGCTATGCCGGCAAGTTCGAGACCAAGAACGCCGCCTTCATGGGTCGCGGCCTGTGCTTTAACAAGTACACGGGCAGCCGCGGCAAGGGCGGCTCTAACGACGCCGACGCCGAGTATGTGGCCCTCGTCCGCGACATCATGGACGAGGCCGGCGTGGACTTCCAGACCTGCGAGCTCGGCCGCGTCAACGCTGGTGGCGGCGGCACCATCGCCTACATCATGGCCAAGTACGGCATGAACGTCATCGACTCCGGCGTTGCCGTCCTGTCCATGCACGCCCTGTGGGAGGTCGCCAACAAGGCCGACATCTACGAGGCATATCGCGGTTACAAGGCCTTCATCGAGCGAGCCTAACCAACCCTTCATCAGTTGCGGTGAAATACGGACTAAACTGGCCCATAAACGGCCAAAACAGACCGTATTCCACCGCAACTTCCTTTTTGGCAGAGGAGAGTTCATGCTGCAGGTCATCATTTCGCCCGCCAAGCAGATGCGCGCGGCCCAAGATGCTTTTGAAGTCCTGGGCATCCCACCCTTTGTGCGCGAGACGGCTCGCCTCCACCGCGCACTGCTAGATATCGAGCGGAATGAAGGCAGCGGCGGCCTGCAGGCGCTGTGGAACGTGAGCGACAAACTGCTGGGACCTTGCCTCAACACACTGCATGAGTTCGGGCCCATCCTGAAAAGCGGCGATCTCGACAATCCCGCACTCGCTCGCCACCTCTCCCCTGCCGTCATGTCCTATCACGGCATTCAATACCAGAGCATGGCACCCGAGGTGATGGATTCCGCGCAGCTCGCATGGCTGCAAGACCATCTGTGGATCCTCTCCGGCCTCTACGGGTGCGTTCGTCCCTTTCATGCCGTCGAACCGTATCGGCTGGAGATGGGCGCGAAGCTCGCCGTTGACGATGCCCGAGACCTCTACGCGTTTTGGAGCGACAAGCTCGCGCGGGCTATCGCCCCGGCAGGCTCAAACACCACGATCGTCAACCTCGCCAGCGTAGAGTATGCCAAAGCCGTTCTGCCCCACCTCGCGGGCGACGCCACGGCCGTCACATGCCTCTTTGGCGAGGGCATCCACAACGGGAAGCCCATCCAACGGTCGACCGCCAGCAAAAAGGCGCGCGGCTCCATGGTGCGCTGGATGGCAGCAAACGGACTCGAGGACGCCGGCCGTCTCACCGAGTTCAACATCGGCTATCGCCACGCCCCCGAGATCTCATATCCAGGCACCCTCGTGTTCATCAACGAACAGATGCTCTAGACCCGCCACCCAAAACTGACCCGCTCAGCCTTCTCTATATAACTTGCGGTGGAATAGTTCCTATTTGAGCCTTTTATCGCACAATCAGGAACTATTCCACCGCAACTTTTATGAATTGGCTGGCTAGGCTCGACACCTATTCTGCTAGACCGTCGGCCTTTGCAATCCCGTTTGTCGAACCGTCCTGATAGATAATCTTGACGTGCTCAACCTCGGAAACCGCAACACCCGTCGGAGGCTCCAGACGCCATTCCGTCAGGGCGATATCCATGGTCGTGGGCACATCTCCTTGATCTTTGAGCTTCACCGTCAGCGTTTTGAGCGCCGCGTCAAACGTCACGCGTTCGATTTCTTCGCCCGGAATGGACCCACCACTCAGCTGCAACTGCACAAACTCATCGCGCGGGTACCAATAATCGCCCGGAATGGCGAGCGTATTGGCATTACCGCCAGTACTCCTCACCGTCATAATCGGTAGGCTATCATCAGCCTCGAACTCCCATGCAGCGCCGCCGCGACCACCAAACGTCCAGATACAACAGGCAATCACCAACACGGCAAGCACCGCAAAACCAATCGCGACCAACCCATGGTGCGCACGGCTTTCCTCGGCCGATACATCCCATCGCGTCTCTCGATATAGATGCTTGTCTTCCATGTTCGCCTCCCCACGGGCACGCTCGTTGGCCCAATCGTACCCATTCAGGCTATACTTGAGCCCATGACATAACGGGGAGTTTGCAGGACAAGACGGCAGGCTGAGACTGGGCGCGCCCGCCCTGACCCGCAAACCTGATATGGGTAATGCCAACGAAGGGAGCCGTGCCAATGAGCACACAGACCGAGCCCAAGCTCGTCACGCAAATCGACTTCGCCCGTGCCGGGAAGATCACGCCGCAGATGAAGGAAGTCGCCGAGCGCGAGCATCGCGACCCCGAGTACATCCGCGAGCGCGTGGCCGACGGCCGCATCGCCATTCCCGCCAATATTGTGCACATCAAAAAGGGCATGCGCGCCTTTGGCGTCGGTGAAGGCCTGTCCACCAAGGTCAACGTGAACTTGGGCATCTCGGGCGACAAGGCCGATGCCACCGAGGAATGGAAGAAGGTCAAGATCGCCGAGGACTTTGGCGCCGACGCCATCATGGACCTCTCCAACTCGGGCAAGACGCGCCAGTTCCGCCAGCAGCTCATCGACGAGACGCCGCTCATGGTAGGCACCGTCCCCATGTACGACGCCATCGGCTACATGGAAAAGCCGCTGGTCAAGCTCACCAAGGACGACCTGTTCGAAGTCGTGCGCGCGCATGCCGAGGACGGCGTGGACTTTATGACCATCCACTGCGGCATCAACAAGTCAGTCACCAAGACCTTTAAGGAGACCGGCCGCCTGATGAACATCGTGAGCCGTGGCGGCTCACTGCTGTTTGGCTGGATGGAGGTCACCGGTAACGAGAACCCATTCTATGAGTTCTACGACGAGTTGCTCGAGATTTGCCACGAGTACGACGTGACGATTTCGCTCGGCGACTCCTGCCGCCCGGGCTGCCTCTACGACTCCAACGACGCCACCGAGACCGCTGAGATGATCGAGCTGGGCAAGCTGTGCAAGCGCGCTTGGGCCGCCGGCGTCCAGGTCATGGTCGAGGGCCCGGGTCACATGGCGCTCGACGAGATCGCCGCCAACATGAAACTGCAGAAGCGCCTGTGCCACAATGCTCCGTTCTATGTGCTCGGGCCGCTGGTGACCGATATCGGCGTGGGTTACGACCACATCACCGCCGCCATCGGCGGCGCCATCTCCGCCAGTTCCGGTGCCGACTTCCTGTGCTACGTGACACCGGCAGAGCACCTATGCCTGCCCAACGCCCAGGATGTGCTCGACGGCCTCATGGCCACCAAGATCGCCGCACACGCCGCCGACATCGCCAAAAAGGTGCCCCACGCCCGCGACATGGACGACAAGATGGGCCAGGCACGCCGCAAGCTCGACTGGGACGCTATGTGGAAGTGCGCGCTCGACCCGGTTACGGGCAAGAAGCGCTACGAGGAGTCCCCCGCCGCCACCGAGGGCACTTGCACCATGTGTGGCAAGATGTGTGCCGTCCGCACCGTCAACAAGATCTTCGAGGGCACCACGATCGACCTCGGCATGGAGGACTAGCCCTGTCGCCGCGGCCGCTTCTGGCGGCGAGCTGGTGCCTGTCAATTGTTGACGTGTGAACATTTGCTTGCATTTGCGTAAAGATTGCATCGCCCGCCCGGGTTCGACATAGAGTCGGCCCGGGCATCTTTATAATGCTGGCTTATAGACCCATTTGATTCCGACCGAACAAGGGAGCGAACATAGATCGCAGTAAGGTACCTGCCGTTCTATCCATCGCAGGATCCGATTCCAGCGGTGGCGCCGGCATTCAGGCCGACATCAAGACCATCACGGCGCACCGCCTGTATGCCGAGACGGCCATCACCGCCATCACCGCACAGAACACCCTGGGCGTCACCGCCGTGCAAAATATCTCCCCCGATATCGTCGCGGCACAGATCGATGCCGTTTTTGACGATATCCGCCCCAACGCCGTCAAGATTGGCATGGTTTCCTCTGCCGAGATTATCGATGTTATCGCCGACCGCCTGAGTGCCTGGAACGCACAAAATATCGTCGTCGATCCCGTCATGGTCGCCACTTCGGGCGCCCGCCTCATTGCCGAAGATGCCGCTGAGGCGCTCACGCGTCGCCTGTTCCCGCTGGCGACCGTCATCACGCCCAACATCCCCGAGGCCATGGCGCTGCTCGACTACGAGGTCGATTCCGAGCGCACCCAGCAAAACGCTGCCATGCTCCTCACCCGCCGCTTTGGCTGCGCGTCCCTCGTTAAGGGCGGGCATTTTGTCAACGAGGCCAACGACGTACTGGCCGAACCCGCGCCGCTCGATGATGAGGGCAACCACCTAGGCGATCCGCTCACCACGTGGTTCCGCCACAAGCGTATTGAGACCGACAACACGCACGGCACCGGCTGCACGCTCTCGTCCGCCATCGCCTGTGCGCTGGCGCAGGGCATGGATCTTGCCGACGCCATCAATGCCGGCAAGGCCTACCTGATAGGCGCTCTGGCCGCCGGCCTGAACATGGGCAAAGGCTCCGGCCCTGTCAACCACATGTGGCAGTATTAAGATTCGCAGCCCAAGCCACCGCAAAGGCGCCCGCCCCCTTTGCGGTGGTTTGGGGTCGCGCTACTCTCCGAGCATCTCTTGGAGCTTGGCTGCCACGGCGTGACCCAGGCTCTCATGGCTTTCGGGCATCATATGCAGATAGTCGATATCGCCCGGCTCGGCAAACTCCGCTGCATTCAAAAAGTCGCAGCCAAACTGCTCAGCCACATGCGCGTAGTACTCACCAAAATGTTCCGAGGCTTCTACGGAATGCTCGTCAAAATCAGTCATATATACGTCGGCGATCTGCGGCTTAATCTTGATAGGCGCCATCAGCAGAATGCGCGGACAAGGCGCAGCGTCGGTCCACGGAAACGCGCGGACGGCGCGAATCAGCGCCATGGCGCCACGGGCGATATCGGAAGCTGTCACGTTAAAGACCGTCTTACAGTCGTTGGTGCCCAGCATGATCACAATGGCGTCCAGCGGCTTATGGGCCTCGAGCAGCATCGGAAGTGCGCGGATGCCGTTAAGATTGGTGTCCAGATGGCACATGTCGTCGCGTACCGTCGTGCGGCCGTTGAGGCCTTCTTCAATTACATGCCAGCCCTCGCCTAACTCACGTTGGGCCACGCCGCACCAGCGCGCATCCTGCGCATAGCGCACCGCGGTGCCGTCGCGCATGCCCGCCGGATCGTAACCATAGGTGTTGCTGTCGCCAAAGCATAGAACGTTTTTCATCGTAAGCCCCTCGCTCAGTAAAAAGCCGACGGAAGCAGCCTCTCCCGCCGGCTCGACCTATCTGTCAGCACGTACCGATTACAGGTACTTGCGCCAATCGTCCTCGTCCTCATCATCCTCGGTAGCAGCCTGGGTCTGCTCGGCGGCGCGAGCTGCCGCAGCGCGAGCGGCAACCTGGGCATAGGACTCCTCGTTGCGCTCGGGGAAGTTTGCCAGCACGTGCTCGAACTTGGCAAAATCCTCATCCCAGCGCGTAGAAGGCACGGCAAAGAAGACTTGCTTGACCTTAAAGTCGCCCGACGCGAGCTCCTTGCGGAAGAGCTCGGCCACGGCCTCTGCGTCAAAGCCGTTGTTGTCGCAGCCCCAAGCGCCCAGCACGAGCTTCTCGCGACCTAGCTCGTCGCAGATGGCAAGCACAAAGCGAATGCGGTCGCGCAGGGCGTCCAGCAGAGCATCGTCGCTCACGCGATACTCCTGGCGGGCGCGCTTAACGTTGGGCGCGGCGGCCACGATCACGTCGGCGTATGCATGCACGTGGTTGCGGTCGAAGCGCACCGCAGGCACCACCAGCGCACGGTTGCGGTAAAGCTCGCAGTTGATGTTGCGGCGACGGTTCTCGCCGTACCATTTGCGCTGCTTATCGAGAACGTTGTACAGATACGAATCGGCGCACAGTGTGGCCTCCTGGCCCAGATAACCCTGAATATAGCCACCGCCCGGGTTGGTGAACGAGGCAAAGGCGAGCACGGCCATGTCGCAGAACTGCGCATAGCCACGACCGTTGTCCAGGATGGCCTGCGTGGCGGAGGCATCGAGCACGGTGACCTCAGGCAGAACCGGAGCGGGCTCCTCAGCAGGCGCGGACTCAGCTTCGGCGATTTCCTCGGCAGGCTCAGGCGCTGCCTCGGTCTCGGGCGCCGTCTCGGTCTCGGCAGCCTCCGCGCCCTCGACGTCCTCGGCAACCTGTTCTTCGGCGGCCAAAGCACTCTGAACCTTGGCCTTCATCGCCGCGACAAAACCGGCAGGCATACCATCGAACTCGCACACGCCGGCAAGCGAACGCTCGATATCCTTGGCGCACGCTTCGGACACAGTTGCCACGTGACGCTCGGCGGCCTTGGCACGGGCCTCGCGCTTGGGATTGGGCTGACCCGCTCGGTTGGACCTGCGGTTACGGTTCCTGTTGTCGACGTCTGCCATAAGTGGTCACCTTTCCTGTCGCTGCCGCTATCGGCTTTTCCCATCCATGATACCCCGCCGAGTACAAAAAAGACGGCCCCGAAGGACCGCCTTTCGCATCGATTTACACGCACGGCAAGCACCGCCGCAATTCGCCACTAGTCGCGACGGCCAAGGATGTTCAGGATGCGCAGGAACACGTTGATAATGTCCACGAACAGATTGGACGCCATGAGCACGGCGTTGGGCAGCGTAGGCGGCACCGTCGTGGCAACATAGGTGTCGTAGCCAATAAAGCCGGCGAACACCACGATTACGATCAGATCGGTGATGGTCTGCGAGACGCCCATGAACATCAGCACGATCTCAACCAGAATAGTGGCGAGCAGAATGCCAAAACCGATGCCATATACGCGCTGGAAAAACTTGGGGAACGTCACGCCCAAGGCGCCAAAGACAAAGGTGATGGCGGCCGTGGCGATAAAGGCAGTGTTGATGGTGGGCAGGTCGTAGTTGGCAAGGCCAAACGACGCGGTCAGGCCAAAGGTGCTCGCAAAGATTACGTAGCCCACAAGGGACAGGCCCACGGACTGCTTGCTGGCGGCGGCCGACATCATGACCATGCCGACGATGGTCAAAATAAATGAGCCAAAGACCAGCGGCAAAGCGGCGCCGCTCATCATCATGCGCGCAAACGACATGGTGCTCGTAAAGTAAGCACCGACGCCCATGGCGCAAAAGCCCAAAAAGATCAGGGCAGACATGGCAAGATTATACGCACGCGGCGACATCTCCTTGGCACGGCTTGCGCCGGTTTCGATGGGGCCGTTCTGATAGCCCTGAATATCGTTCATAATTTCGTCCTTTCAAAAGCGCCGTGACAGCGCAGTAGCTGACAAGATTCCTGTCATTGTACCCGAATGCCGTACGTCCTTACCTACGGCGCTCGCCCTCAAGCGTACGATCAAAGGCCCAGACCCACCAACGCATCACGTGTGCCTGCGAGCCGTCTGCCCGCTCGCGCGTCTGGTCCTCCAGATACAACTCGGTCGCGTGCCCGCCAAAACGCACCTTATATGTTGCCGTACGGATGCCGTGGACCATCAGGCCAAACCCGGTGGTCGAGATAATTTCGTCGATCGTAAAACAACGGCCGTCGACCCAGCAGACGGTGACCGGCACGACCTGTCCGCCCGCGAGGATGCGGGCCACGACGTCCACATACTGCTTGTGCACGCGCCGAGTTTTGCCGTCTGTCTGTCGATATTCCATGCCTCCTATTATCGAACGCATGTTTGCATGTTGTAAAGCGAACAGACTGTGGTTTTGGAGTGTCGTAGCAATCGCACGTGTCCGCATGGCGTGTTAGCAAAAAGAACACCCGCGGTCAACAGGGCTAATATTCAATTTTAGTGCCAAAAAGTTCACTTCTCCCATCAGAACTCGGTAAAGAGACCCGCAGGAGGTGATACGATTTATCATGTTTTTGTAACGTGTCTGTAAACTTCGAGAAAGCCCATATATGGACGTAACGTTCTCAACCTTCCTCGGCCAAATTGTGTCGAACCCAGTCCTTGCCGTCACCGTGATCCTCGCGTTGGGCGCCATCTTCGTCAATGGATGGACCGACGCGCCCAACGCCATCGCGACCTGCGTCACTACGCGTTGCATGCCCGCCCGCGCCGCCATTCTCATGAGCGCCGCATTCAACTTCCTCGGCGTGCTCATCATGACGCACTTTAACGCGAGCGTCGCCAACACCATCTCACATATCGTCGACTTTGGCGGAAACAGCACCATGGCGCTCGCCTGCCTATGCGCAGCGCTGTTCTCCATCGTCGTCTACGGCGCCACAGCATCGCGTTTTGGCATCCCCACCTCGCAAAGCCACAGCCTTATCGCCGGCCTGACCGGTGCCGCCATCGCCCTCGGCGGTGCGAGCAGCGTCAACGTCCACGAGTGGATGAAGGTCATCTACGGCCTGGCGCTCTCCATAGGCCTGGGCTTTGTCATGGGCTGGGTCCTGTGCAAGCTCGTCTCGATTCTTTTCGCCGCCGCCAACAGGCGACGTGCCAATGTCTTCTTTAAATACGCTCAGATCGCGAGCGCCGCGGCCATGAGCTTTATGCACGGCGCGCAGGATGGACAGAAGTTCATCGGCGTGCTCTTTTTAGGCGTGGCCTTTGCCAGCGGCCAGACGAGCGTCGGCGATGCCGGCATCCCCATCTGGATTATGCTGCTGTGCTCGGCCACTATGGGCATCGGCACCAGCGTGGGCGGCGAGCGCATCATCAAGTCCGTCGGCCAGAGCATGGTCAAGCTCGAAAAGTACCAGGGCTTCTCCGCCGACCTGGCGGGCGCCGCGAACCTGCTGCTTGCCACCCTTACCGGCATCCCCGTGTCCTCCACACACATCAAGACCTGCGCCATCATGGGCGTCGGTGCCGTCAAGCGCCTCTCGGCCATCAACTTCGGCGTCGTCAAGGACATGATGTTCACCTGGTTCTTCACCTTCCCTGCCTGCGGACTCATCAGCTTTGTCATGGCCAAGCTGTTCATGATGTTCCTCTAATCAAACCGAGCGTCCATCCGGACCGCAACACTTCGCCCACCCGTCTTCGCCTCGAAAGGACCCACCCATGGCAAAGAAACCCGATTCGTTCTACTTTGATAACTACGTTGCCTGCGCCGACCTCGCCGTTCAGGCAGCCGAGCTGCTCACCAAGATTTTTGAGAACTTCGATCCCGCGCAGATCCACGACATGCTCGATAAGATGCATGCGATTGAGCATGCGGCCGACAAGAAGCACCATGAGCTCGAAGACGCCTTGCTCACCGCCTTTATCACCCCGCTCGAGCGCGAGGATCTGGATCTGATGAGCTGCTCACTCGACACCGTACTCGACCGCATCGAGGGCGTCGTGCAGCGCGTCTACTTCACCAACATCCAGAGCATCCATCCCGACGCCATCGTCATCGCCCACAAGGTGACTGACGCCTGCCGCGCCATGAAAGACCTGATGGTCGAGCTGCCCAGCTACCGCAAGTCCAAGACCCTGCGCGAACTCGTCATCCAGATCAACACCATCGAGTCCGAAGCCGACGAGCTCTATATCAACGCCATGCGCAACCTGCACGTTAACGGCAAGGACCCGCTCGAGGTCATCGCCTGGCGTGACGTGTACGCCTTCCTGGAGTACTGCGCTGACTGCTGCGAGAATGTGGCCGATGTTGTGGATTCGATTGTCATGAAGAACAGTTAATTGGGGGTACGTATCCCACCGGTCGCGGGCCCGACCACTAATACCTTTTTCACTCCGGCTGCAAGCAGAGTCGTTCAAAAGGTATTAGTGGTCGGGCCCGCTCCCTTACGTACCACCATTGGGAACTTTGGCTGAGGGGTTGAGCGTGGTGGGGCCTTTGCTGTGATGGCCCTTGATTGCTCGGGGTTTTACTTTGGTATTCGATGAGCGATTGGCTGATTGCCGCTTTGGGTACTCTTTGGGTTACTTTGGGTTTGTTTGATTTTTAATTGTTGGAGGGCTTGTATGTCTTATTTGGATCTGGCTCGGGGTCGGTGTTCTTGTCGTGAATTTCAGGATCGTTCTGTTGAGCAAGCTGTTGTGGATGCCATTGTTGAGGCTGGGCGTATTGCTCCTTCTGCTTGTAATAACCATCCAACCCGTGTGATGGTGTTGGATACGCCTGAGCTTCTGGAGAAGGCAGCTGCTTGTCAGCCTCGGTTTGCTCGTGATGGGTCTATCTTTGGGGCTCCGCTTGTTTTCCTTATTTGCAGCGTTACCGATGATGCTTGGGTGCGCCCGTATGATCAGATGAATTCCAGTGAAATCGATACGTCCATCGTGTGCGATCAGATGATGATGGAGGCCACCGAGCAGGGCCTGGGAACGTGCTGGGTATGCCATTTTAAGCCTGAGGTGGCACAGGAGCAGTTCAATCTGCCCAAGGGCGTCTATCCCTATCACATGCTTGTCTGTGGCTATCCTGCCGACCACATCGCCGACCCCGAGCATCGCGAGGCCCGTACCATTCCCCTCCCCAACTTCCTCCTCAAGTAGTTTTTTGGCACATGCCCTAAAACCTACCTTTTACCGCTCACCCATTCGCCGAGTTCTGCGCCACAATGTGCAGGGCTCGGTTTTTTATGTTGCGCGCCCCTGCACAGTCATAAAAAAGGACCCGCAAGCTGCGGGTCCTTTCTAGGCACTAAATTGTAGGCCGAATGTTAGTCCAGGTCGTCGGCAGCAAAGTTGTCGATCGGGGCGAAGGGATCGGCCACGGGGACAACCGGGTCAGCGACGGGCAGCGGCTCGGCGGGAACAGTCACTGCAGGAGAAGCGGCAGAACCGACCGGCGTGGAGGCCATCAGATCGGCCGGGAAGGAATTCTGGGCATCGTCCATGAAGTGCTGGATGAGCTTGAGATACTCTGCCTTGAACTCCTCACGGGAAGCCTTGAGACGATCGATCTCCTCGAGCTCGGCCTGCTTCTCGGTCAGAGCCTGGCGGATAACCTCGCGGGCCTTGGCGTCAGCCTCGTTGCGGATACGCTCAGCGTTCTCGTTGGCATCGTTGACGATGGTCTCAGCGGTCTGCTGGGCAGCGATCAGGGCAGCGGAAATCTGGCGCTCCTGAGCGGAGAAGTCAGGGGCGGGAACAGCCACGGGGGCGGCAGGAACGGCCTGGGCGGTGGCATCCTGAGCCTGGGCAAGCTGAGCCTGCGCATCGGCAAGCTGCTGCTCGGTAGCAGTCAGACGACCCTTAAGGTCGACGATCTTAGCGAGCATAGCGTCAACCTCGGAGGACAGCGTCTCCAAGAAGACGTCGACCTCAGCAGGATCGTAGCCACGCTTGGCCTCAGAGAAAGTCTGAGCCTGGATGTCTGCAGGGGTAATAGCCATAACAAGTCTCCTTTTTCATCGCCTCGGCGCTACACGCCCGACGTAAGTTACTAAGTCAGTTCTACACGAGTATACCTATAAGAAGCTGCAGAACCAGCCTCTGCACCAACTGCAACGCAATAATCGCAACGACCGGCGAAAAATCGATACCGCCCATCGGCGGGATGAAACGACGGAACAGGTTGAGCCACGGACCGCACACGCTATCAAGCACCGCGGCAATATCCTGAAGCAAACCACCCTGCTTCATGGGAATCCACGTCATAAAGCAGTAGACGACAATGAGCGTGGAATAGAAGTTGAACAGCGTATTGACCAGCTGGACGATAGTGTAGATGTTGATGGGAATCTCCTCGTCTTGTCTTTACTTAAGGTAGCCGTCGGCACGAAGCTTCTTGAGATCGGAATCTTTGACCTCGCAACCGGCGGGCAGCACCATGAACACGCGGTCGCCCACCTCCTTGACCGTGGCACCCAGACCGCAGGCAAAGCCGTAAGAGAAGTCCAAGACGCGCTTGGCAACTTCGGTGCGTACGCCCACAAAAATCAGTGCGACAGGCTGCTTGGTGCGAACGCGGCGCACCACGGTCTCCACGTCGTCATAGCTCTCGGGGCGCAGGACATAGGCCGGCAGCTGCGGTGTGGCGTTGATGATATTGCTCGCATAGGCCGAGGCATCGCTCGGTGCAGGCGCAGGCGCAGCGGCGGCACGGGCGCGGGTGTTCTCGGCGTAGCTCGACGGCGTGTCATAGGCACCAGGACGATAACCGCTCGCAACACTGTCCTGCGAGCGCGAAGGCGGGTTATACGTCGTGGCATGGCGGGAGTCATCGCCGACCAGCTGCCCGGAGCGTGTATACACGGCAACCGACTCAGCTTCACCACGGCGCGTCTGACCAAGCAGGCCGTTACTCGGCTCGTCTTGGGTGTAGAAGCCCTCGCCCGAAGCACCGGTGTAGCCGTTGCCCTGATAGCCATCGTCATAGCCATCATCGTAGCCGTAGTCGTCGTCCTGGCCATAACCCTGGTCGTAACCCTGCTGGCCGCCCAGGTGCATCTTATTTTTAATCTCGTCAAGGAAGCCCATGGTTGTGTCCTCTCGCGGTTTAGTGCAGGCGCCCCGATAATCAGTGCGCACTTCAGAGCCTTATTTTACTGCAAACTCCAGGCTAAATACTACCCTGCCCAGGCGAACGAGCGTAGAGCCCTCCTCAAGGGCAGGCTCAAAGTCTTCGCTCATGCCGCAGGAAAGCTCAGGCAGGTTCAAATCGGGATGCGCCGCCTCCAGCTCATCCCTCAGCTCACGAAGCCCCGCAAAGGTGCGGCGCGCCACATCCTTATTCCCCCGGGGCGCCATAGTCATAAGCCCCTGTACGCAAATTCCCTCAAGTTCCGCAAGCTCACCCGCGGCGGCGCGAATCTCATCGGGCGAAAAGCCTCCCTTCGACTCCTCACCACTCACATTGACCTCAATGAGCACACGCTGGGGGCCGGCGAGTTCGCCTGCCTCAATCTTGCGGGCAGCACGGCTCGAGATCGCCTGCGCCAGATGCAGCGAACCCACCGAGTGAATCAGCTCGGCTGAGCCCAGCACCGCATTGATCTTATTGGTCTGCAGGTTGCCGATCATATCGAAGCGCACCTCGGGCAGCTCCGGATGCTCCGCCAAACCTGTGAGCTTGCGAACCAGCTCCTGCGGGCGATTCTCGGCAAAATGGCGATACCCCGCCTGGATGGCGGCAACGGTCTCATCGACACCAACGGTCTTGGACACGGCAATGAGGCGCGCGGCGTCGTGGAGACGGCCCGCGCGATCGAGCGCCGCATAAAAACGTTCCAGAATCTGCTCGCGGCGAGCGCGCATCAAGTCCAAATAGTTATCCATTGCCAATCGCCTCCGCTGACAGCCAAACAAGTAGTCCCATGCTAACGCAAGAGCGCGGCCCCGCATGTGCAAGGCCGCGCTCACTTAGGTATTTACAATCTTTCGACGAACGGGGTTACTTACTCCTCGTCGTCCTCGCCATCGTCCTCATCCTCAAGATGATCGAGCAGGTAGCGAAGACCCTCGCTGACCTCGTTAACGGGCACCTTGGCAACGTAGTGTGCATCGACGGCGGGCCTCATGATAACACCCTCGCCCGAAGGCACGCGCATGCTCTCGAGCTCATCCTCATCAGTGCAGGCGATATCACCGGCAGTCATACGCTGTCCGGTCAACAGGAAGGTCAGACGGCAGGCGGCATCGATGGAAATCGAGGCGATGCGATCGAGATAGCGCGATACCATGATGGCGCGGCGCAGGTCGTCATAGTTGCTGTCGTCGTCCATAAAATCGCCCGTGTCCATGCGGTTAAAGGTGCGGAAGAACTTCTCGTAGGCGGCGTGCACTGGCTCGTCCTCGACGGCCAAGTTGCAGATGATGGACATGTCGTTGGTGACGAGCGCAGAAAGCGAAGAGCCCAGCACCTGGTAGACGGCCTCAGCCTCGGCCTCGACCGTGCCGACAAGCTCCTTGGGCAGCGAGATGTCGGCCTTGATCATATGACGCGTGGCGCGGCAAATCTGGCGAACCTTATCGGTCATGCGCTGCAGGTTAAAGTCGACGTAGATGATCGTCTGCAGCAAGCGGAAGTCGGAGGCGACCGGTGACTGCGTGGCAATCAGGTTGTAGCAGACGGCCTCCAGGTTGGCGCAGCGTGCGTCAATCGAAAGCGTGCGCTTCTTGGTCTTGGTGGCGAGCTTGCGGTCGTCGGTCACATAGGCCTTCACGGCATCGTGGAGGGCCAGATCGACGGCCTCGTAGATGCTCAGCATCTCGTGACGGGCCTCGATGAGCTGACGGGAAAACAGTTTGCGCATGGTTCACTCCAATCAGTTGGGTGCGGTCATGCCGCCCGCACAGTGAATACGCACCGGACCAGATCCGATCGGCTTGGGACTAGTCGCACCGATCAGCCAAAGCGGCCGGTGATATAGTCTTCCGTCCGCGAGTCCACCGGGCTGGCGAAGATCGCGTCGGTTTGACCATACTCGATGAGCGTAGCGGGCTCGCCGGCAACTTCCTGCAAGAAGAACGCGGTGTAGTCACTGATACGAGCTGCCTGCTGCATTGAATGCGTGACGATGATAATCGTCATCTCGGGCGCCAGCTCGGCCATCAGATCCTCGACCTTAGAGACGGAAGTGGGGTCGATGGCGGAGCAGGGCTCGTCCATCAGGAGGACATCGGGTTGCACCGCAAGCACGCGCGCGATGCACAGACGCTGCTGCTGACCGCCCGAGAGCGCCAAACCATCCTTGTTGAGCTGATTGGATACCTCTTTCCAGAGGTTGGCGCGCTTGAGCGATTCTTCCACGATGTCATCGAGGTCGCTTTTGCTAGTCACGCCCTGCAGACGAGGGCCAAAGGCGACATTCTCGTAGATGGATTTGGGAAACGGGTTGGGCTGCTGAAAGATCATGCCCACGCGACGACGGAGATCGACCGGATCGACACCCTCGGCATAGATATCGTTGCCGTCGAGCGTCATGGTGCCCTCGACGCGCGTGCCCTCAATCAGGTCATTCATGCGGTTGATGCAGCGCAAAAACGTCGACTTGCCGCAGCCCGAAGGGCCAATGAAGGAGGTGATGGCGTTTTTGGCGATGTTGAGGTCAAGCCCCGTCAGCGCATGAAAGTCACCATACCAAAAGTTGAAATCCTTGGCCGTAATGGCCGCTTGCTCCAACGCGGGAGCGGACTGATAAACGGACATGGGACTCCTTAACTAGCGACGCTTGCGCGACAGGAAGCGCGCAAACAGGTTGAAGGCCAAAATGATCACCATCAGCAAGAGCGCGGTGCCGTAGGCTGCGTTCATGTTGATGCCGTCGTTGGCAAGCAGGTACAGGTGAACGGTCATGGGACGACCGGAATCGAGCGGCGAAATAGGTAGATTGATGGCCTGGCCCATGGTGTAGAGCACCACGGCGGTCTCGCCGATGGCACGGCCGATGGCAAGGACGATGCCCGTGGCAATGCGGCCAAAGGCCGAAGGAAGCACGATCTTGGAGACGACCTGCCACTTGGTAGCGCCCAGGCCGTACGCGCCCCAACGGATATAGCGCGGAACGGCGCGAATGGCTTCTTCGGTGGTGCGCATGACGATGGGAAGCATCAAGAGCGCGAGCGCCAGAGCGGCCGAGACCATCGAAAGGCCCAGGCCCATAGCCTCGACAAACAAGGCGTAGCCAAACAGGCCCATAACGATGGAGGGCACCGAGGCCAAAGCGTCAGCAGCGTAGCGAATGAGCTCGACGACCTTGCCCTGCTTGGCGTACTCGGCCAGATAGACGGCTGCCAGCACAGCGATCGGCGTGCAGATAAGCATGGCGAGCGCCGTCACGTAGACGGTCGAGACGATCGTGGGCCAAATTCCGCCCTCGGCGTTGACGCCCTGGGGCCAACCGAAGATAAAGTCGAGCGAGATGTGTGGCAGGCCGTTGATGACCACGTAGGCGATGATAGCGACCAGCACCAGCGTGGTGATGTAGGCAGCGGCACGAAACACGCCAAGCATGATCTTGTTGGACAGGTCCTTGTTGATGCGGCCCTTCTTGCCGTGGGAAAGGGCACGCTTGATGCGCTCGCGCGACGAGGTCGTATCGACCGTCGTGTCAACGGAATCGGACATAGCCTACCCCCTCTTCTTCTTGGAAATCAGACGGACGATACCCACCAGCGTGGCGGAGATGATAAACAGGACCACACCCATGCCGAACAGCGCCGAGCGGTGCAGACCCGAGGAATAGCTCATGTCGAGCGCAATCTGGCTCGTGAGCGTCGAGATGGGGCTCGCAATGCTGTCGGGAATAACCGGGGCGTTACCTACGACCATGAGCACGGCCATGGTCTCGCCGATGGCACGGCCCATACCCAGCACGATGGCATCAACGATACCCAGCTTCGCGGCAGGTAGCACGACCTTATAGATGGTCTGCCACTTTGTGGCGCCCATGGCATACGATGCCTCGCGAATGCCCATGGGAATGGAATTGAGAGCATCGATGGTGAGCGTGGTGATGGTAGGGACGATCATGATGGCGAGCACAAACCACGCCGTCAGCGCACCAAAACCAAGGCCGCCGGTCAGTTGTGCGATAAACGGGCGGATGATGATCATGCCAAAGAAGCCGTAGATGATGGAGGGTATGCCCGCCAGCAGGTCAACGGCGGGGCTGATGAGCTTGCGCACGCGCTTGCTGGCAATCTCGACCAGGTAAACGGCCGTACCCACGCCCAGCGGCACGCCCATGGCGAGCGCACCGACGGTCACCAGACCCGAGCCGGCAAGCAGCGACAAGATGCCGTAGTGGCCCTCGGAAGGCGCCCACGTAAAGCTAAAGAAGTCAGCCAGACCGATGTCAGTAAAGACGGGCAGCGCCGAGTACGTGGTAAAGACAAAAATCAGGATGACGGTAACGACCGCCAAGAACGCGCAGGCAAAGAAGATCCACTGCAGCGCCTTCTCCTTGATATAGGTACTGCGCGATACGAGCGCCAGCTCGCGCTTCTTGGGCGTCTGAACATTCTGCTCAGTCTGGGAGTTTTCCTGTGCTTCCATGCTACTCACTCCCCTTCTCGTCGTTGGTGACGGGAATAAAGCCCGCCTCGCGAATCTGCTTGTCCATCTTTTCGGACGTCACATAGTCGATGTAATCCTGCGCCTGCTGCGAAGGCACACCCTTCACAAAGAAGTAAAGGTCGCGCGAGATGGGATAGCCGCCACTCGCGACCGTCTTCTCGGACGCCTCAACATGATTGACCGAGACGGCCTTGACCGAGGTCTTGGCGTTGAGGCTATCGACGAAGCCCAGCGAAATGTAGCCGATGGCCCCACGCGAACGAGATACCACGTCGCGCACCTGGCCCGTACCCGAAAGAACAGCCGAGCGGCGATCGAACGGCGTGCCATCCATCACGATGGTACGGAAGGCCTCGCGCGTACCGGACGCCTCGTCTCGGTTGATGACCTGAATCCTCAGGTCCTCGCCACCGACCTCTTTCCAATTGGTAATCTTGCCGGCGTAGATATCGCGGAGCTGCTCGGTCGAGAGGTTATCGACGGGGTTGTCGTCGTTCACGATGACCGCAATACCGTCGTGGGCAATGACGATGGGAGTCAGGCCCAGATCCTGTTCGTCGGCATTGAGTCCACGGGAGGAGCTGGCGATATCGGCCGTGCCGGCGCTGACGGCCTCGATCCCAGCGGAAGAACCCAAACCGGAAACGAGCACGTCGATGCCGGTCTCCTCCTTAAAGCCCTCGGCCGCAATCTCGGCGATAGGAAGGCAGGTCGTGGAGCCGGCCACGGTAATGGAAGAGGTCGAAGATCCCGAAGAACAGGCGCACAGCGTAAGCGTAAGCACAGCGGCGCTCAGAACCGATACGATCTTTCTCATAGCATCACGCCGATCGCAGCATGGCGCCCACAGGTGCCGTCCTCGTTACGGTAGGAATAAAAGCGGTCGTTCTGACGCACGGTCGAAAGCTGGGTATCCACGATATTATCCGCGTCGACACCGACATCTACCAGCGCCTCGCGAATGGCAGCGGAAAGATCGAGCATGCGAGAGGTATTCGCATCGATGCAAGAGAACTCGGCGGCAAAGCGATCCATGAGTTCCTGGGATACCTCATATTCGTCACCCAAGATATGGGGGCCGATATAGGCGGAAACGTCGCTCGCATCGCAACCGGCAGCATCGCAAAGCGCCTGGCACGCCTTGGCGGAAATACGTGCAATCGTGCCCTTCCAACCGGAGTGCACCACGGCAAATCCGCCGGGGGCCACCAGCACCACGGGAACGCAGTCGGCAAAGCAGAGCAGCACGGGCACGTTATGCGCCGTGCAGACGATGGCATCACAGCCCTCGGCAATCTGCTCGCGAACGTCCTCAAGGTCATCGGCGCCGTTCGAGGTCACCGCAACGATATGATCACCATGGACCTGATTGGGAACGAGCAGGTTGTGCTCGCACTCGGCGGCACCCATAGCCTCGAGCGCACGACGACGATTTTCTTGAACAGCAAAGGGGTCATCGCCAACATGCGAGCCCAAGTTGAGTGAGGAGTACGCATCTTCGGAAACGCCACCGGCGCGCTCGGTGAAGGCAAAGCGAACATCGGATGTCGCGCCCTCCACCAACGTAACTCCATCATGGTCGACACGCGAAACTTTGTCCGCACGTGCTGCCATACTAAAGCCTCCTAATAACACAAGTACCGCGGCATCGCCGCTACAGCCCGCGTTTATACGGCTGTCATACTTCTCTAAAAGGATACCTGCTGCGCTGGAGGCAATCGTAAAGGGAACGTAAAGAGATTGGAGGTTCTAGTTTACAAAGTCGAAATAAAAAGGGCGCGTCCATACGGACACGCCCCTGCGCACAACAATGCAAAGAACGACTTAGAAGCTACCGCGCTTCAGGAAGTCGGGAAGCTCGAACTGATCGTTGCCGAAGTTAGGAAGCTCGGTGCCACCGACGTTGCGGGTCGGAGCGGCCTGAGCCGGGCTCGTGGCAGGAGCGGTGCGCTGCGGCTCAGCGGAGGCAGCGGCCTTGCTCTGAGACTGCTGAGCAGCAAAGAGCTCGTCCTGACGGTTGACGTTGGAGTCGGAGAAGCCCGTAGCGATGACGGTGATACGCACCTGATCGCCCAGGGACTCGTCGACAACGGTACCGAAGATGATGTTGGCCTCGGGGTCGACGGCGTTGGCGACAACGTCGGCGGCGTCGCTGATCTCCTGGATGCCCAGGTCCTTGGAACCGGCGATGGAGAGCAGCACGCGCGTGGCACCATCGATGGAGCTCTCGAGCAGCGGGCTGGAGATGGCCTGCTGGGCAGCGTCGACGGCACGGGTGTCCCCAGAAGAGGTACCGATACCCATCATGGCGGTACCGGCCTGCTTCATGATGGTCTTAACATCGGCGAAGTCCAGGTTGATGATACCGGGGACGGTGATGAGGTCGGTGATGCCCTGGGTGCCCTGGGAAAGGACGCCATCGGCAATCGCGAAGGCCTCGAGCATGGTGGTCTTCTTCTCGGCGATGTCGAGCAGCTTATCGTTAGGGATGACGATCATGGTGTCGACGCAATCGGAGAGGGTCTTAATGCCCTCCTCGGCGCTCTTCTTGCGCTTGCGGCCCTCGAAGGTGAAGGGCTTGGTCACGACGGCGACGGTCAGCGCACCGACCTCGTTCATCGCGATATCGGCAACGATGGGAGCAGCGCCGGTACCGGTGCCACCGCCCTCGCCGCAGGTGATGAACACCATGTCGGCACCAGCGAGCGCCTCGGCAATGTCGTCGCGGGACTCATCGGCAGCCTTGCGGCCAACCTCGGGGTTGGCGCCGGCGCCCAGGCCGCGGGTAAGGTCGGTGCCGATGTGCACCTTGATATCGGCATCAGAGATCGCGAGTGCCTGAGCATCGGTGTTGATGGCAACAAACTCGACGCCGCGGATGCCCTCTTCGATCATTCGATTGACCGCGTTGGTACCGCCGCCGCCGACGCCGACCACCTTAATGACGGCAAGGTAGTTGTTGATCTCTGTCTCGTGCATGTCGGTCCTCCGAACAAAGGTTATAGCCATAGCATGGGTCGACCCCTGCGCACATTAACCTTCAGGTTGAAAGTAAATGCAAAGGTAAACCGTATTATGTTTGCACATTATGAACGTATCAGTCAAATAATTGACCGTGAAAACCAAACAAACCAGATAAACGGCGTGGTATGGCCCCTCAACAAAGCATCAACCAGCGCTACGAGGTCGGAGCGTTCCTAAATGTATAGTTACCCGGAGAGCGCACATTGATATACGTTACGCCCTCTACCTGCGAAAGCAGCTTGGTGACTACGCGCTCCTTCTTGACGATATCGTTCGAATCGCCCAGCGACACCTCAATGCCGTTATTGAGGTTTGCCGAGATGGCTTCGACCGAAGGCGTGGAAATATCCTTGACTTGTCCCAAGAACTCGCTCGAAAAACCACGCACATAATCCAAGCCAGCCTTAACGGCCTTGGAGCTCACTGCCTGGCCGGAAACCGGAGCGACATCCGCCGAGACATCAGTCAACAACACCGCGCCATAGTGCTGAGCGAGCGCCAGCGCGGCATCAATGCCGGTCAGGGTATTTGAGCCCTGCCCCGTCGTGATGACGTTGCCCTGGTCATCCACTTCGACCGACGTCGACAGCGGGGCGATCCAGGTGTCATCATCCCCGATGGCCCAGGCAAGGTCATCGGAGCTGATATAGGCAATTGCAATGACCTTGCGCTCCATCGGCGTAATGATGAGCGTATGTGGGAACTGACGCTGGACATCCACGCCCGAGACCCACGGGTTCTGCTTGAGGTCCTCGGTAATCTGGTCGGGATCGACGTTAAAAAGCGACGTTCCCTCGGGCAAATCGATCAGCTGGATAGCATCGTGCTTCGTCACATGCTCGCTGCCTTGAATCTGAATATCAGTGGCGGTAAACAATCCAGAGTTAATCACCACGATAGCAACGACGACGAGCACGGCCAAGACGGCCAAAACGCCGCCCACGATTTTGCCTTTGCCTGTAACGACAGAAGCGGCGTCTGATGTTTTATTTGCCATCGCCCTAAGTAAAGACAACGGGTTGACGCCATTTTTACCCGAAGGCTTCTTGGCGGTAGCCGGCACCGATGTCAGCGAGCGCGGTTTCGATGCGCCCAGCGTGCGACTCGGACGCGCCGCCTTAGTTCCTGTCGAGGGCTTAGGAGTTGCCATAGGACGGGCAGGCTTGGCGCCCATAACAGGCTTTGACGTCACCGAGGGACGCGAGGACTTTTTTGCGGCCGGACGATTACCGAGCTGCGAGCCGACAACCGGACGACTGGTCTGTCGAGCATGCCCGACAGGCTTAGAGTGCGCGACGATATTGCGTTGAGGTTTGGCAGGCGCGCCGGAACGCCCTCCGGCGCGGCGGAAGGTGGGTTTCGATGCTCTAGAAGCCGAGGAATTTAACTTCCGGTCTGAGCTCGATGCCATACGCCTCCCTCACCTTTCCGTGCACATGTCTGATAACCGCGGCAACGTCATCGGCCGAGGCAGTTCCGTTATTAACGATAAAATTAGCGTGAACGGGCGAAACTTCCGCGCCGCCAATCGAAAAACCCTTTAATCCACAATCCTCGATAAGCTTGCCCACGCTCGCATCGGGCGGGTTACGAAAGACCGACCCGCAGGATGCGCGACCCATGGGCTGTGTACGCTTGCGCCTCGTCAGGTACCGCTCCATGCGCTCGCGAATGTCGGCCTTGGGCGCCGGTTTAAGCTTGAGCACGCACTCGAGGATGATCTCATTGCGGGGAAGGCTACATTCGCGGTAGCCCCAAGTGATCTCGGACCCCGCATAATGTTTGATACCGGATGCCGGGTCAAACGTTACGACATCCTCAACCAGCGAGCCAATCCACTCGGTCCGTGTGCCGGCATTCATAGATATCGCACCGCCAACCGAACCAGGGATGCCAACGGCAAACTCAAGGCCCGAGAGGCTACGCGACAGGGCATCGTTGACCAGGCGCGCAAACATCACGCCCGCACCGACCGTCAGCGTACAACCGTCATCGGCAACAACCGTGCGCTGAAACTCACGTCCGAGCGAAATGACGGCGCCGCGATAACCGCCATCGGCAACCAGCAGATTGGAGCCCTTGCCGATGATGACCCACGGCACCTGCTCGCGATCGAGCACCGCCACGGCGCGGCGGAGGGCATGATAGCTATGGCACGTCACAAAGAGGTCGGCCTTGCCGCCGATACGATAGCTCGTATGACGCGCAAGGCGCTCGTCCTCGATCACATCCGTGTCGATCATGCCCGAGAGCGCCATGACGGCGTTAAACAGACCCATTAGACTTAAGCGTCTTTCTTGGCAGTCAGATACTCAATGAACTCGGGACCGACGGTCGTAACGTCACCGGCACCCATAGTGAGCAGCAGGTCGCCCTCGCCCACCATCTGCTCGAGCTCCTGATTGAGCTCAAGACGGCTGGAGCAGTACACGACCTCCTTGCCAGGATGCTTGGCGCGCACGGTATCGGCGAGCATCTTAGAGGTGACACCCGGAATGGGCATCTCGCCAGCCGAGAACACATCAATCAGCAGCAGTTTATCGGCATTGGCAAATGCATCGGCAAAGTCGTCGCACAGGGCCTGCAGGCGCGAATAGCGGTGCGGCTGGAACACGACGTCGACGTGCTTGTAGCCCAGCGACGAAGCAGCAGCAAGCGTCGCCTTGATCTCGGTGGGGTGATGGCCGTAATCATCGACCACGGTGATGCCATCGATATCGCCCACGTGGGTAAAGCGACGGCGGACGCCCTCAAAGCTCGAGAGCGCCTTGGCGGCGGCGTCGATGTCAAGGCCCAGGACATGGGCGACGGTGAGCACCGCCGTGGCGTTGAGCATGTTGTGGCGACCGGGATTGCTCTTGATCTCCACAGCGTGCTCAGTGCCGTCCTCAAAGCGAACGATAAAATCGCTCTGGATGCCCTTGACATCCGGGTGCATGCAGACGATGTCGTTGCTCTCGGCAAAGCCGTAGGAAAGCACGTGACGACCCGTCGACTTGGCGAGCTCGACCAGATGCGGGTCCTCACCGCAGACGATGACGGTGCCGTCCTCGCCCACCAGGCTCATGAATTTGGCGAAAGTTGCCTCGATCTCCTCGATACCCGAGTAGTGATCGAGGTGGTCGGCCTCGACGTTGGTCACGATGACCACGTTGGGGTTCAGGAACAGGAAGGAGCTGTCGGACTCGTCGGCCTCAGCGACAAAGTAGTCGCCCGAGCCGTTCTTGCCGTTCGTGTCATAGCCCTCGACGATGCCACCGATCAAGAAGCTCGGATCCAGACCCATGCGGTCGAGCATGGTGGCGCACATCGAAGACGTGGTGGTCTTGCCATGCGTGCCGGCAACAGCGACGGTGGTGTAGCCGTGGCCCAAAGCAGAGAGCATCTTGGCACGGGGCCACACGGGAATACCAAGCTCGCGAGCGCGCACGAGTTCAGGGTTGGACTCCGGAATAGCGGTGGAGACAACAACCACGTCGGGCTTGACCTCGTCGATCGTGGCGGCCTCATGGCCCACATGCACCTTCACACCAGCGCGGGTAAGCTGGCGGATATAACGTGACGTCTTAAGGTCGGAGCCGGTAACGGCATAACCGCGCTCGTGAAGAACGAGGGCGATGCCGCTCATGCCGGCGCCGCCGATACCGATAAAGTGGGCGCTCTTAAACTCGGGCGCGGAGGTTGCAGTCTGGGAATCAGCCATGTGCTCGTGTACTCCTTGCGTAAACACTGCCTGTAACCCGTTAACTGTACCGCACCTACCGCATCAGCGCGAGGGCGACCGACGATATCCCGTCTAACTAACGCAAACCCTCTACCGCATCCGCCAGAAGAGCGGCGGCCCTATCCTGAGCCAGACCACGCGCCGCCTGACGCATGGCGTCGCGCGCCGCCGCGTCATCGACCAGGTGCAGCAGTTCATCGGCAAAGGCAGAACCGTCGATATCGGCATCGGCGCAGAGCACGCCGGCCCCAGCGTCGACCAGATAACGGGCATTGGTGGTTTGGTGGTCGGCCGTCGCATGCGGGTACGGCACGAGCACCGAAGGCACGGCGAGTGCAGCGATCTCGGCCACGCTCGATGCGCCCGAACGCGAGAGCACCAAATCGGCAGCAGCCAGCATATCGCCCATGTTGTCGATGTAAGGCTGGACGCGGTAACGCTTCGCCTCCTCGGGCGTCAGCGCCAAAGCGCGCTCGGTCTCCTCAAAGCCGTCGGCACCCGTCGAATGCAACACATAGAGGTTCTTGCGCGAAAGCAGCTCGTTTTTGAGCGAAGCCACACGCTCGTTGAGGTGCTGGGCGCCAAGTGAACCGCCAAAGACGAGCAGCAGCGTAGCGTCCTCGGGAACGCCAAGTGCCTTGCGGCCGCGAGCGCGATCGCCCTCGATCACCGAGCGACGTACGGGGTTGCCGGTCATGAGCACGTGGTCAGGGTCACCTTCGCGCTCAAAGACCAAACGCGCTGCCGGCACCGAGATGCACACGCGGGCGGCGTGGGAGTTCATCATCTTGTTGGCCAGGCCCGGAACAGAGTTCTGCTCATGCAGCAGATACGGAACGCCCGCGCCCTTGCACCACCCCAGCAGCGGAACCTCGACATAGGCACCAAAACCAATGGCGGCATCGGGCTTGCCGACCTTTGAGAAATGACTGGCGAGCGCACGCTTGGCTTTGTTGACACGCCACAGCGAGGTCAGCGCCGTCCAAGGACGGGAGCGGTCGAAGCCCGTGACCGTAATGGGCACAAAATCAAACCCAGCCTCGGGGACCAGACGACCCTCGAGCTTGCGCGACTGGCCCACGAACACAACGTGGTGGCCACGGTCACGCAGCTCTTCGGCCAAGGCGAGCGCGGGGTTGATGTGCCCGGCCGTGCCGCCGGCTGCAATAGCAACGGTCATTTTATCGGTCATGGTAGTCCCTTCGTACACGCGGTCCCTGGTCGTCGGTACGCAGACGCGCCGACGGGTCCGAGTTCAAATCGATTCGATTATATCCGCCGCCCGCGTTGCGAGGGCTGGGGCGCTGAGGACGACCTTGCGGCGCCGTTCGCTGACGCGGGCGGGCTGCCGGCTCGGTCGCAGAGCCATCCAGGACGGTAAAACCGTTACGCGAAGATCGCTCGCCGCGCACGTGGGGCACGCCGGCGGTACTCTCATCCATAACGGCAAAGCTCTCGCGGCGGCGGTCATACTCATCGCGGCGGGCGCTCTCGTACGAAACGCGCAGGATCAACCCGGCAAGCATGAGCGACACAATAATCGACGAACCGCCGTAGCTAATAAACGGCAACGGTTTGCCCGTCATGGGAAACACGTTGAGGATGCCCAGCGCGTTAATCAAAAACTGCACTGCGAGAATGACCGCGGAGCCAGACGCCATAAGCGCGCCCCGGCGATCGGTCGCCTGCTCGGCAATGCGAAACGCCGAGTAGATCAGCATCGCAAACACCAAGAAGAACAGCACGGTTCCGACAAAACCGACTTCCTCGCCAATGATGGCCAGGATGTAGTCATTGTGCGCCTCGGGCAGATACGAGTACTTCATGGTTGAGTTGCCGATGCCACGGCCGAACAGACCGCCCGAGGCAAAGGCCATAATGGCAAGCGTGGCCTGATAGCCGTCACCATACTCGTCGGCCCAAGGGTTCAAGGCAACCTGAATACGCACCATACGGTACGGCTCTGCGACAAGCGCAATCACGATCACGAGAATGCCGAAGATTAGCACGCCGATGATAAATCTGGGGTCGAGACCCGCAAACAACGCCATGCACATGAGGGTCAACAGGATGATCAGGACAGTACCGAAATCGGGCTGGATAAAGATCAGAAAGAGCGAAATGCCCAGGTAGATGCCCATCTTGCGAAGGAATTCGTTGATGTTGCCACCGGGCGAAAAGAAGCGATCAAGCATGATGGCCGAATACGCAATGGCAAATGGCTTTAAAAACTCGGAAGGCTGGAACTGAATACCGGCGATGTTAAGCCAGCGCGTGGCGCCACGGCTGCCGCTGCCCACCAAGAACACCAGAAACAGTAGCCCTATCATGCCTATGAGGAAGATCCTGAGCACATCCTCCCCAAACCAGCTGTCCGGCAAAACGCGCACGATGGCAATCAGCGCCAGAACACCGACCACGGCAAACGCGGCCTGTCGACCCAGAAAAAACGTCGCCGAGCCATTCTCGTGCAGCGCCTCGACCGAAGACGCCGAGTACACCATCAGCAGGCCAAAGCATACCAAGGTAAACAAGCAGGCCATGAATATCAAACGGGGGCGCATGATACGGGCGGGAACGCCGGCAATATAGCGTTCGCTAAACGACTGCCCGCCGCGGCTGGAACGCGGTGTGATACGACGTGAGGAAGCACGGTCCGAGTCGGGCCTCCTCATACCTTGTCGGGGGCTCTCCTCTCTCACCGCAACCCCTATTCCATTTGTGATTTCGCTGCAGCGGCAAGCTGGGCCACGTAGTCCTTAAACACGCGGCCGCGCTCCTCATAGCCCGAGAACTCATCGAACGAAGAGCAGGCAGGAGAAAGTAAGATCACGTCACCACGGCTCGACAGCGAACGGGCGACGTCCACGGCGTCGCGTAGGTCATCCGCCTGGGCGATATCCACATCGCCATCGACATCGGCCTCGTCCATAGCGGCGGTGAAGCGCTCGCGCGCATCGCCAAAGCAGACGACCGAGCGCACGTTGTCCATAACGACGCGCGCGAAGTCCGTGAGCGGCGTGCCCTTATCGTGGCCGCCGAGCAGCAAGATCACGTCGTCATCGGGAAATGCCGTCAGTGCCTTCTCGACCGCATCGGTGTTGGTCGCCTTGGAATCGTTGACGTAGCGCACGCCGTCAATCTCGCCACACGGCTCCACGCGGTGCTCGAGCGGCTGGAACGAGGCAAGACCGCGGCAGACACCATCGACATCGGCACCGACCGCCAAGGCAGCCGTGGCGGCGCACAGGGCATTGATAACATTGTGATGGCCCGAGATCTTGAGCTCGGATGTAGCGATGAGCGGGGTCTCGACGCCCTTCAGGCGCACGACCATCTTGCCGTCGCGCACAAAGGCGGCATCCTCGCCCTCAGGCTCGTCAAAGGCAACCTTGCAGATGCGACGACCCGGCGTGTAGATGTACTCATCGAACTCGTGAATGCCGGCGTCTTCGACGTCGACAACCGCCAGATCGTCATCGACCATATTGTCAAACAGTTTGATCTTGGCAAGCGCGTAGTTCTTATGGCTCTTATGCCAGCCCAAGTGGTCGGGAGTGATGTTGAGCAGCACCGCCACGCGGGGGTGGAGCTCGGTTGTCGTAGCAATCTGATAGCTCGAGAGCTCAGCCACAAACCACTCGTTGTGGGCTCGGCCGTCAATCTCGTTGACCGGCGGCTCGCCGATGTTGCCGACAGCAACGCTGGCCTCGCCGGCAGCCTTAAGCAGATAATCAGCCAGCGACGTGGTGGTCGTCTTGCCGTTGGTGCCCGTGATGGCAATCCAGTTATCGGGCGACAGGCGATAGGCAAACTCGGGCTCACCCATAATCTGGGCGGCATGCTCGCGCCCGGCCTTAAAGAAGCCCGAGAACTCCGAGATGCCCGGGCACGTCACGCATACGTCATAGGCGCCCTCGACCTGTTCGGTCCCATAGACAAACGACGCACCAGCAGCCTCGAGCGCACGCGTGGCGTCATTGGGCTCAGAGGTGCCACCGCCATACACGGTAACGGCACTTACGCGCTCGGGATGTGCCAGCGCCCAGCGGGCGACATCGAGACCGGATTTGCCCTGACCCAAAACGAGCAGGCTAAAGACATCAGCAAGAGGCATGAAAGACCACTATCCCAACTGGAAGAACAGGGCAAGGCCAACGGCACCAAAGGCAGCAGCGATAATCCAAAAACGGATGACGACCTTGGTCTCGGCCCAGCCCTTCTTTTCGAAATGATGATGGATGGGCGCCATAAGGAAGACGCGCTTGTGCGTAAAGTGGAAGTAGACAACCTGAATCATGACCGACAGGGTCTCAACGATAAACAGGCCGCCGATGATGAGGGAGACGACCTCGGTGTTGGTCATGATGGACGTGCAGGCAAACGCGGCGCCTAGGGCAAGCGAGCCGGTATCGCCCATAAAGATGCTCGCCGGATAGCAGTTGAACCACAGAAAGCCCAAGCAGGCACCGGCACACGCGGTGCAGAAGATGGACAGGTTCACGTCTCCGTGCAAAAACGCCATGGCAGCCATGGCGAGCATGGCAATCATGGAGGTGCCGCCAGCAAGACCGTCAAGGCCATCGGTCAGGTTCACGGCATTAGAAAGACCGGCGATCATCAGCCAGCAAAAGACAATGTAAAGCCACGGGAACGAAAGGCCACAGATGGTGGTCGAAAGAACACCGAGGTCAATCGTCAGGCCGCCGGGAAAACGAATCTCGGGGGCGACGCCGCACCAGTTGACGGCAAGTACCGTAAAGGTGACACAGATAATGGTTAGGCCGATCATCTTGGCATGGGGCGTCAGACCGAGCGAGCGCCCATGCGTAACGGAGGTCAGGTCGTCGATCAGGCCCAGCACGCCGGTCGCCAGCGTGGCGAGCAGCACGAGCACGAGCTCGGTGGTGAGCTTGCCCATCAGCAGGCAGGTCAGCGAGATCGCGACGAGGATGACAACGCCACCCATGGTGGGCGTTCCCTGCTTAACCAAATGACGCTTGGGGCCGTCGGCACGAACCTGCTGGCCGATACCCTCGACTTTGAGCAGCTTGATCCACCACGGCATGAGCAGCAGCGCAATGGCAGCGGCGATGCCAAGCCCCAAAAAAGCCTGATACGTTGGATACGAGGGATTGCCGAACATGGGCTAGCACACACCTTCCACAAAGCGGTCGAGCTCAACAAAGCGGGAACCCTTGACCAGTACAACATCATGTTTTTCAAGCGCGCCGCCCATGCGGTCGAGCACCTGCTGATAATCGGAGAACACCTGGATGCGGTCCTCGTCCATGCCCATCATGCGCGCGGCATCGGCCATAAGCTGGGCCAGCTCACCACCCACGCACGCCAGCATGTCGAGCTTCTTGGCGGCGGCATAGGCGCCCACGAGCTCATGCATGCGAGGAGCCTCATCGCCCATCTCGCCCATCTCGCCCAGGATCGCCATACGAGACCCCGTGCACGAAAGCGAGCACAGTAGATCGAGACCAGCAGCCATGGATTCGGCGCTGGCGTTATAGGAATCGTCGATGACGCGGGCACCGCTCTTGGCGCGCTTGATCTCCTGGCGGTGCCCGGTGATCGTGAGGCCCCTAAAGGCAGCATCGATCTGCTCGGGCGTCACGCCCAGGCGATAGGCAACCGCGGCGGCCTTAACGGCATTTGGGACGGACTGCACGCCGGGGATGGCAAGCATGGTATCGATCGTCTCACCCTGGCCAAAATCGAGAGTAAAGACCGGACGGCCCTCGTCATCAACTCGAACGTCGCGGGCACGGACCTCATCATCGTCCGAGACGCCGGCCAGCATCACGTCGATACCAGCAGGCTGGGCGAACGTATCGCGAATGAACGGCGTAAAGTCGTCCTCGCCGCCCAAAACCAGCAGCGGCAAGAAGTCGCCAGCGGCGCACATACCCTGGACAATCTCGGCCTTAGCGCGGGCGATATTCTCGCGGCTACCCAAAATGCCGATATGAGAGGTACCAATCTTGCTCACGATGGCAAGGTTGGGATTGGCGGACTGGGACAGGCGCTCGATCTCGTGGAAATGGTTCATGCCCATCTCGAGCACCAGGACCTCGGTATCGGCCGGAGCGGAAAGCACCGTGAGCGGCATGCCGATCAGGTTATTGAAATTGCCCTTGGTGGCCCAGACACGATAGCGCTTGGCGAGCACGGCGGCGAGCACGTCCTTGGTCGTCGTCTTGCCGATGGAACCGGTAATACCAACGACCAGGCAGCCAAGCTCCAGACGGTACGTGTGCGCCAAACGCAGCAGAAAGTCCTCGGGATCATCGGTCAGCAAGATGGCACAGCCCTTGTCCTGCGCCAGCGAGACCAGCTCGGCCTCGGGCTCACGCGTCATCACGACGGCGCCGGCACCCGACTGGACGGCACGGGAAGCAAAATCATTGCCGTCGACGTTTTCACCGGGAAAGGCGACGAAAATCGTCCCTTCCTCGACCTGGCGCGAGTCGATAACGCACCCGCGGCATACCCGATCGGCTTCTCCCGTCACGGTTCGGGCCCCTGTTGCGGCCGCGAGGTTGTTGACGGCGATCTCTATCATTGCAGCTCCCCTGTAAACCTAATAATGCTATCGGCGTATTGTATCCCAGCGCCGCGCATGCGTGGTGCAGGGCATGTGAACACCCCTCATATGGGACAACAAACCACGCCCCAAAGATTGTAACCCCCTACTTCGTGTGCGGGATACCCAGCACGTCGAGCGCGTTGGCCATAATGGACTGGAACGGCACCGCAGCGGCATCTGAGCCGCTCGGCGTTCCGTCGAGCGTGATATAGCACAGCACCTTGGGCGATTGTGCCGGTGCAAAGCCCATAAAGGACGACATGTAGTTCTCCTTGAGGTAGCCGCCGTTCTCGTCGGCACGTTCGGCCGTACCGGTCTTACCCGCCACGTCATAGCCGTCAACCGCGCCGCCAACGCCCGTTCCCTCGGACACGACCGTCTGCATGCACGATGTCACCTGGGATGCGGCGTCCTCCGAAATCGCGCGCTCGCCTTCGCCCCAGTCCTTCTCGTCGCCTTTGCTGGACTTATAGAAGTGCGGTGTCATCATCACGCCGCCGTTGGCGATGCCGCCCACGGCGCGTGCGATCTCAATCGGCGAGACGGACA
The DNA here is from genome assembly GCA_900550195.1 of uncultured Collinsella sp. Lineage (GTDB taxonomy): Bacteria > Actinomycetota > Coriobacteriia > Coriobacteriales > Coriobacteriaceae > Collinsella. The sequence continues at coordinate 99,078 of URRB01000001.1, forward strand.
GCGCCTGTCCAAAGCTCATCGAGCCCAGCGTGGCGCCGTCATACTGGTCACGCTCCTTGACGATACCCAGGCTCTCGCCCGGAAAATCGACACCAGAGCTGTGACCGATGCCCCACTTGTCCACATAAGCGGCAAAGTCATCGGCACCGATCTTGCGCCCCACCAGGACAAAGCCCACGTTGGACGAACGGCGCATCATCTCGCGCACATCCATGGTCATGGCGTAGTCGCGCTTGTCGGCATCGGTGACGGTATCGTCGCCCACCTTGATGCTCGCCGGCACCTCAAACGACGTACTCGATCGCACGACGCCCAAGTCGAAGCCGGCGCCCGCCACGAGCGTCTTAAAGACCGAGCCGGGCTCGTAGGCGTCGGTGACCAGGCGCAAGTTCATATCCTCGGTCTTGGCGTTTTCCAGATTGGTCTGGTCGTAAGTCGGATACGAGCAGGCTGCCAAGATCTCGCCTGTCGTAGGATCGGTGACCAGCGCCGAGCCGTTCTTGGCCTTAGTCTTCTCAACTGCCTCTGCCAGGGCATCCTCGGCCGCACGCTGGATATTGACGTCGAGCGTCGTCACGATATCAACGCCGTCGACCGCAGCCACCTTTTTATAGGCACCGCCCGCGATATAGCTGCCGTCCCTCGCGCGCTCGCGTACGAGAGAACCGTTCGTGCCGGTCAGAAGCTTGTTGTATTGCTTTTCGAGACCCGTCAAGCCATCGTTGTCCACATTCACTACACCCAGCACCTGCGATGCCAGATTGCCGTATGGATATACGCGCTTCATGGCCTGCTCAAAAAGCACACCGGGCAGGTTCTTCTTCTCCAGCGTCGCAGCATCGTCTTCGTCCACCTGGCGCTTGATATACACCCAGGTTCCATCGGACTCAACGAGCTTGCGGCAGGTCTTTTTATCGATTCCAGTTGCCTTGACCAGCGCCGACACCGTCTTGTCAACGTCCTCGACAAGCTGCGGGTTCACGGCGATGTTGCGACATTCGACCGACGACGCCAGCACGTTACCGTTGCGGTCGTAGATGGTGCCACGTTTGGCATAGAGGGTCTGCGCAAGCAGGCGACGCGCATCGGCACGCTCGCGCAGTTTATCGGCTTCGACAACCTGATAGTCGGCAAGGCGAAAGACGCCCAAGCCCAAGCCAAGCCCAATGAATCCCATGACGGCTTTGCGGCGAGGCAGAGGCGTGCCTGTGAGCCATTCGGTCGGCGAACTCTTGCGCGACCTGGTGTTATGCACTTGAGGGCCGCCCGAGCCGCGAAGTCGCGACGCCGGGTCGTTGCCACGGGACCGCCCGGCGTTGTAAGATTGCCGACCCGTTCCTTGATAACCAGAACGTCCCCGCGACGAGGGACGTCCAGAACCGCGGCCCCTATCGGAACCGCGGCGATAGTCATTTGTCATACTCAGCTACCGTCTTGCTACTGAGCGGTCGCGGTCGCGTTGGCGCCCGCGGCTGCATCCTGCGAAAAGTCAAGTGTAACGCTCTCGCTGGGCTCCACCATGCCATAAGCGCCCGCAAGGTCGCGAATGCGCGTGTCGGCGCCATAGACCGAATGCATGACCTCCAGGTCGGAGCTCTCATCGGTCGCCTTTTCGAGCGTGTTGGTAAGCTCGGCGTTGCTGTTGAGCACCTGGGCCGTAACGCCGGCGAGCGCCACGCGGGCGACGCCGATCGTCATGAAGATAGCCGCAATGATGCAAAACGTTTTAAGAACGCTCATGAAAACCGGGCTTACCGCCTGGTTTGCCTGACGGCCCGCGCCCGTGTAGACATCAAAGCGCGGCGTGCGCTGCTCACGGGGAGCAACGGGGGCCTGCGGCGTCTCACGATAGGCGGGCATGGCGTTCATATCATAGGCGAGTGCTGCGCTTGAAGTGTTGTAGCCCATGATATGCCGCCTCCCATCCCGAGTACGTTGGTAGTGTGTTTAAGCTTCGTTTATGGTGCGAGCGGGAGGTCCAATACCGCGCGGTCGCGCCTACAGACGCTGCGCCACGCGGATTTTGGCTGATCTCGCCCGAGGGTTGCGCTCAACCTCATCAGGCTGGGCAACCAGGGGTTTGCGGGTGATGACCTTGAGTATCGGCACGTTGCCGCACACGCACACCGGAATCTCCGGCGGACACGTGCACCCCTGGCTCATCTCCTTAAAGTGGTTCTTTACGATACGGTCCTCGAGCGAGTGATACGAGATGACGCAGATACGTCCGCCCGGGTTGAGCCACCTGGTGGCGGCATCAAGCCCTCGTTCGAGCACATCGAGCTCGTGATTGACCTCGATGCGAATGGCCTGGAAACTTTTCTTGGCCGGGTGTCCACCATGCCGACGAGCGGCAGCCGGGATACCCGCCTTGATGATCTCGACAAATTGGCCGGTGGTTTCGATCGGTTCTTGCTCGCGGCGGCGCACGATCTCGCGCGCGATCTGCGAGGCGAACTTCTCTTCGCCGTAGACGCGTAGAATCCGGGCGAGGTCGTGTTCGTTATAGGTGTTGATGACCTCAGCTGCGTTTAAGGTGTTATTACCCGGATCCATCCGCATGTCCAATGGGGCGTCCTCGTTATACGAAAAGCCCCTGCCAGGGATATCGAGTTGCGGCGACGAAACGCCCAAATCGAACAGGAAGCCATCGACCCCGGGCACCTCGGCCGAGCAAAGCAGCTCGTCCAAGTCGCCGAAGTTGCCCTTCAGCAGCCGGTGCGGAACGCCGGGAACCTCGCGGTCCAGACGGGCGCCAGCGGCCTCGAGGGCCATGTCGTCCTGATCGACGCCGAGCAAAAGGCCCGTCTCCCCCACCTGCGCGGCCATCTTTACCGAATGGCCGGCACCGCCAAGGGTGCAATCGCAGACAACGGAGCCGCTCTTTAGCCGCAGCGACTCAAGCACTTCGCCGAGCATGACAGGTTCATGCCGATATTCTTGTGTCAAGATCCCACGCTCCATCCGTTACCCGTGCCTTGCCCTTACGAGAAGAAGAGGTCCAGCAGGGCCTCATCGTCATCGTCCTCATCGGCCGCGGCGCGATCCCAAACCTCAAGGTGGTCGTAGTTGCCCACAACCGTGACCTCGCGGTCGAGGTTCGCCTGCTTGCGGAGAGACTCGGAAAGACCGATACGACCGGCGCTGTCCACGTCCATCGACGTGGTGCGCTTGTTGATCGCCCTCATGAGCTTCTGGTCATTAATGTCACGCGGGTTAAAACCCTCGTGGCCCTCACGACCCGCGAAGAGTCCTTCGACCCACTTATCGAAGGCCTCGGCAGAGAACACGTACAGAGCATCGACATCCAGGGCTTTGAACACGCGAACGTGCTCTCCAAGCTCCTCGCGAAGGGGTGCAGGCAGGGACAGACGACCTTTTGCATCGAGATTGCGCTCGTATGCACCAGTCATTCCCATGTGCGCCCTCCCCTCGGTTACTCAGATGGCACGTACGCGGGGAACCACCCCGCCTGTCGACGTCATCAATAATATGGGGAACCGCCCCATTTTTCAACACCTTTCCCCACCCCTTCCCCCACCCCGCCCCACCACTCCACTCACCATATATTGCAAAACACCCCCAAGCATATGTTCGAAAACACAATATGTTGTGTTTGCAGCAACGGCGGGATGCCACCTGTAGAACCACACCCGCGAACCTCAACCTTCAAGTTGACCTTGAGGCGATTTTTACGTCCCTTTACATGCCGTTCACATCGCCCCCAAACTCCCCCACCCAAGGCCCGTGCGGCCCACCACCGCGACGCCAAGTGGCGAAAAATGGGACGGGCCCCAGATTGCCCATGCGCGCGCAAAAGCACGCCGCGGCAATCTGGAGCCCGTCCCCAAATACCTATAAATATGCAGGTCAGCGATGTGTTAACGATGTGCCAGCGGGTGCGCCGCCAAATAGACCTCGGTCAGTTGCGTACGATCGACATGCGTGTAGACCTGCGTGGTCGATATATCGGCATGTCCCAAGATCTCCTGTAGCACACGGAGGTCTGCGCCGCCCGCAAGCATATGGGTGGCAAAGGAGTGACGCAGCGTATGGGGATGGAGCCCCACCAGTCCCACCTGGCGCCCGTAGCGCTCACAGATGGCATGGATGCCCTGGCGCGACAGACGGCGGCCGTTCTTATTTAAAAAGACCGCCGAGGTCTCGGTTCCGCGGGCATGGGCCGCCAAGCGAGAACGCCCCTCAGTTACATAAAGCGTCAGAGCTCGCGCCGCGCTTCCCACCAGCGGGGACAGGCGTTCCTTCGAGCCCTTACCGCGAACGAGCACAAAGCCATCGTCGATATGGATATCGCCCACATCGAGTCCCACCAACTCGCTCACACGCAAACCGCATCCGTAAAGCACTTCCAAGATGGCATGGTCGCGCAAGCCCATCTCGCCCTCGGGGAAGTCTTGATCGAGCAGCGCCGAGACATCCTCCACCGATAGATACTCCGGCAAACGCTCAGCCTTTTTAGGCAGGCGCAACGCCGCCGTTGGATTTTGGGCCACAGCCCCATCGCGCACCAAAAAGGCATGCAGGCCCTTCACGGCCGCAAGCGCACGCTCCACCGAGGCATCCGAATAGCCCCCATCGCGACGGTCGGCGACAAAGCCCTCCACGACCTGACGGGTCACCTCTTCAAAAGACACAATACCCGCCCGCTCCAGATAGGCGCAGTACGTCGTCAGGTCACGACGATAGGCCGCAATCGTGTTGCGCGCCAAACCCCGCTCGACCGCAAGGTAATCGAGATACTCCCCCGCCGCCACGGCGAGCGACGAGGGAGTAGCTTCGGTATGTTCCTTATTCGCCGGCACCCTTAGTCCGTAGCGAGGTTCATGGGCGTCACCTGCAGACGGTCGACACCCTCGTGCTGGCCGATCGAAGCGCGCACGAACTCGCGGAACAGCGGCTGCGGGTTGGTCGGGCGGCTCTTGAACTCGGGATGAGCCTGGGTTGCCACATACCACGGATGCACGTCGCGCGGCAGCTCGACCATCTCGACCAGGCGCTCGTCAGGCGACAGACCCGAGATAACCAAACCGGCGTCCTCGAGCTGGTCGCGGAAGGCGTTGTTGAACTCAAAGCGGTGACGGTGACGCTCGTAGACGAGTTCCTCGCCATATGCCTCGCGAGCAAGGGTATCGGCGGCGAGCTTGCACGGATAGGCGCCCAGGCGCATGGTGCCGCCCTTCTCGGTCACGTCCTCCTGCGAGCTCATCAGATCGATGACGCTAAACGGGCCATCCGGATCGAACTCAGAGGAGCTGGCGCCGGCAAGGCCGACGACATTGCGCGCAAATTCGCACACGGCCACCTGCATACCCAGGCAAATGCCCAGATACGGAATCTTGTGCTCACGGGCAAACTCGGCCGCGAGGATCTTGCCCTCCAGGGCGCGCTTGCCAAAGCCGCCGGGGACCAGGATGCCCGAGGCGTCGCCCAGAACCTCGGAGACATTCTGCTCGTCGAGGCTCTCGCCGTCGACCAGCTGGACGTCCACATGGCGATCGTAGAAGACGCCCGCATGGTGCAGGGCCTCGATAACCGACAGGTACGCATCGGGCAGCTGCGTGTACTTGCCCACGACGGCGATCTTCACCTTGTCGGCGTGATGGTTGGCGTGATTCTGTTTGCGCAGGAACTCGTTCCACTCGCTCATGTCGCGCTCACGCGGGTCCAGACCCAGGCGCTCGCAAATGCGCAGGTCAAAGTCCTGCTCGGCAAGCAGCTGCGGAACATCGTAAATGCTCGCGCAGTCCTCGTTGGTAAAGACGCAATCGGTGTCGACGTCGCAGAAGCTTGCGATCTTTCCGCGGATAGCGTCATCGATATGGTGGTCGGAGCGCAGCACAATAATATCGGGCTGGATGCCAAAGCTGCGGAGCTCCTTGACGGAATGCTGTGTGGGCTTGGTCTTGACCTCGTGGGCGGCGGCGATATAGGGAACGAGCGACACGTGGATGTAGCAGACGTTCTCGGGGCCGGCCTCCTTGCGGTACTGACGGATGGCCTCGACAAACGGCTGGGACTCGATGTCGCCAATCGTGCCGCCCAGCTCGGTGATGACTACATCGGAGCCGGTCTGCTCCTCGATGCGGCGGAACTTGTCCTTAATGGCATTGGTGACGTGGGGAATCACCTGCACGGTACCGCCCAAAAAGTCGCCGCGACGCTCGCGGGCGATTAGGCTTTTGTAGATGGCACCGGTCGTAAAGTTGGAATCGCGGGTCAGGTTCTCATCAATAAAGCGCTCGTAATGACCCAGGTCCAGGTCGGACTCGTAACCATCCTCGGTAACGAAGACCTCACCATGCTGGAACGGGCTCATGGTACCGGGGTCGACGTTCAGATACGGGTCGGCCTTCTGCATCGTTACTTTGTAGCCACGCGACTTGAGCAGACGGCCCAGCGAGGCCGCGGTGATACCCTTGCCCAGGGACGAAACCACGCCACCGGTTACGAACACATGCTTGGTCATATTGAGTTACCTGCGCTTCCCGTAGAAGTTGTTTATCCACATCTTACGGGTCTTCATTGTAATACTCGCGCCGCGGACCGTTCGCAATTTTTCTCGCGTGCGATTGCATTTCTCAATCTTGAAACAAAACGCCGCCCGGTTTCCCAGGCGGCGTCGCTATGGCAAGGGTTACATGCTGCTATCGATCAGCAACCTCGTCCTCAAGCATTTCTTGAACGAGCATGCCGGTACGGACGCCCTCAAGATACCACTCGCCACGTTCGGTGAGGCAAATGCCATTTACAAGCTGACCGCCGTCGTCGCTATAACGCGAGACGACATCAATCATGCCTTCGGAATCCAAGCGATCGATTGCGGCGCGGGCACGATACGGCGAAACCCCCACGCGCTCGGCAAGCGTTTTGCGCGAGAAACCATACGGCCCGCCATTGTCTTCGGTTTGCTGGTCGATTTCCATCAACACCAGCACCTCGACACGCTTCATATCGTTGACACTCGCACGACCCTTGCCCGCCATAGCAGCCTCCTCAAACCGAGCACGAGCATCTAACGCGCCGTGCGCGACCGACACACCTCACGATGGCAGGTAATATCCATCATGCGGCATCCCGCTAAGGATGAAACAGTTACGGTTATTGTATACCGCTCAAATTGTTTCTAGGCAGGTAAACGGCTATTTTTCGCCGAAATAGGCGCTTTATTGATCAAAAAGCCGTACCGGGCGCCAACCCGATACGGCCAAAATGCAATGCAATTACCGCGGTGCTTCAAACTTAGCGGTGGAAGAAACCGCGGCGCTCAAACTTGGGCTCGCAGCACACGTTGATACCCAGTTTGCGCAGTACCGTCTCGTCCGTCGGCGAGATAATCACGCTAAAGAAGGCATCGCAACCGCGCAGCTGCTCCAGGCCCGAAAGGACGCGAGCGGCCGTCTCACTCGTGGCCGAGGTGATCGACAGCGCCATAAGCGTCTCGTCGGTGTGGAGGCGAGGGTTTTTGCTGCCCAGGAAATGCGTCTTGAGCTTGCTGATGGGCTCGATCGCCTCATCGCTAATGACCTCGAGCTCAAGGTCGACGCCCGAGACATGCTTGAGGGCGTTCATAATGAGCGAACTTGCGGCGCCCAGGCGCGTGGAGGTCTTACCGGTCACCACGGAGCCATCGGGCATGACCATGGCACCCACGGGACCACCCGTCAGCTGCTCCCTGGTGAGGGCCGCCGAGCGCGCCGGTGAGTAGTTCTTATCGATGCCGGCTTTCTTCATAATAATCTTGAGACGGTCGACTTGCTCATCGCCCATGCCGGTACGGCGCACATTTTCGACCGCGGTAAAGTAGCGGCGGACGATCTCCATCTTGGAAGCGTCGCGGCAGGCATCGTCATCGGTGATGGCAAAGCCGACCATATTGACGCCCATGTCCGTAGGACTCTGATAGGGGCTCTTGCCCAGGATCTTTTCCATCAGAGCACGGACCACCGGGAAGGCCTCGACGTCGCGGTTGTAGTTGACCGTGGTCTTGTTGTAGGCCTCCAAGTGGAAGGAGTCGATGATATTGGCATCGTCGAGATCGGCCGTTGCTGCCTCATAGGCGATGTTGACCGGATGCGTGAGGGGCAGATTCCAGACCGGGAAAGTCTCGAACTTGGCGTAGCCGGCGGCGGTGCCGTGCTTGTGCTCGTGATAGAGCTGCGAGAGGCAAGTGGCGAGCTTGCCTGAGCCGGGGCCGGGAGCGGTGACCACGACGAGCGGACGAGTGGTCTCGACAAACTCATTCTTGCCATAGCCGTCGTCGGACACGATCAGGTCGACGTCGTGCGGATACCCCTCGATGGGATAGTGCAGCTTGGCGGGGATACCGAGCGCGTTCAGGCGGTTGCGGAATACATCGGCAGCGGGCTGGCCGGCGTACTGGGTGATGACCACAGCCGCGACGGCAAAGCCGTTGCCGCGGAACAGGTCAACCAGGCGCAGCACATCCTCGTCATAGGTAATGCCAAGGTCACCACGAGCCTTGTTTTTCTCGATGTGGTTCGCGTTGATCGCGATGATAACCTCGACATCGTCGGCGATGCTCTTGAGCATGCGGAACTTGCTGTCCGGTTCAAAACCCGGCAGCACGCGGCTCGCATGATAGTCATCGAACAGCTTACCGCCAAACTCCAAATAGAGCTTGCCACCAAACTGCGAGATGCGCTCCTTAATGTGAGCAGCCTGCAGCTCGATGTACTTCGCGTTGTCGAAACCCTGGCGCATGTGTGGCTCCCGTCCCGTTTCCATTTAATGTCCTAGGCGATTATAACGGAGCCCGCCCTCCCCGATACCCAGACCATCAACAGGCACCAACCAAACACGCTCACCACAACCACCGGGGACCCGGGGCAGCTCGTTTAGAACGGGGAACAAGTCACTCAGCACCAACAACAAAAACGTCGCAGGCAGAGCTGAAGCCAGCGAACGGGCACCAGAGCGAGCAAGCTTCCCCCTGCACCAACAAGGGGAACGTCGCAGGTTGAGCATAAGTCAGCGAGCGACGTCCAGAACGTACAAGTTGGCATGAAAAAGGCAAGGCATAGACCTTCTGGTCATGCCTTGCCTTTTGAATGACAAATTGTCGTTCTGGGCGGTGCGCAGCGTCGACTGGTTGCGCGGTTCGTAGAACCGCGCAACATGAGAGCGCCCCCTCCCGCGCACGGAACGGGAGGGGGCTAAAGGTAGGAGTCTACCGGTGGGTTGACCCCACCGGACAGACGATGACCAGGTGATCCTTTACAGGATCGTCAAGGTTTCCGTGGGGTACCCGTTGGGTACTTAGAGCATCACGCAAGCGACGGTCAGGATGATGGCGCAGACGACGGAGAGAGCGACGATGAGCTTAAGGGCAAACTTGAGCCAGGTCGTCCACTCGATCTTGGCCAGGGCGAGACCGCCCATGATGGCGCCGGAGGTCGGGGTGAACAGGTTCACAACGCCGATGGCAGAGGAGAAGATCATGACCATGACCTCGGGCGAGAAGCCGAGCTTAACAGCCAGCGGTCCCATGATAGGCATGGAGACGGTAGCCATACCAGAGGTCGAGGGGATCAGGAAGGACAGGCCGAAGTAGACCAGGAAGCTCATGGGAGCGAAGATCACGCCGGACAGGCCAGCCAGAGCATTGGCGGCAGCGTCGAGGACGTAGACGTCGAGGCCGGTGTTAGCCATGAGGACGGAGATACCACGGGCGAGGGCGATGACGAGAACAACGGACATCATGTCGGCAGCGCCGGTGATGAAGGTGTTAACGATCTGCTTCTCGGACAGGCCACCGATGATACCGATCAGGACGGCCATGAGGAAGAACCAGGTGGAAGCCTCGTCGAAGTACCACTGACCAATGGGCAGGCCGGTGATCAGGGCAGACCAGCCCTGGACGACGGCGTTACCGTCGGCGTCGTAGACAGCGCCAGCGTCGAAGAAGTTGGCGACGCCCTCGTTGAGGTCGGCCAGCGGAATGAAGCCGACGATCATGACGACGAAGGTGAAGGCAAAGGCGATCAGAACACCCTTCTGACGACCGGTGAGCTTGACCTCATTGTGAACCTCGGAAGCAGCCTTGCCGTGAGCCTCTTCAGCGTCCTTGAGCTCCTGCATCGACAGGATGGTGGAACCCTTGTCAGCCTTGACCTTCTTGGCATAGCTCATGACGAAGAAGATGGACATGGCAGTGGTAACAATCCACAGGACGGCACCGAGGCCGATGATGATGGACTGGTTGACCTCAATGCCAACGCCGGTCAGAGCGTCGACGGCAGCGCCGACGGCGAACGGGTTAACCGTGGAGCCCAGGCAGCCGCAGCCAGCGCCGAGCAGGACGGTGGCGGCACCGACCATCGGGTCGAAGCCAGCGGCCATCATGGTAGCGGCAAGCAGGGCGTAGAAGGGAACGGTCTCCTCGCACATACCATAGGTGGTACCACCGAGGGAGAAGATGAGCATCAGCACGGGAATGAGCATGATCTCGTTGCCCTTAAGCTTCTGCACCAGGACGGCGATGCCGTTGTCCAGGGCGCCGGTCTCGGTCATCATGCCGAGGAAGCCGCCCAGGATCATAACGAAGAGGCAGACGGGCAGAGCGTCAGCGAAGCCCTTAATCGGGGCGGTGCAGAAATCGCTCAGACGGGCGGCAGTAACCGCGCCGCCGGACGTGCCGGAGACGATAACGGTAATCACTGCAACAATTGCCAGCAGAGCAAGAAGAATGGTGAACGATGAAGGCATACCGCGCTTTTTCTTAGCGGTCTCAGTCATAGTTCTCATCCCCCCTTCATAAATCATTTACTGATCTCGCCCGAAGCGGCTCTTCCGTGCCGTGCCTGCCGCTCGATGCGAGATTTTTACCAGATAAAGCCGCTCGGGGTGTTCAACAATACACCCCGAGCGAGATGCTAGATGCACTTACTTGAGCGTGGCGTACATGACGGCCTTGATGGTGTGCATGCGGTTCTCGGCCTCGTCGAAGACCTTGGAAGCGGGGCTCTCGAAGACCTCGTCGGTGACCTCCTGCTCGGTGATGCCGAACTGCTCGCACTTCTCGGCGCCAATCGTGGTGTTGGTGTCGTGGAAGCTGGGCAGGCAGTGCAGGAAGATGGCACCCGGGTTGGCCATAGCCATGACCTCGGAGGTGACACGATACGGGGTGAGCTGAGCGATGCGCTCGGCCCAGACCTCGTCAGGCTCGCCCATGGAGACCCACACGTCGGTGTAGATAACGTCGGCACCGGTGACGCCGTCCTTGACGTCGGTGGTCAGCTTGATGGTGCAGCCGTTGGCCTCGGCGATGTGCTTGCAGGCCTCGATGACGTCGTCAGCGGGCATGCACTCCTCGGGGCCGCAGGCCACGAAGTTCATGCCAAGCTTGGAGCAGACAACCATGAGGGAGCGAGCAACGTTGTTCTTGCAGTCGCCCATGAAGACGAGGGTCTTGCCCTTGATGTCGTAGTTGAAGTTCTCCTGGACGGTCAGGATGTCGGCGAGCATCTGGGTGGGATGCCACTCAGTGGTCAGGCCGTTCCACACGGGCACGCCGGACTTAGCAGCGAGCTCCTCGACATCGTCCTGGGCAAAGCCACGGAACTCGATGCCGTCATACATGCGGCCGAGAACGCGGGCAGTGTCCTCGATGGACTCCTTCTTGCCCATCTGCGACGAACCCGGATCGAGGTAGGTGACGCCCATGCCCAGATCCATGCCGCCGACCTCGAAGGCGCAGCGGGTACGAGTAGAGGTCTTCTGGAAGAGCAGAACGATGTTCTTGCCCTCGAGATAGCGGTGCGGAACGCCAGCGCGCTTCATATCCTTGAAGTTCTTGGAGAGCTTGAGCAGGTACTCGATCTCCTCGGTGGTGAGGTCGAGAAGCTTGAGGAAGCTACGGCCGGAAAGGTTAACACCCATGGTTTGATTCCTTTCGAAGAAATGAATTACGTAAGTATTAGTGGTGCCCGTTTAACGGGCGAAGCCGGTGCGGTTGTAGGGGGACCGCACCGGAAACGGAAAGACTTAGAGGTCCTCGCGCCAGAAGGGCATGCTCATGCAGCGCGGGCCGCCGCGGCCGCGGGAGAGCTCGGCGGAGGGCACGACGAGAAGGTCCAGGCCCTCCTTGTACAGCACGTCGTTGGTGACGGTGTTGCGGGCGTAGACGCAGATCTTGCCGGGCTCGACGCACAGGGTGTTGGAGCCGTCGTTCCACTGCTCGCGGGAGGCCGCGATCGGGTCGCCGCCGCCGCAGGGGATCAGCTTGACCTGGTCGACGCCGGTGGCGTCCTCCAGGACGTGCTCGAGGGTGTCCTCGATCAGGCGGATGTTCACGTCGCCCGGGTTCTTGCCGGCGGTCAGCTCGTAGACGCGCAGGGTGCCCATGATGGCGGGGTGGATCGTGAACTTATCGACGTCGATCTGGGTGAAGACCGTGTCGAGGTGCATGAAGGCGCGCGAGACCGGGATGTCGAAGGCCAGGATGCGCTCGACCTTGGAGTCGGAGTTCCAGAAGATGTTCTGGGCCATGACGTCGATCGCGGCGGCCTGGGTGCGCTGGGAGATGCCGACGGCGAGGGTCTTCTCGTTGATGTTCAGCACGTCGCCGCCCTCGGTGTGGAACTGGCAGTCGCGGCGGAAGTACAGCGAGACGTCCTTGTAGTCGGGGTGGTACTTGAAGATGTACTTGCCGTACAGGGTCTCGCGGTTGCGGGTGACCGAGTACATGCGGTTGAGGTTGACGCCCTCGCCGATGACCGCGAACGGGTCGCGGGTGAAGTAGAGGTTGGGCATCGGGTCGATGATCAGGTCGGACTCGGACTCGGAGTTGACCAGGGAGTCGAGGGTCGTGGACGCCGTGAGGGGCATGTCGATCTCGGACTTGGTCATGCCGGCCATGGTCTTCTTGACGAACTCGAGGTTGTCCTCGATGGAGTCCAGCTTCTCGCGGACGATCTGCGGCATGTGCTGGCCGCGGATGCCGGCCTCGGCGATGTACTGGTCGGTGAACTCGGCGCGGGCGCCGGGGACCTGGTCGAACACCTCGGCGACGAGGTTCTCGAGGTAGAGGACCTCCACGCCCTGGTCCCTCAGGATCTGGGCGAAGGTGTCGTGCTCCTGCTGCGCGACCTCCAGGAACGGGACGTCGTCGAACAGGAGTCGCTCGAGCTCGTCGGGCGGCAGGTTGAGGAGCTCGTCGCCGGGACGGTGCAGGCAGACCTTCCTGAGCTTGCCGATCTCGGAAGGCACGTGCAGACCTTTCGTCATGGCCTCCTACCTTTCTTTCGGGCCCTTGTCAGGGCCGATTCGTTAGCGCCCCTCCGTGTGAGGCGTTATTGCTGACGACATATTTATATCCAAAATCAGCCCATACTTCCACCTTGCCCCCGAACGGTTTTTTATAGGGGGTGAACGGCATACACATATACTTCACGCATGGCACACTTCATCTTAATAAAGCGTATTTACGTGCTTAAACGCGTTTTCAATCCTAAAATCAAATGGAACTTAACTTTGTTAAATCATCCTCAAATTGCATATTTCCACTAAAGCTATGAATAGAATTAGCGGTTCATACCGCGTCTCAACCATTTTCATTTTTATTCAGAAAAAAGATTGTCCTATTCATTTCTGGTAAATAAATTACCGTTTACCAGACGCTTGATACCGTTCACCGGAAACTCAGTATAAGGCCCAGCGGATACCGGCTCGCTTTACGGCCCCATTTGTAACAACTTGACTTCTCGGTATAGAAAAACGGACCCGCTTCACTAGGGAAACGGGTCCGTTTTCGATTATCTTCGGCCAATTTAGATAACGCCCTCGAAGATCATCGGAATCCTAGCGATCAAACTCCGCCAGCGCCTCGCCCAAAAGCCTCAGGCCCTCGCGCAGAACGTCCTCGCTCGCGCAGTAGCCCAGGCGTGCGCCACAGGGAAGCTCAAAGCGGCTGCCGGGTACCAGCAGCACTCCCCTCTCGGACAGCAGGCGCTTGCAGAACTCCTCGTCGTCCTCGGGAATATCCAGCTGGATAAACGAGGTAGACACGCCCTGTGGGGCCGTCCAGGAAACGCGATGCTGCGTATCGATCCAAGCCTGCGCGATATCGCGGTTGCCAAACACGATCTTGCGATTGCGCTCGAGGATCTTGTCCTTGTGCTCAAGCACATAGGTCGCCAAGGCGTCGTTGAACACACCGCCGCAGATCATGGTGTAATCGCGATAGGTACGGATGCGGTTGGACACCTCTTCGTCGGCCACGACCCAGCCCACGCGGGCCGCAGGCGTCGAATAGGTCTTCGACAACGAGTTGGTGACAATGGCCCTCTCGTACACGTCGACCATCGACATAAAGGACTCAGTGTTTTCGAGCGGCAGATACACCTCGTCGCACAGCACGTAGGCGCCCACCGAACGGGCGATCTCGGCAATCTGGCCGAGCATATCGGTATCGAGCACCGTACCGATGGGGTTCGATGCGTTGTTTATGCAGATAAGCTTGGTGTTGGGGCGCACCAAGCGCTTGAGTTCCTCGATATCGGGCTTCCAGCCGAGTTCCTCGCGAAGCTCCCAATACTCGACCTCGGCGCCCAGCGTGCGCGGAATCTCGTAGAGCGGTGCGTAGGTGGGCCACTCGGCGATAACGTGGTCGCCGGGCTCGACCACGGCCATGATGGCGTTGAGGTTCGCACCCGTGCAGCCATTGGTCTGCAGAATGTGGTCGGGATTGACCTCCCGACGATACAGCTTGGCAACCACGGCCTTAAACTCCGGCGAGCCCTCGATCCAGCCGTAGTTCATCTTCTCGCGGTCCAAGCGCTCGTAGAACGTGGCGCCGTCCTGCTCATCGAGCGCGCGCAGCTCGCCCATGGTGAGCGACGAGATCGTCGACTGGGCGATGTCCCACGTGGCACTTTTCTCCCAAACGTTGAGCCATTCCTCAACGCCAATCGTCTTGATGTCCATGGCCAAGCTCCTTACAAAAGCAGTCATCCAATCGTGTTGACGTCCCTCATACAAGATTGGGGCGGTGCGAAAACCCGCACCGCCCCAATGGGAGACATCTAATTGCAGCTAGATGTATGTATTATGACCTGTACGGGTCCTGAAAGACCTTAGAGGTCCTCGCGCCAGAAGGGCATGCTCATGCAGCGCGGGCCGCCGCGGCCGCGGGAGAGCTCGGCGGAGGGCACGACGAGAAGGTCCAGGCCCTCCTTGTACAGCACGTCGTTGGTGACGGTGTTGCGGGCGTAGACGCAGATCTTGCCGGGCTCGACGCACAGGGTGTTGGAGCCGTCGTTCCACTGCTCGCGGGAGGCCGCGATCGGGTCGCCGCCGCCGCAGGGGATCAGCTTGACCTGGTCGACGCCGGTGGCGTCCTCCAGGACGTGCTCGAGGGTGTCCTCGATCAGGCGGATGTTCACGTCGCCCGGGTTCTTGCCGGCGGTCAGCTCGTAGACGCGCAGGGTGCCCATGATGGCGGGGTGGATCGTGAACTTATCGACGTCGATCTGGGTGAAGACCGTGTCGAGGTGCATGAAGGCGCGCGAGACCGGGATGTCGAAGGCCAGGATGCGCTCGACCTTGGAGTCGGAGTTCCAGAAGATGTTCTGGGCCATGACGTCGATCGCGGCGGCCTGGGTGCGCTGGGAGATGCCGACGGCGAGGGTCTTCTCGTTGATGTTCAGCACGTCGCCGCCCTCGGTGTGGAACTGGCAGTCGCGGCGGAAGTACAGCGAGACGTCCTTGTAGTCGGGGTGGTACTTGAAGATGTACTTGCCGTACAGGGTCTCGCGGTTGCGGGTGACCGAGTACATGCGGTTGAGGTTGACGCCCTCGCCGATGACCGCGAACGGGTCGCGGGTGAAGTAGAGGTTGGGCATCGGGTCGATGATCAGGTCGGACTCGGACTCGGAGTTGACCAGGGAGTCGAGGGTCGTGGACGCCGTGAGGGGCATGTCGATCTCGGACTTGGTCATGCCGGCCATGGTCTTCTTGACGAACTCGAGGTTGTCCTCGATGGAGTCCAGCTTCTCGCGGACGATCTGCGGCATGTGCTGGCCGCGGATGCCGGCCTCGGCGATGTACTGGTCGGTGAACTCGGCGCGGGCGCCGGGGACCTGGTCGAACACCTCGGCGACGAGGTTCTCGAGGTAGAGGACCTCCACGCCCTGGTCCCTCAGGATCTGGGCGAAGGTGTCGTGCTCCTGCTGCGCGACCTCCAGGAACGGGACGTCGTCGAACAGGAGTCGCTCGAGCTCGTCGGGCGGCAGGTTGAGGAGCTCGTCGCCGGGACGGTGCAGGCAGACCTTCCTGAGCTTGCCGATCTCGGAAGGCACGTGCAGACCTTTCGTCATGGCCTCCTACCTTTCTTTCGGGCCTTACTGGCCGAATGTATCAGCGCCCCTCCGTATGGGACGCTGCTTGCTGACAGCTCTAGTTATATCCAAAAACCACCTGCAATTCCACCTCGCCCCCGAACGGTCAGCAAAGTGCGATGAACGGTATATCTCATATGATTCCCCCATGATGCACTTCGGTTCTCTAAAGCAGGTTTTCAAAGGTAAATGTTCTTTTTTCTAAGGAATTAAGCTAGATTGCACAAATATTTTCATGTTTAGGAATTGCATAGCTAAAACGGTTTTCTGCATATATATGTCGTTTGTTCATGATTCAATTTGGATTCGATTGTATTCAGCTCTCAATCATTCTTATTCATACATCCTCACCAATTGAGTATGGATATAGATTGTTTCTAAACGAGTTGGGCAGTTAGTTGCATGCCTTGGCAGCGTAAGAAGTAGGTAAAGATACCGTTCGTGCGATGCGTCCGTGCCACAGGTCGACTAAATTGAGACAATAGTGATTAGTGTTAGGCTACCGTCCCTTGTGGGGACTGAACGGACAGATGCATATGCCGAGCAAAATCGAAAAGAAGCAAGCCGCCGCAAAGCTGCGCAAACCGCCGCGCGACTTCTCGTACACGCAAAACCGAGAGCTCAGCTGGCTACGCTTTGACAACCGCGTGCTCGACGAAGCCTTCGACGAAACCGTTCCGTTATTCGAGCGACTAAAGTTCGTCTCGATCTTCGAGTCCAACCTCGACGAGTTCCTTATGGTGCGCGTGGGCGGCCTGTCCGATCTGGCGGAGCTCAAAAAACAACCTGTCGACAACAAGAGCAATATGACCGCCTCCGAACAGGTCGATGCTGTCATGGCCGAAATGCCCGGGCTCCTTACCCGTTGGGAGTCCATCTTTAAGAGCATCGAGGGCAAGCTCGACACCTTGGGCGTTCACCGCGCCCACATCGATTCGCTTACGCCCGAGGAGCGCACCTTTGTAACCCGCTACTTCCAGGCCTACGTGTCGCCGGTCATCTCGCCGCTGGTCATCGATCCTCGCCACCCCTTCCCCAACCTGCGCAACGGCGCGCTCTATCTGGCCTGTGGTCTGGACGGCGCCACCGACGAGGAGAGCCTGCTGGGCCTTATCGAGATTCCCGCCTCGATGAACCGCGTGGTCGAGATCCCCTCGCCCACCGGCACCTACTCCTACATCTTGCTCGAGGACGTCATCCTCGCCTGCCTGGACAGCTGCTTTGGCTCCTACAAGCCACTCGACCGCGCGCTCATCCGAGTCACCCGCAACGCCGACATCGATCCGGACGGCGAGGGCGTCGAAGAGGAAGAGGACTACCGCCAGCACATGAAGCGCATTCTCAAGAAGCGCCTGCGTCTGCAGCCGGTAGTGCTCGCGGTCTCGGGGTCGCTCGAGAAGGCGACGCTCAAGACCATCCGCAAGGCGCTCGAGCTTTCGCGCCGCTCGGTCTTTACCTGCGATATCCCGCTCGACCTGGGCTACGTCTTTGGCATTGAGGGCAAGATTCCCGAGCACCTGCGCAACGAGCTCCTCTTTACGCCGTTTAAGCCGCAGCCCAACCCCACCATCGATATGACCCGCTCCATCCGCGAACAGGTGCTGCAGCACGACAAGCTGCTCTTTTATCCCTACGAGGCCATGAACCCCTTCCTGGATCTGGTGCACGAGGCCGCCTACGACCCCGAGTGCATCTCGCTGCGCATCACACTCTACCGCGTGGCCAAGCAGAGCCGCCTGTGCGAGTCGCTGATCGATGCTGCCGAGAACGGCAAAGAGGTCACGGTGCTCATGGAACTTCGTGCCCGCTTTGACGAGCAGAACAACATCGAGTGGGCCGAGCGTCTGGAAGAGGCGGGCTGCACCGTCATCTATGGTTCCGAGGGCTTTAAATGCCACTCAAAGATCTGCCAGCTCACCTATCGCGAGGGCATGGCGCTCACCCGCCTCACGCTTTTGGGCACCGGCAACTTTAACGAGAAGACGGCCAAACTCTACAGCGACTTTATGCTCATGACAGCCCATCCCGGCATCGGTGAAGACGCCAACCTGTTCTTCCGCAATCTGTCGCTGGGCAACCTGCGCGGCGACTACCGCTTCCTGGGTGTGGCGCCCGTCGGACTGAAACCGCTCATCATGCGCGGGCTTGACCGCGAGATTCAGCGCGCCCTTGCCGGCGAGCCCGCCCGCGTGTTCTTTAAGCTCAACTCGCTGACCGACCGCGAGGTCATCGACAAGATCGCCGAGGCATCGTGTGCCGGCGTGCGCGTAGACATGATCATCCGCGGCATCTCGTGCCTCAAGCCCGGTGTTTCGGGCAAGACCGAGAACGTGCATGTCCGCTCCATCGTCGGACGCTTTTTGGAGCACGCGCGTGTTTACGCTTTTGGCGTGGACTCGGACATGGTTTACCTGAGCTCAGCAGACATGATGACACGCAACACCGAGCACCGCGTGGAGATCGCCTTCCCCGTGCTCGACCCCACCTGCCGCGCCCTGGTACACGAGTACATGGGCATGCAGCTGCAGGACAACGTGAAGGCCCGCAGCCTCACGAGCGACGGCACCTGGGTCCCCGTGGAGTGTGCAGAGGGTGAGAAACCCTTCAACTCGCAGGAAGCTCTACTGGAGCGTGCCTATCGCAACGCCGAGGCCGCCGCGCAGCAGCGCGCACAGGAGAAGGAACGTGTGGCCGAAGAAGCTATTCAGGACGAGGTTGAACATGGGGCAGCCGCCAAACCGGAAGCGGTTGCCGCTCCCCCGGTGAATGAGCCCGAGGCTGCCGCAGAGCCCGCCATGGAGAAAGCGCCCGAGCCCGCTACCGCGACTCCGGAGCCCGCCGCCGAGGCAAAGCCCGCCTCAGCTCCTGATCCGCAGCCGACCACACCCAAGGTCCAAGAGTTCCAGGCGACCGTCATTGAGCCCGAGCCTGCACCTGCACCTGCACCTCAGCCCGAGCCGCAGGTCACCAAGCCCGTATCCGAGACGAGCGCCCGTCGCGATAAGCCCGCCGGCAAGACCAAGGCCATCGAGCGCCATCGCCCCGGTCGCGTGCGCATAGGCCTGGGCCTGATCGGCCTGGGTCTTAAGACGCTCATTACCGGCAAGACGAAATAGTCGTTTGTAGAAGCAGTTTGTAGAAGCGCCCCGCATTTGAGGAAAGCCTCGGATGCGGGGCGCTTTTCCCTGCTACCATGGTGCGAACAACAACGCGAATGACAGGCAGGAATATGAAGCTCACTATAGAATCGATGACCTACGGCGCCGACGGGCTGGCACACGCCGACAACGGCAAGGCCGTCTTTGTGCAGGGCGCCGTGGCAGGCGACACCGTCGAGGCCGAGGTCGTACAGGACGGCAAGTCGTTCATGCGTGCCCGCACCACCGAGATTCTGGAGCCAAGCCCCGATCGCATTCAGCCTCCCTGCCCCTTCGTGGGCATCTGCGGCGGCTGCTCGTGGGGCAATCTCTCACGCACGGCACAGCTCGCCGCCAAGGAGCAAAATCTGCGCTCCACGCTCGAGCGTATCGGCAAGTTCAGCCCCGATCAAGTCGATGAACTGGTGCAACCCATCCGCCACACCAAGGATGATTGGGGCTACCGCAATAAAATCGAACTCGAGCCGACCGTTGTAAACGGCCGCGTGCGTCTTGGCATGCACGGTGTCGATCCTCGCAAGATCGTGACCGTCGATTCGTGCCCGTTGTTCGACAAACGCTTCCCCAAGGCACTCAAATCGGTCGTCGGCGCACTCAACTATCTAAGCGGCAGCCATGACTTGGGGCTCGAACGCGTGGGCATTCGCGCATCGCGCCGCACCAAGGCACTCGAGGTCGCACTCTGGACGCCCACAGGCTCTTTTCCGCGCTCGCAGGTCTCCCGCGTGCTGGCGGACGCCGCTCATCCCACGAGCATCGTGCGCGTGATGAGCAAGGGCGAAAAGAAGGCCCGCCGTGTCTCCAAGGTCGAAATGCTCGCCGGAGAGGGCTCATGGACCGAGAATATCGCCGAGGGTCAGATGCGCTTGTCTGCCCCGTCTTTTTTCCAGGTCAACACCAAGGGTGCCGAGATTTTGATCGAGCTTGTCATGGAAGCGCTCGACCCGCAGGAAGACGAGCTTGCCGTGGACCTGTACTGCGGTGCCGGCACCTTTACCCTGCCGCTCGCCCGCCGCTGCGACTTTGTCGCTGCCGTCGAGGCCTACGGCCCCGCCGTGCGCGATCTACGCCGTAACCTGGAAATCAACAAGCTTGATAACGTCGACGTCATCGGCGGAGACGCGGTGCGCGAGTTCCCCGACCAGGATGCCGACATCTTGGTGGTCGACCCGCCGCGCGCAGGCCTCGCCCCCGAGGCGATCGACCTTATCGCCAGCACGAGTGCCCGCGATGTCGCCTACGTGAGCTGCGACCCGGCCACCCTGGCGCGCGATCTCAAACGCTTTGTCGAAGAAGGCACCTTCTCCCCCGTAAAGATCACGCCAGTCGATCTGTTCCCACAAACCTTCCACTGCGAGACCGTCGTCCACCTCAAGCGCAACTAGCCACTTAATCATTGCTCAGAAAAATCATTGGGAAATCGAGCGTGGCAAGCGGAGGTCTTCGGGGTATAAGACGGCTAATTGTATGCCGCCTATGAAAGGAACCCTCATGCCCAGCGTTGCCGTTCTCGCCGCCGATGGCTTTGAAACTATTGAATGCTTGACCATGGTCGATGTCATGCGTCGCGGCGGCGTGCGTGCCACGCTCGTCTCGATTATGCCCACGCGTGAGGTCGTAAGCTCGCTGCAGATCCCCGTGACCTGCGATGCACTCTTTGATGAGATCAACTTTGACGAGTACGACTGCGTCGTGCTGCCCGGCGGCCTGCCCGGTGCCACCAACTTGCGCGCAGATCAGCGCGTCTGCGACGTGGTCTGCGAGTTCGCCGCGACCAAGCACGTCGCCGCCATCTGCGCCGCCCCGTTTATCCTGGGCGAGCTCGACCTGCTCGAGGGGCACCATGCCACGTGCTTCCCTGGCTTTGAGAAAAGCTTCCCCGAGGGCGCCTATACCGGCGAGAAGGTTACGCAAGACGGCAACATCATCACCGCCAGCGGCATGGCCCAGTCGCTCCCCTTTGCGCTTGAACTGCTGCGCACGCTCGCCGGCGACAAGGCTGTCGAGAAGGTCGCCGAGGGCATCCAACTATGATTTTGGCTTCGCAATCACCGCGCCGCATCGAGTTGATGCGCGAGGCAGGGTATGACATTCGCGTGATTCCCGCAGAAATCGACGAGACTCCCTTCGACGGCGAGGCCCCGCTCACACTTGTCGAGCGCTTGGCACGCGCCAAGGCGGCTGCCGTTGCTGCCGAGTATGCCGAGCCCAATGAGCTGACGGTCGCGGCCGACACCATCGTCACCTTTGACGGCAAGATTCTGGGCAAGCCGGCAACCGAGGACGAGGCGCGCACCATGCTCCGTGAGCTTTCGGGCCGCACGCACCAGGTCGCAACCGGCGTCTGCATCGTTAAGGCAGGCGATACTGCCGCCCCGCATGCCGCCGAGAGCCTGTCGTTTGTCGATGTGACCGACGTGACGTTCTATGAGCTTACCGACGGGCAGATCGAGCACTACGTCACCTCTGGTGAGCCCATGGATAAGGCAGGCGCCTACGGCATCCAGGGCACAGGCGGCCGCATGCTCGTGCACGATATTTCGGGCGACTTCTATAACGTGGTGGGCCTACCCATCGCCCGCGTCGCACGTGCCATTCAAAAACTCTCGTAATTGCATCTGGCGCCGGGTGTCCCCCAGCGCCTACAATTTTGGCGTACCGTACGGATCCCGACCGGGCACAAGGCGCGGCGGAAAACCGATAGGAGTTAAACATGGATACACTGCTCGAGGCCATTGACGTCTGCGATGTCGATGGCTTTTGCTATGGCAACTATACGGACGAGGAGGCCGGCACCGGTTGCACCGTAATCGTGGCACCCGAGGGCGCCACCGGCGGTGTTGACGTTCGCGGCGGTGCTCCCGCTTCGCGCGAAACCGACCTGCTGCGACCTGAGAACACCGTCGACAAGGTCCACGCCGTCTGCCTTTCGGGCGGATCGGCCTTTGGCCTCGAGGCTGCAAGCGGCGTCGCTCGCGAGCTTGAGAGCCGCGGCATCGGCCTTCCCGTCGGCCCCACGCAGGTGCCTATCGTGTGCTCGAGCTGTATCTTCGACCTCGCCTTTGGTAACCCCACCGTTCGCCCCGACATTGAGGCCGGCATCGCCGCCGTGCGCGAAGCACTCGACAACACCCCCACCAAGCTCGAACAGGGCAACGTAGGCGCCGGCACGGGCGCTACCGTGGGTAAGCTCATGGGCCCCGCTACCTGCATGAAGGCCGGCCTTGGCGCTGCCGCCGTGGCGCTCGGCCCCATCAAGGTGGGCGCCGTGGTCTCGGTCAACGCCTGCGGCAACGTTGTCGACCCCTTCACCGGCGAGTGGGTCGCCGGTATGCGCGCCGCAGCCGATAGCGACCAGATCGTCGACATGGAACTCGCAGCCTTTGCCGCCGCCGGATCCATGCAGATGCCGCTCGACCGCACCAACACCACCATCAGCTGCATCGTCACCAACGTGGAACTCACTAAGGCACAAGCCACCAAGGTCTCCCAGATGGCTGCAGACGCCTACGCACACGCCATCCGTCCCACGCACACCACCAACGACGGCGACACTATCTACACCCTCGCCAGCGGCAAACTGGGCGCCCAGGCAAGCGCCACCGTTCCCCTAGACCTGCTGGGCATGCTCGCAGTAAGGGCCCTGGAAACTGCCATCGTAAACGGAGCCAAAACCGCCAAAACCTCCCACGGCATCCCCGGTGCCGCAAAGTAAACTAGCTCGTCCGGTTGCCCGGTGGGCCTTGGTTATGTTTGCTGCTCTACAGTCCTGGCTCGCACGAAGAGCACATTAAGTGCTCTTCGGCTCGTGCGGAACTCGCGACAAACATAACCAAGCCCCACCGGGCAACCTACCAACCAGATTCTTTTCAGCCCAGGCCCCTGTGTACCGCGCGTCGAAGATCTTCAAATTCAAATAACCTGACAATCGATTCTTATAGCAGAGGCCCCTTGGCCTTTAGTTTGATACAAGTTCCGCACGAGCCGGAAAGCACTTAATGTGCTTTCCGTGCGAGCAGGACTGTTCGCAGTAGCAAACTAAAGGCCAAGGGGCCCAGTCAACCTATCAGCAGCGATTACTCAGCAGCTAGTTGAATTTGAAGATCTTTGAGGCAAGACGGTATAGGCCGAGTGTGGTTTTGTCACCGGCACGACCGCGCAGATTGGTGAAGAACCCGACCACGCCGTAGCGGGCACGACGATACATGCGCTCGTCATAGGCCTTCAAATCATTCCACAGCGTCTTTAGGCGCTCGTCGGCGCAATCTTCCTCGGAAAGCTTGGTGAGCACCGAGCAAATCGCCATCATCATGGTGAAGTACCCCATCATGTACGAACGCAAGCGCGACGACTCAACATCGCTGTACAGATGGTACGACTCCATCATGATACGTGTAACACGGAACTGCTGGTCCAGACGCTTGACCATCGTTGCCTCGTTGACGCTCTGGCCTTCGCGACCGATAAAGTAGCGGTAGAGGTCGATGTCGGCGTAGTACATGGTCTTGCAACGCGGTAGCGGCACGTAGGCGTAGATGTTGTCCACATAGAACGTGTGCGGCGGCATGGGAAGGTTGGACTCGCGCAGCACATCCGTGCGATAGCACAGGCTGTGCATGAGTAGGTTCTGGTCCAGGCGGAAATGACCGATCTGATCCCAGGAAAAGATCTTTTTGCGCGGCAGGGCAAATTTGTAGCCAATAGCGGTATGCGTGCCCTCGTAAACCTTCTCGTACACGTAGTTCGAGATAAACAGGTCAACGCGCTGGTCACGCTCTTCAAAGCCACGCAGAATCGACAGTATAGTCGAAAGAGCCGCAGCATCGAGCCAGTCATCCGAGTCGACGACCTTGTAGTAGGTGCCCTGTGCCTCGCGCAGACCCGAAAGGACGGCAATACCGTGGCCGCCGTTCTCCTGGTGCACCGCGCGAATGATACCGGGATAACGTGCCTCCCACTCGTCGGCCTTATCGGCCGTCTCGTCCTTGGAGCCGTCGTCCACTACGATAATCTCGATATCGGTGGCGTAATTGCTCCCCTCCAAGATAGAGGTGATGCAATGGTCCATGTCCTTGGCGGCGTTATACGAGGGAATACCGAATGTTATGACTTTATGCATGGCAGGCGATAATCTCATCCGAAAGATCGAGGGCGGAATTGGTCACAGCGTCCATATCGTAGTAACGATACTCGGCCAGACGACCCACCGGGTGGAAGTTCGTCAGGTTCTGGACGCGCTCAAGATAGCGCTCATAGAGCTCACGGTTCTCGGGCTCAAGAATGGCGTAGTACGGCGTCTCACCCGAGCCGGGCGTATAGGCCTTGGAGTATTCCTTCATGATGGTGGTCTTGCCGGGCAGGACCTGGCCAGTCATATTCTTGAACTCAGTGATGCGCGTGTAATCCTCGCTCGTGGTGTAGTTGACGGTGCCCACGGGCTGGAACTGATCCATATCGAGCGTCTCGAACTTCATGTCGAGCGTACGGTACGGCAGGGCGCCCAGGTCGAGATTGAACAGCTCGTCGAGCGGACCGGTGTAGACGATCTCGCCGCCATAGACCTTACCGTCGATCTTGACGGTGGTCTCGTCGATCTCGAAGAGGTCGCGGGCGTCCACGTCGCAGAACACATCAATCAGATCGTGGTCGAGCATATGCTCAAACAGCGCGGTATAGCCGTCCTGCGGCATGCCCTGGAAGGGAGCCTGCGGGAAGTAGCGGTCATCATCGCCCACAAAGACGGGAACACGGCCGGTGATCGAGGGATCAATCTGGTCGGGCGTCTGGCCCCACTGCTTCATGGTGTAATGCAAAAAGACGTTCTCGTAGACGTAATCAGCGACCTCGGCCAAGTCGGGGTCGTTCTTCTTACGCAGCTCCATAATGGGCACCTTGACATCCTTGCCAAAGGTCTCCACGAGCTTCTGATACAGCTCCTCGCCGCGCTCGTCACCAAAGGCGAGCTTGAGACTCGCGTGGTTGAAGGGCACGGGCATAAGGGTGCCGTTGATGTTGGCGAGCACCTTGTGCTGATAATCCGTCCACTTGGTAAAGCGCGACAGGAAATTGTGCACGCGCTCGTTAAAGGTGTGATAGATATGCGGACCGTACTCGTGGATCAGGATTCCGGCCTCGTCAGTGCAGTCATAGGCATTGCCCGCAATGTGGCTACGGCGCTCCAAAACGGCAACACGATAGCCGATGGTCTCGGCAAGACGGCGGGCGCAAACGGCACCGGCATATCCAGCACCGACGACAATCATGTCGTACGCGCCGGCGTTAAAGCCTTCAGGCAGGCCTGAGGTAATCTGCATCGATACTCCTTGTCAAAAGCCACGGGCTCGTTAGCTGGGCTTTTCTCGAACATTCTTCGAGACATATTTATCAGAGCGATTATAGCGCTAATGCGTCCTATAATGAGCTTGCCACACAAGGAAAGCTCAAGCACCGCGGCGTACATAATTGAAAGGTAAACCCGCTAGCAGCGGGTTTATTCGTGAACAGCCGGGCGCCTGGAGCTTAGTGAAACGCTTGTAAGGAGTAACATGAGCGATTTCCTTAACCGTATGAAGTCTGCCGCCAAGGCCGACCTTAAGACGATCGTCCTGCCCGAGGGCGAGGATCCGCGCACCATCGTCGCGGCCACCAAGATCATCGAGGAGGGCCTGGCAAAGATCGTCATCCTGGGCAACCCCGACGAGATCAACGTTCCCGGCGCCACCGTCATCGATCCGCGCAATGCCGAGAAGCACGAGGAGTACGCGCAGAAGTTTGCCGAGCTCCGCGCCAAGAAGGGCGTCACCATCGAGCAGGCTCGCGCCCAGGTGATGGACGCCACCTACTTTGGCACCATGATGGTCAAGATGGGTGACGCCGACGGCCTGGTCTCCGGCGCCTGCCACTCCACCGCCGACACCCTGCGCCCCGCGCTGCAGATCCTTAAGACCGCCCCGGGTACCAAGCTGGTCTCGGCCTTCTTCGTGATGTGCACCGACACCCCGCAGTTCGGCACCGACGGTACGCTGATCTTCGCCGACTGCGGCCTCAACATCAACCCGTCCTCCGACGAGCTCTCCGAGATCGCCATCGCCTCCGCTCACTCCTGGTCCACCTTTATGGGCAGCGTCGAGCCGCACGTGGCCATGCTCTCCTACTCCACCATGGGCTCCGCCGGCGGCGAGGTCGCCAAGAAGGTCCAGGAGGCCGTTAAGTTCTGCAAGGAGAAGGCTCCCGAGCTCGCCATCGATGGCGACCTGCAGCTCGACGCCGCCATCGTTCCCACCGTCGCCCAGCTCAAGGCCCCCGGCTCCTCCGTTGCCGGCAAGGCCAACGTGCTTGTGTTCCCCGATCTCGAGGCCGGCAACATCGGCTACAAGCTGGTCCAGCGCTTCGCCGGCGCCGACGCTTACGGCCCCATCCTGCAGGGCATCGCCAAGCCGGTCAACGACCTTTCGCGCGGCTGCTCTGCCGACGACATCGTGGGTGTCGTAGCCATCACCGCCGTCCAGGCTCAGATGGCTGAGTAGCGGACATATCCCCTCGGGACAGGAATTTCCACCTGCTAGCAAAAAGGCCTCCGGAGCTGTTGCTCTGGAGGCCTTTCGTTTACTTGCAAATGCGCGTGTTAGTTGTTCTTGGTCAGACGCTCGACGTCGTGGGCGATCATGTATTCCTCGTCGGTGGGGATGACCATGACCGTGACGGCGGAACCGGCGGCGCTGATGACCTGCGGGCCGTTGCCCACGGCCTCGCGGTTCTTGTTGTTGTCGATGCGTACGCCCAGCCACTCAAAGCAGTCGCAGAAGGCCTTGCGGATCGACCAGTCGTTCTCGCCGATGCCGGCGGTAAAGGTGATGGTGTCCACGCCCGCCATGGAAGCGATCATGGAGCCGGCCTGCTGCATGGCCTTGTAGGCGAACATATCGAAGGCGAGCAGGCAGCGCTCGTCGCCCTCGGAGGCGCGTGTACGGATGTCGCGGGCGTCGTTGGAGATGCCCGAGATGGCAAGCAGACCAGACTGCTTGTTCATCATGTCATCAACTTCCTGATAGCTGTAGCCTCCCTCGCGCTGGAGGTAGCACACGGTGGCCGGGTCAATGGAACCACAGCGAGTGCCCATCATCAGGCCGTCGAGCGGCGTGAGGCCCATCGTGGTGTCGCGGCACACGCCGTCCTCGATAGCAGCAAGCGAAGCACCGTTACCCAAATGGCACGAAAGCAGACGGTGGCAGCGCGAACCCAGGATCTCCTTGGCCATCATCCACTCATAGCGGTGGCTCGTGCCGTGAGCGCCGTACTTGCGCACGTGGTACTTGTCGCACACGTCCTTGGGCAGCGCGTAGGTATAGGCGACCTCGGGCATGGTCATGTGGAACGAGGTGTCGAAGACCGCCACGTTGGGCAGCTCCGGATACTTCTCACGGCAATACTCAATCGCCGCGGCCTCGCCGTAGTTGTGCAGCGGGGCGAGCGGGGCCACCTCGAGAATCTTGGCCATAACCTCGTCGTCGACAACTGCGGAATCATCGAAGTGCCAGCCGCCCTGAACGATACGATGACCAATGCCATCAATCGTAAAGTCGGTCTTCTCAAGCTCCTCGAGCACGCGAGCGATAGCAGAGCGATGATCGGGGAAAGGGACCTCCTCGGTCTGCTTGGCGCCACCGTTCTCGGAGTGGCCAAAGATGCCCATGTCCGAACCGATACGTTCGCAGTTGCCCTTGGCGAAAACCTCGCGGGTATCGGTATCCAAAAGCTGATATTTAAGGCTTGAGCTGCCGGCGTTGACAACAAGTACGTTCATGAGACTCCTTTGCAGTGCAATACGGTCGACGCAGACCCCTTAAGGCGGCCGCATTTTAATAAGAAGTTATCACAACTTGATAAATAGCTATCAAGCATATCGCCCAACGAGCGCAAAAGAGGGGCCGAACGGCGCTCGGTCGTCCAGCCCCTCCCCTCTTGCAATTACTTGCCGTTGACGATGCGCTCGACGTCGGAGGCGATCATGAACTCCTCGTCCGTGGGGATGACGAAAATCTTGACCTTGGAATCCTTGGCGGACAGGCACCAAGCGCCGTCGCCACGCAGGGCGTTGCGGGCATGATCCATCTTGACGCCCATAAAGGCCAGACGGTCGGCAACGCCGGCACGAACGGCCGGAGCGTGCTCACCGATGCCAGCAGTGAAGACGAGCGTGTCCATGCCGCACATGGAAGTAGCCATCTCGGCAGCCTTGGCGGCAATCTTGTAGACAAACATGTCGAAGGCGAGCTGAGCCTCAGGGTCACCAGCGGCGGCGAGCTCCTCGACGTTGCGGCAGTCGTTGGTCTTGCCGCCGGTCACAGCCAAAAGGCCGGACTTCTTGTTCATCATCTCGTCGACCTCGTCGAAGGTGTAGCCGCCCTCGCGCTGCAGGTAGCACACGGTAGCCGGGTCGATGGAGCCGCAGCGGGTGCCCATCATGACACCGTCGAGCGGCGTCAAGCCCATGGTGGTGTCCATGCACTTGCCGTCCTCGATGGCGCACAGGGAAGCGCCGGAACCGATGTGGCACACGACGACTTTGCGAGCCTCGCCGTTGGTCATCTCGGCAACCTTCTTGGAGATGTAGCGGTAGCTGGTGCCGTGGGCGCCGTACTTACGGATGTGCAGCTTGTCGCAGACGTCCTTGGGCAGGGCGTAGGTCTTAGCGACCTCGGGCATGTTGAAGTGGAAAGCGGTGTCGTAGACCGTAACGTTGGGCAGGTCGGGATACTGCTCCAGGCAGTACTCGATAACGTTGGCCTCGGGGTTGTTGTGCAGCGGCGCGAGCGGGGCGACCTCTCGGATCTTGGCGAGAACGTCCTCGTCGACGAGGGAGGAGTCGCCAAAGTACCAACCGCCCTGAACGATACGGTGGCCAATGCCCTCGATCTTGACGCCGTTGGCCTCGAGGTCCTTCAGAACGACCTCGATGGCGACCTTGTGGTCGGGGAACTCGATGTTCTCGGTCACCTTCTTGGAACCGTTGGCAGCGTGGGTGAAGGTACCGCCGGTAAAGCAAACGCGCTCGCAGGAGCCCTTTGCGGACACCTTGTGGGACTTGGTATCGATGACCTGATACTTAAGGGTCGAAGATCCTGCGTTGACGACCAGAACGTTCATGTGTCTCCCTACTAACAGGCGGTGTGGCGCCGCCAGGTTACATACGCTTCAATAATAAACCCAAACGCCCTCGCGCTCGGGTTTATTGGCGTTGATATATAAGTTATCGGTGCCTAAATACTCATGTCCTTTGGCTTGTAAGACGAAATAGCGCGGGAATATACACCAAAGAAGAAATCCCGAGCGCGACAAGCAATACGACTCGAATGCCCGCAGCGCTGCTCAACACAGCGTTGAGCAGATAGAAAAGAACAGCACCCACCGCCACCATCTGGCTTTGAACCGAAATCAATGAACAGCGCATCGAAGAATCAGCAGCATTTTGAAAAATTGAGTATTTAATTGGAGCAAATAAAGAGTAAGCGACCGTCTGCAACACATAGAACACGGGCAGCAAACAGACCGGAGTAAAGGGAATCAAAAACAGAGCAGTCAGGGAAAGGCGCACAATGCCGCAAATACACGCAAAACGGCCCTTGTCGACACGAGCAATCACACTAGGCACAATAAACCCTATGGAGGCGGAGGCAAGGAGCTGAACCGCAATGGTCACGCCCGAAGCGACAGCATTCATTCCGCGACCCGCAAGCAGCAGTGAGAAAAAGTCTTCCAGGGCGACAAAAGCAAATGCCTGAGAACAGTCCATGATGTACGCCGAACGAAGAATACCATTACACGCAATAGCGGCACCGATCATCTTCGGGCTAATTCCACGTTCAGGTGTCGCCGCAGCGCCCTCTCTTCGCATCTCAGGAATGCAGACAACAACAACCAACGTCAACACCATAGCGATGATATCTGCCGAAAGACCAATGAGATATGCACCGACAGACGAAATGAAACCGCCCACACAAGCGGAGAGGGCATAAGACGCATAGAAAACAAATCGCTCAACGACATTAAGTCTTACGAGCTGGTCCTGAGAGACGCTGTCAATGTAAATCGCTTCTATGGATCCGCTCACACATGCAACGGCAAAACCCTTGAGAGCGAACGCACCGATTAAAAGCAGAGGAGAACGGACAAGGAGTAGGGCGGCGTAGTATCCAAGCATTCCCACGACGCCAACGAGACCACTCGTCTTTCGTCCAAGCCTATCAGCAATATAGCCAGTGGGAACTTCAAGGATGAACTTGCTCACTTGATATGCAATCATCATGCTAGAAATCGCCACCATCGAGAATCCGACGAATTCAAGGTAAACCGTCAGAAAATACAAAATGGTGCTGAAGTTCGACAGAAAAACAAACGTCATATAAAGCAAAACCGTACGGTTTTTCATGCTCCGCCCTCCAAGAGTCAACAATCTAAATCGGAATCTTGGAAAAGCATGAGGGCAAAGCCGTCAGTCATGTGTTACAAGGCGTCAACATTCACTTGACGACACGAGGCCAAATGGCCTCACGAAGCAAGATGACGCAATAGGTGAAGAAATACCGTCTGGTGTCGATCGGTCCAGGCATTTTGTCGATAGCAAAAGTAGATGGGCAAGGCTACGTCATGTGAGGCTTCAATGGAGCACTCGCTCACTTCCGATCCATCCGATGCGAGAGAAGAGCCAGAAAAACTCAATATCAATCCCCCGGCTTGAAGAAACTCAGCCTGCGCCCTGTTTCCGTATTCGACATCGCGAAAGCGGAAATTAACCAGCTGAGCTTCGGGACATTGATTGATTGATTGCATTGAGACAGGGTGACAAATTAATGGGAACAGCGAGCCTGCCGCCCAGTAACTCACGAATGGTCATAGCGTCAACAGATTGATGACCAGCTGGACATGAAAGAACCCTGAGCTCCTTTTCACCCATATATTTTGAAGAAAGGACGCTGTCCCGTGGTTCCTCGAACGAGATAGCCGCGTCCGAAATTCCAAGTATAAGTGATTCAAAGCATGTTGCCGTTGGCTGATGCCACACATCAAGATGAATCTGAGGGTGCGAGCTTTCAAACGAGTCGTACCAGTTTTCGGAAAAAAGGCGCCCCCGCCCGTGAAGACAGGGGGCGTAAAGACGGAAATGGCCGTCGGGCGAAACGCCGCCGTTCCCCGATTGAGCGTACTTTTTGAGATCGTCGACTTGCGCCAGGATCACGCGTGCACGACGCGCAAATTCTCTGCCCGCCGGAGACAAAACAGCCTCCCCCGCCGATCGGTCGAGCAAAACGATCTGATACTCAGATTCCAACTTTTTTATTGCCGACGAAACGGCCTGCGGACTCACGTGAACGGCGCGAGCTGCTTTGCGCACGCCGCCATAGTTCGCTACAGCTTGAAGGTATTCGAGTTGAGAAAGCTGCATAGATTACTCCAAAGGCAGCCAAGTCGACGGCCTACGCGCCCTCAGATGAGGTTCTCGCCCAGGTTCTTGCCACCGAGAACGTGCATGTGGAAGTGCATGACGGTCTGGCCGGCGTTGACGCCCTTGTTGGAGATGACGCGGAAACCGTCCTCCAAGCCCTTGGCCTTAGCGACCTCCTGGATGGCGTGAGCCATGGCGCCCATGGTCTCGGCCGGTACGTTGTCGGCGATGTCGCTGTAGTGCTTCTTGGGGACCACGAGCGTGTGGACCGGCGCCTGGGGATTGAGGTCATCGAACGCGATGACCTGGTCGTCCTCATAGACAACGGTCGAGGGGATCTCGTGGTTGGCGATTTTGCAGAAGATGCAATCACACATGGTTGGTTCCTTTCTCACAGACCAAGGTAATTATATTTGGTCGGGATGGTTAGAACGAGAGGTTGTCGTCGGTGTTGGCGGCTTCGCCGTCGGCGAGCACGTCGTTGCCGTCGACGTCCTTAAGAAGCACCGAGACCTTCTGCTCGGCATCGGACAGGCGGGTGCGCAGGCTCTTGAGGAGCTCGACGCCGCGGGTATAACTCTCGAGCGACTCCTCGAGCTCCATATCGCCCGACTCCAAGCTGCGGATGATGAGCTCCAGCTCCTGCGAGGCCTGCTTGTACGTAAGCTGCTCGACCGGGGTCTTCTCTACCATATCTGTTTCCTTTCCTAAAGGTTTATCGCTATGAAACGCGGGCTACTCGACCGTATCGACCGTTGCAGCCACGTTGCCGTCTGCCATACGCACGCGGATGGCGTCGCCCGGCTTAAAGGTCTTGGCGCTCGTAGCCACACCTTCATCGCTGTACGCGATGGAATAACCGCGGGCAAGTACCTTAAGCGGCGACAGGGCATCGAGCGACGCGGCGGCTCGGCCCAGGTCGGACGCGGGTTTGCTGAGCATCGTACGTCCCTGATGCTCCAGACGGGAACTCGCAAGCGTGAGCGCATGGCGTTTGCCATCGAGCCCCGAGGTGCTTGCAACCAGACGCTCGGGCAGGCGTTCAAAGCTGGATCGGAAAGCTCCGACCGAGCGTACTATGGCACCCGACAGGCGATCGGCGGTCAGCGCAAGCTCCGATTCGCGACGCTCGACCATAAATGTGGGGTCGTTGAGGCACGGGCGGCATGCGGCCGCATCGAGCGCATCGCCCAGGCGAGCCGTATAGGTATCCCAGGCACGGCGACCGCGCTGATCGAGCATCTCCAGGTCGACCTGGGCCGACCCAATCATCGATGCCATCGCGGCACCCAGACGCTGATGGCGCGCCTCGAGCACATCGGCCAACTCCGTCATAGCCGGCGCCACCGATTCTGCCGCCGCCGTGGGCGTGGAGGCGCGGCGGTCGCTCACCATGTCGCATATCGAGGTATCGGGCTCATGGCCAATGCCGGTCACCACGGGCACAGGACAAGCCGCCACCGCACGGGCAAGCTCCTCGTCATTAAAGGTCATGAGGTCCTCAAAGGAGCCGCCGCCGCGCACCAGCAAGATGCAGTCGGGCGCCGGCGTGATGGCGGCGGCACGGCGCAGGCCCTCAATAAGCTCGGCCGGCGCACCCTCGCCTTGAACCTTGGCGCCCACGCAGACGAGCTCGACGAGCGGGTTGCGACGACGCAATGTGCGCTTGACGTCGTCGATTACGGCACCCGAAAGCGAGGTGACGACCGCCACGCGGGAGCAGAACACCGGGATGCGGTGCTTGCGCGCTTCGTCCATCAGGCCCTCGCGGCGTAGCTTTTCGGCCAGTTGCGCCACTTGTTGACGCAGCAGACCCTCCCCCGCCAGCGAAAACGAGCGAGCGACAAAGCTCATGCGGCCGGTGGCCTTATAGAGATTGAAGCTGCCCTTAAAGCTCACCTGCATGCCATCGCGCAAGTCGAAGGTGCGCTTAAGGTAGGCGCCCTTCCAGATGATGCAGTCGACGGCGGCCGAGTCGTCCTTAATCTGGAAGTAGCAGTGGCCGCTTCGGGCATTGGGGCCACGGAAGCCCGTGACCTCGCCCAGAACGCTCAGCTGCGGAATGGCATCGAGCGCACCGGCGGCGATCTCTACCGCCTGGCTCACGCTGAGTTCCTTACGCTCCTGCTCGTCCGAACCGTCAAACTCGGCGGAAACGGCATTGCCGGTCAGATTCCAGCCTGCCACGCAGCCTCCTTTCGTTATCGTGCACAAGGGCTCCGGCCCTGCGCAAATTCAAGTCCAACACATAGTACAGCGCCGCGGGGACACAAATCTCCGCGGCGCCTGTCAAGCCAATTTGTTATCGGTTGGAGTTTCTGTTGTAGCGAGCCATCAGGTAGAGCAGCTGAATGATCGAGGTGAGCGCTGCAGCAACATAGGTAAGCGCGGCTGCCGTCAGGACCTTCTTGGCACCATTGACCTGCTTGGAGCTCATGCCCGACTGCTCGATGTACGCCACGGCGCGGCGGCTGGCATCAATCTCGACCGGCAGCGTAACCAGTTGGAACAGCACGCTAAACGAGAAGAAGATCAGTGCGAGGGTCGTGAGTCCCGCGATGTTCATGAACAGGCCCATGAGCAGCACGATCGTCCAGGTATTCTGAGTAAAGTTGACGACCGGCACGAGAGCGGTGCGCACCTTCATCATGGCATAGCCGCTTTGGCGCTGGGCGGCATGGCCCGCCTCGTGGCAGGCGACGGCGACGCTTGCGACCGACCCGCCCGAACGGTTGGCATCCGAGAGATACAGGTTGTTATCCTGCGGGTTGTAATGGTCGGTGAGCTCGCCGGCAACGCCCTTGATGCCCACGGCGTTGCAGCCGTTGGCGTCGAGCATGCGGCGAGCGACCGTAGCGCCCGTGTCGCCGTCCGATCGTACCTTGGACCACGTCTTGTACGTCGAGTTGATATAGCTCTGTGCGGCAAGACCAAGCACCGTACAGACAAGAACAACCAGCAGGTACAGCGGATCGATACCAAAGCCATATCCATAGTAATAAGGCATGCGAATTCCTCCGAATCGAGTTACACGTTGGAGGCATTCTACCCACTCAGGCGGTTAGGCTTCCCTACAGTAGCTCGATTTTGCCGTCCTTCACGGTGAGCCCCATATTGCCCGAGAGCAGATCGTCCAGGCGCGAGCCCACGAGCTCAAAGCGCCAGCCTTCGCGCAGGGGGCTCTGCTCGGGATGCTCAATATAGTCGGCAAGGTCATCGCGCGAGGCAATGACTGAGGTTGCCACGCCCGAGCGCTCGGCAACCAGGCGAATGAGCGCATACATCAGGTCCGTCACGCTCTCCAGCTCCGGCGAGATCTGGCGATGCCCGCGCACCATGAGCGGCAGGCGATCGTGAGGGCAGCTCGCGCCGCGCTTGATGGCCATGAGTGCGTCGTCCACGTCGCGCTCCCCCAGCTGGTCGGTACCGCGGATACTGCGGAACTCCTCGACACGCACGGGATTGCGCTTGACGAGCGCCAGCAGCGTATCGTCGGACATGACCCACTTGCGCGGGATGTTGCGGCGCTCGGCGCGGTCCTCGCGCCAGGCGGCGAGCTCGCGCGCGATGCCCAGCTGATGGCGGCTGCAGGAGTTGATGCGCTTGACCTTACGGAATGCCTCGTGACGGTCGGCGCGATAGTGCGACTCGTCGGCCAGCGGGCGTAGCTCGTCGAGCACCCAGTCCACGCGGCCCAGCTCACGCAGACGGCTCATCATCTCGGTATAAGCCACGATTAAGTACTTGACGTCATCGATCGCGTACTCAATTTGTTTGTCGGTCAGCGGGCGGCGCGACCAATCGGTCAGCGACTCAGTCTTGGGCAGCGAGACGCCGCAAAACGTCTGCACGAGCGCGCCGTAGGAAATCTGCTGGCGCTCGCCCAAAAAGGCGGCGGCCACCTGCGTATCAAAAATAGGACGCGGCAGCACGCCCACAGTATGGAGCATGACCTCCATATCCTGCGAGCAAGCGTGGAACACCTTGGTCACGCTCTCGTCGGCCATAAGCTCGGCGAGCGGCGACAGGTCGTCGATCACCAGGGGATCGACCGCGACGCTCTCGGCAGGGGTGGCAATCTGGACCAGGCACAGACGCGGATGGAACGTGCGCTCGCGCAAAAACTCGGTATCGACGGCAATCGCGTCGAACTCGCGGGCGCGCTGGCAAAAGTCGAGTAGAGCCTGATGTGTGGAAATGTACATATCAACCCATCGAATAAGGTTAGGCCCGAAAAACACGGGTAGGATATCGGCATTGCCTTACAACTATACTCGGTTAGTCACAGAACGGGAACGTAAGTATGCGCTGCCTTATCATCCACAACCCGGCATCGGGCCCCAGCTCAGATGAAATCTACGCATTCACGCACGCCCTCGCGCAGGGCGGCGACGAGGTCGTGATGCGCTTTATCGGCGATGGCATGGAGCCCGAGGACGCCGTGGCGGACGTGCGCGAGTTTGATCGCGTGGTTGTCTCGGGCGGCGACGGCACCGTCTCCAACGTGCTCGACCAGATGCGCGGATGCGGCGTCCCCACACTCGTCTTCCCCTCTGGCACGGCCTGCCTGTTCTTCAACAACATCGGCAATGCCCCCGAAGCGGCGGCACTCGCCAAGGCCTGCCGCGCCGGCCGCACCGTCAAGGCGGACATGGGCGAGCTCTTTTGGCTCGACGAGAACGGCAACGAGAAGCGCCACGGCTTTATCATCATCGCCGGCTCGGGCTACGACGCCGAGATCATGATGAAGGCCGCTCCCACCAAAAACGACATCGGCGAGATCGCCTACTTCCTGTCCGCACTCGCCACGCCCAATCCCACGGTCGCGCACTTTACAATTGAGCATGACGGCATTGTCGAGGAGCTCGACGGTATCTGCTGCATGGCTGGCAACACCTCGGTCATCCAAAACGACATCAACCTGTTCCCCGACTGCCGCATGAACGATGGCATGGTCGACATTGCGGTCATCGAACCCGTGCGCACCGTGCAGCTGCTGCCTACTGTGATCACCGCTGCGCTTGACCCCGCCGGCAAGGTACTCGGGCGCCCGCAGTTCAAGATCATCCAGACCAAGGAAGCCAAGATCACCTGCACCCCGTCGCTGGGCATGCAGTTCGATGGCGAGATTATCTCCAGCAATTCGGGCGTCTTTGGAGCCCGCGCGCTTCCGCAATGCCTCGACCTCATCGTCGACGAATTCTCCCCGCTCGGAAAATAGGAGGACCCTATGAACGACAATCCCCTGCTCGGCTTTATCATCATCGTTTTGGCCATGCTCGTCGGCTATGCGATCAACGTGATCCACCGCCGGAAGAAGTAATTCCACATTGGTATGATATTCATCCAATTATCGTCTCCCCTGCTGTTTATGCATTTGCCAAACAGCAGGGGATTTTCATTTCAGGCATTCCCAGCTACTTTATTCGGCTACAGTAATTACAGGGCGTCTTTATTAAAGTAAAGCTACAAACTGAGTACAATTAACCGCTCGTCGCATATTTCATCACGCTTATCGAGTAAGTGTCTTTCATAGATGAATATTGTTTCCAGTTCGTTACGCTAATGGGGTGTCTTTATTGGCTGAAGCCCTCTGGCGACAGAGGGCTTTCGCACGCTGGGAGGGAAAATGAGGAAAACTCACCCCGTCAACGCGCTCAAGAAGCTAGGCATAGGCCTCGCCTTTGGAGCTGCAACCATCATGTCCATGCCGACATCTGCGCTCGCCTGCACGCAGATATACATGGGCAAAAACTATACGGCCGACGGCAATACGTACTACGGCCGCGCCGAGGACTTTGGCAAGCGCTATCTTAAGCACTACGGCATCGAACCTGCCCACGAACCTGGCTTTAAGTACAGCTCGATTGAATCTGCTTTTGAATACACTTCGAACAAGCCTACCTATCGTTACAGCTATGTACGCGACCACCCCTCCAACTGGATGGGTCGCACCGACGCCTATTCCGAGGCCGGAATCAACGAGAAGGGCGTCTCCTGCTCTGCCACGCTAAGCACTTCCTATAACGAGGAGGCCGATGCAGCAGACCGCATCGATGAGAAAGTGGGTCTGGGCGAGTACAGTTACGGCAGCATCATCCTGGGCGAGAGCGCCACGGCCCGCGAGGGCGTCGAGCTTCTCGGCAGACTGATCGATGATCAAGGCGTCTGCACCAACGACCAGATCATCATCGCCGACAACAACGAGACCTGGCTGTTCGCCACACTTTCCGCCCATCAGTGGATCGCCATGAAGCTCGCTGACGACGTCGCGTCGCTCAACCCTAATATCGGGAGCCTCAACTACGATGTCGACCTTGATGACCCCGAGAACTGCCTACACTCCGAGGGCATCGAGTCCATGCCCGTGGAGAAGGGCTTCGCCAAATACTCCGCTGACGGCAAATTCGATGTCGCCCAAACGTATGGCGAAAGCCTCGCCGATTCCGGCGTAAACCAGTGGTCCCGCTATGTGCAAGGCCGCGATTATTTTGGTAGTCAGCTGACCGAAGGCACAGATTACGACATTATCACAGTAAAGAAGGATGGAAAACCTGACCAAAAGGGAGCCATGGTCAGCGAAATCCAGCCCCTGTTCTTCAGGCCTGGCAAGTCTGGCTGGAGCACCTTTGAGCTGATTCGTGCCTTTGGCAACCGCGGCGAGAACGTCCCTGGCCTCAACGCGAACACTGATGGTGTTTATTGCATCGGCAGCGAGCGCAACACCGAGATCAACCTCTTCCAGATTCGTCGCGGGTATGACCCCGAAGTCGCTACCATCCAGTGGGAAATGCTCTCCCGCGCCGCGTACTCCGTCGCCATCCCGTTGTACTCCGCTCTGATAACTGAGGTCAGCCCGTACTTCAGCGATCAGACCGTCTCATTCGATCACTGCAACCAGACTGACGTCGTGTACAACGAGGAGCCCGAGAACTCCATCAACTACGTCCTCATGGACATCAGCTCGCTCTGCTTTGAGAACCCTGACACCCTTGGTACCAGTGTCCGCACCTACCTCGACGCGCTCCAGAACGAGCTCATCGAGCAGAACAAGGAAGTTGACGCCGCTATGCTGGCCGAGACGACCACCGAGGGTCGCACCGCTCTGGCCAACAAGGCAGGCAAGGCTGCCACCGAGAACACCTACAAGAAGTGCAAGGCCCTGCTCCAGGAGATGCGCGCTTATCAGAAGGCCGGAAACTTTGACGAGCGCTTCACCCCGAGCGACCTGAACACCGAGACCAAGGGCCTCAAGGAGTCCATCACCTACGCCAAGGACGCCCTTGCCACCGACCCGGTCACCCCGGATCAGCCCGGCACTCCCGAGCAGCCCGGTAAGCCCGAACAGCCCAGCACCCCCGAGCAGCCTGAGCAGCCCACTAAGCCCGAGCAGCCCGCCACCAAGCCCGAGAAGCCTGGTAAGTCGGATACCACGACCACGGTAACCACCAACAAGACGAACACCAAGGGCGGCCTGCCCACCACCGGTGATCGTTTTGATGGCCGTATGGTGGCTGCATTCGCCGTCGCCGGTGTTGCCGTTATCTTCGCAGGCGGCTACTTCCTCTATCGCCGCAATAAGGAGTAGCCCCTCGCTGGTGCGGGCGGGATGGCGCAGGTCAACCCGCCCGTTCTTTTGAGCGATAGGAAACCCGCCTGAAATCTTTTCAAAAAAGATTTCCCCGCACACACTTTGCTGTGCTATAGTGCAGCGCAACAGCAACTAGGTGCGACCGCGCCACGGCATCACGAAAGGAGCCACCAACATGAAGAACACGATGAAGTCTCTCAACAACTGGTGGTGGCGTGATGCGAATACGATCGGTCGACAGTGAGTCCCTCACGCCTGTTTTTGCGCTCTAGGTGATTGGAAGGCCTCCGGTTTCGACCGGGGGCCTTTTTCTATCTCGAGCCCGATCGCATTCGCATCACGCGCCTCCGCTTTTCTCTTGCACTCCCATTTCGAAAGGATTTTCACCATGTCTCAGAACACCACCGCCACCCAGCCCCGCACCGTCCAGACCGCCGACCGTGGCAAACTCGACGTCCGTGCTCTCGTCCTGCTCGCCATCCTGCTCGCCGCCGGCTTCATCCTCAACTTCACCGTCGGCAAGGCAATCTCGGGCATCTCGGGCGGCATGATCAGCCCCGAGTTCATCATCTCGGCCTTCTGCCTCACCATCCTGGTCGTTCGCCCCAATATTGGCCAGGCGCTCGTCATCGGCCTCATCTCGGCCGCCGTGATTCAGATCACCACCACCTCGCCGTTCGTCGATTTTGCCGCCGAGGGCATCGCCGCTATGCTCATGGCCGCCATCGTCAACGCCGCTGGCAAGAACGGGCAGGTTAAGCCTGCCATCGCCATCGTCGCAACCTTCGTGACCACCTTTGTCTCGGGCGTTATCTTCATGGTTATCAAGATGGCTATGCTCGGCGTGGTGGGCGAGCTCGCTGCCGCTATGCTGCCCGTGGTCGCCATGACCGCCGTCTTTAACGCCATTCTGGTCGGTGCCCTCTACTTGCCCATCCAGAAGGCCCTTAGGCTCAACTAACCCGCTCGGCTTTACGAGCCACCCCATCTTGGCGTTCATTCGACGCTCGCGTACCCAAGTACGCTTCGCTCCTCTTTCGCGCCAACCTGGGGCCCCTCGTAAAGCCGTCTCCGTGCTTCACCACCAAAGACCGTCCCAAACAACGAGCTTTTTTGGGACGGTCTTAAACAACTGGTCATTTAAGACTGTCCCCAATGACTATGAAAGGTATCCATGGAAACGATCATCAACGTCGACGATGTCTCGTTCTCCTATGGCACGCAGACCGAGCAGGCGCTCAGCCACATCTCGCTCAGCGTGAACAAGGGAGATTTCATCGGCATCATCGGGCCCTCGGGCGTCGGCAAGTCCACGCTTGCCGCCTGCCTGTCGGGTGCCGTGCCCCACCACTACACCGGCACGTTCTTTGGGGCCGTCATGGTTGACGGCCACGACACCTGCGAAGCCTCGCTCACCGACGTGTCGCAAATCGTCGGCAGTGTGCTGCAGGATATCGATACGCAGATGGTCGCTTCGATCGTCGAGGACGAGATGCTCTTTGGCCTCGAGAACTTTGGC
This sequence comes from uncultured Collinsella sp., assembly GCA_900550195.1. Lineage (GTDB taxonomy): Bacteria > Actinomycetota > Coriobacteriia > Coriobacteriales > Coriobacteriaceae > Collinsella. The sequence goes on from URRB01000001.1 coordinate 140,164, forward strand.
GTTCCCCACGACAAGATCGAGCAGCGCTTGAGCGAAACGCTCGAGACCGTCGGCATCAGCGACCAGCGTGACCGCGAGATCGCCACCCTCTCGGGCGGACAGAAGCAAAAGGTGGCCATCGCCGCCATCCTCGCCATGCGTCCGCGCGTCTTGGTTCTCGACGAGCCCACCGCGGCACTCGACCCCGCCAGCTCCACGCTGGTCTTCGAGACGCTGCGTGAGGCAAACCGCACACTTGGAATCACCATCGTCGTCGTTGAGCAAAAGGTCGCCCTACTCTCGGAGTACTGCAACCGCGTGCTCGTGCTCAACCATGGCGAAATCGCGCTGCAGGGCGAGCCACACGAGGTCTTCGCGCATACCGACGAGCTCCGTGCCATCGGCGTCGACTGCCCTCGCGTCACGCGTATCTTCAATAGCCTCGAGGCCGATGGCCTGGTAAGCGGTACCCCCTGCTTGGATGTCGATGAGGCCGAGCGCCTGATTTCGGGCATCGTCGACCCCGCACACGCGGCCATCGAAGCCCAAGCGCCTGCCGGTTCCCCGCATGCGCCGTCGTTGCGCCCTCATGCCAAGGACGCAGAACCCGTACTCACCTTCGACCATGTTGAGTTTGCCTATCCCAATGGCGGCGCCGCCGTACACGACCTTAGCCTGACGCTCTATCCCGGCGAGCTCGTGGGCATCGTCGGCCAGAACGGTGCCGGCAAGACCACGCTCACCAAGCTGCTCACGGGTCTGCTCAAGCCCGCCTCGGGCAGCGTGCGCGTCACGGGACTGGATACTGCAACCGTCCCCACGAGCCGCATTGCCCGCGAGGTCGCAACCCTCTTCCAAAACCCCGACCGCCAGATCTGCAAGGACACCGTGCTCGACGAGGTCGCCTTTGGCCTGGAGCTTGCCGGCATCGACCGTGCCGAGGCGCTGCGTCGCGCCCAGCTCGTCATCGACCGCTTTGGCTTGCCGGCCGACGAGGCGCCCTTCTCGCTCTCGCGCGGTCAGCGACAAATGGTGGCGCTTGCCTCCGTCGTAGTGGTTGAGCCCAAGATCGTCGTGCTCGACGAGCCCACGAGCGGCCTTGATTACCGCGAGTGCATGACCGTCATGGAAACGGTGCGCACCATGGCCGAGCGCGGTTGCGCCGTTATCATGGTCTGCCACGATATGGAAGTCGTCTCGGATTTTGCCGAGCGCATTGTGGTAATGGCCGACGGTCGCATCCTCGACCGCGGCCGCACGCACGAGCTATTCTCGAACATCGATCTCATGCGGCGTGCCTACGTGGAGCCTCCCCAGGTTATTGAGCTCTCGCGCCGTCTGGCATCTTCCGTCTCGACCGCTTTTGCGCAGGTGAGCGAGGTCTCCGATGTCGTTCGAATTACCAAGGAGATGGTCCACCGTGGTTAACGTCATCGACTACATGCCGGGTGACACGCTGCTGCATCGCCTGAACCCCGTCGTCAAACTGGGCCTCGCCGCCGCCATCATCGTCGGCATCTTCTTGTCCGACACCTACGTGGCGCTGCTGGGCTTTTTGGCGCTCACCCTTGCCCTGGGTGCCTATGCGGGCGTCGTCAACCGCCTGTTCTCGCTGCTCAAGTTGCTGATTCCGCTCGCGCTTATCATGCTGGTGCTCCAGCTGGCCTTTATGCGCGATGGCAACGTGGTGTGGAGCTTTATCACCGACACGGGCCTCATCACGGGATCGAAGGCCTGTCTGCGCCTGCTGGGTGTGGCGTTACCACTCATCCTCATGCTCACGGTGACCAAGCTCAACGACCTTGCCAACGCCTGCGTCGAGGTGCTGCACGTGCCGTATCGCTATGCTTTCACTTTTACCACGGCGCTGCGCTTCGTGCCGGTGTTTGGTCAAGAGATGAACGCCATCATGGAGGCGCAGACCGCACGCGGCGTCGAGTACGACACCAAGAACCCCATCAAGAAGCTTAAGCTCATGCTGCCACTGTGCGTGCCACTGCTCATCTCGAGCGTGGGCAAGACCGATGCCACAGCCTTGGCGGCAGAACAGCGCGGCTTCTACCTGCGTACGCGCGCCAGCTCGTACAAGCGCTACCCCATCAAGGGCCTGGACATCGCCGTGCTCATCGTCAGCATCGCCCTCATCGCCATCGGCTTCCTGTTCTAGTTCACCACTGACAGCAACCGCCCAACGCAAAAGGCCTCGGCTCGCACCAAACGAGCCGAGGCCTTACTGTTTCACCAGATAAAACCTACCAAAATTAACCTGTCCCTTTTGACAGGTCGGAAGCTAGAGGCGGTAGGGAGCGCCGCTACGGATGATGGATTCGCGCACCAGGACATCCATGGCGTCGAGGGTGATCTCGGGCATCTCTCGGTACTTTTGCAACACCGAGAGCTCGGTGCAGGCCAGAATGACGCGGTCGCAGCCGCTACGGGCGAACTCCCACATCACGCGGTCGAACTTATCCATATCGGGCTCACGTCCGGCCTTCACATCATCGTAGATAAGCGACATCACATCGTTCTGACGTTTCTCGCTGGGATAGACGACCTCAACACCCGCAGCCTTACATTCGCGGCCGTAGACGCCCGCGCCCACGGTGCCATCGGTGCCCATGATGCCGATCTTATGCACCGGCTCGGCCGGCATACTCAGGTTGGGGTCGAACTCACACTCCCCCATCACCGCACCGGCCAGAGCATAGCGCACCGACTCACGCGGCATGTGGATAATCGGCACCTTCGTAAACGACTGGATCTGGTCATAGAAGTAGTGTGACGTGTTGCAGGGAATGGCAATGTGTGCACAGCCCAGCGACTCGAGTGCCTGGGCGCACTCTTTCATGGTCGCCAGCAGTTTGGCATGCTCGCCGGTCTTAATGGCCAGCGTGCGGTCGGGCATGGTCGACTTGGAGAGTACCACCATGTCGATATGTTCCTGATCGCAGGCAGCAGCCGTATGACGCACCACCTGGTCGTAGTAATACGACGTGGCCTCGGCGCCCATGCCGCCGATAACTCCCAGCTTTTCCATCGCCGCCTCCTTGGTGACGCTTGCGCAATTGCGCGTATCATACCCGCGCCCGCCCGATGCAAACCGGACGGGCGCCGCGCTCATCTACTTGTAATACGTCTTGAACAGCTTAAAGTGGCGCAGCTTGGTGTGCCACATGCGCAGCCAGCGGTTAAAGACAAAGTCGCCCTTCATAAACGAAGGGTCGGCGCCCTTGCCTTCCTTGTCCAGGCGATGCACCTTAGCGCGCAGCTCGGGATCCTTGACGTACTTGTCGACGACGCCCATGGGGACGACCATCCACAGGGCCTCGTCCTGAGCCGTCACAAACTCCGGCTCAAACGGACGGTTGAACACATACTCGTCCACCACATACTTGGCAACGTTAAAGCCGCTGTTGGTAACGTAGTAGTTGCTGCGGCCCTGGCGCGTGTTGAAATCGAAGAACTTAAACGAGCCGTCGCGCTCGTCGTACTTTACGTCAAAGTTGGAATAGCCCACAAAGTGAAGGTCCTCGAGCAACTTACGCACGCCGCCCATGAGCTCGTCGTTGGGCTCGGTAATGATACAGGCATGGTTGCCGACACCGTGGGGCTGATGCTCCTCGAGTAGCACATGGCCCAGGCACATCATGCGGACCTTACCGTTGCGGTCGGAATAGCTGGTGAGCACGCGCATGTACTCGTCGTTGCCGGGCACGCGATCCTGCAAGATCAGGTCGTCGGTGTAGCCGCTGGCATACGAGTCGCGAATGACCTGTTCCAGCTCGGCGCGGTCGGCAATCTCATAGGCCTTCTTCTGGCCCTCGAACTCATGCTGCCACCACATGATGCCGTCAGAAGGCTTCAGAATCATCGGGTAAGGAAAATCAATCTGGTCGAGCACTTCGGCAGGCGCCTCACCCTGGGCATTGAGCATCGCCTTGGTAAAGGTAAACGTGTGCGGATAGGGCACGCCATGCTTCTCGCACAGCTCGTAGAAGATCTCCTTCTTCTGGCACTGCTCGAGCATGCTGTAGGGCGCGTAGGGAGCGACGATGTTATCCGCCAGCTCATGAGCATCCTTGGCTTGAGCCACGAGAGCGACATAGTTGTCGCCGCAGCCCACAAGGACAATAGTCTTGTCGGCATGCGCTTGGGCAATGCCGTTGACGGTTTTGAGCATCACGGGCATGGTGTCGATATCCACGTTGGGCGTGTAGTCGATAATCTGGCTGCGGTACGCGGGACCCGTCTGATACTTGCCAAAGACCAGACTCTTGACCTGGTACTCCTCGTAGAAGGCGCGCGCCACCGAATAGGCGTTGATGTCGCCACCAAGCAGCACGGGAATGAACTCGCGCTCTGTAAATTGCAATGCCATGGAAACTTCCTATCATGAACTGCCCACACAACGGGCGGTCTTTGCGCAACTGATTTATTCTAGCGCGCCAAGCCGCCGGCGCCCAAAGCTCCACCGTATCTATGGCAATCGACGTAATCGTCCAGCACGAAGACGGCGCCCACCGTTGTATGACAATGGGCAATGAACCTACCGTTGTTGTAGGATTCAGCGTATTGACATCTTCGAGCGAAAGGTGCACACGTGCCCCAAGACCATCCGACCGATAATCCCATCCTCAATGCCGCGAGGCGCGAGCTGGCGGAACGTGCGAAAGCGACCGCTCCCCTGTGCACGGCAAACGACGCCTACAACGGACCCGCCCGCATCGTCTCGATCAACACGTCGGCACACAAGGGCACGCGCAAGTCGCCCGTCGCCGACGGGCACGACACCGTTATAGAGCAATTTGGCCTCGCCTCCGACGCACACGCCGGGCATTGGCACCGCCAGGTTTCCTTTTTAGCTGCAGAGTCTATCCAGACGGCGCAGGCGCGCGGGCTCGATGTGCACGAGGGCGACTTCGGAGAGAACTTCACAACCCGGGGCATCAACCTGCTCTCGCTCCCCTTGGGCACACAGCTCAAGCTTGGCAGCGAGGTGCTTGTCGAAATCAGCCAAATCGGCAAGGTCTGCCACACACGCTGTGCCATCTACTATCTCGCCGGCGACTGCATCTTTCCCCACGAGGGCGTTTTTGGCGTGGCACTAAAGGGCGGAGAGGTCTACGCCGGCGACGATATCCAGGTAATCAAACTCGGCGACGGCACCTGTTCGTTCACCCCCGCCGAGGCCCTCGAAGAGATTGAGCAGGCTCGCCAGAAGGGCACGCTGTAGTTATAAAACCCCACGTTGAGATGGCTTTTACAGCCCAAAACTCCTCTCAAACAGAGCTCTGTAACGTTAAAGTTGAACTCTATGGTTTCTCAACAATTCATCATAACTGCAGGTCAAAGCCAAAGCCTCAAGTTCAACTTGACCCTTTGGAACCTTTAAGGTTCAAGTTGAGGTCGAAAGCAGTAGTAGAATACCGTTCGAACCATAACCTACGATTGATTGCAGAGGGACTGGATGCAGCATTCGAATCATCGCACCGCAGCGCTCATTGCGTCGAAGCCGGCTCGCATCATCACGAGTGCCGCGCTCGCCGTTGCGCTGACGGCCACGCCGATGCTCTCCCCCGTTGCGGCGTATGCCGCCTCGCAGGCAACGCAGGACCAGCTTTCCGCAGCCCAGCAGAAGATCGAAGCCGCCACGAGCGCCTACAACGACGCCCGCACCAAACTCGATGACCTGCAAAAGCAGATTGACTCCAATGAGGCAAGCATCGAGGAAATCGAGGCCAAGCTTCCCGAGCAGCAGGCCAAGGCAAGCTCCGCCATGCGCGATCTGTACAAGTATCAGAAGGGCACCAATCCCATCGTGAGCTTCCTGGTCAACGCGCAGAGCCTGGGTGAGTTCATCACGACCTGCAAATACACCAACCAGATCACGAGCTCGAGCGTCGACGAGATCGAACAGCTCAATAACATGCAAACCGAACTCGAGCAGAACAAGGCTGAGCTCCAGCAGGCCAAGTCTCAGCTTGAGGCAGAGCAGAAAAACGCCGAGGATGCGCTGGCGCAGGCCCAGCAGCTCCGCAGCGAGGCACAGGCAAAAGCCGAGCAGGAAAATGCCGCCGAGCTTGCCAAGCTTGAGGCCGATAAGGCCGCTGCCGCCGAGAAGCTCTCGGGCGAGGGCGTAAGCGGCAGCAATTCCAGCAGCCAGGCCACCAACACCAACACCACCATCGACACCACGGTGAACAACGCCAATACCGGTAGCTCCGATTACGATTCGTTCATTAATGAGTGGACGAGCCGCATCGACAATTATCTCGCCGGCTCCCCCATGGCAGGCCAGGGCTATAACTTTGCCGTCGCCGCTTGGAATACCGGTGTCGATCCCCGTTGGTCCCCCGCCATCGCCTGCATCGAGAGCACCAAGGGCGCTTATTGCGCCAATTCTTACAACGCCTGGGGCTGGAGTGCACGTGGCGGCGGTTGGCGCAGCTTTGGCAGCTGGAGCGAGGGCATCTCCGCTCACGTTGCCTATCTGGGCGCCAACTACGGCTCCACCCTTACCCCGGCTGCGGCCAAAAAGTACTGCCCGCCCACGTGGCAGGACTGGTACAACAAAGTCGCCGCTCAGATGAACCGCATCTAAGTGCAACTGCAAAGGGCCCCAATAGGGCCCTTTTCTTTTAGGTAGCGGAGGTATCGACGACGCCGGTCGCATTGGCAACCGCGACTATGACGATCATGCACAGGAGCAGCACACCCAATGCCTTGAGCCAGAGTTTCGCGAGTTTCTTGCCGCGATAGCTGTCGAGCAGTGCGAATCGCCGACGAAGACGGCGCTTATCGAGCAGCGCAAAATGCATAAGCACCATAAGACCATCGACAAAGAAAAAATACTCGATTATGAGAAGCCACGTCGGGTAACTTTGGTTTGCTCCGGTGGGGTGAAAGACGGCAAAGTGACTTCCGGCAAAGAACACAAGCAGCGAGAAGCAGATGAGCGTATTCCAAATGCGCCCCAGAGACTCCGGAACGCGAGAGAGCAGACCACATGCAGCGGAGGCGGCAGGTCTAGGAAGCACTGTGGGGTTCTGGAGCCCTTGGGGCGTCAACACCGTCTCCGAGGCCGGAGTACGGACAAGCACAGGCGCAGGAGGCCGCACGGGGCGACTTAGATCGTATGCCGCGCGCGTCGCCCGTCCCAACGCTTCCGCGCTCGCAAAACGCTTGGCCGGGTCGAGCGCCATCGACATGCAGACGGCATCGGCAAGTGGAGTGGGAATGCCGCATGCCTCACATTGCTCGCGCATGTCGAGCCCTGGTTTAGGGTCGACTCCCGTCAAGCAAAAGAACAACAGGGCCCCAAGTGCGTAGACATCGCTGCGCACACTCGTCTGCCCAAACCCATACTGCTCGGGCGGCGCATAGGGTCGCGTGCCAAACTTGACGGTGTCAGCATCGGCGCCATCGCGCCATACGCGCGCGATCCCCAGGTCGATAATCACCAGCGATGAAAATGTCAGGCCGTCATCAGGCGTATAGTTGGCACCTGTCACGATGATATTCGACGGCTTGAGGTCGCGATGGATCACCGGCGCCGACGTCTCCCCCACCATTGCAAAACCGGCATGGAGCTCGCCCACGGCATCGCATAGGGCAGGATACAATTCACGCGCATAATCGGGGGTGGCTCCCAGACGGTCCACCAGCGCCCCGAGTGTCTCCCCTTCGATGTATTCCATAACCACGTTGAGCTCGTCGCCCACACGACGACAATCGACGATTCTGGGCAGGTGCTCAAAACGCCTGACTGCCCGCTGAGCGGCAAACAGACGCTCGTATGCCCCGCCGATTTGAGCCGAAGCATCGATGCGTTTACGAACAAAGGGACCGAGCGAACCACCGCCGGTTCCTTCAAAGTACACGAGCTCGGTTGTTTCAACGGACGAGCGCTTAAGTACACGCTCCACGCGATAGCTGTCGTCGCAATCGAGCGACGCCAGGTGCTCGGCAAGCGCTGCGGTCAGCTCGTCATCGGAATATGTTGGGGTCTGAGTATCCATAGCCTCCGTCATAGCGCAGGGCGCAGACACCCCATGGCATCCGCGCCCCGTTCGTTTGCATCGTTGTTCGGCAGCTCCGCCGGCTCAGATATCAGCCGCTAACTCACCGTCTCCTCGCCAAAGCGATACAGCTCTTCATTGACCTTTTGGAGGCTACAGCCACGGTCGATGCAAAAGATGACAATCGCATCGCGACGGTCTTTACAGTTGAGGACGCTTGCCCCGGCAGCCGTCAAGGCGCGGTTGGTCTCCTTGAGCGTCAACGCCATCGCAAAGGCAATCTGCAGCACCTTATTGCGGCTCGGATGCCGCGCACCGGTAAAAATCTGATAACCAAAAGTCTCATTGAGGTCGGCCATGCGCACCACGCGCGAGCGCTCTAAGCCCTTTTCCTGCAGCAGCTGCTTAAGGTAGTCCGAAAGCGACGGGGCGGCAAAGTCGTGTTCTTTGATATAGCCATCGATGTTTGGCGCGTCGAGAAGCTCATTGAGCAACTCCTCGGTCAGCTTTTTATCGGGCATACGACTTCACCTCCCCCAGTGCATACAACATGCTAGAAACCGCTTACGTCCGAACGCTCCCAGCTAGCAACCTGGTCGGGAGACACCGTACCCAGCGCCTCGAACTTCCAAGAGCCGCCCGCCTTCAGATGATTGGTGTTTGCAAGAGCCGTTCCAACCTGGTTGCCATCGGCATCATACAGAACATATTCGATCTGAATGTAGCTCTTTTCCTTGTCCGTGTTATTGGTCAGCGTGCCCGTGATCTTATAGGCAAACTGATTGGAGGTGTCTTCAGCCTCGTCAGCAATGGTATACGGTTCTTGCGGTTCTTTTTGCTCCTCAGCCTGCTGTGTCGCCTCGGCAGGCTTTGCCGAATCGCTCGCAGACGAATCGGTTGAATTGCCACCCATAGAGCCCACGGCACCGACAATAACCAGCACCACGATGACGCCTAGGACAATCTTGCCGATCGGCTTCTTTCCCTCTTTTGCCATTATTCATCCTTCCTACGATCCGGCTACCGTGCCGGTACACAGCACATCGTAGGAAGGATTGAACTTGAATTCATTAGCTGAGAGCTAAGGCTGCGGTAAACGACCAATGCAGTTATCCAAACGCCGAGCAAACGCACTGCGCGCGACCGTCTGCTGGCAGTGCATCAACCCACCGTGACGGATTCCCCGGTAAAGGCACTGATCATCAACAGGACAAAGAAAACAAGGTAGCTGGCACTCAGCAGGTACGCAATGATCAGAAAGACGACCCAGCCGACATTGGTTTTACCGTCGACACGGCGTTGCTCGCGATTGCGGCAGAGCCAAATCGTCACGCCGATGGCAGTGATAAACAGCACGAGCGCCGCCGCGGCAAGCCCGGCAAGCGCAAACATCACGCCAATGCTCACGGCAATAACCGGAAGCAGCAGCAAACCGCACCCGCATCCACCCGGACTATATACGGCAGACTGTCGGCGTCGCCTCATCGCCGCGCCACCCCCATCATCTTTGAGCACTACAGTGCGATAGCCTGCTGAACAGGAACGATCTTGTCGAGTTCCGGTTCGATCCGCCTTTTCTCGGCCTCAAGGTCAAACGCCACCTGAGCGCGCAGCCAATAACCATCCGTCAGGCCAAAATAACGGCAAAGACGGAGGTCGGTGTCGGCCGTCACGCGACGTTTTCCCAAGACAATCTGCCCGATACGCTGAGCCGGAATCCCAGTCTCTTTCGCAAGGCGATATTGAGAAATGCCCATGGGAACAAGAAACTCCTCTTTGAGAAGCTCACCAGGAGTCACCGGCGACAGCAAATCGGCCGAAGTCTCATCACTTGTGATAATCGACGATTTCGACATTCCAAGCCATCTCCTGTCTCCACTCAAAACAGACCCGATAGCGCTCGTTAACACGGATGCTATATTGACCGGCACGATCGCCCTTCAAAGCTTCCAGGCGGTTGCCCGGTGGAACGCGAAGATCATCAAGCGAAGCACAAACCTGCAGTTGGCGAATCTTCCTCAACGCAACACGCTCAAAGGGCACGAACCTCCTGACCCGCACACCCATGGCAAAGCGTTCGGTATCCTCATCTTTATACGATGCAATCATAGTATCGCCTTACGTTAGTAACGTCAAACGTTTCTATAGACTTACATCTCTATTATATCGTACGTTTGTTCGTGTTTTCTAGAACAAATAGTCCTTTGCGCCTTAGTCAAGCAAAAGCAATCGTTTGTAGACATCGAGGCCTTTGAGAAGAATCTCCTCGTCAAAGAGCATGGTATCGGTATGCAGAGCGCTCATCGCATAGGCTGGGCAGTCATCAGCGTCGATCGGGTTTTCTTGTCCTTCTGGCACGCCCGTGCCCAGCAAGAAGAACACGCCCGGCAGATGGCGCTGATAGAAAGCAAAGTCCTCGGCAATTAACAGCGGCTCGTCCACAAGTTGCAGCTCGGGCAAGGCAGGCGCAATGTGGGCAAACAACTCGGGGTCGTTATCGACTGGCGGATAGCCCTCGGCAAAGTCGAGATCGTACGTACAGCCCGTTGCGGTGCACGCCTCGTCGAGCGCACGGCGTACGCCCTCGCGCGCACGGTCGAACATGGCGTCCGTAAACACACGCAAGCTACCGGCAACATGGGCCTCCCCCGCCACCGCATTGCAGACGGTGCCGGCCTGCAGCAGGCCAAACTTACCGATGCAGGGCTCATCGGCACCCAGCTCGTCCATCAGCTCGCGCTCGGCAACCAGGAACTTTGCCGCCGCCAGCGCTGCGTCATGTGATTCCTCGACTGGAACGCCGTAGGTCTTGGCGATATGGATGCTCGTGCCATGGATATGAATGTGCGTCTCGCTCGAGCGCGCCAGCAGCGGACCGGGACAGCTCGCCAGCGTACCGGCAGGAAGATCGGGCCACACGTGAAAGCCAAAGATGCGGTCGACCCCGTAGCGCTCGAACACGCCGCTCTCGCATACCGTCTTAGCGCCACCGGTTGTTTCCTCGGCCGGCTGGAACACAAAAAGCACGTTGCGCTTAATAACGCCCGGCTGCTCACGAATCGTACGGTCGACAAAAGTTGCCGCCGCGAGGGCCATAGCCATGTGCCCGTCGTGGCCGCACGCGTGCATCTTGCCGGGATGCGTCGAGGCAAAAGCGGCGCCCGTCGTCTCCGCAATAGGCAACGCATCCATATCGGCACGAATCGCCGTGGCATGCGAGGCACCCGTGCCAGCGTCGAAGAAAGCGCACACGCAACTAGGGCACGGATGGATCACCTCGCAGGCAAGCGGAGCGAGCACGCCCTCGATATAGGCGATAGTTTGCGGAAGATCGAAGTCGAGCTCCGGAATGCGATGCAGGTCGCGACGATAGCGACGGAGTTCTTGGAGCTCGGTCATGGGGATTCCTTTCATGGGGCAACTCAGTTGTCACCTATTGTGACGCAGGATTGTGGCGCCCTCGTTTCTAGCATGATGCTGCATTTTTTAAACGTTATATACGAATACTCTTGTTTGGTAAAGTGCAACGTGGTAGGGTCTTTACCACTTGATAGAGGCGCGGGCACGAAGAGCCGCGGGCGAGTCGGCAGACTTTGACCCCGCGGGGAGGCGAAACCCGCCGAACTGGGTTTTTCGGGCACGAACAGCCTGGTGGGCCTGCGGGAAACACTCGCAGGACTGTCTGCAGCAATGCGGGAGCGCTATCCGGACATTGGGTCCACGCTATGCGGATTCGATGCGCAGATGGCGCCGTCTGGATAGCGAGGTTTACGGGACATGGCATTGACCCCCAACGAGGCATATGCGGCCAAGCAGCCGTTTGTGGACAAGGAGACACTCGAGCATATCGTCGAGCAGTTCCCCACGCCGTTTCATCTATACGACGAGGCGGGTATCCGCCGCAACATGCAAGAAGTGCGCGACGCCTTTGCGTGGAACCCGGGGTTTAAGGAGTACTTTGCCGTCAAGGCCAACCCCAACCCGGCCCTTATCTCAATTCTCAACGAATACGGCTGCGGCTGCGATTGCTCGAGCTATACCGAGCTCATGATCGCCCGCTCGCTGGGCATCACCGGCCATGACATCATGTTCTCGTCCAACGACACGCCGGCGGCAGACTTTGAGCTTGCCGACAAGTTGGGCGCCATCGTCAACTTCGACGATATCAGCCACATTGAGTTTTACGAGCGCGTCGCGGGACCCATCCCCAAGACGGTGAGCTGCCGTTTTAACCCGGGCGGCCTGTTCCAGCTTTCCAACGGCATTATGGACAACCCGGGCGATTCCAAGTACGGCATGACCACCGAGCAGCTCTTTGATGCCTTCCGCATGCTCAAGGCCAAGGGCGCCGAGGACTTTGGCATCCATGCCTTCCTTGCCAGCAACACCGTCACCAACGATTACTACCCCAAGCTCGCGCGAATCCTCTTTGAACTTGCCGTGCGCCTGGAGCGCGAGACCGGTGCACATGTCGCCTTTATCAATCTGTCCGGCGGTGTGGGTATCCCCTACCTGCCCGAGCAGCAGGCCAATGACATCCACGCCATCGGCGAGGGTGTACACGCGGCCTACGACGAGATCCTGGTTCCCGCCGGCATGGGCGATGTGGCGATCTGCACCGAGATGGGCCGCTTTATGATGGGCCCCTACGGGTGCCTGGTCACCAAGGCCATTCACGAAAAGCGGATCTACAAAGACTATATCGGCGTGGACGCAAGTGCCGTCGACCTCATTCGTCCTGCCATGTATGGCGCTTACCACCACGTTACAGTGATGGGCCAGCCGGGTGGCCCCGACAAGTCCGCAGCTCCCGTCACGAACACGTACGATATCACGGGCAACCTGTGCGAAAACAACGACAAGTTCGCCATCGACCGCGAGCTGCCGCATATCGACATGGGTGACCTGCTTGTAATCCACGATACCGGTGCGCATGGCTACTCCATGGGCTACAACTACAACGGACGTCTGCGCTCCGCCGAGGTCCTGCTGCGCCCCGATGGCGCGGCCGACCTCATCCGCCGTGCCGAGCGCCCGGGCGATTACTTTGCCACGCTCGACGTGCTGCCGAGCGGCCGAGAGCTGCTGGCCAAGTCGCGCGCCGAAAGCGCCCGCCGTCGGGCCCAAGACGAGCGCCTGGCAGTCGCCGCCCAATGGAACAAACGCATCCAGATCGCGGACGCGAAGGAGAAGAACATGGACATCCGCAATCTCGAGGGCTCAATCGTCGCCCTTGTTACACCGTTTAAAAAGGACGGCAGCGTCGACTTTGATGCACTCGAGCGCCTTATCGATTTCCACCTGCAAAACGGCACCGACGCCATCCTCACCCTGGGCACCACCGGCGAGAGCGCCACGATGACCGATGACGAGGACAACTCCGTCGTCGCCGCCGTAGTCAAGCATGTTGCAGGACGCGTCCCCGTCATCGCCGGCTCGGGCTCCAACTCCACGCAGACGATGCTCACCAAGTCGCTCACCTACCAGGGCTTGGGAGCCGACGGCCTGCTGCTCATCACCCCCTACTACAACAAGTCCAATGAAGAGGGTATCTACCAGCACTTTAAGACCGTAGCGGATGCCGTGGACATCCCCTGCATCCTGTACAACATCCCCGGTCGCTGCGGCTGCGGCATCAGCGAGCGCAACGTAGAGCGCTTGGCCGCGCACCCCAACATCATGGGCATCAAGGAAGCCTCGGGCAACGTCGCCTACGCGGCCAAGATCGCCCACCTGCTGTCCGACGACTTCCGCATGTACTCGGGCGAGGATGCGCTCACCGTGCCGCTCATGAGCCTGGGCGCCTCGGGCACCATCAGCGTGTGGGCCGACATTCAGCCGCAGCTTGTGCATGACATGTGCCGCGCCTATTTGGACGGTGACGTGGCGCGCGCCCGCGATATCCAGATTGCCGGCCAGCCGCTCATCAATGCCCTCTTTAGCGAGGTCAACCCCATCCCCGTCAAGGAAGCGCTCGCTCAGATGGGTATGATCGAGGCAAACTACCGCATGCCTCTATGCCCCATGGCAGACGACACGCGCGCTGCACTTACCGATGCTCTGAAGGGAGCTGGTCTGCTTGATTAAGACTGTCATTATGGGAACGGGCCGCATGGGCTCGCTCATCCGCACCACCGCCGAGGGCGTTGTCGACGCCGCCGGTCAGCCCGTTTTTGATATCGTCGCCCAGATCGGTTTTGATCTGTCCGAGCTCGAGAGCGCCCCGGCAGCCGACGTCATCATCGACTTCTCGAACGTCGTGACCTTCGATGCCATCGTCACCTATGTCGAGCGCACGGGTGCCGCGTTGGTCTCGGGCACCACGGGCTACACACCCGATCAGATGGATCGCCTGCGCGAGCTGGGTCAGAGCACCCGCGTCATGCACTCCGGCAATTACTCCATCGGTATCGCAGCCCTGCGCCATCTGGTTGCCCAGGCCACGCGCGAGCTGCCCGGCTTTGACTGCGAGATTGTCGAGACGCACCACAACCAAAAGGTCGACGCTCCCAGCGGCACCGCCAAGTTGTTGCTCGACGCCGTCGTCGAAGCCGAGCCCGAGGCAGGCTACCACCCCGTCTATGGTCGCGAGGGCATGTGCGGCACTCGCGATCCCAAGGAGATCGGTATGCACTCGCTGCGCGGCGGCACCGTCGCCGGCGTGCACGAGGTAAGTTTCTTTGGCCAGGACGAGGAAGTCACGCTCACGCATCGCGCCACGAGCCGCCAGATCTTTGTCAACGGCGCCTTGGCGGCCGCGCAGAAGCTCGTCACCCGCGAGCCTGGCTTCTATACGTTCGACCAGGTCATGTTTGCCTAACCAGGTATCAACCGGATCCACCCAAAGGAGAGACAGCAAATGAGCAATGCAGCCGAGATGGATGCACAGGAGATTATCAACTACATCGCCACCGCGCCCAAAAAGACGCCCGTTAAGCTGTACGTGCGCGAGAAGCCGGGCATGAAGGTCCAGTGGGGCAATGCACACGTCTACGGCGGTCGTCGTGGCAAGACCGTCTTTGGCGACTGGGATGAGCTCAAGGCCATCCTCGATGCCAATGCCGACTCCATCGACTACTACGACGTCGAGAATGACTGCCGCAACTCCGCCGTCCCCATGCTCGACCTTAAGGGCATCAACGCCCGCATCGAGCCGGGCGCGATCATCCGCGACCGCGTCGAGATTGGCGACCATGCCGTCATCATGATGGGCGCCATCATCAACATCGGCTCCGTCATTGGTGAAGGCTCCATGATCGACATGGGAGCCGTGCTGGGCGGCCGCGCCACCGTGGGCAAGAACTGCCACATCGGCGCCGGCACCGTGCTGGCAGGCGTCGTGGAGCCCGCCAGCGCCACGCCCGTCATCATCGAGGACGATGTCATGATCGGCGCCAACGCCGTGGTCCTGGAGGGCGTGCACGTAGGCAAGGGCGCTGTCGTTGCCGCCGGCGCCGTGTGCGTCGAGGACGTCCCCGCCGATGCCGTCGTGGCCGGTGTCCCCGCCCGCGTCATCAAGATGCGCGACGAAAAGACCGACAGCAAGACCGGTCTCGAGGAGGGCTTACGTCAGCTTTAAAGTTACGCGGTTTTACCAAGCCGCGTAACTAGTCGACGCTGCACTTTTGGTTCCGTCGTTCTAACGAACGACGGACCGGTCGACGCTGCAAACGCCCCTAAGCGGCAATCTGACGTTCAATCGTCGGTCGCGTACCGAAGTACGCTTCCCTCCTCTTTCACGTCACCTTGCTCGCTTAGGGGCGTTTTCGCTGACGTATGCTCAACCTACGGCGCAATTCAGCTCCAAGCAAAAAGGCCGAAGCCCTCATCCGAGGCTTCGGCCTTTGTTTTTCTGCGGCGTCCAAGCGCAGTTTATCGATTCTCAATTGACCCGATGTTTTTGAGCTCGATGGAGATGAGGCCGTTGGGCTCGTTGACAAACTCGATGTACTCGGAGTTCGAACCCATCTCGGCCGGGAAGCTGATCTCGATGCCCGTGTCGGTACGAATCTTGTGATTGCGCACGGCCGCGCGCTCGACCTGCTTGCGCTCCACGGGAACGCGCTCGGGAACCTTCTCCTCGGTCAGTGCCGCGCGCACGCTTTCCTTGATGACCGGCTCGTCCTCAAAGACCTCATCGACGATATCCCAAGGCGGCAGCTCCTCGTCGTCTTCGACCTTCTCGGCAACGGCGGCTTTGACCTTGGCAAGCGCCACGGCGGTATTGGCGCCGTGCTCCTCGGCAACTTCCTCGACCACGCGCGTCACCGTGTCGATGACCTCCTTACCCGAAACACCCGTGTCGCATTGCAGCAGGCCGTCGGGAATGAGCATGCGATCCTCGCCGGCAATCTTGCGCTTCTTATCCACATAGCCGATCTCCATGGTGCTTGCACGCACGATTGCATAGCTCGGCACCTTTTGCGAGGGGTTCGGCAGAATGGCGTAGTGGCGCGCGATGTCGTTACGCACCTCGCCCTCTTCGCGACCCACCTCGTGCATGAATGCCTGCTTAGAGCCCAGCAGCATCACGGCAAACCAGCGGGCATCCTCATCATCGTCAAAGTCCGCCACAAGCACGTCGGTGGACTCGGCTTTCTCGGCTTTGGTGAGCTCAGAAGAGATAAACTCCGCAATCTGCTGCGACAGGTCCACGAACTCACGCTCGCCAAAGAAATAGCCCTTGAGCTCACCGCCGAATGCGGAGTTCTCGGCAAACGTGGCGCGCTTGTTATCGGCAGAGGTGCGGGCACGGCGCAGGTGCGTGGTCACAAAGTTGCGCACGGTTCGACTCTCGATATCGAGCTCGCGCTGGCTCATAACGTTGACGGCAGAGTCAAAGTCCAGGATATGCAGAATCGCGTGATTGATTTTCATATACGGCATTCCGTTCTAGATCGATTTCGGCACGAACCAGTATAGCGGTCGAGCCCGCCCCGGGCGTATCGAAGATTGGTGCATCGGGGACAGGTTGCTCTGCACCAATGGTTAGCGCAGGAACTCGGACTGCCATACCTCGAGCTGTTCTGTCAGGCTCTTACCGCTAGAAGGCATGCTGAACTCGGGACGCTTGGGCAGCAGCGCACACTTAAGAATTGCCACGATGGTCTGAGAGACAAAGCGTCGCGTATCCTTGTCAAAGCCTTGCGCAGCCTGGAGCATCACGGGCAGGCTCTCGCGCAGATTCCCAGCGATATCCGCAAACCGCTCAGCACCCGTAGCCTCAAGCACGGAGAACAACGCATCTACAAAACGCTCGCGCTCGTTAGGCGACACCGCAAGCAGCATCTCGCGAATGGAGCCATCAACGTATCGAGCACCGGCGGACAGGCGCTCACAGTACACGAAGTCGCGACCATCAACCACCCAGCTAAAGGGATTATGCTGAAGCAGGCTGAACTCGGTGCTCTCAACGATGGCATAGTCCTCCTGTGTCTCGAACATCATGCCAAAGATCGACGACCGAGGTAGCGTCTTGTCGATTCGACCGGATAGATCGGCGAAGGCGTTGCCGCTCAGAAACTCCTCGACGAAGCCCGGGCCATCATGGGAATACGCCCTTTCGATTCGCTCACGGGCGACATCGGGGCACATCGCCGCACCGTACACCGCAAGGTTTCCACCCTTGGAATGACCTCCGCACAAAAGCGGCCCGTCAATCGCATCCGCCGCCTCGTCTACATAACGCGCCGCGGATTCCTGGGCCGGCACAGGACACCGGAACGCCATGTTAAAGTCCTCTTTCCAGCCCACAATCGTGCTGTCGGTCCCCCGGAAGGCAAGATAGCTAAACCCCGCCGGAAATCGGAACGTCATGGCCGCAAACTGCTCCGTTGTCTCGGCATCACTCACGCTACGATAGCCGCAAACACGAACGCCACGGTAGCGAGGGCTTGCTGCCACAGCCTCCAACAGGGCACGACTCCCCTCCGGATCCCACAGGTCGCCAATCATGTCTTGGTAGCACTCGGCGCGCAGCAGCTCGCGTACGTCTAGGCCCTGCCAGTTCGTCAGCTCCGCCATATCACCCGGCAAACGCAAATAGGACAACCACGCAAAGACCAGGCTATCCACCGCGCAGAACGGCCGTTCCTCAAACGGATCAAACGCCGTCTGGGCATAGGTCAAAAAATTAGGCGAATCCGACATGGCCCTCCCATCAACTATGGTGCATTGGGGTGGTGCAAAGTAACCTGACCCCCCTCGCACTAAAAAGGCGCCCGGACCGTGTGGCCCGGACGCCTTTCATTGTAGCCTGTTGCCCAAACGAGCCGAATTTAGCAGGAGAAGTCGACGCTGTCGATGATGTCCTTGAGGGCCTTGGCGGAGGCGGTGAGCTCATGCTGCTCGTCATCGTTCAGCGGCACGGGGACGCGGCAGACGACGCCGTCGCGGCCAACGACCGTCGGCATGGAGATGGCCAGATCGGACAGGCCATACTCGCCCACCATGAGCGAGGAAACGGGCAGAACGGTCTGCTCATCACGCATAACAGCGGTGCAGATGCGCTTAACGGCCATGGCGACGCCGTAGTAGGTGGCGTGCTTCTTCTCGATGATGGTGTAGGCGGAGTTCTTAACGTCCTCGGCGATACGCTTCTCGGCAGCCTCGTGCTCCAGATGACCGTGAAGCTCGCAGAAGGTGTTCAGCGGAACGCCAGCAACCTGAGCGCTGGACCAAGCGACAAACTCGGAGTCGCCGTGCTCGCCCATGACATAGGCCTGGACATCGCGCGGGTCAACCTCGACGTGGGCACCAAGCATCTGCTGCAGACGGCCAGTGTCGAGCACGGTACCGGAGCCGATGACATGGCCCTCGGGCAGGCCGGACATCTTGATGGCAGCATAGGTCAGAACATCAACCGGGTTGGAGACGATTAGCAGAATGCCGTCGAAGCCGGACTTCTTAATCTCGGGGATAATGGACTTAAAGATGTTAACGTTCTTGTTGACCAGGTCCAGGCGGGTCTCACCGGGCTTCTGGGCAGCGCCAGCGGTGACGACGATCATGGCGGCGTCGGCGACATCGGAATAATCGCCGGCGTAGATCTTCATCGGCTCGGCAAACGTCATGCCGTGCGCGATATCCAGAGCCTCACCCTCGGCGCGGTTCTTGTCCACGTCGATGAGGACCATCTCGGAGAACAGACCGCTCTGCATCAGAGCGAACGCCGAAGACGAACCGACGAAGCCGCAGCCGACAATAGCGACCTTCTTCTCGTTAACCATTAGAAACTCCCATCTCTCTCCACAAACAAGCCGCCCGGGAACGACCCGAGCGGCTTGCCGTAATCCCAATACATCCAATCGGGACTTTGATTATGCTCCTATTCGCAGCCAAAAATCGACCGTTTACCGAAATTGTTTGCAGAATTCGTAAAATAACTGCACGAAATCGGTTTCGAGCTATTGACGAGTCGAAATAGGTTTCTAATACAGGCCCGCCTCGCGAATGGCCTCGACAGCCAAAGCGATCTGATCGGGCGGCAGGACCAGCGCCATGCGCACGTGCCCCTCGCCCGAAGGGCCAAAGCTCGCGCCCGGCGTCACCACAACGCCGGCCTTCTCCATGAGCTCCTCGCAAAACGCCATGGAATCGGTGCGACCACCGGGAAGCTTGGCCCACACAAACATAGAGCCATGCGCGTTGGGACGCTCCCAGCCCAGGCCCTCAAGACCGTCGCACAGGGCATCGCGGCGTTCCTGGTACTTCAGACGCTGCGCCTCGACCTCATCGCGCGGACCGTTCAGGCACGCGATGGCGGCCTTCTGAATCGGGAAGAACATACCAAAGTCGATCTGGCCGCGCAGCTTGGCAAAGGCAGAGACCACATCCTCGCGACCGACCAAAAAGCCGATGCGGGCACCGGTGACGTTAAACGACTTGGAGAGCGAGAAGAACTCAACGCCCACCTCGAGCGCGCCGGGATACTGCAAGAAGCTGCCGCCGGGCTCGCCGTCAAACACGATGTCGGAGTACGCGTTATCATGGACGATCAACAGATCATGCTCGCGGGCAAAGGCGATAATCTCCTCGTAGACCTCGGGCGTGCCCACCGAGCCGACCGGGTTCGCGGGCAGCGACACGATCATGTACTTGGCACGATCGGCAACCTCGGGATCGATACCCGCCACATAGGGCAGGTAATTGTGCTCGGCAACCAGCGGATAGTATTCGAGCTTGGCATCGGCGATCTTGGCACCCGCCTCAAAGACCGGGTAGCACGGATCGGGAACCAAAATGGTGTCACCCGGATCGAGCAGGGCAAGGCCCAAATGGCCCACCCCCTCCTGCGTGCCGTTGCACGACTGCACCATAGACGGCGTAATGCCCGAAACGCCAAAGCGACGCTCATAGTAATCGCACACGGCCTGCTTGAGTTCGGGCAGGTCGCGCAGGGCATACTTCCACATCTCGGGATCTTGGGCTGCCTGCGTGAGCGCCTCGACCACATGGTCGTACGGCTTAAAGTCGGGCGTGCCCACGCTCATGTTGTAAATGGTCTTGCCCTGAGCCTTCAGCGCGAGAAGCTTGTTGTTGAGCGAGGCGAAGACCTCCGCGCCAAAGCGGTCGAGACGCTGCGATGCCTGCATGGTGCCACCTTTCGATATAAAAAACGCGGCGCTCCGACAAGAGCGCCGCGCGATACGGGCCATCAGATTGCAAAAGTGTAACGCTTGCAACCCCCGTATTGGTTCAATTTAGCCAACCTTAGTCAACTGGATTGAGCGCGTCGATCTGCGCAAGCCACAGACGCGAGCTAGCGTCACTCGGCATACGCCAATCGCCGCGCGGGCTGAGCGTCACCGAACCCACCTTGGGACCATCGGGCAGGCAGCTGCGCTTAAACTGCTGGGCAAAGAAGCGACGGTAGAACGTACGTAGCCACGTGTGGACGGTCTTGGCGTCGTAGACGCCCTCGAAGCTCTTGAGCGCCATGCGGTAGATCTTGCCCGGCTCAAAGCCAAAACGCAGCAGGTAGTAGAGGAAGTAGTCGTGCAGCTCATACGGGCCCACCAAATCCTCGGTCTTCTGCGCAATCTCGCCGTCGCCCGTGGGCGGCAGAAGCTCGGGGGACACCGGCGTATCGAGGATGTCGAGCAGCGTCTCGGCAATACGCCCGCCAAACACATCGGCCGCATAGCGCACCAGATGGCGCACAAGCGTCTTAGGCACGCTCGCGTTGACGGCGTACATGCTCATGTGGTCGCCGTTATAGGTAGCCCAGCCGAGCGCCAGCTCCGACAGGTCGCCCGTGCCGATGACAAAACCGCCAGCCTGGTTGGCCAGATCCATCAGAATCTGCGTACGCTCGCGCGCCTGGCTGTTCTCGTAGGTCACGTCCTGCACGGCCGGATCATGCTCGATATCCTTAAAGTGCTGTTCCACGGCAGCATGGATTGAGACCTCGCGGAAGCTCACACCCAAGTCACGAGCGAGCGACTCGGCATTGGACTTAGTGCGGTGCGTCGTGCCAAAGCCGGGCATGGAAACCGCCGTGATACCCGTGCGCGACAGCCCCAGTGCATCGAAGGCACGCACGGTCACAAGCAGTGCCAGCGTGGAGTCCAAGCCGCCCGAAAGGCCGATGACCGCAGCCTTGGTACCCGTATGGGCGAGGCGGGTCTTGAGGCCCGCAGTCTGCAGGTCGAGGATGGTCTCGCAGCGCTCGGCCAGGTCGCCGTGGTCGGCCGGCACAAAGGGCGCGCGCGGGAAAACGCGGTCGATATCGCAGGCATCGCGCAAGACAGGTTCTTCGGCCAGCACGCCCTCAAACGAAAACTCAATGGTCGTGGCCTCCGGCGCATCGTCCGCGCGCGTCCACGTCGTCGAGCGACGGCGCTCGGCAACCAGGCGGTCAAGGTCAACGTCGGCGATGGCCATATCGCAGGTAAGCAGTTTGGTCGCGGCGAGCTTGGAGCCGTTTTCGTAGACGAGGTTCTCGCCCGCAAAGACCATGTCGGTCGTGGACTCGCCCTCGCTCGCGTCCGCGTAGGCATAGGCGCAGTACAGGCGCGCGCTCTGGTTGGAAATGAGGCTGCGGCGGTAATCCGCCTTACCGATAATCTCGTCCGAAGCCGACGGATTGAGGATCACCGTCGCACCGGCAAGCGCCATCTCGGTCGAAGGGGGCGCCGGCACCCACAGGTCCTCGCAGACCTCAACGCCCAGCACCATATCCTCGGCACCCTCATCACAGCAGCGGTAGACAAGTCCCGAACCCAGCGGAACCGGACCCTGACCGGCAAACTCGACCCACACGGGATCTGCGGGCGCCGGAGCAAACCAGCGGCGCTCGTAGAACTCGCCATAGTTGGGCAGATACTTCTTGGCCGTGAGGCCCAAAAGCTCGCCCGCACAGCACACGGCGGCACAGTTGTAAATATTCTCGGCAACTGCAACGGGAAGACCGATGGTAAAGACAATCGGCAGCTCACGGGTTTCATCGAGAACATGTGCCAGCGCGGTCTCGCAGGCATGCAGCAGCGTGCGGTTATGGAACAGGTCGGCCGCGGTATAGCCGGTCAGGTTAAACTCGGGCAACACCAGCGCGCGAACGCCGCGCTCGGTAGCCTCGCGAACAGCCGCCAGCGCAACCTCGGCATTGCCCTCGACATCGGCCACGCGAATCTGCGGCGAAGCCGCCGCCACACGCAAAAAGCCATCGTTCTTATTAGCCGAAACGCAGCATTGCCTAGTTGATCTGGACACTGGAGGCCCCTTCTACCCTGAGATTCAGTCTAACGGACGTTCACATATCTCTAACTAGCCAAAGCAACCTCCCAGTTTACTGAGAGGCCAACCTGTGCTAGGAGCATGTATTTCAATAATATCTTTAATTAAAAAAGGAGAAATCGATAATCGACTTCTCCTTTAAGCGAGGCGAGTAAATTCCGAAACTAATGGCAGAATTTATCCATGTAGTCCTCAAAGTCGAACACTTCTACCACGACGCCCTCTTCCTGAAACTCTTTCAGTTGCTCCAAGAGATCTTTATTAATAACGTCCATGCAGAAACCTCCTCTATCTAATCAACTGTAGTATATCTGCTTTCATGCAATTATCAACCAACTTGTTTAATTGCTCCTCGTTTGCCGATAGTCCCTCTTTTTTCAAAATGTCGCGCACCTCGTTCTTAGTAATCGGCTTTTCAAACAACGAAAGCAAAGCGAACGAAAAATCATTAACCGCACACATTCTATGGGTGGCACAACTCAGCAGTACTCTTAACCCCTCTTTTGAGCGTCCGACTTCTTTCACAAACGAACTTTTAACCAATTGAAAACCATTATCGTGCATTACATAATCGGCATCGATATTTGTATTCAGCAATCCATAATGCAACAGTTCTTCTATCGTCCTTGTCAGCTCGAGGTCGCCTTGATCAAGGATAAGAGAAATGCTACAATCGGCCTCCAATAAACGGGCCAACTTAAGGTATACCAACTGGGAAACAGCATAGACATGATGGTATTCAGAATTATAGATGTAGGCAAATGGCTCAACGAGCACGACAGAGGTCTTGGAATCCAGCCAGATTCGATCAGCTGGATTTAGACTAGTTAGCCGTCGCTTTACTTTGGTCAAATGTCCCTTATACCTGACAGCGTGAATAGAATCTAGGATCCAGGTCACCTCTGAAATATGAAGCCGCTGGGGCAAGTCAATTGTGTCGCTACCGTTTATGACCTCTTGCATATAAAAATCAATATGATGCTCATCAGATAAGGATTTTGCTTCATTTAAAGTTAAACCAGTGCCTGAAACATAATCCACTTCGAGGCGCAAATCCTCATATTGGGACTTCGGCATTACAGAGACACCATACTTATCGGGATGATTCCAAACATCCGACCCCATAACGAGACCAAAATTCGTAAATCCTCTCGTGGAATATGGAACACCACATACCTGTTTTGAATAATTCAAAACATTCTCTGTATAAGCTAAGGTGTTCAGAGCCTCTTCTTTAGTTTCGGTCGGAAAGCCAATCATAAAGAATAGATGAACAGGAATACCCGCATTGAGACAATCATGGATATTGCGATCAATCCAATCAACTCTCGTGTTCTTCTTCATTAGATCAAGAACTCTTTGGTTGTATGACTCGAGGCCAAACTGAATCTGCCTACATCCACTTTGGTATATCTTGTTGAAAACGTCTGTACTTAGGGTTGGAGAGAACCTCGTTTCTCCATGCCAGAAAAACGTTTTTCCCGATGCGTTTATTTCATCAGCGAGTTGCTCCATTCTTTTGCCTTCGAATGTTTCATCCACAAAAGAGAAAACTCTCGTGCCGTATTTTTCATTTAACCGACACATTATTTCAAATACTCTCGATATAGGCATCTTTCGGTAACAACCACCGGTAGCACCGGGAATGGTGCAGAAGGCGCAATGATTAAAACACTGCCTAGAGGAATAAACCGGCAATATTAACTCAGGCATGAAGTATTTAGAAAGGGCGAAGCCATCGAAATCGGGAACCGTATCGTTGATAAATGTTTGCTCAATCCGATGGTTTTTATATATCTTCCCACCTTTAGCATGGCAAAGGTTTGGAACACAGTCGAGATTGTCATCACCAGAGTCAAGAGCCTCAAGAAGACGTGCAAGCGGCTCTTCGCCGTCATACATCATTATCGAATCAATGTATTCAAAAAAGGGATGCCATTCTTTCATGCAGTCATCTGCTAAACGAGTAATGTAATTGCCGCCCAATGAGACGTGTTTAACAGATGGACATTCTTCTTTAATCAGTTTCGCTAACGTAACTGCAGAAATCAATTGGAAACAGCCGCTCACCGAAATCCCAATAAACTCGATTTTTTCCCTCTGAATACGCTTAAGAAAGGCAGTTTCATAGAAGGAAATAAACGGATTATGCAAGGTATCCGCAAGCGATTTCATTATTTCTGGTGTCGAATAATAATCATAGGGCAGATCTATGGAGTTGAACGTGTATTTAACTCCATATGAGACGTGATTTATGATATAGAGTGCATTTCTAAAAATGTTTTCAGCATATTGTCTTTCTTTTAGATTAAAGTATCTCTTCGATCTGAAAATATCTTTTGCCTCGTCAACATTAAGTGCTGACTTTTGTATCAACTCGATTGTTAATTGAACATTCGAACTAAACGAATCCTTTGATTCCCGATACCTTTTACAGCACTCTTCGACATGTCTAAAAGATAGGAGGTCATCGTAAAATTCCACGTTTAAGTCAACGATGTCAACTTTATATTGTTCAACCTCTTGAAGATATGACTTCAAAACAGGCAAGGCAAGATACGGCCCCACTGGACTCCATCCTGGGGGAAATACTAAAAGCGTTTTAGGCATATCAACGTCACATCTTTCGCAAATAATTCAATTGAAACACAACTACCATCATAATTGAAAATACACCAAGTCCTGTAACGAGAATTGAGAACATCGCGATGCTCGTGAACAGCGAAACAAGGAGTGTTGAAATAACAACAGCAACCGATTGCAAAGACTCCCTAATTGAAAACAGGCTTATCGATTCAGATTCGTCTCTCGCCAAATCCTGCAGCGATGTTATGAGAAGCACATCTTGAATGGCGTTTCCGGCACCGACGATAAAAAGGAAAATAAACGATATTCCAGACGCATAGCGATAGCCAAACGCCAGATACGCACCGAGCGCAAGATACGTCACAAAACAATATGATTTAATGCAATCGGAACCATTAATTAAACGACCATATATTGTATTTCCGAACAACAGTCCGATTGTAAGACTACTCTGAAGGAATCCGTATTGTATCGATGACGAGTCAAATTGCAATTGCGCAATAGCTGGCAAAAGAGAATTCAGAGAGCCGAATGCCACGCCACTAGAAATATCGATTAATAGGAAACCAATTGCCAAGTGCTTCGCGCTAAGATCACTAAATGCAGTCCTGTTTTTTTCATTTTTGCTTATCCCCTCTTTATCATTAACCTCGATAACCGACGGAACATCTCGCAGCAACCAGAACGACGCGGCAAAAGAAAGCGCGTCTAATGCAAGAACAGCCTCCGCCCCAAATTGAGCGACAACAAAACCGCCGGCAACTGGCCCCAGAACCATCATCAAATTCTGCAGAAACCCAAACGAATTATTAATTACGTCGCGATTGATACTATTCGTATTGGCTCTTAACAACGAGTAAAAGCAGGGCATTTCAACCGTTCGGCAAAGCGATACCGCGCACGTAATAGCAAACATACTCCATTTACTATCAACAAAAATATAGCAAACGAATAATCCCGCGCGAATTAAGTCTGCCAATCTCATGGCCTGCAGCGTCCCGATACCCATCTTCTGAGGCAGCTGCGCGAGCGCAACTGAAAACAGAGAGGGGGCAAATCTACAGCAGACCATCAAAGCAGTTGCAGAAACATCGTGAGTTACCTCGTAAATCAGCATTGGCAAAGCAATATTCGCACACCAATTGCCTATTTCGCTTATCCCTCTAGCAATATATAGGACCCGAACCGGACGGCTAGCTCTCAATACCGTGAACATCACGATTAACCTCGTATTTCAGGCCTCGCTCATCCCTTAATAGGAATCCATAATCAACCAAGTACCGCCTCAACACGGCATAATCAGGATAGAGCTGTGACAGCACACGATTAACCTGAAGCTCCGTATAACTTGTATTTAATTCAAAGAAAGAGACGGCCCATAGCAGCATGATTCTTTTATAGCTTTCCTTTTTTGGAATTGAAACCAGCTCGCCATTCTTGAGAAATCGTTTTTTAAAGTCTATTAGCTCATCCATTCACATCCTCCATTTCATACGCATCTAATACTAAAAATGCATACGCTTTAGGTCATCGCATTCGGCTTCTATATTCGAACTAAACTCGAACTAATCTAAATGATTTGCTCAAACACTCTTCGAAAGCTCGTTTTTCACTTTGAGTAAAATGCCCTTCCCAGTCAGTCCACGAACAGGAAGGCAACTCACAACGAGCGGAGTCGAAGCCCTCTGCCGTCGGTCGTTCAAAATGCACGATGACCTTTTCGATATCCCCATCTGCTATCAGGTCAGAATGAACGACCTCGGTACCGTCTTCGAATGTCATATACGGGTACATCACGTAAACCACCTCACAATCGTAAATCCAGTTTAGCATCAAGCTATTGCACCAAAGACAGCAAGCCCCCCTTGATGAGTTGATGGTATCTGTTAAATGTCACGTACGATTCACATCTGGTGGGTACCCTGATGGCTACATGAAACGAAGCAGATTTACACCGGGAGGACCCCGTATGACAACCAAGTACACCGACGCGCCGCGCACGCGCGTCATGACACCGGCCGCGCTCAACAACGGCGTGCACGAGAACCATTCCATCGGACAGACCATGGCCATCGCGCCCAAAAAGGGCCTGTTTGACGACATTTCCATTCCCCAGATCATCGCCGGCGCCGCAGCTGCCGCCACGAGCGTCGCACTTGCCTCCAAGATTGGTATCGCTGGTTCAGTAATTGGCGCCGCCGTGAGCTCGGTCATCACCGTTGTGTCATCGCAGGTCTACCGCCACTTTATCTCTGCCAGCGCCGAAGCCATCAAAGGTACGCACGCCGCCGTCGACTACCCCGCCGGCGCCTACGAGCCCGTTGAGTTTAATGCCGAGGAGCACCTGGGCGGCGCCGCGACTACGCAGGAGATGCGCCAGATTGCGGGGCGCGCGACCACGGCGCGCGTTGCTCCCGACAGCCTGCGCGCCAAGGCGGCGGCAGAGCGCAGTCAGACGCAAAAGAAGGTCATCGTCTTCTCGATCGCCATCGCCATCGTCGCGGTCATCGCCTGCGCCGGCGCCATCCTTATCACCACCGCCGGTGAGGGTCTGGGCGAGCGCCCCGAGCCAATCCTTTCGTCGCGCACGACGGAAAGCGATGCAAATGGCAACACCCAGTCGCAAGACCAGCAGGCACAGACGGACGGCACGCAAGACAGTTCCACCTCTACCGATTCGTCCTCGAATACCCAAAACCAATCGCAGGGCGCCGATTCTTCTGTGAACAACAGCGGCGCGCAATCCGGCACGACCGACTCAAGCCAAACGACTGACGGTTCGCAGCCGAACACGGGAGGCCAGACGAGCGACACCACGTCGGGAACGGGTACAGCAGACAGCAACAACACCAACGGCTCGAACAGCTCGAGTGGAACCGCGTCCGGCACGGCATCTGACAACTCGAGCCAAGGCACGGCATCGGGCAACTAAGTACATTTGCCTCTCATAGATAACCGACCTGTACAACGGGCGCGAATCGAAAGCGGTTCGCGCCCGTTTGCCTTGGGCGCCGCCATGGCGAACGCTATGCGATGGTAAGATGCTTTACATGTGTAAAGAGGAGATTTGCCATGAGCAAGACAATAGTTAGGCCCACGCTTTCGCTGGGCAACCACATCTATCTGTATCGCCTGCTGCGCGACGCGATTGGGTGCGGCAAGCAAACGTTTATGACACAGGTCGAGGAGGCGCTCGCCGCCGGCGACATGACCGCTTATGACCTGGGCTTTGAGTCCACGCGTGAGCTGCTCGAGGAGCTCGACGACTGCATTAAGCTGACCGTCTTTAAGGGCGGTCGCCTGTATGCCACCGTCATCGCCAACGAGGCCTGGGATGCCGCCCTTGCCAAGGGCGAGGACAAGCCCAAGGCTGCCAAGGGCGCCAAGCAGTCCTACAAAAAGAAAAAGCGCGGTGAGAAGGACCTCAAGGCCGTGCGTCCCAAGCACGTTAAGCGTCCCGAGCCCGAAGTCATGGTTGAAGCCGTGCCGGAACCCGAGCCCGAGACAGAGATCGAAGCCGCTATTGAGGTAACAGCGGAAGCCGAAACCACCGCCACGACCGATCCCGAAGTCATATCTGAGCAGGAAACCACTGCGGAGCTCAACGAAGCTCCCAAGTCGACAACCGAAGAAGCCGCTGACCGGCCCGAGACGTCTGCATTCCAAAACAGCGATGTCTTTGGTGACAAGACCGAGGACGATCAGTCCGACGAGCCCGCCGATCAAGGCGCTACCGAGTCGGCGCCGGAGCCCGAGGCACCGCAGCCCGCCATCTCGCTCACGGTCGTCTATGACCCCGAGAACGCAAACGCCGGCATCACCACCATGGCATCCACGCCCATCGAGGCAAAGTCGAGCGTCGAGAATCAGAGCGCTCCGCAAGTCGAGTTCGACACCGCGACCGCAGACGCACCTGCCATCGTCGAACCCGCAGATTCCGCGGCGATGCCGAAAGCGGACACCGAATCAGTACTCGGCGCCGAACCCGCGCCCGTCATCGAGGTGACGCCCGTCAATGAGCAGGCCTTCGCACCGACGATGGTACCGGCCCCCGCACCCGTAGCGCCCGCCATCCCCGAGGACTTCCCCGTCGATTTCGCAACCGAGGTCTTCTGCCCCGGCCCGCTTCTGCACCAGCTGTCAACCTATCTCCCCTACGGCGCCGACACGCTCGGCATCGTCGGCGAGTACTACTGGATCGCCCGCGAGCGCGGTACCATCGAGGCCGCGCGAAACCGCGCAAGCTTCCCTCTGCGCTACACGCAAGCCGGCGAGCGCCACGAAGTCACCGTGCGCATCCGCCGCAACACCACCGGCGGTCTCGGAGCCGCCTGGACCATCGATAAAGTCGAGCCTTCTACCAAGTAACAAAAAGGGACGATAACCCTCAAGGTTATCGTCCCTTTCTCGTTAGGTCACCTGAGCTCGACTAGTCGCGCGTCAGCTTGCGGTGAATACGATGCGGCTGGGCTGCATCCTCGCCCAGGCGCTCGATGCGGTTGGCCTGATAGGCCTCGAAGTTGCCCTCGAACCAATACCAGTTGCCCGGATTCTCATCGGTGCCCTCCCACGCCAGAATGTGCGTGGCGACGCGGTCCAGGAACATACGGTCGTGGCTAATGACCACCGAGCAGCCCGGGAACTCGAGCAGCGCCGCTTCGAGCGAGGACAGCGTCTCGACGTCGAGGTCGTTCGTGGGCTCGTCGAGGAGCAGCAGGTTGCCGCCCTGCTTGAGCGTGAGCGCCAGGTTCAGACGGTTGCGCTCGCCACCGGAGAGTACGCCAGCGCGCTTCTGCTGGTCCTGGCCCTTAAAGCCAAAGCTCGCCACGTACGCGCGGCTGGGGACCTCGGTCTCGCCGACCATCATGTGGTCCAGGCCATCCGAGACGACCTCCCACAGGTTCTTGTCGGGGTCGATGCCAGAACGGTTCTGATCGACATAGGAGATCTTGACGGTCTCGCCCACCTCGAGCTCGCCCGAAGTCAGCGGCTCCAGGCCCACGATGGTCTTGAAGAGCGTAGTCTTGCCCACACCGTTGGGGCCGATGACGCCCACGATGCCGTTACGCGGCAGGGTGAAAGAAAGGTCGTCGATGAGCACACGGCCATCGAACTCCTTGTGCAGGTGATGGGCCTCGAGCACCTTGTTGCCCAGACGCGGTCCAACGGGAATGCGGATGTCGGTCCAGTCGAGCTTCTGGCTTGCGCGGGCCTCGGCCTCCATCTCCTCGTAGCGAGCCAGACGGGCCTTGTTCTTGGCCTGGCGAGCCTTGGGCGAGCTGCGTACCCACTCGAGCTCGGCCTCCATGCGCTTGGCGAGCTTGGCATCGCGGTTACCCTGTGCCTCGATACGCGCGGCCTTGGTCTCCAGATACGTGGAGTAGTTGCCCTTGTAGGGATAAAGGTGACCGCGGTCGACCTCGCAGATCCACTCGGCAACGTTATCCAGGAAGTAGCGATCGTGCGTGACGGCAAGCACCGAGCCCTGGTAGTTGTGCAGGAAGTGCTCGAGCCACAGGATCGACTCGGCGTCCAGGTGGTTCGTGGGCTCGTCGAGCAGCAGCAGGTCGGGAGCCTCGAGCAGCAGCTTGCACAGGGCCACGCGGCGGCGCTCGCCGCCGGAAAGCACGTTGACCGGCATGTCGGAATCGGGCAGCTGCAGGGCGTCCATGGCCTGGCCGAGCTTGGAATCGATATCCCAGCCGTCGGCGGCGTCGATCTCGTCCTGGAGCTTTCCCATCTCAGCCATGAGGGCGGCCATGTCGCAATCCGGGTCGCACATCTCCTCGCCGATCTTGTTGAAGCGATCGACCTTGGCGATCATGTCGCCGAATGCCATGCGCACGTTCTCGATGACGGTCTTGTCGTCGTCGAGCGGCGGCTCCTGCTGCAGGATACCCACGGTGTAGCCGGGGGTAAGCCTGGCATCGCCGTTGGAAACTTCCTCGATGCCGGCCATGATCTTGAGCAGGGTCGACTTACCCATGCCGTTGGGACCCACAACGCCGATCTTGGCGCCAGGGTAGAAACTCAGAGTCACGTCGTCAAGGATTACCTTGTCGCCATGGGCCTTGCGAGCCTGATACATCTGGTAGATAAACTCTGCCATTTGCCTGTTTTATCCTTTCTACCTGCTGTTTCCCTATTCTTGATTCGCTTTAGTGGAAACGAAATGAGGGAACCAGCTCTGAAACGTAACGAAAAAGGGGCATGGTTGCCCATACCCCCTAATACTACCTGGGAAAAGTTCCCCCGGAACATACTATGAACTGCGTACGCTAGTTTTCCGCAACCTTAGCGAGCGGCTCGCTGCGATTTGCGCCACAGCAGATACGAGTAGACGTAGACGGCTCCAACCGAACCAAACGCCAGAACCGCAATCACCGCGGCGACGACTTCACTCGAAAGCACGCTGCCTGCCACGCCCATCGCAATCAGGCCAACACCCAGCACCATAAAGCAGGCACCGCCAAAGCGCTGCGTACGGCGCCAGTTCTCGGGATTGGCAAGCGCCCAAGGCGTCTTGATACCGAGCGTATAGTTCTGCTTCACACGCGGCAAGTAGTTGCCTACGCCGATGAACAGCAAACCGACAACACCGGAAATCAGCACGTTGACCGAACCGACCGCCGGCACCACGCCCCAGACCGTAAGCTCTCCCAGCCAGCTTATGGCGCACATGAACAAGGTGAAGGCGATTACGAAGCCCTGATAGAACTTGCCCGAGGTTCGATATGCCTCACCTTTGGGATCGATGCGCGGCACCACGCAGAACATTGCGAGAAGCACCAGAGGCAGCACGCCGAGCGCGGAGGCCATCCAGCTGGGACCCCAACCGTCGACGGCGCCGTTCGCGCCCCAGTGCGTGGGAATCTGCCCAGGCAAGCTCGGCATCACCATGAGATGCGCTACGACATTGGCGACGCACAGAGCGACCAGCGCAATCCACACGCGCGACGATACCCCCGTGGGGTGAATGCCCTTGTTTT
Source organism: uncultured Collinsella sp. (assembly GCA_900550195.1). Lineage (GTDB taxonomy): Bacteria > Actinomycetota > Coriobacteriia > Coriobacteriales > Coriobacteriaceae > Collinsella. The sequence goes on from URRB01000001.1 coordinate 172,472, forward strand.
CGTTATTCATCCTTATCACCTTCCGTGTTTGTAAAGCCCATAAACCAACCGATCAAGTCCTGCATGACGGTAGTGTTTAAGCTGTATACGATGTTTTGACCATGACGTTCGTCGGTTACCAACCCGGCGTTTTTGAGCGTCGCCAAGTGATGGCTCAGCGACGGCTTACTGATATCGAAATGCTCGGCAAGCTCCCCCGCCGTGCAATTGCCCTCGCGCAGCAACTCCAAAATGCGCCGTCGCGTTGGATCGGCAAGCGCCTTAAAACCCTCTCCCGGCATAAGACCCCCTTTCATCATCTCTCATGACGCGCACACTATACTCGATATTTAGATGTTTGTCTAACTATCTAATCTTGTACTCAAAATAATAGCCGCCTCCGCGTAATGCGAAGACGGCCACTTCTCACGCTACAAACGTGTTTTTGAGTTGGCCAACCCGCTGCAACGGGTGCCATCTGCTTCAATCTTATGCGAACCCCGATCCCATTTCAACAAGCCCAAGGGCTCAAATGGAATCGCGATAACACCTATAATGGCGATAGCTAAAACACGATTCGCTTCCCCATCGGAGGATGTCTATGACCGAAACCGCTGCCGCTCTCGTCGAGACACGCGACACCAAGCTCGAGATCATCATGGGCCGCGAGGCACTCGATAAGCTCGCCGATGCTACGGTGTTGGTGCTCGGCTGCGGAGGCGTGGGCTCCAACTGCTGCGAGGCACTCGCCCGCGGCGGCATCGGTCATTTCGTCATTCTGGATAAGGACATCATCGCGCCCAGCAATATCAATCGCCAGGCCATCGCCTTTCACAGCACCGTCGGCAAGCGCAAAGTCGACGTCATGGAGGCTATGATTCACGACATCAACCCTACCGCTACCGTCATCAAGCGCACCGAATACCTGCTGAGCGACAACATCGATGATTTCTTCGCGAGCGTTTTGGAGCAGACGGACGGCAAGCTCGACTACGTCGTCGACGCCATCGACACCATCTCGGCCAAGCTCACCATTGCCAAATATGCTCAGGACCACGACATTCGTTTGGTTAGCTCCATGGGCGGGGCCAACAAGCTCCATCCCGAGTGTCTCCGCTTTGCCGACATCTTCGATACGGTACGTGACCCTATGAGCCGCATTATGCGCAAAGAATGTAAGAAGCGCGGAATCAAGAGCCTGCACGTGCTGTTTAGCTGCGAGGAATCGGTTAAGACACAGCCCCGCGACCCTTCCAACATCCACGAGCGTACCGAGCTCGGAACCGCCAGTTTTATGCCGCCCATCATGGGTCAGATGATTGCCGGCGAGGTTATCCGCCAGATCAGCGGCCGCGGCACCGAACGTGTACGCTCCGATGGCCAGCGCCTGGACTAGCGGAACGCGCCGAGATGGAGCCCCGGTTATTTGATGCACACTGCCATCTTGATTTGATGGCATACCCGAATGCTGTTGCCGACGAAACTGCGGCTATAGGACTGGGGGTCTTTGATTGCGGGGTCGACCCACGCGACTTCGCGGCAGCAAAAAAGCGTGCCAGCCGCTACCCAAACATTATCGCGGGCGTCGGCCTCCATCCCTGGTGGCTCGCCGACGGCCGCTGCGGTCCTGCCGAAGTCAATCTGCTTTGCGAAGTTGCCGCCCAAGAGCACTACATCGGCGAAGTCGGACTCGACTTTTCCGCGCGCTTTGCTGGAAGTGAGCCGCTACAAATACAGGCACTTAACCGGCTCTGCGATGCGCTCGTGCAGCATCCTCTTACCGGGCGCGTGATATCAATTCACGCCGTTCGTTCGGCAGGAGCCGTACTGGACGTCCTCGAATCGCATGGACTACTCATCCCAAACCCCGACTCCCCCGTTATCATCTTCCACTGGTTTAGCGGTACTTCGGACGAACTCGTCCGCGCGCGTAATGCGGGCTGTTATTTTTCCGTCAACGAACGCATGCTCGCGACCAAGCGCGGTCGCGAATACGCACGACAGATTCCACTCGACCGCCTACTGCTCGAGACCGATGCGCCGGCCGAGCCAAACACAGAAACAAGCGCGCAGTCGCTCATCAGGTCGCTCACAAGGACCTCAGAACGCATCACCTCGCTCAAAAACTGCGACGCAAAGCGCATCGAGTCGATAGTTTTAACAAATGCGCGCTCTGTTTTTGACCTTCGCTAACCCCTGGTGTGCAAAAAATGCCAAATATGAGTACTGCTACCGGAATGGATACATTTCTTTTAACTTTCCAACCGCCAGAATAATCCTCGATTGTCCGCTAATTAAAGCTTTTACAGTCATTCATCCTGCGTTTTCGCAAATCTTAAACCCCTCCAGACGCTCAAATCACGTCTGAAGGGGTTGATTTTGCTGCGACTAAATTAGTCACAGTACTCATATTTGGCATTTTTTGCACACCGGGTCCCGAGGAGGCGCCTGCACCTCCCCGGGACCGCTCGGCTATTCGACGATTGGTGCTCCGTGGCCCCAAGAACCTTCCATGCCGCACACGGTCGAGGCAAACCCGGCAGCAAAGTCGAGCGCGCGCTCGATGGCCTCGGCGCCATCTTCACCACGCTTGGCGGAATCGAGATAGCACATCAAAAACGAGGTAAGGAACGAGTCGCCCGCCCCCATGGTGTCCTTCATGTCCGTTACCGGTTTAGCCAGCTGGCGGTAATAACGCTCGCCGTCGTAAGCAATGCAGCCCTCGGCGCCCGCCGTAGCCGACACAAAACGCGGACCCAGGCCCTTCACCCATGCCAGACGCTCGCGAATCTCGTCCTCACTCGCAGCATCCGCCGCACTAAAGAAAGCAAAATCGACGTAGGGCGCAATCTGCTCGTAGTACTCGTCGGTGGAGTCGTCCGAAAAGTCAAAAGAGACCGTGACGCCCGCAGCCTTCAACTTGGGAAGCTCGCGCTCGGTAAAGCAATAGTTGCCCGAATGAACCACATCGAACTGCTTCATGTACGCAAGGTCAAAGCGATTGAGGACATAGCGCGCATCGCCACGGATACCGCCCTCGTTGGAGCCGAGGAAGACACGGTCACCGTCGACGACGGTCACGCGAGCCGCTCCGTTCTCGCCAATCATCTGCTCGCACTTGTCAAGCTCGATACCCTCATCCTCGAGGCTTGCAATGACATGCTCGGCAGCGGCATCATTGCCAAAAATTCCCATGTATGCGGAGCGTGCGGCACCGCATTTCTTGGCATAAACGGTGAAGTTCACCGCATTGCCGCCAGGATACATGGTGTGGATATGCTCGTAGCGATCGACGACGTTGTCGCCAAATCCGAGCGCGTTAACGTTAAATGCCATGGCCTTTGTCCCTTCTAGTACTCGACAACACCCATATAGCGACGGAAATCGGGGTCGTGATCAAACACCTTGCCGCGTGCAGCACGCAGCTCGCAGTTCATGGCGTAGAACAGCACCGGGTCCAGATAGGCGCGGACGCTCGCCGGCACGGCTTCCATACCGTACTCCTTGGCATCGAGCACCATCAGCGTATCGGTATGCGTCTTAAGAAACGCCAGGGCGCGCTCGTCCATAGCACGGCACTCGCTGGAGCCCATCTGCAGGAAGTAAAAAACGCCATCCTGAGTAGCCTCGAAGGGGCCGTGGAAGTACTCGGCGGAGTGGATGTAGCTGCAGTGCTGCCACTGCATCTCCATAAGAGAGCAGATAGCGAAACCGTAGGTCTGGCTAAAGTTGGGACCGCTGCCCAGAATATAGAAGAACTCGTGCTCCTGGCAAAGCTTGGCAAAGCGATCGCCCAGCTCGGCATTTACCTTCTCGCGTGCCGGGGGAAGAATCTTATCCATCTCGGCGATACCGGCATACATATCGGCAAGATCGGCGTAGCCCTCCTGCTGATCGAGCAGCTCTGCCGCAAGCGACAGCGAAATACCAGCGGGAACCTCGGCCTGCGGCACGCCCTCGCCCCATGGGTAGACCCACGTGGTCCACTTGCCGGAGTCGATCTTGGATCCAGCGTTGTCGGTCTGGGCGATCACCGTAGCACCGGCAGCAAGGGCAATCTCGCAGCCCTCGACGACCTCCGGGGTGTTGCCGCTGTGGCTGCAAGCGATGACCAGGGACTTCTCGCCCAGACGACGCGGACGCATGATATCGAACTCGCGAGCCGTATAGATATACGAAGTGAAGGTGGTTGCCTCGCGCTGCAGAAGCTCATGAGCCGGGATCAAATCGATCATGGAGCCACCGCAAGCAATCCAGTAGACGCTGTCGAACTTGCCCTTCTCGGCAATTGCCTCTTTGATCAGATCGTGTGCGTTCATATCCAGTTCCTTTCTTGTTTGGCCGCAATCAATGACGTTGGCTGCGTGGCCGATAGTTGTTTTAGTCAATCAGATATTTCTCGAATGCGGCCATGTTCTTGGCATCTGCCGCCGCCGGGTCATCGTAGTAACGACCGTCCGTGATTTCCTGGCCCAGCATGCCGTCGAAACCATGGGCGTTGAGCGTGGCGACGAAGGCGTCCATATCGTGCTTGCCATCGCCCCACACCAGATGGCCATACGGGTCACCGTCGATAAAGTGCATCTCGTGAATTGCCCCATCACCAAAGGCGGCAAACCAGTCCTCGAGCGTCTCGCCTGCAACGCCCATCGCGGTTGTATCAACCATGGGCTGTAAGTACGGGCTCGCGACCTCGTCAATCATGCGCTTCGCATCGGAAACCGTCGTCACAAGGTTGCTCTCCTCGGGACGCAGGCTTTCCATCGTAAGCACCAGACCGTGCTCGCCGGCATACTCCGCCAGAATGGACAAGTGCTCGCGGCTGCGCTTCCAGGCTTCCTCGCGGTCCTCGTCCCAGTCGCCCCAGCCCGAGTTGATGGACATGCGGTCGCACCCAAGTACCTCGGCAAGCTCAATGCCGTGCTTAAAGTACGCCAGGCTGCGCTGCTCATGCAGCGGTTTGCGTGCGCAATACTGCCAAGGATAGACAACATTCTCGGGGCACAGAGTACGATACCTAAGCCCACGGTCTGCAGCCTTTTTCGCCAGGACCTCAGCCTCAAAGTAGCCCGTGTGGTCGAGCGTCACATGCGGCTCTGCACACCACAGCTCAATGGACTCAAAGCCCAAGCGCTGCTGCACATCAAGGAAGTAATCGAGCGACCACATGATGTAGTGGATATTCATGCCCGCAATCTGTTCGCGGTGCAGCGTCGGTTTGGATTCAGACATCTTATGCCTCCTTATTTCGATCGAACACGATTTGTCCGTCCGACATCGTCATGTCAACCGCAAGATCGCGTGCGTCGCGATAATCGAGGTCGAACACATCCCGATCGAGCACGCAGATATCGGCAAGCTTGCCAACCTCGAGCGTACCCAGCTCGTCTTCGCGCATCAGGTCGTACGCGCCCCCGGCAGTCCAAGCGCGCAAGAGCTCGACAAGCGTCAGCGTGTTGACCTCATTCACGGGCAGTCCGTCGGCGAAGAATCCGCCGCACGCGCTGTAGATTGACTCGCCCAGGCTCGGAATCAGCAGCGGCAGATCCGTGCCGCAGCACACTGTGCATCCGGAATCTTCCATGCCGCGGCGATTCCAGCTGTGCAAAAGTCGCTTCTCGCCAATTTGTCGACGCATCATCGACAGGCAATCCTCGCGCCGGTCCAGCGTCAGAATCTGCGGATAGACCTCGCAAATTCCACCTAACTTGCCAAACTCGACAAGATCGGTCGGGTCAGAGTTCTCGAGATCGGTAATCGCATGGCGGCGAAGCATCCGTCCATGCTCGTCTCGAGGCAGCGAGGCATAGAGCGCCACGGTGCGACGAACGGCGCCATCGCCCTGGCAATGCAAGGAATATCGGAAGCCGTCAGCATCAATTGCACGCAGCTCGTTCTCAATCAGATCCCACTCTGGCTCCTCGACGACCGTCTTGCCGGCAGCGCCCGCATCGGCCGAGTCCGCATAGGGGTCAATCATCTCGGCAAGCCCCGCCCATACGCCGCGATCGGTCATACGGTTGAAGCCAGAAAAACGAACGAACGGTCCCCGGAAGCGCTCTCGTGCCTCGCGGGCATATGCCAGATTTGCACCGGCACCCACCGGCTGCGACATCATAGAGACGCGAACCGTCAGCTCACCAGATTCCTCACGGCGAGCCATTTCGTCGGCAAAGCCGTAGTAGTCATCAAACGCCATCTCCTTGATGGCGGTAACGCCGCGTTCGTTAAGCATGCTCATGTAGTCCGAATACCCTGCACGCACCTCGGGCAGCGCGAGGAAATCGCTCATCATGCGCCAGATCTTCTCGGCATAGCACGCCTGGGGTGTGAAGCCGTATCGCGCACTGGCGGCAGCATTGAGAACACAGGTATCCGCGCCCGGTGTAAAGCAGACGACGGGGATATCGCCAAAACACTCGTCAAACACAGCTGCTGTATTTGCGTTCTCGGCATCCGATGCCAACGTTTCGGGTAGGTTGTGGCCAAAAGCCGCCGCGCAATCCGGACGATCTTCTTTCCATGCACGCAAGAGCGACACGGCCTCTTTGGCATCAGCGATGCCGGACAGATCAGGCCCCAACGTCCGCAGCGCCCAGCCTGTATAGAAGGTATGCACATCGATCAGGCCAGGCATGACGGTGCGGTCGCCCAGGTCAACTACCTCGTCCGCCTGGGTCAAATACGAAGCTAGCTCACACTTGGTGCCAACAGCCTCAATTCGATTGCCACGGACCGCTACGAAACCTTCAAACGGCAGGTCCCCCGTACCGGTAAAGACGCTCTTAGACGTCAGGACCGTCAAACGATCAGACATCACAACCACCTACGCCGGAAGCATGCCGGAAATGGCAGTAATGACCAAGCCAAACACGACCATGAAGATGAAGAACTTCCAAATGGTCTTCCACCATTGGCCAAACGAAATCTTAGCCACGGCAAGGCCGGCGACCGTCATACCCGCCACGGGGCTGATGGTGTTGATGGTCTGGTTGGCAAACTGGAGCGCGGTGACGGCCGCCTCGGGATTGAGGCCCATGAGCTCGGTCAGGGGGCCCATAACGGGCATGGTGAGCGCCGCCAGGCCAGAACTCGAGGGAACCAGCAAAGAGAGCAGGCCAAGGACGACATACATAAACGTGGTGTAGACGGCGGCAGGTGCACCGGCGAGCGCGGTAGCAAGCGCCTGGAGGATGGTGTCGATGATCATGCCGCCCTCGGCGATGACCAGAATACCGCGAGCGATACCGATAACGACGGCAGCGTACGCAAAGTCGGCGAGACCCTTAACGAACTCCTCTGCGATCGTCTGCTGGTCAAGGCCGCCCAGGATACCGGCAAGCAAGCCCATGCCAAGGAACACGGCGGAAATCTGATTCATGTACCAGCCCTGGGTAACAAGACCCCAGACGATAATGCCCATACCGCAAGCAAAATCGATAAGCACGAGCTTCTGACGGATAGTGAACTCTTCCTCGATGGAGGCATCGGTCACGGAAAACTCAATACGCTTGAGCTTATCGTCCTCGTACACAATGGACGACTCGGGGTTTTTCTTGACGCGCATGGCGTAGCGCATGGCCCATGCGATACCGACGGCAGTGAAGATAACCCAAGAAACGGCGCGCAGCCACAGTTGCGGATTACCCTCGATGCCAATGATGCCTTGGGCGATCAAAACATTAAACGGGTCGATGGTCGAAGCACAATATCCCAGGTTAGGACCAAGGAAGCAGATGATGAATGCCGTCATCGAGTCATAACCGATACCCATCATGATGGGAATGAAGATGGCATAGAACGGCAGGGCTTCCTCAGACATACCAAACGTAGTGCCGCAAATGGACAGCAATGTCATCGTGATGGGAATGATGAGGATGTCCTTGTTCTTGAGCTTTTTAATCACACGGCTCATGCCGGCATTCAAAGCGTTGGTCTTGGTGATGATCGCGAACGATCCGCCAATCAATAAGACGAACGCAACGACGTCGGCAGCCTCCTGGATGCCCTTGGTGGGCGCTTGCAGAACCGCGAAGATATCCTGGCCCAGATTGATGGTCTCGCCGGTCTCGGAATCGGTGTAGTTCTTATCGACCTGTTCATAGGTTCCAGCAACGGCGACTTCACGCTCGCCCGCCGCTGTCGAAATCGTCTTGCGCTGATACTGACCAGAGGGAACGATCCAAGTCAGGACCGCAAAGACAACGATCAGCAAGAACATGATCGTATAGACATGCGGTAATTTGAACTTAAAACGTCTGTTTGTCTTCTTCGCCTTCGTATCTGACATAGATACCTCCAAAGAACTCGAGACTGCATCGTATCTCGCTTCAACGTTTGCACAATGCAAACGTTCTATGACGTTCCATAGATTACCAGCAGCTTTTTCCTTCATCAAGATAATTTCAAACTGATTGCCGCAACGCGGTTGAACGGTTGCGTTTGCGCCGTGAACGGTATGGAAACGCCCGGTGAGATGATCCACCGGGCGTTTCCATTCGCAATGTCCTAGATGTCAAAAACGTAGCGAGACCCAACGATCCGCTGACGACCGATGATAAACGGCCGCCGCTGCTCATCGAAAAAGAAGGCTTCCATATAAAACAAGGGCTCGCCAACGGGAACTGCCAACAGTCGAGCGACCTCGGGCGACGCGCACGCGATCTCGAGCGTGCACGGGTCGGTAAACGCGGGCGTGCGGCCCGTCCGGTTGCGCACGAACTCAAAAATGGATTGGTTAGATAGAGGTGCCGTTGATAGATAGGCGTTGTCCTCGTAAACATATATGTTGTTCTCGAGCATGACAGGGACGCCATCGGCAGTGCGCACGCGCTCAACGCAAATCAAGTCAGTTCCAACGGGAACACCAAAGAACTGTGCTTCGGTGGAATCCGCCGGCAGTATCTTTCTCGAAATGACACACGCCCCCGGTTCCATTCCGTTAACGCGACATGCGTCCGAAAAACTCTGGACGTCATCCTTCTGGCGAATCTTGCGCTTAAGCTTGGGGGCATTGACAAACGTGCCTTTCCCCTGCCGCTTCGTTAGATAGCCCTGCTGGACGAGCTCCTCAATAGCGCGTCGCACGGTAACGCGGCCAACTTTATAGCTCTCAGCCAATTCGAATTCGTTGGGTATCCGCGCGCCCGCCTTGTAGGCGCCGGAGTTGATTTCGTTTTTGATGATATCAATAACCTGTTGGTACAGCGGTATCGCTGCTTTACCGTCAGTTGGCCCTTCAGTCGGTGGCATATACCCTCTCCCAGCACAATTAATTCTAAAACGGGCTTAAGGGCATTCAACAAGCCCTTAAGCCCGCATTAGCTTAAAGTATGCTAGGTGTCGCACCAAAATGTTGGCTATTTACTCATCAGACCCGAAAAACGCGCAACTACCGCGCTCCTAAGAAAGCGTGAGCAGCTCCGGCAGCTGGTCGATAATCTTGTCCGCGGCATCCTGGCTAAAGCCAAAGCGCTCCTCGCGCTTGGCAATGACTGTCAGGCCGGCTCGCTTGCCGGCAGTGATGCCAGGCACCGAATCCTCGACGCAGCAGCAGCGATTCGCGGGCAGCCCCAGCAGGTCCAGCGCATGCAGGTAGATGTCGGGCTCGGGCTTGCTCTCCTTAAACTGCTCGCCGCTCACCACATACTCAAAGGCATCCGACAGCCCGCATGCGTTGAGCACTTCCTCGATGCTAACCATGGGAGACGAGCTGGCAAGCGCCACGCGAACGCCACGGCGCGGCAGCTCTCGAATCGTATCCACGGCACCCGGGTTAATTAAAGCCTGATAGTCGCGCGGGCGTTTATGCGCCCACTCATCCCAGCGGGCCAGCGCCTCCTCGCCGGTAAAGTGTCCCTTTCCGGCGCGCTCAAACCAATCGACCAGCATATGCAAGAAGAACTGGTGCGAGGTACCAACCTGCCCGTTCAACTCCTCTTGGGTCAGGTTCAGCCCAAGCTCTTTGGCAAACGCAGCGGTCTCCCCCAGGTAATAATACTCGGTATCGACGATGACACCGTCCATGTCAAAGATAACGGCGTCGAACGGAAATGCGGACACGGCACCCTCCCTAACAAAAAGGCGCCCGCAAGCGGACGCCCGAACCATGCACTATCGGCGATTCTAACCCAGCAGCTTGTCGAGTGCCACCGCGATGCCGTCTTCGTTGTTATTGGCGGTCACCATCTGGGCCACGGCCTTGACCTCATCGACGGCGTTACCCATGGCAACGCCCGTACCCGCCCACTCGATCATGGACTTGTCATTCTGGCCGTCGCCAAACGAAACGACCTCACTGGCATCGATACCCAGCTTGGGCAGAGCGCCCTGCAGCGCGCGGGCCTTATCGATACCGGGCGCCGTAAACTCAAAGTACCAATCGGCCGTGAACATGCCCGAAAGCGTCTCGGTAAAGGGCGCGTACATCTCCTCGTGATGCGCCTGCAGATAGGCCGGATCGCCCGCGGTGAGCAGTTTGTCTACGGGGTAAGCATCCGCGACTTCATGAAGGCTCTCGACCTCGCGAATCTTAAGATCGCACGCGTCGCGCTCATACTTGACGATGTTCTTCTGCGAACCGTCCGGCAACGTGATCATGCAACGATACGAGTCCACGACATGCAGGTCGCGACCGAGCGAGATCATGGGAATCACGTCAAAGTTGCGCAGGTGGTCGAGCAGACGGTGCAGCTCGTCGACCGGCATAGCCTGGTCAAACAGCACCTCGTCGGTCTGAGCATCGACCACGTGCGCACCATTAAAAGCCACCAGCAGGCCATCGTGGTTCTGAAGATCGAGCTCCTGCGCCAGAGCATGAAGCCCCCATGCGGGACGGCCCGAAGCCAAGATGAGCTTGATGCCCGACTCCTGCGCCGCGAGCAGCTTCTCGCGCGTGCGCGGGCTGATCACCTTCTGGTCGTTGGTGAGCGTACCGTCGATATCCATTGCGATGGCTTTAATTGCCATATGTACCTCCTTGCATCGTTTTTATCGCGCACTATCTTATCCGAGCCGGGGCACGTTCGCACAGCGCGCGTATGACGGTTGCAAAACCACCCCATTTGAAACAAAGGCAAAAAAGTACTTGCAAAGACGCGTTCCGACATATAAGTTGATAAAAGGCCGCCGTTGCGGTTTTAAGTAGATCGAGCATATGAAGTTTGAGTTTTAGCGTGTAAGAGAAGGAAGATCGGCAAAGTACAACCCCAAACGCAATGACAACTTAATGAGGTAACTGCCACATGTGAGGCACCCAGGGCATTGCTGTCTCGATTTTGAGCACGATGCCTTCCGCCTTGCATGGGCCGTTCCATCCCGCCCCTGCAGCAACTGCCTCACGGGCTCATTGAAAACCGCATAGCACCCCAACGTCAGCACATCACCCACGGCAAGCACATCACTCACGACAACCAACACATCAACAAACAGCACGAACATCAACCGATTGGAGAAGCTATGACAAACCACCACGCTGAAGACGGCGATAAGAAAAGCATTCTGGATGCCCGCATTGAGCGAGCATATGCAAACGAATATGACGCCGCCTTTGCCGCCGCGACCATCAAGAACTACGCGTCGCTACCGCTCGCGACGATCTTGGCCGATCACCCTCAACTGCTGAAGCGCTGCACAAAGATCATGGGCGACCCCGACATTCGCAAGCTGACAGACCCCTATGCCCCAAAACGCGACAACGATTCGCACATTCTTACCGTAGGCTGCCTAGCCCATATGCTTACGGCGCTCGACACGAAACTCAAGCTCGAATGGGAACCCGACGAGCGTCATGAACTCGAAAGCAAGCGGAACACCCTGCGCACCGCACTGCTCCTTCCGTTGGACGGCCTCAAGCGCTGCAACGTCGAGCTCAATTCACAGGCGCGGCAAAAGCCCGGGACCACGGGGCAGAAAACTCCTAGACCCCATGTGGCCATCGTCGACCGCAACCGATATAACCGCATGACCGCGCACTTTTCTGCCGAGGGAGCAGCCATAAGGACGCTGATCGACCTGCTGTGCCTCCTGAGCATCAACGAACTATTTGAGGGCTATCTCGCCCTTGTTCCCGCGACGGCACCCAAGTCGGTAGCAAAGATCATCGAGACCTGCAGACGCCAGTTTGAGCGCCATCGCAATGGCAGCGAGATGAACGCCAGCATCGCGCAGTACTACGCGGCTCATTACAAAAATGACGGATGTGCCCCTATCGAGCATCAGCTGCGGCTCGCCTACACCACGCCCGTCGCAACGCTCCATCGCTTTGGAGCCCTTGGCGCTTGCGAGCCGCACGAACAGGCAGCCTGCCCCACAACCGAGCTCGATCTCAGGCTCGGACGAACCCTGTAGCCCGCCAGCCCCTCCGCGGGCAACAATCCTATTCCACAACACAACCAACAGAAAGGAGTCCTCATGGACACCAATCATTCCCCCATCATCAGCCCCCTCACCATGCGTGAATCCGCCCGAGGTATCACGCTCACCAGCATTTACGATGAGATGCTCGCCCGTCGCGAGCTCTCCGTCATGGGAAACATCGAAACCCCGATGGCCCACGACCTATGCCAGCAGATTCGTCTGCTCGATGCCACCGACCCCAGCCGCCCCATCACCATATTTGTCGCCAGCGCCGGCGGAAGCGTGCGATCGGGTCTTGCGATCTATGACGCCATGCGCCTCGCATCGTGCCCCATCCGCACCGTCTGCCTGGAATTCGCCGCGTCCATGGGCGCCGTGATCTTTATGGGCGGCGACGATCGCCGTATGGCGCCCCATGCAGAGCTCATGATTCATGACCCGCTGATCCCCCAGGGGGCAGGCGGCTCGGCACTTGCGTTGCAGGAAACCAGCCGGCGTCTCATGCAGACCCGCAAGACCCTCACGCAAATCCTCTCGGACCGCAGCGGCCTCACGCCCAAGCGCATCCAGTCCCTCACTGCAAAAGACACCTACCTTTCGGCCGAGCGCGCCGTCGAGCTCGGCTTTGCCCACGAAATTCTCTCGACCACCAAGGAGGTCGCCCATGTCTAACCTCGCCAGCCGCCTCGCCGCATCTGAGTCCGCATCGTCCACCATCCTCGCCAAGGATCGAACGCTCTCCTGCGACACCCGCCAAACGGGACTCAACAACAACGCACTTGTGATCGGCCCCTCGGGAGCCGGCAAGACCCGAAACGTCCTCAAGCCCAACCTGCTGCAAATGAACGCAAGCTACATCGTGCTCGACACCAAAGGCACGCTCTGTCGCGAAGTGGGACCCGTGCTGGCAGCCCACGGTTACCGCGTGCAATGCCTCAACTTCGCCGACCTCAACACCGTCCCGGCCCTTGCGCCCGGCATCGAGCGCTGCGGCTACAACCCCCTGAGGCACATTCGCCGCAAGGCGGACGGCAGGCCCAACCAGCAGGACATCCTCTCGGTGGCAAAGGCCATCTGCCCCATCGAGGACAACAACCAGCCTTTTTGGGATCATGCGGCGGCAAACCTGCTGTCGTGTCTTATCGCCTACGTCACCGAACAGCTACCCGCCGACGAGCAGACGATCAACTCGGTCATCAAGCTGATCGAGCACCTGCAGGACGGTGCCACGGGTCGATTGTTTGACGACCTGATCACGACCGACCCCCAAAGCTATGCCCTCTCGCTATGGCGGCGCTACGCCATTACGCAAAATGCCGAGCGCATGCACGCGAGCATCGTCGGCATCCTTGCCGAAAAGGTCATGTGTCTGGGATTCGACGGTGCGGCACAGCTCTATCGTGAGTGCCATCAGGTGAACTTCGCTTCCATGGGACACACCCCCTGCGTCCTGTTTGTAACCGTGAGCGATATTGACCGCAATCTCGATCCGCTGACCGGCCTCTTTATTTCGCAGGCGTTTATGGGCCTCATTCGTGAGGCCGATAGGCAGCCCGACGGCAGCCTGCCCGTGCCCGTGCGCTTTATGCTCGATGACTTCGCAAATCTACAGATCTCCCAGATCGACAACGTGCTCTCGATTATCCGAAGCCGCAACATCTGGGCAACGCTGCTATTGCAGTCGACCAATCAGCTCGATGCGCTCTATGGCGAGGCACGCGCACGCTCCATCATGGGCAACTGCGACACGCATCTGGTGCTGGCGTTCCAGGATCCCGAGAGCGCCCGGGTGTTTTCCGAGCGCGCCGACGCACTGCCCAGCACGCTCATGGCGACGCCTATCGATCGCTCGTGGCTCTTTGTACGCGGTCGCACTCCCGAACAGGTCGAGAGCTTTAGGCTCGAAGACCATCCGCTCTACGGGGAGCTGCCCGAGGCGCAGCGAGGCCATGCGGAGGCCGAGATCTAGGCGCAGGGTTCTCGCAGCGCGCGGCGCCCCGGCGATGTTCCACAAAGGCCGTGCGCCCCGGGACCACGGCAAAGCAAAGGGGCCCGCATCCGATAGGATACGGGCCCCTGACTATAAGGCGCGATGCGTTAACAGCAGCGACTACTTGCGGTGAGCGCGGTAGAACTCGATGAGCGCTTGGGTCGAGGCGTCCTGTTCGGCCTTGGCAGCGTCGTCGTGGAAGGCAGGGGTGATCTGCTTGGCAAGCTGCTTGCCCAGCTCAACGCCCCACTGGTCGTAGGAGTCGATGCCCCAGACCGTACCCTCGACAAACACGATGTGCTCGTACAGGGCGATGAGCTCGCCGAGCGCGAACGGGCTCAGCGTGTCGCCGAAGATCGAGGTCGTCGGACGGTTGCCCTCAAAGCAGCGGGCCGGAACGATCTGCTCGGGCGTGCCCTCGGCGCGCACCTCGTCGGCCGTCTTGCCAAAGGCGAGCGCCTTGGTCTGAGCCAGGAAGTTGCCCAGGAACAGCTCGTGGACGTCCTGGCCGTTGTCGGTCGCGGGGTTGGCGGTGTTGGCAAAGGCGATGAAGTCGGCCGGAACCACCACGGTACCCTGGTGCAGCAGCTGATAGAAGGCGTGCTGGCCATTGGTGCCGGGCTCGCCCCAGAAGATCTCACCGGTGTCGGAGGTCACGGCGCTGCCGTCCCAGCGGACGTGCTTGCCGTTGGACTCCATGGTGAGCTGCTGCAGGTAGGCCGGGAAACGGTGCAGGTACTGGCTGTACGGCAGCACGGCATGGCTCTTGGAACCGAAGAAGTTGACGTACCAGACGTTGAGCAGGCCCATCAGCGCGACGGCGTTGCTCTCGAGCGGCGTGTTGCAGAAGTACTCGTCGATGGCATGGAAGCCCTCGAGGAACTGTTGGAAGCGCTCGGGGCCGAGCACGACGATCAGCGACAGACCCACGGCAGAATCGACGGAGTAACGGCCACCGACCCAGTTCCAGAAACCGAAGGCGTTGGCCGGGTCGATACCGAAGGCCTCGACCTTGTCGAGCGCGGTGGAGACGGCGACGAAGTGCTTGGTCACGGCCTCGGCGTTCTGCTCATCGGAGCCATCGATGGCACCCTGGGCCTTGAGCTGCTCGAGCATCCAGGTCTTGACCTCGCGGGCGTTGGTGAGGGTCTCGAGCGTGGTGAAGGTCTTGGAGACGATGATCACGAGCGTGGTCTCGGGGTCCAGGCCCTTGAGCTTCTCGGCCTGATCGTTGGGGTCGATGTTGGAGATGTAGCGGCAGTCGATACCGGCGTCGGCATAGGGGCGCAGGGCCTCGTAGGCCATGACCGGGCCCAGGTCGGAGCCGCCGATGCCGATGGACACCAGGTGCTCGATCTTCTTGCCGGTAACGCCCTTCCACTCACCGGAGCGCACGCGCTCGGCGAAGGCGTACATGCGGTCGAGGACCTCGTGCACGTCGGCGACGACGTCCTGGCCGTCAACGATGAGCTGACCCTTCTCGCTTGCCGGACGGCGAAGCGCGGTGTGCAGGACGGCGCGGTCCTCGGTGGTGTTGATGTGCTCGCCGGAGAACATGGCGTCGCGGCGCTCCTCGAGCTTCACCTCGCGGGCAAGATCGCACAGCAGCTTGACGGTCTCATCGGTCACCAGGTTCTTGGACAGATCGAAGTGAAGGTCGCCGGCGTCAAAGCTCAGCTTGTTCACGCGGTCGGCGTCAGCAGCGAACCAGGCCTTGAGGTCGATACCATCGGCCTCAAGCTTCTCCTGATGAGCCTCGAGTGCCTTCCAAGCGGCAGTCGACGTAGCATCGATAGGTGCGGCAACAGTTGCCATAGAGTCCTCCTCAGCATACGGGCGCACGCCTCCATGCGCCCGGACATTCAGATGCCACTATTCTAGCGCAGGTCAAGACTATAATCAGCGAGCGTTGCCAATCGGCCCCCAAACGGCAACCGACCAAATAGGGACAGGTTTATT
This sequence comes from uncultured Collinsella sp., assembly GCA_900550195.1. Lineage (GTDB taxonomy): Bacteria > Actinomycetota > Coriobacteriia > Coriobacteriales > Coriobacteriaceae > Collinsella. The sequence continues at coordinate 188,757 of URRB01000001.1, forward strand.
TTGGCAGGTCAAACGCTTTACCAACCAAAAATAATCCGTCCCTTTATGGCACATATTAGGCCGCGGCGCAGACGCTACCGAGCAACTCACGCAGAGGAGACCCGATGCCCTTCAGAAGTTCGGGCGCGATAATGGCAAAAACGGGAGCCTCGCCGGCGCCCACGACAGCAGGCACCTTGCCCTCCGAGACAATGCATCCATAAGGCACAAAGCCGTCTTCGCCGGCATCGAGCGCCGCCATGCGCCGCGCGAGCTCGCGCGCAAAGCCAGCAGTATCGGCATCGCCGATCGCCAGGACAAAGTCCACGCCTTCGTCGGTCGCCAGGGCCACGGCTTCGTCGATCAGCTCGTCTCCCCCGTCGCCCCCGACCAAACCGCAGCGGAAAAGCACGCGCTCGAGCAGGGCGCGATCGAGCGAGCCCAGCGCCGCCGAAACGAGCTCATCACGCGTGTGCTTGTCGCCTCCCAGCACGACCAGTGCCTTGGTGCCGCCATAGTGGGCAACCAATCGCCCGCACCAGCGAGCCACATCCCCATCCGCAACCAAGCGCGTCGGCATACCAAACCCATAGTTGACCATTATCCCCACAACCCTTCCGTGCGTATAGGCGGTATCAATCGTTAGACTCATGCTACGAAGCGAGGTTTTCCGAGCTGTTTCGCGCTCTTTAGAGCTGCGTTAAAAAACCCGATGCAACCGCACGACCATACCCGCCAAAGAGGGACAGGTTTTGACGATGTCCGCGCAAGCAGGTATTATCGAACATGTATTCGATAAGAACATGTGTTTGATGGAAGGACACGGATGGCGCACGAGCAGCACACCTATATCTGCATCGACCTCAAGACGTTTTATGCCAGCGTCGAGTGCGTCGACCGTGGGCTCGATCCGCTCACCACCAACCTGGTCGTTGCCGACGAATCGCGCGGGCGCACGACCATCTGCCTCGCCATCACACAGGCCATGAAGGACCTCGGGATACGCAATCGCTGCCGTCTGTTCGAAATTCCCGATGGCATCGACTACATCACGGCCGTACCGCGCATGCAGCATTACATGGAGGTGTCGGCGAAAATCTACGGTATCTATCTGAAATACGTCAGCCCCCAGGACGTGCACGTCTACTCCATCGATGAGTGCTTTATCGACGTGACGCCCTATCTGGACCTCTATCACACAGATGCGGAAGGGTTCGCCTGCACGCTGCGCGACGAGGTCCTCGCGCGCACCGGCATCACGGCGACGGTCGGCATCGGCCCCAACCTATTCCAGGCCAAGGTAGCGCTCGACATTACCGCCAAGCACGTACCCAGCCGCATCGGCATACTCGACGACGAGACCTTTCGCAAGGAGATCTGGCCTCATCGTCCCATTACCGATATCTGGGGCATCGGCCCCGGCGTGGCAGCCCGCCTCGAAAAGTACGGCGTCTACGATCTGATGGGTGTCGCCGCGCTCGACGAAAACCTGCTTTACGATGAGCTCGGCGTCAATGCCGAATATCTTATCGACCACGCCTTTGGGCGCGAGCCAACGACCATCGCCGATATCCAAGCCTATCGCCCGCAAGCGACCTCGACCACCACGGGGCAGGTGCTCTCGAAGGGCTATGCCTACGAGCAGGCCTACACCGTCTTGCGCGAAATGGTCGACAGTGCCGTGCTGGATTTGATCGACAAGCACGTGGTGTGCGACAGCATCTCGCTCTTTGTGGGCTATGCAAGCGAGCGCGCCGACATACGCCGGCTCAACGCCAGCGGCACGGCGCAGTATATAGACGGCTGCGGACACCTGCGCTCGAGTACCTCGGGCATCGAACCCGCAGCGACCGACGGCTCCGAGCTCGCGCCCCGTGCTCCCAAGCCCGTCCAGCGCGATGACGAAAGGCGTCGCCTGGTGCGCGAAGCGCAGGCAATCGATGGCATCTTTGTGGGAGAGCATGGCGGCAAACCGCGTGGTGGCTATGCCGCACTCTTTGCGCACTCCAACGCCTCGCGAAAGCTGCCCGAGCGCACTAATTCGTTTAAGAAAATCATGGGCTATTTCGATGAGCTCTGGGCGCAGACCGTCGATCCCAAACGACCGGTCAAGCGCATCAACCTTGGATTTGGCAACCTCATGCCCGAGGAATTTACCACCATCGATCTGTTCAGCGATATCGAGGCCGATGAGCGCGAGCGCGACCTGGCGCGCGCCGTCCTGGCCGTGAAAGGCAAGTACGGCAAGAACGCGCTCGTCAAGGGATTAAGCTTTACCGCCGGCGCCACCGCGCGCGAACGCAACGACCAAGTTGGAGGACACCGTGCCTAAACCCAAACAACAGCCCGTGCGCCCGCCGACCGCCTTCGAGCGCCTGGCGGACCCCGAGGGCAGGCGCCGCGCCGCCGACCCCAAGCTCACTGCCAACGGTGCCGTGCGCGCCAACCGCGCCGCGCAGTTTATGCCCTTTGCCGCCCTCACGGGATACTACGAACTCGTGCGCAAGCAGGAAATCACCGTCGAGTCAAAACGTGAGCTCACGGAAGAAAAAGCCCTCGTACTTTCTAAAAAGCTCGAGGGTCTCAAACGTGGCGACTTGGTTCGTGTCAACTATTACGATACATACGGCTATCGCAGCCGCACCGGCATCCTCGACGAGGCGCTCCCCGCCTTCAAGCTCCTCAAGCTCCGAGACATCGCCATCAACTTCGACGACATCCAAGACATCGAACTGCGCGGACGAGCCTAGCCAAGGAAGCGCATCCAGGGCGGCGCTTACAGCGTCATGACGTAGTAGCCCGCGTCTTTCACGGCCGTCTCGAGGACACCACGATCAACCGGCTGCTTAGAGCGCACGCGTGCCGTGTGGTCCGCATACGTCACCGTTGCCCACACGCCATCCAGCGCATTGAGGGCATTGGCTACGTTCTGAGCGCAGCCGTCACAGCTCATGCCGCCGATGAGCAGCTCATCGCTATAGGGATAGTGTGACGCATCGGTATCCACCACAACAACCTTTTTGGCCTTCTTGCCGCTCGTACCATCGCTGCAGCAACTCTTCCCGTGTGTCGAAGCGGCAATGCGACGCAGTCCAAAAAACATGCCGACGGCAATGACGGCCAGCACGATGAGATTCGCAGGGTTGAGCAAGTCACTCATGCGCTCCCCTTTCAAGTAGCACTATCTAGATACCCCCATGGGGTGTCCCCATCTTAACCCAAAATCATGTCTGTTCGGTCAATTAGTTTCCCTCTTCAAACTTTTTTGTTGACCATGGCTTACTTTCGTGTATAAGTTTTCCTAGGCTAACAGTTTAGATCCGTAAGGAGCGCCGTGACTCGAACCATAGATATCCCAACGTTTCAGGCAGCGGTCGTGCGCAACTGCTCTCCCACGCTCGCGGGCATCAAGCCGGCATCGCTCTTTACCTATCCAGGCACCTACGCCCACGGGAACGGCTCGACCACAACCGAAACCATCGCAGAACGTCGAGCACGCCTGCTCAACGTTATCGCCCAGTGCAATCGCGAGCTTGACCCGCTCGGCATCCACCTGAGTGTTTTGGTCTGGCGGCCCTGCGGAGCACTCGTGTACGTGTACCGAGCCAAAAGCCTCGCCACCTATTTCGCAGACCCTCGCGCCCAAACAGCGCTCGCCTCGGAAGGCTACGACACGAGAGACCTTTCGACATGCCTTGTGCATTTGGCATCACGCATCACGCTCGCGAGCAATAACGTCGCGGAATGCGCTTGTAGCCAGACTCGATGCGCACTACCCCAGCAAGCTAGCTGCAGCAACGACTGCACCTGCGAGTTTCCGCACGAAATAGGCTACTTCCTTGGATATCCCTACGACGACGTGCACGAGTTTATCGTCCAGCGCGGCGAGAACTACAAGGTCTTTGGGGCCTGGAAGGTCTACACGAATGTCGAGCAAGCGCTTGCGATGTTTGACGCCTACCGCGCTTGCACTCAATACCTCACCTTTGTCTATCAGCAGGGCTGCAGCTTGGCGCAACTTGCCCAGGCAACCCGATAGAACATAGAAGCCGCGGCAACCTGCCGCACAACTGAAAGGACTCAACATGAGCAAGATCGCCGTCGTCTACTGGAGCGGCACGGGCAACACCGAGGCCATGGCAAACCTCGTCTCCGAAGGCGCCACGTCCGCGGGTGCCGAGGCTGAGGTCATCCCCTGCGCCGACTTCTCTGCCGACAAGGCCGCCGAATATGATGCCTTCGCCTTCGGCTGCCCCGCCATGGGCTCCGAGGAGCTTGAGTATGACGAGTTTCAGCCCATGTGGGACGAGGTCAAGGAGACCCTCGGCGACAAGAAGGTCGTCCTCTTTGGCTCCTATTCGTGGGCCGAGGGCGAGTGGATGGACAACTGGAAGGCCGACGCCGACGAGGCCGGCATCAACGTCGTGGACTCCGTCATTTGCTACGATGCGCCCGACGATGAGGGCGAGGCGGCCTGCAAGGCCCTCGGAGCCGAGCTCGCGTAACGAAACCAGGCCTCCAAAAGAGCCTGTATCACAGCGTATCCCCATCCCTACAAAAGAGCGGGGGCTGGATTCAAGTCCAGCCCCCGCTCTTTTGTAACGGCAGTTACATCAACCGGCTACGAAATATTGCCCAAGAACGCCTTGGTGCGCTCGCTCTTGGGGTGGTCGAAGACCTCGCTCGGCGTACCCTCTTCCACAATGACGCCGCCGTCCATAAAGACGACGCGGTCGGCGACATCGCGGGCAAAGCCCATCTCGTGCGTCACCACGATCATGGTCATGCCGTCGCGCGCCAAGTCGCGCATGACGCCCAGGACGTCGCGCACGAGCTCGGGGTCGAGCGCCGAGGTGGCCTCGTCAAAGAGCATGACGTGCGGGTTCATCGACAGGGCGCGGGCGATGGCAACGCGCTGCTGCTGGCCGCCCGAGAGCTGGCTCGGCATAAAGTCGATACGCTCGGCAAGACCGACCTTGGTCAGCTCCTCGACGGCAATCTTCTCGGCCTCTTCCTTGCTGCGCTTGAGCACCTTCTGCTGCGCAAGCATGACGTTCTTTTTGACTGACAGGTGCGGGAACAAATTGAACTGCTGGAACACCATACCCAGATGCGTGCGCACCTTGTTAAGGTCGACGCCCTTGGCGCACACGTCCACACCCTCAACGACAATCGAGCCACTCGTGGGATGCTCCAGGCGGTTGATGCAGCGAAGCATCGTCGACTTGCCCGAGCCCGAGGGGCCCAAGACCACAACGACCTCGCCCTTATGCACATCCAGATCGATATCGCGCAGGACCACGTTATCGCCAAAGGCCTTCTGGAGGTTCTTGATGCTGACGACGACCTCGTTCGAGTTATTGGTTTCGCTCATGATAGGACCTCCTTACAGACCGGCGATGTGATCGGCGGGCGTCGCGACAACCTGTCCGGCGCTCTTGGCGGGACGCTTCTTCTTGGTCTCGGTCGTGCCCAAAAGCCTCGCCTCAAGACCGCTCACCAAGCGAGCGAGCGGCAGGGTGATGACCAGATAGAACAGGGCGGCAACCACGTACGGTGTAATGGAGCCCGTCGTGGCCACGATGGTACGGGCGTTCATGACGATCTCGACCACACCCACGGCGGCAAGCAGCGACGTATCCTTGTAAAGCAAGATAAACTCGCTGGTCAGCGTAGGCAAAACATTGCGGAACGTCTGCGGAATCATAACGTAGAGCAGCGTCTGGAAGGCATTCATGCCCAGAGAGCGAGCAGCCTCGTTTTGTCCCTTGGGGATCGATTGAATACCGGCGCGGAAGATCTCACACAGATAGGCAGACGAATTCATGGCCATGACGATGACGCCGAGCACGTAGTCATCAACCTTGACGCCGGCCAACGGCAGACCGAAGAACGCGATATAGATCTGCAGGAACGCCGGCGTACCGCGAATGATATTCACGTAGATACCGGCGAGGCAGCGCAGGATGCGCGACTTGGAGATGCGCATGAGCGACAGGGCGAAACCGAAGGGAATTGCCAGCGGAAACGCCACAAGCACGATCGAAAGCGACATGAGGAAGCCCTTGAAGACGATCGGCAGGCTCTGGACCAAAATGACCGGGTTCAGGAACAGGCGCAGGAACATATTGGAGTTCCACGCCTCGACCCACGGCTGCTCCTTAAGGTCGGCCAGGAAGTTATCGAATGCCGTCACGCCCTTAATCTCGACGGAAGGAATCTTGGAGATCTTCTTGGTCGAGCCATCGGCCAAAGTGCAGGTGCCGCTAAAGGCCTCATCGCCGCCCTCGACGGGGAAGGTCACGCCGTAAACCTCGACGCGGAAATAGCCGCCGGCAGGCGCCGTCTCACCAAAGTCAATCTTGAGCGTCTGACCGTCAGCCTTGCACGTGGGCTTCATGGGCGTACGATCCATGAGGTCCTCGCCCGAGAGCATCGTCAATCGAATGTCATCGGTACCAAACGTCGTACCGTCGACAAACGTCAGCGAAAGACCGCTCAGCTCCTCGTCGGCATCGGCCTGAACTTCCCAAGTGATGCGCGTCTCGGTGCCGCCGACCACATCGCTACCCGAACCGGTATTGGGTCGGGCGGTAATCTTTGCGGTCTCAAGCGCCTGGGCGGTCGTGGGCACGCAGGCCCCCGCGCATACCAGGGCGAGCGCCACAGCCAGGGCACAGGCCAGCTTTTGGAGCATCGAGGGCAGTGGAAAACGCTGCTCCGCGGCCCCTTTGTTCAGTCGAGACAAGGTGGCTCCTATCGTAGAAGTTGCCGGCAAAACGAGACGGAAACGCTCTCCGTCAAGAGAAGCGCAAAGGCCCTTTCCGCCAAAACGAAAAGGGCCCGCGCGCAATCAAGTAGTTATTTTACTTGATATTGTACTTAGCCATGAGGGCGTCGACGGTACCGTCGTCGGTCAGGTCCTTGATGGCCTGGTTGATGTCGTCCTTGAGCTTGGTGTTGCCCTGGTTGATGGCGATGGCGTACTCCTCGCCGGTGCTGATCTGCTTGATGGTCTGGCAGGTGTTGAACTGCTCGGCGGTCAGCTGGCTGGCAACGGAGCGGTTGGTGACTACGGCGTCGCCCTTATCGGACTGCAAGGCACTGAAGCACTCGGTGGCGTCCTTGTAGGGGACGATCTTGGCCTTGGGGAAGTTCTCCTGGGCAAAGGCCTCGGCGGTCGAGCCAGACTGGACGATGATGGTAGCGTCGGCGTTGTTGAGCTTCTCGCTGTAGTTGTCGGCCGTGATGTCGGTGTTATCGACCTTGGTCACGATAGCCTGATCGTCCATGTAGTAGGAATCGGAGAAAGTGACTTCCTTCTCACGCTCGGGCGTGTCGGTGATAGCCGCGATGGAGACGTCGTACTTGGCGCCCGAAGCGACACCCGGAACCAGCGTGTCAAAGTCATTGTTGACGTACTCGACATCCAGGCCCAGCTTGTCACCGATAGCCTTGATGAGCTCAAGGTCAAAGCCCTGGTAGTCGCCGTTGTCATCCTTGTACTCAAACGGCGCGTACTCGGCAGAGGTGCCGACGGTCAGCGTGCCGTCCTTGACGAGCGCGTACTCCTTGGAGCCGTCGACCTTCTCGACCTTAGCGTCGTCAGAGCTGCTGGAACCGGCATCAGAACCAGAGGTGGCGTTGGACGAACCGCAGCCCGTCAGAGCAAGGGCGAGCGCCATAGCACCCGTGGCGGCAAATGCGCCAAGCTTCTTCAGCTTCATAATCAGTCTCCTTCCGGTGACCTCGTTTGATTCAGAGGTCTGCAAAAACTGTTGGCTATTATGCACCCGGAATTACGAATCTGCAATGAGAAAACTGATTGAAACAAACCCATAACGTGAATGGAATACTCTACTTTGTGACAGTCATTACTGCTGCAATGACCTTAATAGTCTAATTTCAGCTGCATAACCTGCAAGTTCGTTCGGAGTCTCCAAAATAAACGGCAGCGAACGCAAGTGGCCATTCGATACAATATTCTGTATAACCTGCATACCGCCGCCAAACTCTTCACCACCCAGGTAGCCCTTACCGATGCACTCGTGGCGGTCCTTATGGGCGCCGCAGGGATTCTTGGAGTCATTGATGTGTACGGCGCGCAGGCGCTCGATACCCACCACACGATCGAACTCGTCAAGCACACCGTCAAGATCGTGGACGATGTCATAGCCGGCGTCATTCACATGGCAGGTGTCTAGGCAAACGCCCAGCTTGGCCGACAGCTCGGGGCGTTTGCCGGCAACACCCTCAATGATGAGCGCCAGTTCCTCAAAGCTGCGGCCCACCTCGGTGCCCTTGCCCGACATGGTCTCGAGCAGCACCGTCGTCTGCTGGCCCTCAAACATCACCTGACACAGGGCGTCGACAATCATCTGAATGCCGGCGTCGGAGCCCTGCCCCACATGCGCACCGGGATGGAAGTTGTAGTAGTTGCCGGGCAGCGCCTCCATGCGCCGCAGGTCCTCTGCCATAGCCTCCAAGGCGAACTCGCGCGCCCGCTCTTTGGCAGAACAGGGGTTGTAGGTATACGGGGCATGCGCCACCAGCGGTCCAAAGTCGTTTTGCGACATAAGCTCGCGCAGAGCCGCCACGTCATCCATGTCAAGTTCTTTTGCCTTGCCACCGCGCGGGTTGCGCGTAAAGAACGCAAAGGTATTGGCGCCAATGGACAACGCCGTCTCCCCCATTGCCCGATAGCCCTTCGTCGTCGAAAGATGACACCCGATCGTCAGCATCTCCAGCTCCCTCCTCATCAGTTGCGGTGAAATACGGTCTATTGGTGCCCTATTTTGGCGCAAACAGACCGTATTCCACCGCAAGTTATAAAAGGGGCATCAGGGGCAAAGGCCTCCAAGGCATTCCAGGCGCTGGCGCCATGCCCCCACGCACTAAAGTTTCAAGCGAATCGCATCGATAATGCGCGCGCAGCGCTGCGTGGCGGCAAGGGGCATGACGGGACTCTCGAGTTTCCCCGCCCGGATGAGCTGGGTCGCATGCTGGATTTCGCCGTAGAAATCATCGATCTCAAACGGGGCATTTATTTCGAGCGTTCGACCGTCGGAATACTTCACATGGGCGAGCTCGGGGCGATGGAGACGCTCGATTTCCAACGAGCCTCGCTCACAGACAATCGTTAAGCGGCTTTCATATGTTGCTTTGCCGTCGCACACCATATGAATGGGTATACCGCCGACGCTCATACGGATCTCGTCGGCCCAATCGACGCGGCCGCCTGATACGTCACGCCAGCGAACTTCACGGGATGAAACCTCGCACGCGCCCGCGAGCAAATCCTCAAACCAACCGACCGCATAGCAGCCCATGTCATATAGACAGCCGCCCTGCAACGAATCAAGCAGATAGCCCGAAGGAGGTTCGCCGTAATCGAGCTTTTGCACGCTTTCAATCGAGACAATACGGCCAAGCTCACCCGACGCAAGCAAGTCCTTCACGCGAGTGCGCATCGGGCAAAACCGATTCTTCATCGCCTCCATAAACAGCACGCCGCGCTCACGAGAGGTGGAGGCAATCGAGAGAGCCTCTTCCTCACTCAAAACGGCCGGCTTTTCGCACAGCACGGCCTTTCCCGCGCGCAGTGCCCGACAGACCCAATGCGCATGCATGCCATGTGGAAGAGCCAAGTAGATTGCGTCGACATCGGGGTCGGCAATCAGCGCATCATAAGCCACATCGCCGCTATCGTCAGCCGTGGCATAACTGTGCGCGGCATCAATCGAAAACGCCCTGCAAAACTCCTCAACATGCGAAGGAGTGCGGCCGGCGGCAGCCACAAGCCGTGCCCCGTCCACCTCCTTGAGCGACGATGCAAATCGATGCGAAATGTGTCCAGCGCCCAAAACGCCCCAACAAACCTCACGCAAATCATCACATGAATCCCGATGACCCACGACAGCCCCCTTCAGTTGCGGTGAAATAGTTCCTGTTTGGCCCCTATTCTGCCGCAAACAGGAACTATTCCACCGCAAGTTATAAAAGGGTCATGAGGAGCGCGTTTTGCCGAAGGCCTTAAGCACCGCCGTCACGGGACCAGGCTGGAAACGTCGGCGCACATCGTCGAGACGCTCGGGAATATCGATGTGCTGTGGGCAGTGGCGCGCGCATTTGCCGCACTTGACGCAATTGCTCACGAGCTTGGGCTCGCTCGTGCGCACCGCACTCGCCGTAAAGTATTGCGACAGCCCCGTAAACCAGCTGTGCGCATAGCTCGCGTTGTAGGCGGCAAAGCAGCCGGGAATGTTGATACCCTTGGGGCATGGCATGCAGTAGCCGCATCCCGTGCAGGGCACACGGTTCGATTTCTCAAACTCCATCAACACGCGCGCAATCGTGTCGAGCTGGTTGGCAGTCATCGAATTCGGCAACGCGAGGTCTGCCAGTGACGAATTCTCATCCACCTGCGCGATATCGGTCATACCCGAAAGCAGCATCGTCACCTGAGGATGATTCCACACCCACGAAAGACCCCAGGCGGCAGGAGTGCGCAAATGCGGGTCACGGGCACTATCGAGCACAGCGCGGGCCCGTGGCGGCAGCTTGCCCGCTAAACGCCCGCCCAGCAGCGGCTCCATCACAAACACCGCGAGCCCGCGCTCCGCAGCCGCCATGAGTCCTGCCGTTCCCGCTTGGTAACGCTCGCCGGCATAGTTGTACTGTATCTGGCAAAAATCCCAGTCATATGCGTCAAGCATCGTCAGGAAATCCACCGCGCTGCCGTGGTACGAAAAACCAATCTGGCGAATGCGCCCCGCCGCCTTTTGACACGCGATCCAGTCCTCAATGCCCAATGCCACCACACGTTCCCACTGGGCGGGCGAGGTAATGTTATGCATGAGGTAATAGTCGATATGGTCGGTCCGCAGGCGCCGCAGTTGCTCATCGAAGAACCGGTCGAAATCCTCCGCGCACTTGCACGAAGCATGCGGCAACTTGGTCGCCAGCAACACCCGGTCACGCAGCCCCAAGCGCTCAAGCGAGGCGCCCACGCACGCCTCGTTACCGGGATAGAGATACGCGGTGTCCAGATAATTAATCCCCTGCTCCACCGCACGGGAAATGATGGCATCGGCTGTCTTCGCATCCGGACGTCCCGGCGCACCGGGAAACCTCATGCAGCCCAGACCCAACGCCGAGATACGGTTGCCGCTTTTGGGGTCAACGCGATATTGCACGGCCCCTCCCTTCGCCATCAGCGCCCCGGCAAGGCGAAACACAATGGTCACGCAGCCGAAACATCGTGGAATCGCAATCGAGAACGTATCGTAACGCAGCAGAAATCGAGCTGTCACGGCACCGCTTTAACATCAGCAAAAAGCCCGATGAAAGGAGCCGGACATGACCACGCGCATGTCTTTGCGGTCTGCCCTGCAGCGTAGCGTCCAGGCAAACGTTTCTTTTTTATAACAGCCGCCCCGCGCACCCACCAATCACCCTGGCAGCATACAATCCATCAGGCGCCCCTTACGCGGGCGCCTTTTACATGGGGAGATGATTCACATGCAGATCAACAAGGTCGCCTTTATCGGCAAGGGCGGCGTCGGCCTGCTCTACGGCAGCATGATCGCCCGGGCGCTCGGCAACGACGCCGTCGAATACATCATGGATGACACCCGTTTTGAGCGTCACGCGGGCGATGCGCTCACTGTCAACGGCAAGCCCTGCGATCTCACGTCCGTCCGCGCCAGCGAGGCGACGCCCGCCGATCTGGTCATCCTGACAGTCAAGACCACCGGTCTCGACCAAGCACTCAAGACTATGGAGCGCGTCGTGGGACCCAACACGCTCATCGCCTCGCTATGCAACGGCATTACGAGCGAGCAAAAGATTGCCGAACGCTTTGGCTGGGAGCATACCGTTCTTGGTATCTGCCAGGGCATGGACGCCGTGTTCCTCAACGGCGCGCTCACCTTTACCAATGCGGGCGAGATCCGCTTTGGCGCGGCGGCCGGCACGGACCCCGCGACCGTCGCCGCTATCGACGGGCTCTACACGCGCTGCGGCATCGCCCATACCGTCGAGGACGACATCGCTCACCGCATGTGGGCCAAACTCATGCTCAACGACGGCATCAACCAGACCTGCATGGCCTACGGCGGGACCTACGGAAGCGCCACGGAGCCGGGCTCCGAGCAGCGTCGCTGCTTTGTTTCCGCCATGCGCGAAACGCTTGCGGTCGCCAACGCCGAGGGCGTTGAGCTGACCGAGGCAGACCTGACGCAAATGGTGCACCTCATCGAGGGAATCGACCCCGCCGGTATGCCCTCAATGGCTCAAGACCGCATCGCAAGGCGCAAAACCGAGGTTGATGAGTTCGCGGGCACCATCTGCCGGCTCGCAGCCAAACACGATATCCAGGCACCGCAAAACGAGTGGCTCTATCGGCGCATCCGCGATATCGAGAAAAACTGGTAGCGCCAACTCGCCGCATTCAACAGCCTTAACAGCAAAACCGCCGCAAGGGAACCTTTCCCCTGCGGCGGCCTTCATCTTCGTCTACGATCGGCGGCCGATCTCACAACAGTTAGCGTTGCGACCCCGGCACCTCGTCCTCATCGTCGCGACAAAGGACTACGCCCGCACTTCCCAGCAGCGCGGCCGCGATCAACACGCCAACCACGATAGAGGCAGCCTCACAAGACCCCTGCATGCCCGCGACGAGCGCGGCCGTGGGACCAAGGCAGCCAAGCATCAACGCGACGGCGGCAACGGCGATATCTCGAGCATTCACAAGACCACTTCCTCCAAGAGAAAGACCTTATTTCTCAAGAACCAGTGTGCCCCGCATCCATACGCCCAGCGTACCGCCACGGTAAGGGCTCTGTTAACTCGAACGCACATAAAGAACGGGCGGCTTTACGTTGCCTAAAAGCTCAGCAAAGACGCCCGCCCATCATGTGCCAATTTTCCTTATGGCAGATTACCAACCGGTATAGTAGTCGGTAGTTCCGGCGGCGCAGCCGGAGTCATAGACCTTGCACTCGCCCTTGGAGCCCGTAAAGGTCGAGCCCTGGGCCATATCGCCCGCGGCAACAACGTAATAGCCGTCGGAATCGCGCCAGAAGCCCTCAGAATCCTGAGTCCATTCGCCCGTGCGATAGTGATAAAGCACATTGCTGCTGTAATAGGTCTCGCGGCGCCCGTTGTAGTTATTGACACCCGCAGAGCGCGTCAGGCCCGATTCGTTCGCGTAGGACGCGGCAGACGCGTAGGACGGGGTGAAACCGGCGTTGTAGTACGAAGCCTGGGTGGCCTCGGCAGCCTCCGCCTCGGCGGCGGCCGCCTCGAGCGCTTCGCGCTTGGCATCCTCAAGCGCGGTGCGCAGCTCATCGAGCTCGGTCGACTTGGCGTCGACCTCCCCCATCGTCAACAGGCTGCCCGCACCGTCGATGCAACCCTGCAACACAGCGCGCTCGTCATCGGTAGCATAGTCGCCATACATATTCATAATGATCTGAGCACGCATCTCAAGGGAATCGCGCTTGGCCTCCATCGAGGCGTTCCACTCCTGCATGGAACCATAACCATCGCCGCGATAGTCAACGGGCTGTACCAGCGTCGTCTCGGACGGCGTAGATCCAACCGTATCGGACAGTGTTGCGGCGTGGGCATCAGTTGCACCAGCGCCCGCCAAAAGTGCCACGGCCAGAGCGGCGGAAAGGGCGGCGGCTTTCGGTTTTCGTGAATCGATCCTCATGTAGCTGGAAACCTCCGTAGTGCGTTTTTGCTGCGTTTGAGCTGCGTGTGATTCGATTGCGCTGCATAGTACCCCGAGCAAATCGCGACCTGCGGTTTTACTCAAAAGGCGCACGTCAATTGCGTAAAACTCACATCCTCTCAACAGGAGTTTTCCACAACTCGAATGCATAAAGCGTGTCAAAAACCCTGTTTTTGCACCCTCTCTATGCAAAAAAGGCGCCTGTGCAACCATTGTTCGCACAGGCGCCTTGAGCAGGCATTTTATGCAGTTATACCTATCGAGTCGCAAGGGGTCCTTGCACAAGTCGCTTTACTCGTCCAGCGCGGCGAAGGCCTGCTTCAGGTCCCAAATGATATCCTCGGCGTTCTCGGTACCGATGGAAAGACGGATCGTGGAGGGCGTGATGTTCTGCTCGGCGAGCTCCTCGGCAGACAGCTGGGAGTGCGTGGTGGTAGCCGGGTGCACGACGAGCGACTTGACGTCGGCCACGTTGGCGAGCAGCGAGAACACCTGCAGATGATCGATGAACTTCCAAGCTGCCTCCTGGCCACCCTTAATCTCAAAGGTAAAGATCGAGGCACCGCCGTTGGGGAAGTACTTCTGATAGAGCTCGTGATCGGGGTGCTCGGGCAGGCTCGGGTGGTTCACCTTGGCGACGTGGCTGTCACCAGCCAGGAACTCAACGACCTTCTTGGTGTTCTCAACATGACGGTCAACGCGCAGCGACAGAGTCTCGGTGCCCTGGAGCAGGACCCAGGCGTTGAACGGGCTGATGCAGGCGCCCTCGTCACGCAGCAGGATAGCGCGGACATAGGTTGCGAAGGCGGCGGGACCGGCAGCCTCGGCAAACGAAACGCCGTGGTAGGAGGGGTTGGGCTCGGCGATCTGGGCGTACTTTCCGCTCGCCTTCCAATCGAAGTTACCGCCGTCGACGATCACACCGCCCAGCGAGGTGCCGTGGCCGCCGATGAACTTGGTTGCGGAGTGGACGACGATGTTGGCACCATGCTCCAGCGGACGGAACAGATACGGGGTGCCGAAGGTGTTGTCGACGACAACCGGCAGACCGTGCTTCTTGGCGATCTCGGAGATGGCGTCGATGTTGGGGATGTCGGAGTTGGGGTTGCCGAGCGTCTCGAGATAGACGACCGTGGTGTTGTCCTTGATGGCGCCCTCGACCTCGTCCAGGTTGTGGGCATCGACGAAGGTGGTCTCGACGCCAAACTGGGAGAGTGTATGCTCCAGCAGGTTGTAGGAGCCACCGTAGATGGTCTTCTGAGCCACCACGTGGTCACCGGCCTGGGCAAGAGCCTGCAGAGTATAGGTGATGGCAGCAGCACCGGAGGCGACGGCGAGACCTGCCACGCCACCCTCGAGCGCGGCGATACGGTCCTCGAAGACGCCCTGGGTGGAGTTGGTCAGACGGCCGTAGATGTTACCAGCATCGGCAAGACCAAAGCGGTCGGCGGCGTGCTGGGAGTTGCGGAACACATAGCTCGTGGTCTGGTAGATAGGCACGGCGCGGGAGTCGGATGCGGGATCGGCGCTCTCCTGGCCAACGTGAAGCTGCAGGGTATCGAAACCAAAGGTGTGCTCGGGGTTGTTGATGAACTGGCTCATGATGATCTCCTTGATCGAACAAAAGTAAATAAATTAGAGAGAAGTAAGTCGCTGTCTCCTGATCACGCCGACGAGCGCAAACAGGAGCCCGGCATTCGTCTTGGTAAGCAATTCATATGCGGGCCTCCTTTCGCATCCCGGTTCCGTGGTCGGTTTAATTACCTACCGCCTTTGTGTGTTTTGAATAGTACGAGCATTGTTTCGCTCGGTCAATCACTTAAAAGCGCTAATCTGTTATCGGTTTTATAGATAGCAATCGAAAGGATGGCATCGATGACCCTTCAGCAGCTTCGTTTTCTGATTGCCGTGGCAGAGTCCGGCTCAATCAACGCCGCAGCTCAGCGCCTCTATACCGCTCAGTCCAACATCTCAAACGCCGTCAAAAGCCTGGAACAGGAGCTCCACCTGGAGATCTTTACGCGCTCCAGCCGCGGCGTCACCCTCACCAACGACGGCACCGAGCTTTTGGGCTATGCGCACCAGGTCGTAGAGCAGGCCGACATGCTCGAGGCGCGCTACGAGGACGGCGGTACCCCGCAAGCCCGCCTCGCCATTTCCGCCCAGCACTACGCCTTTTCGGTCGAGGCCTTTGTCAACGTGGTCGAGCGCTGCCGCGACAGCAAGTTCGAGTTCATCATGCGCGAGACCACCACATCGCAGATCATCGATGACGTCCGCGCGTTTCGCAGCGACATCGGCATCCTCTATCTGGACGACTTTAACGCCCGCGTTCTGCAGAAGGCCTTTGCCGATGCCCGTACAAGCTTCCATCCCCTATTCGACGCGACGGTCCACGTCTTCGTCAGCGAGCGCCACCCGCTCGCACGCCGCCCTCAGCTGTCCCTTGCCGACCTCACACCATATACGCGCTACAGCTTTGAGCAAGGCACCTCGAACTCCTTCTATTACGCCGAGGAACCTTTTAGCTATATCCCTTGCGACCGCAACATACGAATCTCGGACCGCGGAACACTTACTAACTTACTTATCACGTCGAACGGTTACACCCTGTCGACCGGTGTCCTCTCCAATGAAATGCAATGGGGTATGGCATCGATCCCGTTAGCAGACGCCCCAACGATGCACGTAGGCTATATCATGCACGACGAGCGCAAGCCCTCTCCCCTCTTGCAGCAATACCTCGATGAGCTCAACCGCATCATTCATGCCAACTAACTGTCGGAAGACGGGGTAGAAATCGCAGATTGCTAGCCCCCGGCGGGCATGGCGCTACAATGGTCACTCACACGAAACGTACCCAACGAAAGGAACCATGTGAAGGTCATCATCTATACCGACGGCTCGGCCCGATCAAATCCGGGACGCGGCGGCTACGGCGCCGTGCTCAAATACACCAACCCCGCCGGCAAGACCTTCACCTCCGAGCTTTCGCGCGGCTACGCCAAGACCACCAACAACCGCATGGAGCTCATGGCGGTCATCGTAGCGCTCGAGGCGCTCAACCGCCCCTGCGACGTCGAGGTCCATTCCGATTCGCAGTACGTCGTCAACGCCTTCAACAAGCACTGGATTGACGGATGGAAAAAACGCGGCTGGAAGACCGCCAACAAGCAGCCCGTCAAGAACCGCGACCTGTGGGAGCGCCTGCTCACCGCAAAGAGCAAGCACAAAGTGGAGTTCATCTGGGTTAAGGGCCACGCCGGCCATGAGCTCAACGAGCGCTGCGACGAGCTTGCCACCACGGCGGCCGACGGCAGCAACCTCGATATCGACGCCGGCTTTAACGAGAGCGACCTGTAACGGCGTTTTCGCACGCTATTTCCTGCCCCCTCGCGCTACACTCATCCTGTAAACCGAACGGCACGAGGGGGATACATGCTGCGTATAGCGACCATCGGCACATCCATGATTACCGACGACTTTATCCAGGTCGTCAACGCCAACGACCAAGCTGCGTTTGTGGGCACGCTCTCGCGCGATGCAGATCGCGGCGCCGCCTTCACCGCTAAGCATGGTGGCGAGCGTAACTTCACCGCGCTTGACGAGCTTGCGTCCGCTGCCGACGTCGACGCCGTCTACATCGGCAGCCCCAATGCGCTCCACTACGAGCAGGCGCTCGCCTGTATCACCGGCGGCAAGCACGTTATCGTCGAAAAGCCTTTTTGTGCCACCGAGGCACAGGCGTTCGAGGTCTTTCGCGCAGCCGAGGCGGCGGGCGTCGTAGCCCTCGAGGCCATGCGCCCCCTCCATGACCCCGCTTTCCACGCCATCGAGGACGCCCTGGGTGAGATCGCCCCCATCCGCCGCGCCTCATTGCGCTTTGGCAAGTATTCTTCGCGCTACAACGAGGTTCTCGCGGGGCGCGCCACCAATATCTTCGACTGCAATATGGCATCGGGTTCCCTCATGGACATCGGCGTCTACACCGTCGAGCCCATGGTCGAGATTTTCGGCATGCCCTCCGGCCTTACGAGCATGGCTACTCTGCTCGACCCCGCCACGCGACAGCTCACGCACGGCCCCATCGACGGTTGCGGTTCCATCCTCGCCAGCTACGGCGGTGGCCGTATCTCCGTCGAGCTTGCGCACTCCAAAATTACGAATGACCTGCTGCCCTCGCAGATTGAAGGCGAGCGTGGCACTATCCAGATCGACCATCTGTCCACGCCCCGCAACGTCCGCATCGACTATCGCGGCGACGTCGTACGCGGCTCGGCGACCGAGGTACCGCGCGAACAGGGCGACAACGGCCGCGTGCTCGACCTTCCCAAATCGAGCAACACCATGGAATACGAACTCACAGACTTTATCACCGCCATCGGCGGTATCGATAACGTTAAGGAAGAGATTTGGGAGACCCCGGCGGGACGCCACGAGCTCGGACACTACCGCGATGTCACGCTCGTCTCACTGCGCATCATGGATGCCGTACGCCAGCAGGCCGGCATTACCTTCCCGGCCGACGCAGACAAGCAGGCCTAGCGATGAGCTTCTTCGATACGTTCTTCTCCAGCGTCGCCGGCGGCAGCCGCGAACCCCAAAAGCTCTCTGGCGTCGAGCTCGAGCTGCGCCGCAGGCTCACCGTGCTCGCAAGCGACGAGGCCACTCAAGACGCCCCGCAGCGCTATTTCCTGCGGTGGGAGGGGCAAGTCCAGGGCGTCGGTTTCCGCTTCACCAACACCAACCTCGCACAGGCGCGCTCCCTCACCGGCTGGGTGCGCAATATGGAAGACGGCTCGGTTGAGATGGAGCTACAGGGCACGCCGGCAAACATCGTGTCTCTGCTCGAGGCGCTTCATGCCTCCTATGAGCGCATGGGGACACGTTTTCGCCTTGTAGACGCTCAAGCTCGCACCCCGCTTGCCAACGAGGATGGTTTTAGCCCTCGCTATTAGTATTGTGTTCTAAATAAGGTATCATTTGCTTCATGCCGTTTACAGAAAAGAGGCGAGGCGCATGGCGGTGCAAAGAAGGAATACCAGGCAGCGAAAGCTGGTTCTTGACGCTGTGCGCCAAAGCTATAACCATCCCACCGCCGACGAAATCTACAATGTCGTACGCGAACAGGATGACAAGATCAGCCGCGGCACGGTCTACCGCAACCTCAATCTCTTAGCCGACGCCGGCGAGATTCTCTCTATTAAGACGCCGGGCGGCAGCCGCTTCGATCGCACCATCGAGCCGCACGCACATATCATCTGCACCTCGTGCAGCCGCGTCATCGACGTGCCGCTCCCCTTCGATGCCCAGCTCGACGCCAGGGCATCCGAACAAATCGGATGGAGCGTCAGCTCGCACTACACCATCTTTGAGGGACTCTGCCCCGACTGCCGGTAGCCTTTGGGGCATGCCTGCAAATCTACTTTCCCATCCGTTACAGCAAACAGTACATTTCTAGGCATGTCCCGAAAACCTACTCGGCGAGCAGGCGACGCAGTTCTTCTTCGACCGTGTGCACGTAACGGACGCGATCGTTGATACCGCGCATGGTGGGGTTGCAGCTCTCCATCAGATAGGGATGGCCCACGACGTTGAGCATGTCGCGATCGTTCTCATTGTCGCCAAATGCCATCATCTCATCGGGCGAAATCCCCAGGACACGACCGTAATCGGCAAGCGCGGAGCCCTTGCCCGAACCGAAACCGATAAGGTCCGTCAATGCGGTTCCTGACGTCATCACATTGACACGGTCGCCAAAGAGGCGCTCGAAATACTCCCGGGCCGCCGGATAATCCACCTCGGGCGTCTGGAAGCCAATCTTAATGACATCCTCGTCGATGTCCTCGGGACGGTCGACCACCGCCACATCGCAGTGGACCACATAGCGCAAATGGTCGACGAACGCATCGTTGCCGCTCATGGTGTAGATGTGCCCCTCACACGAAAGGGTCATGTCGGTATGGGGATACGCAACCACGGTATTCGCGATAACCATAGCAAGGCTACGCTCCATGGAACGCTTGACGACGGCACGCCCCTCGCTCATCACCAGGGTTCCGTTTTCGCATACATAGGCGAGCTCATCGGCCACCGGGGCAAACAGGTAGCGCAAGCTCGCATATTGACGGCCACTCGCCGGCATAAACACGGTACCACGACGATGCAGCTCATCGATAAGCTCAAAGGCCTCGGAACGCAGCTCGCGCTCCCCCGGATGCAGCAACGTGCCGTCCAAATCGCATGCAATCAGTTTGATTCCCTCAAGACCCATATGCTTCCCCCAAAGCCTCATATCAACAGCAAGACGGACCTTGATCGGTCGCCCCTCAAAGCCCGTCTTGCGCATACGCGCGCTTAGCCGCGCGCCTTTTTTACGATGGTAAAGTCGGGAGCCATGCTCACGACGACCTCCGCCGCACTCGACGCAAAGCGCCGGTCCGCATCGAGTTCACGGGTAACCAGCGAGAGCCGAACACCCTCGACACCCCGGAGCATGCGGCCCAAAACAGGCTGCACCGGCGTATACATGCGCACAGTATGCTCGTCCGAGTCGCCCCGGAAGAGCGGCGCATGCATGTTGCCGATCTCCCAGCACGAATGCGCGAGCGCAATCGGGTCCATGCGGTCAACTTCGACCAAATAAACCTCGGCGCTGCGCAAGCGCACGACAACCGCCACGGGCACCATGCCCGAACGGTCAATGGCGAGCACGTCGCCGTCGGCAAGACGACCGCCGTCGGCAGTATCCAGCCGAACATCGACCGTGCGCCCCAGCTCCGTCACGCCCACAAACGCGTATACATCAGCCTGGTCCCAATCGAGCAGTAGCTCGTCAACTTCAAAGACGCCGCCCAACTTCCGGCGAAGCAGGAGTTCATAGGACGGATCGTTGAGATTTCCCAAGCATGTCGTCGAAACCAAGCGTTCAGGCATACTCTAACCCTCGACCTCGACGAGCTCGATATCAAAGTTGAGGTCCTTGCCGGCCAGCTCGTGGTTGGCGTCGAGCGTCACGGCCTCGGGCGTTACATCGATGACCACGGCGGGGACGGGCATACCGCTCGGCGTGGACAGGAAGAGCTTCATGCCCTTCTCAATCTGCTCGATGTTGGGAACCTGTTCGGCCGGGAAGGTCAGAACCATCTCGGGATTGTGCTCGCCGTAGGCATCGGCAGCAGGAATGTGCACGGTCTTCTTCTCACCCACCTGCATGTCGACAACAGCGGCGTCGAAGCCCTTGATCATCTGGCCGGCGCCGCAGGTGAACTCCAGCGGCTCGCCGCGATCGTAGGAGCTATCGAACTGCGTGCCGTCGTCGAGCGTGCCGCGATAATGAGTCTTGACCTTCTTGCCCTGGTTGGACATGGAAACCTCCGTGATAAGGGCGGCGCACAACACGGGCCGCCATGAACATATGGCGCTAACTATACCCTAGTCATACAATTTGAAGACAGTTTGCAAAGAAACGCTGCAACCGGAGGAACCATGGCATATCCCGTATTTGACCTACACTGCGACACCGCCGACCGAATCGGCTGGGCCACGCTCGATCTCGACCTGCGCTTTACCGCCGGCACCGACGGCTATTTCCCCGGCGACGAAACGCATCCGCAAGATTTCGACCTCATCGAGGGTAACGCTTGCGCCATCTCGCTCGCAAAGATCGGCAACACGCCGTGGGCACAGTGCTTCGCTACGTTTGTCCCCGACGAGATCCCCACCGCCCACGCCGCGCGCTTCCAGGCGCAAATCATGGCGCATATGAGCGGCCAGGCAATGCTCAACCACGACCGCATGGTCAACGTGCGCAGCGCCGCAGACATTCGCCCCGCGCTCAAGGACGGCAAGATCGCCTGTATCCACACCATCGAAAACGCCACGTTCTTTGCCGAGGACCCCGCGCTGATCGAGGTGCTCAAGAGCCTGGGCGTGCTTATGTCGTCACTCAGCTGGAACGCGCAGGGACCGCTCGCGAGCGGCCACGACACCCACGCCGGCCTTACCGCCGCCGGCGTCGAGGCACTTACGCAAATGGAGCACGCCGGCATGGTACTCGACGTCTCCCACCTCAACGATGAGTGCTTTGACGAGGTTGTCGCCCACGCCACGCGCCCCTTCGTCGCCAGCCACTCCAACTCCCGTGCGGTTTGCGGCGTCAAGCGCAACCTTACCGACGACCAGTTCCGTACCATTCGCGACATGGGCGGCATCGTCGGCCTCAACTACTGCAGCGAGTTCCTTTCCAACGACGCAACCGACAAAACCGCCGCAGACGTCACCTTCGACCAGCTGGCGGCACATATCGAGCACTGGCTCGACCTGGGCGGCGAGGACGCCATCGCGCTCGGCGGCGACTGGGACGGTGCCACGGTGCCCGCTTTCCTCTCCGATGCCAGCAAGATGCCCGAATTCCAGAACATGCTCTCCAAGCACTTTGGCAAGACCGTGATGCAAAAGCTCTGCAGCGACAACGCGCTTGCCTTCTTTGAGCGCTATTAATTTCACATCCCTTGAGCGGGCCGGCATGCCGAACGGTCGACATGCCGGCCCGTCCCCAATCCAAAGGACCGCTTTTGACGCAGCAGTTTACGATTTCCGTATCCCGACCGGATGGGACGCCCATCCCCGTCGTCGTTACCAAAAAGCGCGTCAAGAACTTCAACCTACGTGTCACATCGAGCGGTGAGGTCCACGCCAGCGCACCGCTCGGCGCCAGCCGCGAGCGTATCGAAGCGTTTGTGAAGCGCAACAGCGCCTGGATTATCAGCCGACTTGCCCAGCGTGAGCAACGTCAGGCGACAGTGCGAGAGCCGCTCAGTCCCTCGTCCATCATTGCACTTTGGGGCAAGCCCATCACGGTACAGGACGCACTCGATCACAACTTTGCATCACCCGCACCGCGACCCAAGCAGGCCACCTTCGCAAGTTTTATGGGTACCGATGAATCGGACGAAGGCCTACAGGCCAAGCGGCACGCAATCCTCGACGACCTAACGTCCGATGAGCTCCAAGCCCACATCGACCAGCTCTATGCCTCCGAGGTCACCACGGAGCTGCGCGATATGGTGCATGCATACGAAATCGCAATGGGTGTCGCCGTTTCCCGCGTTTCCGTGCGCAGCATGAAGACGCGCTGGGGTTCCTGCACGCCCAAAACCGGCGCCATTCGCATCGCGCGCGAGCTCGCCGCCTACCCAGTCGAGTGCCTCGACATGGTTGTCGCCCACGAGCTCGTCCACTTGCTCGAGCCAAGCCACAATCAGCGGTTTCACGCCCTGCTCGACACGTACTGTCCCAACAATAGGGCTCTGTCGCAGCGGCTCAAAAAACCGCCTGCCAACGAGCTGTAGGGCCGGTTAGCGCACGCGCTCGATCTCGACACCGCAACTTGCCAGGGGAAGACCGACGGGTGCCCAAGGCTTATCGAGCTTAACACGCACGCCAAGCAGCAGGGGGTAACGACGCAGCAGCATCTGGGCTACACCCTCGGCTGCGGCCTCGATAAGCTTAAACGTATGCTCGCGCAGATAACCATCGACATCGTGGCACACCGAGCCGTAGTCAATCGAGGCGTCCAGGCTATCGTGCTCCCCCGCTGCACGCAGGTCGGCATAGAGCACCAAGGACACAATGAACTTCTGGCCCAGCGCGTTCTCTTCGGGATACACGCCGTGGTTAGCAAAAACCTCAAGTCCTTCAACGGTGATGCGATCGGCATGGCGCAGATCGTCATAGCTCACGTGGGGCACCGCCGTTGCGGTGGATATTTCGCCCCTTCCACGGCGAGCGAGCTCGGCACCTTCAGTCTTAGTTGCATTCTCGGGCAGTTTTTTGTTACTCATCGCGATCGTCTCCTTCGTTTAGAACCCCGACCGCGCAAACTAACTACACGCGAATCGACAGGTTCTTTTTATCATCGCTCCAGTTGCAAGCATTGCGCGCGGGACATGCAAAGCAGGCGCGCGACGCCTTGTCGGCTGCATAGAGCAGGCGCTCAAGCGGTTGGCTGTTCACGCGCAGCTTTCGATGGCCCAGAATGGCCGTCTTAATGGCTGCGGCATCGGCCGGCTCAAACGCCACGTCATTGGGCATGCCGCCGAGAATCGCATCGGCGACGCGCTCGCTTGCAACATCATGGGATATACCCGATTCATACTGTTCATCTTTGCCGATATCGTGAAGAAGCGCCGTGGCGTAAATGACCTCGCGGTCAAATTCGAGCTGTTCCTCGAGATTCTTAATCCACATAATGCGCGCGACATCCAGCAGATGGTCAATACCGTGGCGGCAAAAGATGCGCCCCGATTCCAACTGTGCAATGTTGCCCAGGTGCCGCCGGAACAGCCCGTTGGCACAAATGTAATCAATGCGAGGCATGGCGCCAAAAGGAGTCAGGCCCGAAGCCATAAAGCCGCGACGCGGTGTCCCCTCATCGGTCTTCGATGTAAAGTCGTTGACGACTCTCATGGTTAGCGGCCCAGCATCCTAAAGAACCGCTCCTCGAGCGCCGAATCGGTCTCAAAGACACCGCGGCGAGCGAGCGTCACGGTCTTGGTGCCGGGCTTTTGCACGCCACGCATGGTCATGCACATGTGCTCGGCTTCCATCAGCACAATCGCCCCTTGGGGAGCAAGATATTCCATGAGGGCATCGGCAACCTGTGCGCACAGCTGCTCCTGCAGCTGCAGACGACGGGCATAGACCTCAACCGTGCGAGCAAGCTTAGACAGGCCCGCCACGCGACCGTTAGGGATATAGCCGATCGCAGCCTTGCCATAAAACGGCAGCAGATGGTGTTCGCACAGCGAGTAAAACGTAATGTCGCGCTCGATAACCAAATCGTTCGAAGCGACGGCAAAAGTTTTGGATAGGTGCTCCTCGGCACTCTGGTCCATACCGCCGGCAATCTCGCCATACATACGGGCGACGCGTGCCGGAGTCTCCAGCAAGCCCTCACGAGTTGGGTCCTCGTCTATACCTTCAAGCAGCAGCTTAATGGCAGTCTCGACTTTTTCCTGATCGACCATCTGGGCCTCACTTTTTTCGATTTAGCGTTCGCGCTATGGTACCACGCCGGCACGCAACCTCTGCCACCTACATAGTATGGGTCGAATAGACCGGATCGTCCCGCCAAAGCTCCACGGCGTCGCAAAGCGCAATGTTCTCACGCTCGGCACGGGCACGCGTGGCGTTCATATCAATCACGCGCTGATTGCTCGAGCCCCTAAAGCGCAACGAGATATCGTACAGATCCTGAACGAACGGACCGTCCACCAACATATCGAGGCAGGCGAGAATGCGCTCCGTCGCCTCAGTATAGTGACGACCGCCCGGCATAAGTTCCTCGAGCACGTCACCGGTAAAGCACCAAATGGTCTTCCCCGACCCCACAGGATAAGTGGCACGAACACGCTCAATAAAATCAACGAGTCCCGCCTGGTTCTCGGGTTCCATGGGCTCCCCGCCCAGAATCGTCAGGCCATCGATAAAGGGATGGTCGAGACTCTCGATGATCTTGTCCTCGACGGTGCGATCAAAGGGCTCGCCCGCAGCAAAATCCCACGCAACAGAGTTAAAGCAGTTCTTGCACCCACGACGGCACCCGCTCACAAACAGAGAAGTACGAACACCTTCCCCATCAGCAATGTCGAAATACTTAATGTTCGCGTAGTTCATAGGTAACTCTCCCGGGAGGACGGGACATATCATCCCGTCCTCAAACATTCTCGGCCTGCGGCCTGCGAAACTGCGGGCGGGACGATATGTCCCGGCCTCATGCAAAGGGTAACTCAATGAACGAAGCGAACATCGAGTATAGGGTTCGAGGTCCAATAAAAACTGTGTTGCAGCCCAACCGCCATCGCAAGCAAAGCGTTGTTGCAAGTCAACTCATTTCCGCTAAGAACTTCGAGGAGTGAGCAGACCGCATGCTGCATCTCGGCTACGTCAACTTGGCTGCCCCGTAGCGAGGCCCCGGACCTTTGCTCGATATGAGTTCCGCACGAACAGGAGGCGCCAGTGGCGCCTCCGTCGTGAGCCAGGACTGTCCGAAATAGCGAGCAAATGCCCAAGCGGCCCTCTCGGCTCAGCCCCGGAGCGGTATTAGAGATGCAGTACGCGGTCGCGGATCTCCTCGGTTCGACCCTGGTTCCAGAATTGGGTACCGATGTAGCCGCACGTACGACGGGCGACATTCATCTTCTCCTGATCGCGGTTGCAGCAGTTGGGGCACTCCCACACCAGTTTGCCATCATCCTCGACAATCTTGATCTCGCCGTCGTAGCCGCACACCTGGCAGTAATCGCTCTTGGTGTTGAGCTCGGCGTACATGATGTTGTCATAGATGTACTGCATCACGCGAATGACAGCCTTGAGGTTGTCCTGCATGTTGGGAACCTCGACGTAGGAGATAGCACCGCCCGGCGAAAGCTGCTGGAACATGCCCTCAAACTTAAGCTTGTCGAAGGCATCGATCTCCTCGGACACGTGGACGTGATAGCTGTTAGTGATGTAGCCCTTGTCCGTCACGCCCGGGATAATGCCAAAACGACGCTGCAGGCACTTGGCGAACTTGTAGGTCGTCGACTCCAGCGGCGTGCCGTACAGCGAGAAATCGATGTCGCTCGCAGCCTTCCACTCCGCGCACTTGTCGTTCATGTGCTGCATGACGGCCATGGCAAACGGCGTGCCCTCCTTCTCGGTGTGGCTGTGACCCGTCATGTACTTGACGCACTCATACAGACCGGCGTAACCCAGGCTGATGGTGGAATAGCCGCCCACGAGCAGTTTGTCGATCGTCTCACCCTTCTTAAGGCGCGCCAGGGCGCCGTACTGCCAAAGGATCGGCGCGGCATCCGAAAGCGTGCCCATCAGGCGCTCATGGCGGCACAGCAGGGCCCGGTGGCACAGCTCAAGGCGCTCATCGAAGATCTTCCAGAACTTGTCCATATCCTGGTGCGAGCTCAACGCGACATCGGGCAGGTTAATGGTTACAACACCCTGGTTAAAGCGACCATAGTACTTGGGCTTGTTCGGGTCGTAGTTCAGCGCGTTGGCAACGTTGTTAAAGCCGTTGCCCGAGCGGTCGGGCGTCAAGAAGCTGCGGCAGCCCATGCAGGTATAGCAGTCGCCGTTACCCGCGGTCTCGCCCTTCGACAGCTTGAGCTCGCGCATCTTTTTCTCGGAGATGTAATCGGGCACCATGCGCTTGGCAGTGCACTTGGCAGCCAGCTGGGTCAGGTAGAAGTACGGGGAATCCTCGTGAACGTTATCGTCCTCGAGTACATAGATAAGCTTGGGGAATGCCGGGGTGATCCATACGCCGGCCTCGTTCTTAACGCCCTCGTAGCGCTGGCGAAGCGTCTCCTCCACGATCATGGCAAGGTCGTGCTTCTCCTGAGGCGTACGGGCCTCGTTAAGATACATAAAGACCGTCACGAACGGCGCCTGGCCATTGGTGGTCATAAGGGTCACGACCTGATACTGAATCGTCTGGACGCCGCGACGGATCTCGTCACGCAGACGGTCCTCAACGACCTCACGGACCTTCTCGGCAGACGCAGAGACACCGAGCTCCTCGAGCTCGCGAGCGACCTCGCCGCGAATCTTTTGACGGCTCACCTCGACGAACGGGGCAAGATGGGTCAGCGAAATCGACTGGCCTCCGTACTGGGAGGAAGCAACCTGGGCGATGATCTGCGTCGCGATGTTGCAGGCGGTCGAGAAGCTGTGCGGCTTCTCGATCAGCGTACCCGAGATAACAGTGCCGTTCTGGAGCATGTCCTCCAGGTTCACCAGATCGCAGTTGTGCATGTGCTGGGCAAAGTAATCCGAATCGTGGAAATGGATCAGGCCCTCATTATGGGCATCCACGATCTCTTGAGGCAGCAGCACACGCTGAGTCAGGTCCTTGGAGATCTCGCCGGCCATGTAGTCACGCTGAACGGAATTGACGGTCGGGTTCTTGTTGGAGTTCTCCTGCTTGACCTCTTCGTTATTGCACTCGATCAGCGACAGGATCTTGTCATCGGTCGTGTTCTTCTGGCGCTTCAGGCTCTGAACATAGCGATAGATGATGTAGTGGCGGGCAACCTCGTAGCAGTCGAGACGCATGATCTCGTCCTCGACCAAATCCTGAATCTCCTCGACCGAAACAGTGTGGCCCGCGTTCTCGCATGCCTCGGCGACGTTTTGCGCCGCGTAAACCACCTGGCGGTCGGTAAGACGAGAGCTCTCCTCGACCTCCAAGTTTGCGGCACGGATGGCATTGACGATCTTATCGATGTCAAAGACAACCTCGGTGCCGCTGCGCTTGATGATCTTCATCCTCTTGCCTCTTTCGCATCGTAGCCTCATCGCGCTTCAGAGCCAAACGATACCCGGCAGGGCTTGCCCCTGTCTTGCGGCGCCGTCGCGCAATCTGTGTTCTCGATAAACCATAAGTCCTCATGCGGACAATCCTCGCGGCCGATCAAGCGGCTCAAAGACGTGTCCAAATGGGGCGAATAAGGTTCTCGTTCTCTGTCCGCCATCTATCATACGACAAAGAGGCATCTATATCCTGTATTCTTTTTTTTAGTCAAACACAACATATAGTGTTTCAGCAGGTCAAAGCAATTAGTCATTTTGCAGACGCATTAATTATGAGGGGTTCTTGGCAAGTCGGTAAAACGTTACCAACACGGCTACCTGCATGGCAGTTATAAAACCCCCTGAGTCAAGCCGCTGACAAATCCTACCAAAACCAAGCCGCCCACGCCAAAAGAATCCAAAAGATTATGCTTGACCAACATGTTGCGGTCACGGTCGGCCAGAACGTATGCAATCTGCCGGCACCTCTACGGGGACCTTGGATCAATATTTGGTGGCATATTTGACGGCGTGCTTGGTAGCAAAACAAAACAGCCCAGAGGACATAGCCTCTGAGCTGCGAACATTTGGTGGGCGTTAGAAGATTTGAACTTCTGACCTCTTCCGTGTCAGGGAAGCGCTCTCCCCCTGAGCTAAACGCCCAAATGGAGCGGACAACGGGGCTCGAACCCGCGACCCCAACCTTGGCAAGGTTGTGCTCTACCAACTGAGCCATGTCCGCTTACGAGGATTAATCTTACGTGATGCCCGCATCCTATGCAAGAACTTTTTTTAAAAAGTTTTGCAACGCCCTCGCGAACCTCGCGAAGACATCAGCCACCACGGAAGGCGCGGGCAAACGCAATCTCGCCGCAAGAGACCCCTACATCTCACCGAGCATGATCCAGGCAGAGCTGTCCTGCGCGAGCCTGCCGTCTGCAAGCGGTGATGAGGTGAGCAGGACCCTGCCCGCCGGCAGCTCCACGGGTGCTGCGCCGAAGTTCGTCACACACGCCCAGCCGTTGTCGCGGCGATAGGCGATAACGCCGCCCTCAGCGCCCTCGGCACCATCCGCAAGACCGGTGCGCCCGTCAAGATCGAGCCACGCAAGATCGTTGGCGCACCCGCGCAGCTTGCGCCGCAGCCAGAGGGCGTCACGATAGAGCGCAAGCATCGATGTCGGGTCCACTTCTTCCCTATCGGCAGCATAATCGGAAAACCATGCAGGCTGCGGCAGATGGGGCGCCGCATCGGCGTCTGCCGGCGAAAACCCAAACGATCCGCCCTGCGCGGGATCGTCCGCCGCCACCCACGGCAGGGGCACACGACAGCCGTCGCGCCCCTTCTCACGCTTCGGTCCGTGCGTATTGGTCGCAGCAGGGTCTTCGAGTGCAGCCCACGGGATATCAGCCACCTCAAAAAGGCCGAGCTCCTCACCCTGATACACGTATGCCGAGCCCGGAAGCGTCAGCTCAAGCAAAAGGGCCGCCCGCGCGCGGCGCTCGCCGAGTTCACGGTCCTCGTCATAAGACGACCAGTCGCGCAAGAGCCAGTCGAGCGCAATCTGGTGGTAGCGCGTCGCCTTGATTTGCGGCAGGGCATAGCGTGTCGCCACGCGCGGCACGTCGTGGTTGGAGAGTACCCAGGTCGAGGCGGAATCGGATTCGACGGCTGCCTTCAAGCCCTTCTCGATTGCAGTGTGCATGTCATCATAGGTCCAAGTGGCCTTGGCAAACTCAAAGTTGAATGTCTGGCCAAGCTCGCTGGGACGCGCGTAGAGATACTGGCGCTCGGGCAGCACCCACGCCTCGGCAACGGCACTGCGCGGCGGATTATAGCGGTCGAACACGCGGCGCCACTCGCGATAGATCTCGTGGACCTCATTGCGGTCCCACAGCGGATGGGTGCCGTCGTCAACCATGTCATCGCCCTCGGCGAGATGCCACCGGTCGAGGTCATCGCGGTCGAGATCCTTGGCGAGACCCTGCGCCACATCAATGCGAAAGCCGTCGACGCCTCGATCGCTCCAAAACGCCAGGACGTCGCAAAAGAGCGCGTGAACCTCAGGGCATGACCAGTCAAAGTCCGGCTGCTCGGGCGTAAACATGTGCAGATACCACTGACCGTCCGCAACACGCGTCCATGCGGGGCCGCCAAAGTTGGCATTC
Organism: uncultured Collinsella sp.; assembly: GCA_900550195.1. Lineage (GTDB taxonomy): Bacteria > Actinomycetota > Coriobacteriia > Coriobacteriales > Coriobacteriaceae > Collinsella. The sequence continues at coordinate 218,994 of URRB01000001.1, forward strand.
CAATTGGTGGGAGGCAGCTCGCCATGCTCGCCGCGACCATCGCGGAAGATATAACGGGCGCGTTCGGGCGATCCGGGGCCGGCGGCAAGAGCGGCTTTGAACCAGGGGTGCTGGTTGGATGAATGGTTGGGCACGATGTCGACGATGACCTTGATGCCGCGCGCGTGAGCCGCAGCGATCATGTCATCGAAGTCGTCAAGCGAGCCGAGACGTGGGTCGACATCGCAGTAGTCCGCCACATCATAGCCGCCATCAACAAGAGGCGAAGGGTAAAACGGGCTCAGCCAGATGGCCTCGATACCCAGCCGCTCAAGATAGTCCATCTGCTGGGTAATGCCCGCGATATCGCCCAGACCCGAACCAGTCGAATCCTTAAACGAGCGCGGGTAGATCTGATAGATCGCGGCATCGGACATCCATGAGCGCGAAGAAGACTTTTCTGTAGCCATGGGGCGTATCTCCCTTGCAACGAGGTTATGCGAGATGCCCACGATGATACGCCCAAAGCGGACATTCGCGGCAAACAACGCCACAGCCACGACCCAAAACGCTCGCCCCCTCTCGGGTTCAAGCCTCCTGGGACGAATCGACCGATTAGCGAAAAGAACGGAAGACCCACTTTCCCGGCCACGACAGACACTATGACCCAATCCAGGGGCACGGAAACGACAGGAGCCCCCGCTCGTGA
>URRB01000002.1 GCA_900550195.1 uncultured Collinsella sp.
GGTAGTAGATCATGGGCTTGTCGTAGACCGGCAGCAGCTGCTTGGAGGTCACGAGAGTGAGCGGGTACAGTCGCGTGCCGGACCCGCCCGCGAGGATGATGCCTTTCATTTAATCTGTCCTCTACAATCGAAATGCGCTTTAGATCGAGTGATAAATAAGACTTGGGTATCCTATTTTGCTAAACCCCCTCATTCTTAACGAAATAGGCAAGGTAATGACTGCGGAATATGGCTACCTGAATTGCCCCTTCCATTTTTCGATGCTCGACCAAGGGAGATTGATTCCGGTTATTTCAGGTTGGTTAATCCAATCAGCCATTTTGAGTAAAAAGTCATCTTCTCGTTCGAAAACAGGAAGTCCGGTATCTTCACCGATGATCGCGTGCCAAATGTTGGTAATGGACTCACTTTGCTTCAACGCTATGAAAAGCGCCAGTATCGAAAATCAATTTATAATCCCACAATGATGTGAATTCGTTCGGGCAAATAACGACCGCAAAGTGATACAAGCGAATAAGATCCGGCAAGAGTTAGCGCCCAAACAGCAAATGTCGAAACACCAAGTGGAATGACGAATATTCCAAGCAGTTTCCAAACGGCCTTGAGAACAAGTATATGGCAGAGGTAGATTCCAAAAGAGGCGTTCCCAAGGTCAACAAGCAAAGTAGAAGATAATCGCGACTTGAATGATCCCGGAACCGCCATAAGAAGCGCGATCACAGCTAAAGAGGTCGCGGCAGAACCGAGCTTAAGCTGAGTTGTGGCCATATTGAAATCGCCAGTCAAATACCACCAGAAGCCTGCGACCTCCTGAATTATTAATAATATAAAGAGCACTGCAACAAGCTGAGTGGTTCGTCCTTCAATGAGCGCAGCCCAACGCCTCCAGTCGAGACCGAAAACATAAAAGATGAGCCACATGGGGCAGAAAACCTGTATTAGAGGCAATGCGATACCGGCAACGGCAGCGAACTCCCTTAGAAGCAAGCAAGCCGGTGTCACACAATAGACAAAGAACCTATACCGTGAAAGGAGCCTGAACAGTACCGGAGTAAGCAGCACAAGCTGTGAATAGACCAATAGATAGTACATCTGAGCCGATACGGAGCCCACGGCGAACGCCAGAAACCCAGACGCCCATGAAGGGCGGGAAACGCCGCAAGATAGATAACGCTCCAGAACGCATAAGGTCCGGCAACCTTGCTAATGCGGCGTCGAAGACCCCCCCCCCGCATTAAATTTGCGCTCGTCGGTAAGAACACCGGATAAAAACAAGAACAACGCAACAAAAAAGTTGAGGAATGGGCGAATGGCGACCGACGCGGCACATTGAGGAAGACAGTGGATAAGCACCACTGCGGAAATCGCAAGCCCACGAAGAGCTTGAAGGTAGCGATCCTTGGCCATCTAGGCTCTCCTTCCAACGAGTCTCTTTAGTCGTCGTTTAATACCACCAAGCTTGCCGCGGACACGCTGCCAGAGAGTGGGACGGAAATCCCACTTGTCCATGAGATCTGGGATGGAAAGCCCGGCAGACACGTCGTTCAAGAACTCGTCGCGCTTTGGATAAGGCGTGACAGAATGGACGAGGCTAGGGTTGCCCGCGATTACCCCATCAAGCGTCGCCGGACCGTTTGCAGTAAGCCCAGAAATAGCCTCGAATGCCCGCACGCCCTTCTCGGTATTGCATAGGACGGCAGATACGCCCTTGGAGTTGTCGACCTCGGGATGGGTATTCTGGAACCCCCAGAAATCACCGAGCGTGATATCGGCGCCGCTGGAGCGCTTTGCTGGACATGCCAGACAGGACGAACGAAGGCTCGCATTGGCCAGAAACGCTTTCATGTACCAGTCTTTGCCGAATATCTGGGACTCGGTGTCCCCGGTGTTGTCTTTCTCCGCTATGTGCTTGTACATAGCGGAGAAAGACAACCATCCGGTTGTCTTACTCCGCATATTGACGTCGCAGACGTCCGACCCGAAGGCCTCACCACGGTAGTCGACCCAGCGCGACCAGAGCTCTGGAGACGGAACACCGTGGCAGATGACGTCGACGCCGAGGAAGAGGTCAGAGTCGGCGAGTTTCCCCAGGTATGAGCGCATGCCAGCCACCTGGCATGCAGTACCGGCAAAGAGCGCCGGCCTGCCTTCACGCAGGGCAGCGCGGACGCCCTCGAAGACGCCGCGGCCAACCGCGCTCTGAACGTATTTCGAGCGCATAACGGCGCCGAGCGCCGGCCTGTCCTCCACGAGCACGTGACGAAGCTCGCGGCAACCGTCCGTCCACGCGGCGCCCGCCACAACACCGCCGCGCGAGAGAGCGTCACCGGCGAGTAGACCGAACACGCCGCCCGACGACGATCTATCGAGCAAGCCGACGTCATGAGCCTTCGCCCAGAGGGCGAACTCGCACCCGTCCTCCCCAGGGGCGTTGAGCGCCGGGCATACGGCGTCGCACGCCCCGCAGCCTACGCACCCGGAGGCGTCGACGGTGGGGTGTAGGAAGCCACAATCATCGGGTTCCATGGAGATGCATGACTTGGGGCAGCGGGCAGCGCACGCGCCGCAGCCGCAGCAACGGTCGCCAAGCGAGACGACCCTCGGGGATTTCTCGGAATCATTCATGATGGACCCTATCTAAGGAACGGGAGACGAGAGACGACCGCGATACGTTCGTCCTTCGTTAGGACGGCGAGCCAAAGGGCTATGGCGAAAAGCGCGCTGTAAACGGCGCCCCACTCGAGGAACGCGGGCCATCCGTTGACGGGCAGGACCGCCGTGCCAGCGAGGCAGGCGACGGTGACGGCAGCCCAGGCGAGCAGCACCGGCAGGTTCCGCTTCCAGAAAAAGAGCATGTCGAGACCGACCCGCTTCTGGTAGTACCAGTTCATCCACAGTCCGTTGCCGAGCACGATGCTGACGACATAGGCGATCGCGGGGGCCCACGGCCCCAGCGCCGGGGCGGCCGCGGCGGTGAAGGCAACGTTCCCGACCGCCATCGCAAGGTAGACGAGACTCCTGGCGTGGTGCATGTTCTTGGCCCTCTGGATCTCGATGCCGACGTTCTGACAGAGGGGCACCATGACGGGTAGCGTCATGGCGAGCACGAGCCAGTAGGCCTCGGCGAAGCCCGGGCCCGCCCACCTCGTCACGAAAAACTTCCCGAGAATAGCGAAACCTCCGTACACCCAGCAAAACAGTACCATCTGGTAGCGGCCCACGCGCGTCATAAGGCGAGTGAGCTCGGCGTTGTCGTCCGAGGTGGCGACGATGCGGTTGACCTTCGGAATGAAGACGTTCGACATCGTGGTGGAGAGCGAGTAGAAGACCTGGCGGATGTTCACGGCCACCGCGAACAGAGATACCGCAGTCGCGCCCGAGATGGCCCCCAGCATGATGTTGGGCACGCTCTGATTGACCATCTCGCAGACCTGGTTACCGAAGATCCAGGCACTGAAGGCGGCGATGCCGCGCATGATGCCCCAGTCGGCACCCCTGAGCTCGAAGCGCATGCCCAGCACGACGATGGCGTAGCGCGCGTTGAGGGCGAGCAGGACGAGGTTCACCGCGAGCTGTGCTAGGGCAACGCCCACGGGCCCCATACCGGCGGCCAGCAGGGCCCAGGCGCACAGCGGCGTCGCAAGCGTGGTGACGAGCTGCCTGGTCTGCTGGTAGACGAAGCGCTCGTGCGCCGTGATGTAGGAATTGAACACGACGGTGAACAACGTCGAGGCGACGTTGAGCGTCATGATGGCGAGCAGCTCCCGGGCGAGCGAGACCTGCGCCTCGGTGAACCCGGCCGAGAACACCGCGCCGGCGTTTGCGGAGAAGCCCATGCCGAGGGCGACCGCCGCGGCTGTGACGGCGACGTAAAGCGTGAGGTACATGCCGTTCAGGTGCCGGATGTCGCGCTCGCCGCCGTGCGCCACCGTCTGCGTGTAGAAGCGCACGTAGGCCTCGGAGAAGCCGAAGGACAGGAGCGTCAGCGAGAAGACAAAGGAGTTCGAGCTCTGGAAGACGCCGTAGTCCGCCTGCCCCACGTAGGACAGTAGCATCGGCGTGTAGACGAGGTTGACGAGGTTCTTTGCGAGGATGTTGGCGTAGCCGAGGAGGGCGCCCGCCTTACGCTGGCTAGCCACGGGCGGCCTCCGAGGGAATGCTCAATCCACATCTATCGAGGAATTCAACAACGATCTTCCTCTGAGCTGCCAACCTGTCATACGCCTTTGAATAGTCACTCTCGAGCAGTTCCGAATTACATACGGAAAGAATTGACCGCTCAACGAAAGAAACACCCAGCTCGCTGGCTAGCGTGTCGAATCGGCTGCTCATGTCTGGACCAGTGGACTCACGAGGGCAATAAATCAGCGGCTTCCCGAACAAGATCGAGAAAATTGATCCGTGATATGAATCTGTCGCTACAAGCTTTGCGTGACGGACGGCATAGAGGAACTCTGAAGGCCCGAGGGCGTAGTAGCGCGCATCCCCTAGTAAATCGACCCTCTTGCAGCTAAGTGAATCACAGATTTCGGCAACCCTCTCTTCGTAAGCTGCACTCCCGAGGAAGTACGTCAATACATAATCATTTGGAAGCCCGCAGTGCGGCTCTTTTTCATACCTTTCCCACCAGGAGCCGTCAAACATCAGTGTTGGGTCAATCAACACCTCGGCCTTTAAGCCGTACAGACTGTTTATAAGCTCGGCGCTCTTCTGCTCACGAACGGACAGCCTATCAAACCCGTCGAAATAGCCGTGGAACAGCTCACGCTTCTCCTCGGGAATCGTCGGAGCTGCCAAGCTTGGCGAAAAAGCAATGCGCTTTTCTCTTGGCGAAAACGTGAGAAACATAGTGGAGTTAGCGTCAGGGGAATACGGAGACCAAACTTGGTCGCTCCCAGCAACGAAAAAGTCATAGGATTTAATGTCACGTGGAGGGTTGGAATCAGATATAACCTCCCGGCTAAAGGAAATGTTACGGGAATTGAAATCCTCAAACGAACGATGCCTCTGGATGTGGGCAACGGCAAGCCCCTTTGGAATGAGCGAAGCCAAAGACTTGAGCTTGTATTTGGCAGATCTCGAGTCCTTCTGTCTGAACGTAAGGACATCTGCACCCGAGAGTTTGAGAGTTTCTTGGACAGCAAGGTTCTGGAGCCTCTGCCCATAGTTGTCCCCATGCGTAAATGTGGAAATGCCTATTTTCATGTTCAAACCTGTTCTTCGTCTCTATCAATAATCAAATAGTCTGCAGCCGAGGAATTCCACGACCAAGCCAGCGCTCCACAGAGCAGCAGTAGGCACAAGCAGCAGTTCACCCTTGTAAAGCACTGCGTATACAGAAAGGTAATAAGAATTGTTAGCAAAAGGAGCAAACGAACAATCCGGCCATTAGATCCTTTTTCCTGCTCCATAAACTCACTAACCACGGAGTGGAAAAACGCTACATACGCTGCCGTCTCCCAAACCCCCATGAGAATCAAGAAAGACCCCATATCCGCTTGACCAAAGTGGTTAAACGACATGAACCCGGACGCGTAGAAGCTTGAGACTCCAAGACCCTCTCCGAGACTCCATGTAGCCGGTCTCAAGAGAGCGAAGCCGATGATAGCAATCCTCTCGTTACTGCCGTCGGCAGCAGTACCGACGGAAGCTGAACTGCCAACCATATCGAACAGACCAAACACTTGCGTATCCACGAGGATCTGGAACGCAGGCACCAAGGCGTATGCAATTGTCAGGATAAAATACAAGGCGACAAGCCAAAAGAAGGGACCCGAAACATCCGCTTCTCCTCTCATGACTGAAATAAGCCAGAACATCACTAAAACGAGAGGAAGGATTATGAAGAGCGCCTTATTATCGTTGAGTGTCGCAAGATAGAAGGACAGGACGATAAGGCAGACGTTGTAAGCGATGGCAAGGGATGGCCAGAGAGGACCCCGAAGCCTCCTAATCCAGACGAAGTTGTAGAGCACGACGAATGAAGTGTAAAGGGCCACCGCATGGACGGACGCATAAGAGAACAGGCCGGAGATATTGTCCTCGAAGTAACTGATGTCGTTCGTTGTCGCAGCGATCATCCCATGGGTAGAGTACTGGATAAACATGATCGCCATATTGAGAAGCAATATGGCGTTGAAGACCGGAAAACCTGCATCAAAGAGTCCAAGAAGAAAATCCCTCTTGTTAGTGACCAAAAGAAAGAAGTAAAGCGTATAGACAAACGGGTAGAGGAGCAGCAAAATATTCGCCCTAAACGTTTCCATATTGCCACCCAAGAGGGCACCAGACAGCCACCCTGCAACGGTAATCAGCCCAAGTAGTAGCGCTCTACCGCTATATTTCCATCCGGAGAAGAGCGCCCTCACGCAAATCATGCCGGTAATTACCCAGTTGAGGTATCGCCCCAGACCATAGTACTCAAGGAAGAAAACCTGCGCCAAGATACCTATAACGATCGTCGCATCCGCCAGGTCACCCATGCAAACGGTTAGAACGCCTTGCTTATTAGGGAGATACCAACGACCTCTTCGACCAGCCCGCTCCTCCGCTTTATTTATAACGAGCCTCGCATGCCTATGATCTTGCATTGAGTACCTCCAGCAGCACACGTTCAATCAGCCTCGTGTGCATGTGAACTCCCGTGTTGAGACCTACCGAGGAGCATGGAAGCAGGTCTACGATCTCATCTGAATCGACAAGATCGAGCGGACCAGGCTTTCCGCTCCTGAAACGATTGACCTCCCTGATAAGCCGGCTCTTATCCCTAAACAGCCCGATTAGCTCCTCCTCGTTATTCAGCACCAAACCGGACCCATGCTCAACGACAAAGTCGGCGACATTGCCTGCACATGCACTCGAAATCGTATAAGCGTTTGCGGAGTAAGATTCCATACAGGTGTAGCTATAGGTCTCTGGACAAGATGGCCACATGACAACGATGGCAATCTCGCACTCCCTGAGAGAGTCGGTCATGGCATTTGGGTGCTTCTCATCAAATTCGACAAACCGCTTGTTCATCCCTGGATACATATCGTTCGAGCTGTTGAAGACGAAGAACTCGTACTCTTGTTCATCGACCGCAGATACGAGGCGAAGCCAGGTCTCCCAGCCCTTTGTCTTCCTCGGCATCCCCAGAAAGGCAACCCTGATGCGCTCCCCTGCGTTCAGAGGACGTCTGTTGCCCAGATACTCTCCAAGCAGCTTTTGGTGCGGTATTACATCAACAAGGCCCTCGTATTGGGGCCTGAATGAGAGAAACCGATTCTTCGTATAGGTCGAAGGTGCAACAAAACGGAGATTTTTGATGGAGTCAAACAGCCCTTGGATCTTCGACTCCACACGAAGGCTGTTACTGAAGTGGGGGCATTTCTCGCAGGGAGCGTCGCCGAGCCTTGAGCTGTCACAAAAGCCGCTCCTATTTTGGAGGTTATAGCTTGTACAACACAGGTAATAGTCGTGGAGAAAGACCCTGACCGGTGTTTTGCCTGTAACTTTTAGCAGTTCGGAGACTTTCTCAAGGCTCACGTACAGAAGGTGGTGGATATGAAGCTCAAGAAGGCTGAAGCCGCTTTTTTGCCAGCTGCAAAGGGCCTCGCACACCTGGGCAATACTGAAAACACCAGCCTCCACCCCGTCGACCGTAACCCCGAATTCGCAAAATAGCATCTGGTCGTCCCTGAACAGGGTCTTCTTAACCGAGTGGAGATAGACGTAACTTATGCCGTGCGACGCCATGGCCTGCTGACTCGCCATAATAGCCTTTGGGGTGCCGGTCTTGTCCTTGAGATAGTCGCAAAAGGCAAGCGCTAGGACGTACCCACTATTGTGCGGTTTGGGGATGCTTTTACTCATATCATCGCTTCCCAAACAAGAGGAGAGATCTATTGAAAAGGCCCTCTTGTAGACTGCCGAAATTCAGCCTCGAAGAGAAAGAAACCCTGCACCTAGCCATGAAAGAAGCGTCCATTTTCGATACCAACTCTCCAAGAGCACGCTCTGGAGGAAGAATGCAGTCGGAATAAGTTGAAAGAAGTCCAGTAACTTGCTTTGCAAGAGTAATCTCTCGCGGATGACAAAAACTATTGATTTTCTCAATCACTTTAGATGGTAAATCAGTACTCACACCGACCACATTACGACCATGCTGGCGATATCCCATATGAGGAGAAGCATCGAAAACAATCCGATAACCCAGCAGCACGCATAGATTAGCTATCAGCTTATCATGCATGATGACGGGATGGGGCAGCTCATGCAAGCAAACAACTTCCCAAATACGCCTATCAAATACTTGCGTACATCCCATAGGTGACCCAATGCAAAGCTGGTTGAGAGGGTCGTTATCTCGATAAGATATGCACCTTTGTTGCCCATAGGTTAACCGGCCCATCTCATTACCAGCTGAATCTACAAGTCTTGAATTGCAATGATAAAGAGCCAAATTCTCCTGCTTCTTAAGCTGTTTAATCGCAGTTATCAGTTTATCGCTATCCCAAATATCATCTTGATCGGAAAACGCATAGTAATCAGCTTCGGGAGCATTCCGCAACAACGTCAAAAACCCTAAAGCAGGTCCTAGGTTTTCTCCTGTTAACAAAGTCAGACTGCCCTCATCTGCATAGCGCTGCAGAAGATCACGAGTACCATCAGATGACCCGTCATCACGGACAAAAAGACGTACGTCAACTTCAGCCTGCGAGAGAATGCTGTCAATTTGTTCTGAAATAAATGGGATGCCGTTGTATGACGCCATTAATACGACGCACTTTGGCACCTTGGAATTACTCAACATATGGATTACCTTATCATTAATGCCTAAAGCAAACGCTCTCGATGTGTTAACCCCTGAGCAAACCCAGTGCAAGCAGTATATCCTTGACCAAGTACTTGGCGCAGTCTTTTGGCCTCGCCCTGAGAACGAGTCGGTTAACCCGTACCCCGTTACGAAAGCCGTCCATAAAGGTATTTCTTTCTATAGGCTTCGTCGAAGGACGTTGAAGCTGTTCATTGTTGGCCACAGCTAGACCAGGATCAACCGGCAAAAGCTCAAGGTCCGTCATTTCTAACAGTTCTCGACCCTTGTCTGTCTGCACAAGTGCGAGGGATATCCCGTTCGCGACCTCATCAGAAAGCTCGCTACCCCATGAATCGCCAAGCGTAATATCGGAGACACGATCACCCTTGGCGTAGCGGCAGGAGTAGCAGCCTTCCGTATACGGTAAACCCGAGAGGAAAGCAATCGAGTAGCGATCGCGGACACCCGTCCTACCCACAGTTTCAGCTCCGCGATAGCGGAGCTGAAACTGGACTTTCTTTCGAAAGTCCAGTATCAGCTCATTAGACAGGTTGTTACCTGTCTCTTCCAAGAATCGGCTCAGGACCTTGGGGGACGGTGAACCATGACAGATAAGGTCGATGGTGTAAAGGGAATCGGCTAAACGGCTTCCAACGAAGTTACGCATCGCAGCAACCTGACAAGGAAGACCGATAAAGAGAACCCTTTGACCACCTTGCAGGGCCTCCCTAACCTCGCGGTACGCACCAAGCGGATTGCTTTTGACGTATTTGGAGCCTTGGGCCCTCCTCAAGTAATCCGCATCAGAAGTGAGGTGGAACCGGAACTCACCGCCCTCCTGTGCACATGAACACACTAATCCATTTGACGCCACAAACGCCTCCGAGATGGCCGTAGCCAGACCCCCGGACGAAGATGACATTCTGAGCGATGTATCTTTCGCCCACCCCTGTAGCCACTCGAGAGGACGCAACGAAGATGGGGATACCATCTGGGGACACGTTTTCTCGCACAGTCCACATCCCACGCACCTTGTAGGATCAATACGGGCGTTATACGCCTCAATCGTATCCTCAATGGCAATCGCTCCATGTCGGCATGAATCGACGCAGGCCATACAGCCAGCGCACATATCCTTCTTGCATACCGTCCTAGTGCCAACGTTTGACAATGCCCTACTCCTCAATCATGCTCTTGAGCTGCGCTAGGGACTTCTCCCTCTCCGCACCCATCACGTCGTTGACCCGACCAAAGTCAATCTGCTTGGATGCTAACTCGACATCATCTAGATTCTGAAGCACTCTGTCCGTGAGGTCCGTGAGTCGCAGAATACTCACGTTCCTGCTCGAGGTTCCGTTCTTGGGCAGCACTTCTACCAGCGGCGTATTGAGATTTATGGCAAAAGCCGTACCGTGGAACGAGTCCGTGACTAGGCATGCTGCGTTGTCGACATACGAGAGAAACTCAGCAAGCGTCGGCAGCCACTTGAACTTGCCCTCGCGTGAGGCCTGGTGCAGGCTTGCGGAGATCCGTATCAGGGGCAAGCCAAGCTTTTTGGCAACCTTCACGGCGTACTGCCCCACCGTCGGGTCGCTGTGAATCTGGTAGACGAGGATGTATTCGCCCTTCGGGGCAGGTGCCGCCATCCTTCTCCACGCCTCGCCATCAAGCAGCAGCGTGGGATCGACAACCTGTCCGGCCTCTATGCCCCACGAGGCAAGCTGCTCGCGCGCGGCATCCTCGCGTACGAACACGGCCTCATATGCTCGAAGGTCCTCGAGAAACCTGGGGCGCACGCTATCCGGGATATTCTTCTTACCAAAGCTTGCCGCATATGAGATGCGCCTTGCGCCCTCGGGAGCAAACTCAAGCGCGTATGACAGGTCGTATGCGCCCGAGCTGATGGGACCCCACACCTGATCGCTTCCAGTCATATAGACATCGGCCTTGGGCGGATTAGCCTTCAGCTCCTCCAGGGATGCATAGTGAGGGCTCATCTTAAGCAGCTGGGAACGCTCACGCGCAAACCGCTTGCCCGCCACCCTTGTCTCAGGCTCCATCAGAAGTCTGTAGACAGACTTCTTCAACGGGTTCCCGTTCCAGGACGGCTTTGTCGAAAGAAGCGTCCTCACCTGCTGGGATACGTCCTCACAAGCAGGTACATAGTCCATAATCTCGAACTCATGCCCCAAGCTCTCTACCGCTCGTTGTGTCGCATATGCCTGGAGCAGGGAGCCATAATTAGAGATTGCGTGCCTGGTTATGCAGGATACTTTCACGTGTTTCCTCCGATTGATATCGAGCAACCGCTATTTCTGAATTTTTGCATTCGATTTTTCCACCCGGCTGCACTACAGCGCCTCCTCAGTCTCGTACACGTGCGCGTCGGCTCGGCTTGCGTCGGAAAGGCCGTCGTTGATCGCGGCGTGCATGTCGCAGGTGGAAAGAGCGTCCAGCTCCTCCTTCGTCACCTTGCCCGACTCGTAGTCGCGCACGATGGGGAGCTCGTGCATGTCGAACTTCTTGCCGGGCTTGAGCTTGTGCGCCAGCACCCACGACGCGGGTTTCCAGATGTACTTGTGCATGGCAGGAGACACGGAGCCGATCATCCAGCAGTTGCGGTCGCAGTGGCGCACGCAGCCGCGCACTTTCTCGGCCTGGGCGCTCTCCCACAGCTCATCCCAAGACTCGTCGTTAAGGTTGCCCATAACGAGCTTCTCCTTGGTGCCGTTGCAGGGCATGACGTCGCCGTAGGGGTCGATGAAGAACGTGTCGAACGCCATATCGCACGGGAGCAGGCGCTTCTGCCCATAGATGTAGTTGATGAGGCCCATGTTGAAGTACGCGCGGAACCACTTCTTGGGCTCGTTGGACTTGAGGAGCTCGTTTACCAGGTCCTCGAAGTTCTGGGCCACCATGGGACGGTCCTTGATGATGTTCTTCGCCTCGACAAAGTAGAAGCTGTTGTGCAGGCTGGCGGTGGCGAACTCCATGCCGAGCTCGTCGGAAAGCTTGTACAGCGGCACCAAGTCCGCAGCGTTGCGATCCTGCACCGTCATGCCAAAGCCCACGTCCGGGTGCTTCATTTCCACGAGCTTCTTGAGCGTCTCGTAGCCGCGGTTGAAGCCGTTCTGGAGACCGCGGATCTCATCGTTGGTCTGCTGCAGACCCTCGATGGAGATGCGGATTCCCACCTGGGGGAATTCCTCGGCAAGGGCGATGATGCGGTCGGTGAAGAAGCCGTTGGTGGAGATGACGATGCGGTCGGACTTCTTGTACAGCTCGCGCACGATATCCGCAAGGTCGGTCCTGATGAAGGGCTCGCCACCGGTGATGTTGGTGAAGTACATGCGCGGGAGCTTCTTGATCACGTCGAGGGAGAGCTCCTCCTCCGGACGGCTGGGAGCCTTGTAGCGGTTGCACATGGTGCAGCGCGCGTTGCAGCGGTATGTTACGATTACGGTTCCGTTGAGTTTCTTCTCGGCCATGGGTTAGGCCACCACCTTCCGGTCAATTAGTTCTTGATACAGGGAGACGAGATTCCGGATGTATTCCTCTTGATTACAGTTCTCTGCCACGAATGAACGGCAATGCGCGCTCATCGCGGCGTAAGCCGCAGGATCGGCGGCCACCGCCGCACCCCTACGGATTGCATCTGCGAGTCCTGCCTCATCGTGGGCTTCAGCCAGGAAGCCCGTTTCACCCTCACGTACCAGCTCGGGTATTCCGCCCATGTTCGTACCGATAACGGGCTTGCCCGCGGCGAGTGCCTCGAGAACCGCATATGGCGCGTTCTCGAGCCACTCTGACGGCGCAGCCGCCAGAGTGGCTCGATTCACAAGTCCGCGCAGGGCGTCACCGGTTTTATATCCAACCAGCTCAATCCTCGAGCTTATTTCGTTTGGCATTGCGGAAACTTTGACCTTCACAGCATCACATTCAGGGCCATCGCCTGCAATAACAAGACGCCAATCAGGGATCACCGGTGCCGCCTTCTCAAAAGCATGCACGAGCGTTAACACGCCTTTCTCGCGAGAAAGGCGTCCCAGATACAGCATGTAGGGATCTTCATTATTTTGGTTGGCAACTTCCCGTGACATCGAATCGGGATTCAGGAAATTCCGCATGAGGACAAGCTGACGCTCGGGAAGCCCCGCTTCAATAAACTTGTTCCGCATGAACTCACTCGGGCAGATGATGCGATCGAGACGTGAATAGGTTTTGTGCCGTTTAAGCCACTCCGCCTCAGCCACCGCTAACGCGCTTTTTGCGATCGAACCCTTTACGCACTTCTTCTTAAGGCAATTGCCAAAATGACCCCCGAGACACGAATCGCAAACGTTGCCCTCGGAATCAAGCATAAGATAGCTCGGGCAAGCAAGAATCAAGTCGTGCGAGGTATACACAACCGGCGTTGGATGCTGCTTTAGCCAAGGAGCGTCCAAGATGGAAAACGTAATCTGCCTATGAGTGAGATTGAGATGGATTACATCGGGCTGGAATTCACGGCACAGCGCATCGAACTTCTCGCGCGCCTCTTTGGAATACACAAGTGCCTGCGCGGCCTTCGCCTTATCGACAATAGAGCTCGGTCCGTTATAGTCGCGATTCGTTACAAAGTAACGCGACCACTCAGTCGGCTCATTACGCTCATCCTCCATGCTGAAGAAGGCAACTTCATGCCCAAGAGCGCGAAGACCATCGGCAAGAGCAAAGTAGTACGTCTCGCTTCCACCCTTGCGCCAATGAAACTTATTTACAAGAAGGATCTTCATTACGCAACACCCTCATACAAAGCAAGCGTCCTTTGGACGACGCTGTTCCAGTCATAGCCATTAATCGCGCGGTCACGTGCCATGGCGCCCAGCCTCTCCGCTTGGGCAGAATCCGCTATCAGGCCTTCAAGCACGTCGCGCAGCGCCCCCGCGTCTCCGTGTGGGAACGTGAGCCCGCAACCCTGCAGAACATCCGCGCACTCGGGAATATCCGAGGTAACGCATGCCGCACCGTGAGACATGGCCTCCAGCAAGCTCATGGGCAGGCCCTCAACGTCGGAGGGGAGCGCGTAGCAATACGCGTTGGAGTACAGCTCGGAGAGCAGGTTGCCCTCAACGTGGCCGGTAAAGAGCGCGCGGGGGTCGGACGCGGCAGCCTCTTTGAGCGCCACGGCGTAGTCGTCCGTATCGGAGGAGTCGCCCGCGATAACCAGGCGCTTATCCGTCTTTACCTGCATGTACGCCTCCACCAACAGTTCCGGTCGCTTCTCGGGCACAATGCGACCGAGGTAGAGGACATAGGAGCCCTGGGTGAGCCCCAAGCGCTCGGAGATCTCCTTCGCGGGAAGATCCGCCTCGGGAGTGATGCCGTTGGGAATGAGCGTAGCCTCGCGGCCGTAAGCCTCCTTGAAGTACTCCTGATTGCCCCGGGAAAGCACGATGAGCGCATCCGCGTACTTGGCCGCCGTCGCCTCGCCGAACTTGATGTACTTGGAAGCCAAGCCGCCCCATTTTGCACGCTGCCAGTCCAGGCCGTGGATCGTTGCCACGGTCCTGATGTCCGCGGAACGCGCAAAACGAAGGGGGACGCACGGCCCCTCTGCGTGATAGTGAATTACGTCTGCCCCGTCTTTGATGGCGGCCCTTGTTGCGGCAAAGCTGCTCGTGAGCGCAGAGAGCCCCTTGATGTCCAGAGCCTTTACGGGAACGATGCGGTAGCCATCCTTCTCGTAGGGCTCGGAAGGAGCTCCTTCGCCCATACGGTCGTAGCAGGTTACTTGGTGACCAAGGTCTGCCATACGGCGAGCAAGCTCGCCTACCACCACTTCTACGCCGCCCTCGCGCGAACCCGTTCTCTTTTGGCCTATCATGGCGATGCGCATGCTACACGGCACCTTTCCCAGAGAACATCGTCTTCAGCGTGCCGAATATCAACCGCAGGTCCTGGCGCAGGCTGCGATTCTCTATATAGTGAAGATCCAGCTCAACCATTTCGTTGAAGCCCAGGTTGCTGCGGCCCATTACCTGCCAAGGACCGCTGCAGCCGGGTTTTACCGCCAGGCGCTTCATGTCGTGCTCGCTGTACAGGGCAACCTCGCGCGGCAGGCCGGGGCGCGGGCCAATGAGGTTCATTTGGCCCAAGAACACGTTGATGAGCTGGGGCAGCTCGTCGATGCTGTGCTTGCGAATGAAGTTACCCACACCGGGAATAATGCGCGGGTCGTGCTTCATTTTAAACATGGGGCCAGTGGCCTCGTTTTGGGCCTGCAAGTCCTTGAGCATTTGGTCTGCGTTGGGAACCATGCTGCGGAACTTGTAGATCTTAAACAGGTAGAACGTGCCGTCTTTGCGCACGCGGCCCACGCGCCGCTGTGAATATAGGGGGCTGGCGCCCGGGCTCTTTATGCAAATGACCACGCTCAGAATTACCCCGGGAATAAAGAGCAACACCAGGGCTCCGCCGGCGGCGACAATGTCCACCGTACGCTTAACAACGCGGTAGAGCCTGTGCCCAAGCTCGGGCTTCACGCCGGAGTTGGCACCGCGCAGCATCTTGTACGCTTCTTCGTTTGTAAGGTAATCCCCCGCAGCACCGGAGGCGGCAGTGACGGAATTCGCCGTGGCGGCCGTGCGCGTCTCCCGCGCGCCCTGTGCCATGGTCATCATCGTAGGCTCCAAGAGCCCCTCCCTCGATACTTTTTGCCTTCGGTCGTCCGCTTGCGAGCTTGCAGCTAGGCGATCGCTCTTCTGTGATTGCGCATAACGCGCTGCTCTTTTGAAAGCACCGCAAGGCCAAAGCGGGTGGTTACGCGTCGGCCGCACAAGTCGAGCTCCAAAAAGGCAGTGCTCTTGCGTCTGTTAATGGTTTTTATTAGGCCTTCGTGGCCCAGCAGCGGACCAGCCGTCACTACAACCTGGTCGCCGTCCTTTAAGGCCTCGCTCATGGGCACCACGCGGTCTCCCCTATGCGTAAATCCGCCAATAAGCTGGACCTCTTCTTTTGCCAGCGGCACAAACTGACCGTCCTGGGATAGCACTCGGGCAAAGTCGTCCATGCGTAGCAGAAACTGTTGCACGGTTCGGGGATCTGCCGTATCGCAGATAAGATAACCGGGAAAGAGCGGCTTGGTCGTATCGACCCATTCGCCGTGTACCTTGATTTCTGTTTGAAATTGGGGATAAAAGAGCTCCTGCATGGTGCTCGTCGGCACCATGCGCTCGATGCGCTCGCGCATTACGTCTTCGCGACCGTTAATGACCTGGATCACATACCACACGAGCACCACCCCCTTGCTGTCTCACGTGTGGCTCACGGGGTTTGGGTATGGCTTCGCCAGGGCGCTTGTGCGCGAAGGCGTTCCATATTCAAACCCTGAGCCCAGTTAGACAAGCACGTGGCTCTGCCCCACCGTGAACGGTATGTATAAGTGCAGTTACTAGAGACGCGGACGTGTATCGCAAAAAGACCGCATCCCCAGCTGGCTGCGTGCGAGCCAGTCAAGCGGTTACAAAACTGGACCGCACGCAAACAGCTGCAGAACTGCTGTAGGTTGCCGTGGCAATTCATTGCACCATCTAATGCTAACTTAAAAGTAGCCATAAAAGCAAGTGCAAAATCGCGCATGACAATCGATATTGGAGCTCGTGGTTTTTCTAACACCGCCGTTACGACCGGATGCTGATCAACCCCGTGCTATGTGGCCTATTAGAGCCGTGAGCACAGTTGAACTCATGTAACGTTACGTATCCTAGCACAAGCTGTTAGCGAAACTGATTTGGGCTGCGTTGGACAAACTATCGTTCATTTGACGTTGCTAAAGGGGGTTGTTTTGGGAACTTGTTCACGTTGGCGCAGGTTATTGGGACGCTAACGGTAATTAGAGGCGTTCCTGAAGCCCAAATGGAACGGCGATCTACACTGATAATCGCGTTTGGCTAACAAACTATGTACAGAAATGGGAAAAAATTTGTGCAACTTTTTGTTGCGTAGGTGGGGTTTGTAGCGCATGGTGTTTTGACATGAAAAAAGGCCTTCAGAATTCCGAAGGCCTTTGCATTCACGATGGTGGAGACGAGGGGAATCGAACCCCTGACCTCTTGACTGCCAGTCAAGCGCTCTCCCAGCTGAGCTACGCCCCCGTGACGAAGTAGTACTATAGGGGAAGTTGGCGCGACGTGCAAGGACTTTTTTGGTCAGACTCTAAATGCCTAATGATATAGGTAAGCGATGGCGGTGCCGGTGTGAACTTGGATCTTGGCCGTTTTTCTAACGACATTAGAGATGCCGGTGTCGGCCAACAGGCCCAGGGAGCTGTGGTCTAGCTCCCATTCTAGGCCGTGTTCGCTTACCACGGTGTTGGGGGCAATGGCGATGATGGAGAACGTCTTGCCTTCGGCGCCCACAATGGTCCAGGATTCGCCTCCGTGTAGGATGCGGGCCGTGGTCTCGTCTTCGGCAATCCAGACTGGGGCGCCCTTGTAGCCCGCGAGCAGCCCCAGAACGGAAAGGGCCATATCCGGACGGCCGCCGGTGGCGCAGGTCGCAACCACTTCGGCACCCGGCCAGCGACGACGGACGGAATCGAGCGCCAGCGCCAGATCGGTATAGTCCTTGTACGGGTCGTGGCGCTCAACTTCAAAGTCGGTGGCGGCATCGACCAACGCGCGACCTGCGTCGCTTACCGTGTCGGCATCTCCTACATATACGTCGCAGCCCAGGCCGGCGCCCAGCAGCGCGTCGAGCCCGCGGTCCACGGCGACAACGTGGTCGCACTCCCCTGCTAGCCTACGCAACAGATCTGTGCTCGCCACCACGGGCGAGCCGCAGACAACTAATACCTTGCAAGCCACAGCCCTCGCCTATCCCTCAAACGAAAGCACGCGGGCCAGGTCAAGCTCCTCGTAGCTGTCGATAAAGATATCGCAGTTGGCGCGCACATCGTCGCGCTTCATGCGGCCATGCGGGTCATAAATACCTACACGCTTAAAGCCGGCGGAGCCAGAGCTCTTTAGGCCAAAGACAGCGTCCTCAAACACCCAAGCGCGCTCAAACTTGTGCCCATGGCGCTCCTCCAGGCGGCGCAGCGCCAGCTCGTACACATCGGGGAACTGTTTGGAGCGTCCTGCCTCACCCGTCGTGGTAACAAATTCCATGTAAGCATCGAGACCGGCACCAGCGAGCGCGGACTGCACCAGCTCGGCCGGCGTGGACGTGGCAACGCACATGGCAATACCGGCCTCCTGCGCCTGCTTCAAAAATGCCAGGAGCCCGTCGCGCGGCGGCACCTTGGAGTACCCATCGATCAGGATATCGCTCAGTTCGCGATACAACTCTTCGCCATTCGTGCCAATGCCCCACGTGTCGTGGTAGGCCTGGCACTCGTCCTCCAGCGACAGGTGCTCAAATTGGGCAAAGTCATCCACGGTCACGTCAATCCCGTGACGGTGCAATAACTCGGGCTGGGCATAGGCCCAAACGGGGGTGCTATTAACCAGTGTGCCGTCGCAATCGAAAATAAAAGCAACCTTGGGAGCGGCGGTATGGGACATAAACGAACCTTTCGATGTCAAATGGTAAACAACCTGCTAAAAACGTTTTACCAAACGTAAGCCTAACATTTTTGAAACCCTAATTGGTAAAACTGTCAAGAGTTTTACCACGGCAATTCTGCCAGTGGTATAAACATGTCGCTTACCGATTAAACGCCCCCGCAAATCCGCTTTCGTCCATTAAAACTAACGCACAGCTGTTATTGTAGTTTCTGCCGAAAGTTCCACCGAGCACGCGAGGTGGAACGAATCACAGAAACTTCGCCGTCCCTTCGATTCGTGCAGCCTTGGACCTTTCGCATCTAGTCACCAAGGCAACACGCTGCCGCGTCATGATGGGATCAAACGTGAGCGATACAAAGCTAAAGCCAACGGCTAAAAAGCCCGCAACCCGCAAACCGGCTCCGCACGCACCGGAGCTCTCCAAGGACGATGTCTACCTGTTTGGCATTGGAATGTGGGAGCGCAGCTGGGAAAAGATGGGCGCGCATCCCGACACGCAGAACCGTACGCGCGGCTGGCGTTTTTGCGTTTGGGCTCCCGACGTAAAGAGCGTCCATGTCATTGGTGAATTTAACGACTGGGATGAGCAAGCCAACCCACTGGTGCTCGTGCATACGAGCGCTATTTGGGAAGGCTTTATTCCTGGCGCCGAGCAGGGTCAGCTCTATAAATACCTTATCGAGACCAACGAGGGCGAAAAGCTCTACAAGGCCGATCCGTATGCCTTTAAGGCCGAGTGCCCTCCGGGTACCGCGAGCGTACTGTGGACCCTCGATGGGTACCAGTGGAACGACGCCGCATGGCTCAAGCGCCGCGCCGGCCATAACCACATGTCGCAGCCCCTTAACATCTACGAGGTGCATATTGGATCGTGGAAGCGCCACGGCGACGCACCGCAGGGCGAACCCGACGAGTACGGCAATTACCCCGGCCCCATGGATCCCTTCCCCGCGCAGCGCGGCGAGTTCTACACCTATGACGACCTGTCGGTGGAGCTCGTGGACTACGTGCGCGACATGGGCTACACGCATATCGAGGTCATGCCGCTTATGGAGCATCCCTTCGATGGCTCCTGGGGCTACCAGACGACCGGCTACTACGCCGCCACGTCGCGCTACGGCAACCCGCAGCAGCTCATGCACTTTATCGATGCATGCCACGAGGCGGGCATCGGCGTGATCATGGACTGGGTGCCCGGTGGTTTTTGCGCCGACTCCCACGGCCTTGCCACCTTTAACGGCCACATGCTGTTTGAGCACGAGATTCACCCCAACTGGGGCACGCACAAGTTCGACTTCGCCCGTGGCGAGGTCCGGTCCTTCTTGGTCTCCAACGTGCTGTATTGGCTCGAGAACTTCCATGTAGACGGCATTCGCATGGACGGCGTGTCTAGCATGCTGTACCTCAACTTTGGGATTGACGATCCCGGCCAAAAGAAGTTCAACAAGTACGGTACCGAGGAGGACCTGGACGCTAGCGCATTTATCCGTCAGGTCAACTGCGCCGTTGAGGCACACTACCCCGACGTGATGATGATGGCCGAGGAGTCCACCGCGTGGCCGCTCGTGACCTATCCGCCGCAGGACGGCGGCCTGGGCTTCCACTACAAGTGGGACATGGGCTGGATGAACGACACCCTGCACTACATGCAGACCGATTTTCCGTGGCGTCCCGGCAACCACGGCCTGCTCACGTTCTCCATTATGTACGCCTTTACCGAGAACTTCATCTGCCCGCTCAGCCACGACGAGGTCGTACACGGCAAGTGTTCGCTCATCGGCCGAATGCCGGGCGACTGGTGGCGCCAGTTTGCCGGCCTGCGCACGCTGGCCTTCTACCAGATGACGCATCCCGGTGCCAAGCTCAACTTTATGGGCAACGAGATCGGCCAGTTTATTGAGTGGCGCTACTACGAGTCCATCCAGTGGTTCCTGACCGAGGAGTACGAGACCCACCGTCATCATCAGGCGTTTATCAAGGCGCTCAACCACCTGTACACCGCCGAGCCCGCCCTGTACGAGCGCGGCTACACCGACGACGGCTTTACCTGGATCGACGCGGACAACTCCAAGCAGTCCATCGTGAGCTTTGTGCGCCAGGGCGAGGACGTCGACGACGACCTGGTGATCCTGATCAACTTTGACCCTGCGAGCTACGAAAGCTTCCGCGTGGGCGTGCCGCGCGAGGGTGACTGGGAGGTCATCTTCGATTCCGACCGTCCCGAGTTTGGTGGCAGCGGCTATGCTGGCGAGGAGCCCTATACCTGCTCGAGCGAGCCCTATCCCTGGAACGGGCAGATGGACTCCATCGAGATTAAGGTACCCGGCCTGGCTGGCGTGGTGCTTAAGCGCCGTGGTCCCAGCAGCTATAAGCCGCCGGTGGTCGAGGCCCCCAAGAAGGCGACGCGTAAGCGCACGTCCTCGGTGAAACCCAAGACCGCGGCTGCCAAGAAGGCTCCGGCCAAGGCAAAGACTGCCAAGTCTGCCGCCAAGGCTTCGGCAAAGTCCACCACGGCCAAAAAGGCAGCCACCAAAAAGGCAGCCACCAAAAAGGCTGCTCCCAAGGCCAAGGCAGCTGCAGCTAAGGCTTCTGCCAAGAAAGCGTAACAAAGCCGTTACAGCTGTAATTACCCGCCCCGCGGGGGCGTAGGATACAAGTCATAGCCGTTCCGGGAGAAACATCCCCGGGGGAAAGGAACGTATGAATAAGATCTTCGACAACAAGCAGGAGTTTACCGAGCTCTATCGCGATGCCGTCATGAGCATCAGCGGCAAGAGCGTCGAGGCCGCCAGCGACCTGGACCGCTTTAACGCCCTGGCCAAGCTCGTGGCCGAGAAAGCCCGCACCGTTGCCACCAAGAGTGACGCCCGTGTTACCGCCGAGGGCAAGAAGCGTGTGTACTACTTCTCGATCGAGTTTTTGATCGGCCGCCTGCTCGACAACTACCTGCTCAACTTTGGCGTGCGCGACATGGTCGCCGAGGCGCTCGACGACATGGGCTTTGACCTGTCCGTCATCGAGAACCAGGAGCCCGATCCGGCGCTGGGCAACGGTGGCCTGGGCCGTCTGGCCGCATGCTTCCTGGATTCCATGGCAGCCGAGGGCATTGCCGGCTACGGCAACGGTATGCGCTACCGCTACGGCCTCTTTAAGCAGGAGATCGTCAACGGTAGCCAGGTAGAGGCCACCGACGAGTGGCTCACCCACGGCTATCCCTGGGAGGTCCGTCGTCAGGACAAGGCCGTGACCATTAAGTTTGGTGGCCACGTTGAGGGCTATGAGGAGAACGGCCGCACGTTCTACCGCACGGTGGACACGCAGGACATCCTGGCCGTCCCCTACGACATCCCCGTTGTGGGCTATGCCGGCGAGACCGTCAACAAGCTGCGCGTCTGGGCCGCCGAGCCGGTCGAGGAGCACTTTGACCTTGAGGCCTTCAACCGCGGCGACTACGCCCTGGCCGACGCCGAGCGCGCCGAGGCCGAGGCCATCAGCGCCATCCTCTACCCCAACGACGCCGGCGAGCACGGTCGACTGCTGCGCCTGAAGCAGGAGTACCTGTTTGTCTCGGCCGGCATCTACAGCCTGCTCGACACCTTTGAGAAGGAGCACGGCGAGAACTGGGAGCTGCTGCCGCAGTTTGTGGCCATCCACACCAACGACACGCACCCCGCCATGTGCGGCCCCGAGCTCATGCGCATCCTCATCGACGAAAAGAAGCTCGAGTGGGACGACGCCTGGAATATCGTGACGCAGGTCGTGAGCTACACCAACCATACTATCCTTCCCGAGGCTCTGGAGAAGTGGCCCATCGGCACGTTCTCCAAGCTCCTCCCCCGCGTGTACCAGATCATCGACGAGATCAGCCGTCGTTGGCACGAGTCGTTCGACACTACGCAGGAGGGCTGGCAGGAGCGTCTGCGCCAGACCGCCATTCTGTGGGACGGCGAGATTCGCATGGCCAACCTGTCCGTGATCTGCAGCCACAGCGTCAACGGTGTGGCCAAGATCCACTCCGACATCATCAAGAACATCGTGCTCAAGGACTTCTATGCCCTTACGCCCGAGAAGTTCAACAACAAGACCAACGGCATCTCGCACCGCCGCTTCTTTGCCGAGGCCAACCCCACCTACGCCAAGCTCGTGACCGAGGCCATTGGCGATGGCTGGCTGAAGGACGCCTTTGAGCTGGAGAAGCTCAAGGAGTTTAAGGACGACACCGAGTTCCTGAAGGCCGTAGGCGCCTCCAAGCGCGCCAACAAGGAGCGTCTGGCTGCCTACGTTAAGGCCGAGACCGGTCTGGTCATCGACCCCAATACCGTCTTCGATGTTCAGGTAAAGCGCTTCCACGCCTACAAGCGCCAGCTCATGAACATCATGAAGGTGATGGACATCTACAACCGTCGCATCGCCGATCCCAACTTCCACGTGACGCCAACGACCTTCATCTTTAGCGGCAAGGCTGCCTCGAGCTACACCTTTGCCAAGGAGACCATCCGCCTGATCAACTCGGTGGCTGAGGTCATCAACAACGACCCGCGCGTCAACGAGGTCATGAAGGTCTGCTTTATCCCCAACTTCCGCGTGAGCAACGCCCAGCTCATCTACCCTGCCGCCGAGATCTCGGAGCAGATCTCCACGGCCGGCAAGGAGGCCTCGGGCACGTCCAACATGAAGCTCATGATGAACGGCGCCATTACGCTGGGTACCCTCGACGGCGCTAACATCGAGATCGCCGACCTGGCCGGCCGCGAGAACGAGGCCATCTTTGGCCTGACCGCTCCCGAGGTCGAGCAGCTCTGGGCATCGAACAGCTACTTTGCGTGGGATACCCTCAACGGCGACCGCGAGCGTCTGGGCCGTGTGATGGACGAGCTCAAGGACAATACCTTTGCGGGCCTTTCGGGCAACTTTGAGAGCATCTATAACGAGCTCATGAACAACAACGACCCCGACCTGGTCATGGCAGACTTCCGCAGCTATGTTGACGCCTGGGAGAAGCTCACGAACAGCTACGGCGACCAAGAGACCTGGAACCGCAAGGCGCTGCTCAACACCGCCTCCTCGGGCTGGTTCTCAAGCGACCGCACCATTCGCGAGTACCGCGACGAGATCTGGCACGCGTAAAGGCCGCGGGCTCCCCTATGCCAGCACGGCATTACTCGACGGGCGTGACGTTGCGCCGCGCCCGTCGCAAATGGGTTTAGGAACATCGATGACAGAAGGAGAAATCGATGAGTAAGAAAGAATGCATCGCGATGCTCCTCGCAGGAGGACAGGGCAGCCGATTGGGGGCACTCACCCAAAAGATCGCTAAGCCGGCGGTTAGCTTTGGTGGCAAGTTCCGCATTATCGACTTTTCGCTGTCCAACTGCTCCAACTCGGGCATCGACACGGTGGGTGTTCTGACGCAGTATCGCCCCTACCTGCTGCATGCCTACGTGGGCTCCGGCGAGGCGTGGGATCTGGACAGCCGCGACGGCGGCGTGTCGATCCTGCCGCCGTACGAGACGCAGACCGGCGGCGCCTGGTATGCGGGCACGGCCGACGCCATTACGCAGAACCTCGACTACATCAAGGCCAACGACCCCAAGTACGTCCTGATTCTTTCGGGCGATCACCTGTATCGCATGGACTACCGCAAGATGCTCAAGACGCACATTGAGAACAACGCCGACCTCACGGTAAGCGTTATGCCCGTGCCGTGGGAGGAGGCCAGCCGCTTTGGCATCCTGACCACCGACCCCGAGGACGGCCGCATCACCAAGTTCACCGAGAAGCCCGATAAGCCCGATTCGAATCTCGCGTCCATGGGCATCTACATCTTCTCGGCCGACGTGCTGATCGAGGCGCTCGAGGAGGACGCTCTGGACCAGCGCTCGAGCCACGACTTTGGCAAGGACATCATCCCCAAGCTGCTCGGCGAGGGCAAGCGCCTGTACAGCTACGAGTTCCACGGCTTTTGGAAGGACGTCGGCACCATCGCCAGCTTCCACGAGACCTCGATGGACCTGCTAGGCAACAACCCCGAGTTCGATCTGTTTGACAAGCACTTCCCCATCATGTCCAACATCACCACGCGTCCGCCGCACTACATTGGCCCGGATGGTCGCCTGGACGACTGCCTGGTCTCCAACGGCTGCAAGATCTACGGTACCGCTCGCCACTCGATCCTTTCGACCGATGTCATCATCGAGGAGCGCGCCGTGGTCGAGGACTCCGTGCTGCTGCCGGGTGCGCACGTTAAGAGCGGCGCGCACATCTGCCGCGCTATTTTGGGCGAGAACTCCACGGTCGAAGAGGGCGTGAAGCTCGGCTCTGTCGATACCACCAAGGATACGGCCGTCGTTGGAAATGACGTCGTTATCGGGAAGGGGGAATGATCCGATGATCAATCGCAAGGCCATCGGTTATATCACCGCTAACTACTCTTCGACCTACGGCAGCGTTCTGCTCAAGGACCGCCCCATCGCGTCCGTTCCGTTTTTGGGCCGCTACCGCCTGATCGACTTCCCGCTGTCCAACATGATGAATGCCGGCATCAAGACCGTCGGTGTAGTCATGCCGGGCAACTATCGCTCGCTGATCGACCATGTGGGCTCGGGCAAGGACTGGGGCCTGGACCGCAAGAAGGGCGGCCTGTTCATGGTGCCCGGCAACGCGTATGGCACCACCAAGGGCGGCATGCGCTTCCTGCTGCGCGACATCATTTCCAACAAGACGCTGTTCCAGCGCTCGGACAAGCCCTATGTTGTGATGATGGGCACCAACATCATCTTTAACATGGACCTCAACACCATCATCGAGGCGCACGAGAACTCCGGTGCCCAGATGACCGTGGTGTACTGCAAGGCCACGCGCAACGTAGATGACGAGACCAAGCTGCAGATCAACGAGAACGGCCGTCTGACGGGCGTGAGCGCCGGCGTCGTGTACGGCGACAACGCCTCTATGGACTGCTGCATCGTCAACCGCGAGACGCTGCTCGAGATCATCGACCACTACCAGGCCGCCGACTATCTGGACCTGCTCGAGGCACTACAGGGCGACTTTGGCAACATCGACGTGTGCAGCTACGAGTACAAGGGCGAGGTCGTGGGCGTGTTTAGCGAGAAGTCGCTGTATCGTCGCAGCATGGACCTGCTCGACCAGACCGTGGCCGACCATCTCTTTGACCCCGAGCGCCCGATTCTGACCAAGGCTCACGACGTGCCGCCTTCGCGCTATGCGACCGGCAGCCACGCCTGCAACTCGATCATCTCGGCCGGCTGCATCATCAAGGGCACCGTGCGCAACTCGATCCTGTCGCGCGGCGTTGTGGTTGAGGAAGGCGCCTCGGTGACCAATTCGATCATCAACCAGAGCTGCGTCATCAAGAGCGGCGCCCGCGTTGAGAATGCAATCCTGGACAAGAACAACGTGGTTCCCACCAACACCGAGCTTCGCGGCACGCCCGAGAACATCCTGGTGCTGGGAAAGGCCCCGTTAACTTCTGATATCACCAACGCGAGCTAGCTTTGGCACCGCAACATCGCTCGTAACACGTAGAATAGCCGCCCGGTTTGCGCCAGGCGGCTATTCTCGAATTGCAACAGGGAGACAATATGGCTGATTCCAGCAAAAAGATGCAGATCGTGTTTGCCTCGGCCGAGTGCGCACCGTTTGTGAAGACCGGTGGCCTGGGCGACGTGGCGGGCTCGCTGCCTGCGGCGCTTGTGCGCGCCGGCGCCGAAGTAATCGTGATGGTGCCCAAGTACGCCACCATCAAGGACGAGTACAAGTCGCAGATGGAGCACTTCTCCGACTTTTACGTGAGCCTGGGCTGGCGCAATGAGTACTGCGGACTTGAGAAGCTCGAGCACGACGGCGTCACCTATATGTTCATCGACAACGAGCGCTACTTTGCGCGCGACTATCCGTACGGCTTCTTTGACGACGGCGAGCGCTTCGCGTTTTTCTCCAAGGCTATCACCGAGAGCCTGCAGCACCTGCCCGCCGGCTTTGAGTGCGACATCCTGCACTGCAACGACTGGCAGACGGCGCTGGCGCCCGTGTTTTTGCGCGAGTTCTACCAGGGCCTGCCGCTGTATGACCGCGTCAAGACCGTGTTCTCGATCCACAACGTGGCGTTCCAGGGCCAGTTTAGCGACACCGTGATGGAGGACATCCTTGGTGTGGCGCACATTCCGGCGGCCGCCTCGCAGCTGCGTTGCGACGCCTGCAGCATCAACTACATGCTGGGCGCCCTGCGCTATGCCGACGCCATCACCACGGTGAGCCCCACCTATGCGGGCGAGATCCAGACGCCCGAGTTTGGCGAGGGCCTGGACGGCGTACTGCGCGAGCGTTCCTACGCGCTGCAGGGCATTTTGAACGGCATTGACGTTGCGGGCTTTGACCCGGCAACAGACAAGCGAATTGCCGCCAACTACACCGTGGAGGACCGTTCCGGCAAGGCCGTGTGCAAGGCCAAGCTGCAGGAGGAACTGGGCCTCGAGGTTCGCGACGACCGTCCGCTCATGGTGATGGTCACGCGCCTGACGCGCCAGAAGGGCATGGATCTGGTCATGTACGCGCTCGACCGCATCCTGTCCGGCGGCGTGCAGGTGGCGGTGCTGGGCACCGGCGACCGCGACTACGAGGACGGCCTGCGCTACTTCCAGGACAAGTACCCCGGCACCATGGCCGCACGCATCGAGTTCGATCCGGCGCTGTCGCAGCGCATGTATGCCGCCGCCGACATGTTCCTGATGCCTTCGAAGTTTGAGCCCTGCGGCCTGTCGCAGATCATCGCCATGCGCTACGGCACGCTGCCGATTGTTCGCGAGACCGGTGGCCTGAAGGACACCGTGCAGCCGTACAACGAGTTTACCGGAGAGGGCACGGGCTTCTCGTTTAGCAACTTTAACGGCGACGAGATGGGCGATGCGGTATTCCGCGCGGCGCGTCTGTTCTGGGATAACCGCGACGCCTGGAACCAGCTGGTCACGCAGGCCATGAGCCAGGACTTTAGCTGGACGCGCTCGGCCGATAAGTACCTGGACCTGTACTTCTTTATGCATCCGGAGATTGAGAGGCCGGTGGCTGTGGTTGAGACTGCGGCTGAGGAGCCTGTGGCGACTGATAAGGAGCCCGCTGCTGCCGAGGAGCCCAAGACTGAAGAGAAACCGGCTGCCGAGGCCGAGGTTAAGCCCGCGGCTAAGCCTGCCGCCAAGAAGACGACGACCCACAAGACGACAGCTAAGAAGGCCACAACCACGAAGGCCGCTGCAAGCAAGACAACCGCTGCTAAGGCAACGTCCACGCGCAAGCGTACGACCGCTGCAGCCAAAAAGGCCGCCGAGGCCGAGGTCGCTCCCGAGGTAAAGGTCGAGCCCGCGGCAAAGGCTCCGGCCAAGACCTCTACCAAGAAGACGGCTGCGACCAAGACCACGACCACCAAGAAGGCCGCGGCTACGAAGTCGACGACGACCAAGGCCGCTATGAAGACCACCACGAAGGCTGCTGCAAAGCCCGCCGTCAAGGTCGAGGAGGCGGGTGCCGAGCCCAAGACCGAGGCAAAGCCGGCCGCCAAGACCACCATGCGCAAGCGCACCACGACGACCAAGAAAACCACGACCAAGGCCGCTGCTCCCAAGGCAGAGGCTAAGGCCGAGGACAAGCCCGCAGTAAAGGACGAGCCGGCAACGAAGGCCGCCGAGGTTAAAACCGCTCCCAAGGCTAAGGCAAAGACCGAGTCAGCCAAGGAGGCCCCGATCTCCCCCGCCACTCCGGCCGAGGAAAAGGCTCCGACCAAGAAGACATCAGTCCGCAAGGCCACGGCCACCCGCAAGCGCCGCTAGCCCACAGGCGATCCAAAACCCAATCAAACCCTAAGTAAGGGGCGCTCCAACCGGGCGCCCCTTCTCTGTAGATAGTTGGTAAAACGATTTTCTAGGACAACCGTTCGCCGATGGTAAACGGATGTTGTTTATACAGCCTGTGTACAACAGATATACTTACATCCTGTGCGTAAAGCCCATGGCCCGCACGCCATGATTGTATAGAACTGGACCGTACTATGAGATTGATACACAACAGCCGTCTGCCGCAGTTTCGCACTCCGTTTGGCGCTGTGACCACAGGAACTACCCTTTCGCTCTCCGTGATTCTGGAGGATGCCGATCCCGCGCAGGCAACGCTTACGCTGCGCACCTGGGTCGATGAGATCGGCGAGTCTCGGTATCCTATGACACACGAAGGCGACGGCATATTTACCGCAGAGCTTGAGTGCACCGAGCCCTGTCTTATCTGGTACAGCTTTATATGCAATATCGAGGGCCAGCCCGAGGTCCGCTTGGGAGCACCACAGGGACGCACCGGCGGCGAGGGCGTAACCTACGACTACGCCGAGGTGCCGTCATTCCAGGTCACCGTCTACAAACACCGTGAGGTTCGTCCCGAGTGGTACGAGCGCGGTATGGTCTACCAGATCTTCCCCGATCGCTATGCCCGCGACGAAAACTGGCGCGAGCGCACGCTTGCCGAGGTCGAAAAACCGCGAAACGGAATCCAGCGCCGCATGGTCGAGGACTGGAACGAACCGCCCGAGTACGAGCGTGCCGAAGACGGCTCCATCAAGACCTGGGATTTTTACGGCGGCTCACTCAAGGGCATCCAAAATGACCTGCCCCGCATCGCTGAGCTGGGCTTTACAGCTATCTACCTCAACCCCATATTTGAAGCCGCGAGCAACCACCGCTACGACACCGCCGATTACACCAAGATTGATCCGATTCTGGGCACCGAACAAGACTTTACGGAGTTGTGCAAGGCGGCCGAGAAGCTGGGCATTTCCATCATTCTGGACGGTGTGTTCAACCACACGGGCGACGATTCGATCTACTTCAACCGCTACGGCAACTACCCCGGCGTGGGCGCGTGGCAAAGCGAGGATTCGCCGTGGCGCGATGCGTTTTATTTCCACGAGGACGGCTCGTACGACTGCTGGTGGGGTGTGGGCAATATGCCCGCCATTAATGAGGGCTCCGAACTGGTACGCGAGCGGCTCCTGGGCAAGGACGGAGTCATTCGTAAATGGCTGCGCGCCGGCGCTCACGGCTGGCGCCTCGATGTGGCCGACGAGCTTTCCGATGACTTCCTGGCCGAGATAAAGAAGGCCGTGCTCGCCGAGAAGCCCGACGCGCTGCTGCTCGGCGAGGTCTGGGAAGATGCCTCCAACAAGATCAGCTACGGCCATCTGCGTCGCTATCTGCAAGGCTCCGAGCTCGACTCGGCCATGGATTACCCCTTCCGCGACATGGTCATCGGCTTTTTGATGGGCTACAAAAACGCCTACCAAGCTGCCGAGGATATCGAGACCCTACGCGAGAACTATCCGCGTGAGGCCCTGTCTTGCGCGCTCAACCTGCTGTCGAGTCACGACCGTCCGCGCATTATCTCGGTGCTCGGCGGCGGGCCTGACGAGTCACAGCTGCCTGAATGCGAGCGCAGCAAGTGGCGCCTGGACGAGAACGCGATGGGCCTGGCCAAGAGCCGTTTTTGGCTCGCGACGCTCATGCAGATGACGTTCCCGGGCGTTCCCTCAATCTATTACGGCGACGAGTACGGCTTGGAGGGTCTCACCGATCCGGGTAATCGCCGCACCATGCCGACCAAGGAAGACCTGCACGACTTCGATACGTTCGCGATCGTCAAGAACGCATCTGCTGTGCGCCGTGCGCTGCCGTTTATGATCGACGGTGAAATCAAGGCCTTCGCGCTCAATGACGATGTGCTGGCCTACAACCGTACCGGTAACGACGGCGAGTCCGCGACCGTTATCATCAACCGCAGCCTGCGCAATTCACACCGGGTGACGATTCCGGCGCTCGGCGAATGTGCGAGCGATGTGATTAGCGGTCACGAGTGCGAGATTCACAACGGCACGGTCACGCTCGACCTGTACCCGCTGGGCTCGTCAATCATCTATCACCACGCCGAGCAGCGCCTGCAGGAGCCGCTCGATCACGGTGCGGGTGTTGTGTGCCATATCACATCGGTG
This sequence comes from uncultured Collinsella sp., assembly GCA_900550195.1. Taxonomy (GTDB): domain Bacteria; phylum Actinomycetota; class Coriobacteriia; order Coriobacteriales; family Coriobacteriaceae; genus Collinsella. Next base: position 30,389 of record URRB01000002.1, read on the forward strand.
CCGACCGACGACGGCAAGCCCGGTACGATCGGTGCGCCCACGCGTCGCTTTATCGACCATCTGGCTGCCATGGGCATGCGCTACTGGCAGGTTCTCCCCGTCAACCCCACGGACTTCTTCCGCTCCCCTTACGCGGGTCCTTCGGCCTTTGCAGGCAATATCGACCTGCTACCCGAGAGCCACGAGGAGCTGGCCGCCGACTTTGAGACCTGGAAGGCCCGCGGAGGCGAGGATGCCGATCCGCTGTACACCGCGTTTAAACATCGCAATGCCGATTGGCTCGAGAAATACTGCGTCTACATGGCCGTTAAGAAGTACTTTGAGGGCGAGTCGCGCCATGATTGGCCGGCAGATGTCGCGCGCTACAACGAGCATCTGATCGACGACAAACGCTTCCACGACGAGGCCGAGCTTCAGGCGTACATGCAGTACCGCTTTGACCTGGCTTGGTGTGAGCTCATGAACTATGCGCACAAGAAAGGCATCGAGGTCATCGGCGATATTCCTATGTACGTGTCCGACGATTCGGCAGACGCGTGGAGCGAACCCGAGAACTTCTGGCTGTCCGATACCGGCAAGGCGATTGAGATTTCCGGCGCGCCGCCCGACAACTTTGCGCCCGAGGGCCAGGTGTGGGGCAACCCGACGTTCCGCTGGGACCACATGAAGCAGAACGGCTATAGTTGGTGGATGGATCGTCTGCGCCGCGCGTTCTCGCTCTACGACCGCGTACGTCTGGATCACTTCCTGGGATTCCACAGCTATTACAGCATTCCCGCGGGCAAGGCATGCGCCGACGGCCGCTGGCTGGCGGGCCCGGGCAAGGACCTGTTCCAGACCGCCTATGACGAACTGGGTCCGCTCAACTTTATCGCCGAGGACCTGGGCTATTTGACGCCCGGTGTTCGCGCCATGGCTTCGACCTGCGGCTTCCCCGGCATGGACGTGCTGGAGTTTAGCGATTACGACGTTCGCTGCGGTGTGCATCCCACGCCCGGCAAGATTCTGTACACCTCGACGCACGATACGTCGACGCTGGCCGGTTGGTGCACCCGTACCTTTGCGGGCGGCGATGAACCGAGCGGTGTTGAGGTGGCGGCCAAGCTGATGAGCGACGCGCTGGCGAGCGACGCTCCCCTGGTGATGATGCCGCTGCAGGATATCCTGGGGCTTGGCGACGACGCGCGCATGAACGTTCCGGGCGTTGCCACGGGCAACTGGACCTGGCAGGCTGACGAGGCGGACATTGCAGCCGCCGAAAACAAAACCGCACAGCTCTTGCGCAACAACCATAGATTCTGGGGCGAAGCGTGATAAAACCCCCGATATAGGGTACAGTTACAGACGTTTGAATTTTTGCGGGCAGAGTAATCTGCCCGCTTTGTGCTGAAAAGGAAGTATTATGGCGCGCTACGATTACAAGTGCTCGAGCTGCGGCAACGTGTTTGAGGTTGAGCATCCCATGTCCGAGACTCCCGAGGTCGTGTGCCCCAGCTGCGGTGCCCCGGCGGCCAAGACGTTCTCGGCCAGCGGCATTAAATTTGAGGGTAGCGGTTTCTACAACACCGACCAGCGAAGCGGCGGCTCCAGCACCAGCGCTACCAGCGGCTGCTGCGCCAACTGCCCGCATAGCCACTAGGAACCAAACAGCCCCGCGACCGACATCGATCGCGGGGCTGTTTCCTTGCGCTAAGGGTAGTTAATTTGGGACGGGGCTTTTTTAACTACCCCGCCTGCAGGGTAGTTAAAAAAGCCCCGTCCCAAATTAACTACCCTTGGGCCCGTATTACTTGCGGACCAGTCTGGCGCAGAAGTGGCCGTCGTAGGAGTCGGCGTTTACCGGCACACTTTGGAAAAGGCCTCGATCGTTCTGGCGTACGGATACGAGTTTCTTGGCTTGATCGAACTCGGGGAGTTGCAGAATCTGTGCCTCGGAAAGCGGTGCCACGCTAAAGCCGGCACCCTCGGGAGAAGCAAGGAAAGCATCCACCACCTGCGTGTTCTCCTCGTCGAAGACGGAGCACGTCGCATAGATGAGCTCGCCGCCGGCAGCCACGCGCGCGGCAGCTTCCTTGAGCATCGTCAGCTGAAGCTTGGGTAACTCGACCGTCACATCATTCTCGGTTAGGCGCCACGGGATCTCGGGATGACGGCGCATGGTGCCGGTGCCCGAGCACGGCGCATCGATAAAGACCGTGTCGAACTTAACCGGCTCGCCAAGCATGGCATCAAACGATGTGAGCACCGCATCAAGCTCGCAGGCATCACCCGAAACCGTACGAACGCCCCGAATACCCGCCTTATGCAGGCGCGCGAGATTCTGATCACATTTACGATCATGCAGGTCAAGCGCCGTATGCTGACGCGCATAGCCCGCACGCTTGGCCTGACACATCATCACATAGGTCTTGGTACCGCGACCGGCACCAATCTCAAGGCAGCTTCCAGGGCGCGTGGCAGCTGTGGCGATAAGCTGCGCGTTGAGATCAGACGCCACCGCGGCAGCACGCTCAAACACACCCGAAGCAACGGTAACCTGGGCATCAACCGGAGCATGGCAGCCCGGGAAGAGAGGCGCGACGAGCTGCGAGATATACGGATCGGGCTTAGTCGCAAAGGCGTTCTCATGCAGGGCCAGCGGCGCGGGGGCCAGATTACCGGCAAAGCTAAGCGCGCCCTCCGGTGTGTCAAACGAAGCCATAATACGAGCGCACAGCCAACGCGGCAGGCCCATCAGGCGCGACAGACGAACCAAGCGTCGCTCAGACTCATCCACATCGGACGCAGTAGCAAAGTCCTCAACGTTGTCCGCGACCTTATGCAGCACAGCGTTCGCCAGACCGGCGGCAGACTTAGCTCCGCTGCGCACCAGCTCAACACCCTGACTTACGGCAACGCGGCCAGGCGTATGCAGATAGAGCATCTCGAAGGCCGAGATGCGAAGTGCCATGCGAACACGCGGCGCAACCTTTTTAGGCTTATCAAGAAACTGATCGAGCAGCTCGTCCAAAATACCCTGTGTGGCGGCCACGCCAAGCGCCAAGCGAGCTGCAAAAGCGGAATCGCGCTGGTCAATAGCCTTGGCCGATGCGCGAGAGGACAGCACGTCACGCGCATACATGCCGCGGCGATCGGCCTCCATGAGCACATCGAGTGCAAGCTTGCGCGCGGGAGACAGCCTACTCACGACAAAACACCCCACGAAAGATCGGCGCCCTGCAGGCCAGCAGCCCAAGCAGAAGCAGACATAGCTCGCTTGCCATCAGGCTTAACCTCGAGCAACTCAACCGAGCCATCGGAAAGACCAAGGTAGACGCGCTTGGCCTGAACGGCAACAGTGCCCTCGCCAAGCGACACATCAGCCGACGCAGCATCGAGCACACGCACGGTCTTGCCGGCAATCACGCAACGAGCAGGCGCGGTATCGGACGAAGCGAGCACATGGCGCACGCAATCGAGCGCAGCCATCTGCGGATCCAGACGCATCTCCAGCTTGGAAATCTTGGCAGCATGGGTAACGAGCGCCTCATCCTGTTCAGTCCACACGGCGGTGCCATCGGCAAGAGAAGGAAGCGTATCGGCAAGCAGTTTGCCGCCAAGCTCACCAAGCTCCATCGTGAGCGCCTCGGCATGCTTACCGGCAACAGACGTAGACGCCTGGGCACAATAAGCGCCGGTATCAACGCCATGTCCAATACGCATAATAGAAACGCCAGCAACCTCATCACCAGCGAGAATCGCACGCTGAATAGGAGCAGCCCCACGCCAACGAGGCAGCAAGGACGCATGAACATTCACAATGCCGAGCGGCGCCATATGAAGAACCTCATCGGGCAAAATGCAGCCATAGGCAGCCACACAGAAAATATCAGCCTGCGCGGCTTTGAGCGCCTCAACAACCTCAGGCGTCATACGATTAGCCTCAACAACCGGCAACCCCAGCTCAAGCGCCTTGGCCTTAACAGGAGAAGGCTCAAGCTTCTTACCGCGCCCACGAACAGCATCAGGACGAGTAACAACAAGCGCAATCTCGTTGCCAGCCGCAACAAGCGAAGTCAGCGAAGGCACAGCAAAATCAGGCGTACCCATAAACACAATACGCATAAAAGTTAGTCTCCTCTCAATAACGAGCCGAGACGGCTACAAACAACAGCGGAAAGCCAAGTCACCAGCCCATCCGCAATAACATTTCAACAAAAACAAATATACCCAAAACCAAAGAAAGAGCCGCAATAAAAGCAGCTCTTCCAACAAAGCAATTATCAGCGAAGACGCCCCTCCCTGGCCCGACGGCACCCGGGCGAGACAAGCAGCGTCAACGTAGTCCCCGGGGCGCCCGCCTATATCGTCCCGCGCGCAGTTTCGCAGCGCAGCGAGAATGTTTGAGCACGGGATGATATAGGCGGGCGCCCCGGGGACGGACAAACCTACTCCGTCTCGCCCGGTCGAGCACCGCGGGCCAGGGCGTCCTGGTACTCCTTGACAGCCTTGATCCTCTGCATCGGCTTCAATCGCTCGAACATGGTGTTGCCGTGCAGGTGATCGATCTCGTGCTGCAGGCACACGCAGAACAGGTCGCCCGTGGCCTCATAGCGAATCAGGTTGGCGTCCAAGTCGTACGCCTCGACGACGACATGGTCGGGACGCTCGATTTCGCAGCTAATGCCAGGAATGGAAAGACAGCCCTCGCTAAAGGGCACCAGATGGTCGCTCTGCTCAACAATGACAGGATTGATGAGCACGTACGGGTCGTAGTCGTTTTTGTCGCTGTAGTCGCAGTCGATGGTGACGAGCTGAATGAGCTCGCCGATCTGCGGGGCAGCTAGGCCGCAACCGCCGTTCTCGAACATCATTTTCTTCATCTTCTCGGCAAGTGCCTCGATCGCCGGAGTGATCTCCTCGATGACGGCGCACTCCTGGCGCAGGCGAGGGTCGGGCGACAGTACGATTCCGTTGGCTTCCATGGCCATCCTTTCGGGTTGTTACATCAAATCATAGGCGTCGACGTCAACACTCACGCTCACGCCGCGCACGGAGCCCACCTCTTTGAGGCAGGCGTCGATATCATCAGAGACATGGTACCCTACCGGCGACTTTACAAGCAGATGGAAGCGGTAACGGTCCTTAGCTCTCTCGATTACACACGAAGCCGGGCCCAGCACCTGCGGCACGGCACTCCCCGCCCGCAAAAAGTCGGGCGCGGCGGCATGCCAACGGCGCTTAAGAAGCTTTGCAATGCGCCCGATGTAGTCCTGCGCGTCGTCTCGGTTCGCCGACCACACCAAGATGTTGACCAGGCGAACAAACGGCGGGTACAGCGCGTCGCGGCGCTGATCCAGGTCGTAGTCGGTAAAGATCGAACGATCGTGCTCAGCGACGGCGCGAATGACCGGATCCTCGGGCAGGTAGGTCTGGATGATAACCTCGCCGGGGCGATCGCCGCGGCCGGCACGGCCTGCAACCTGCTCCAGCAGATCGTAGGCGCGCTCCCCCGCTCTAAAATCGGGCAGCTTTAGCGCAAAGTCGGCATTGACCACGCCCACCAGCGTGACCTCGGGAAAGTCAAGGCCCTTTGCAATCATCTGGGTGCCCAGCAGCACCGCGCAATCGGCGGCATCGAACTGCTCGAGCAGCTTTTTGTGCGCGTCCTTGCCGCGCGTGGAATCGGCATCCATGCGAATGATGGCGACGTCGTCGGGCAGCATCTGGTGCAGTGCGTCCTCGATCTGCTGAGTGCCCAGGCCCATTTTTGCCAGGTAGCGACTGCCACATTTGGGGCAACGGCTCGTGGCCGCCGGATAGGGCTGCACGCGCCAAGACGAACCGCATGTGTGACACTGCAGCGTGTGTGTGCGCTCGTGATACGTAAGCGCGGTTGAGCAGTGGTTGCAGGTAGGGACGCAGCCGCACTCGCGGCACATCAGGAACGGCGCAAAGCCACGGCGGTTATGCAGCAGCACGGCCTTCTCGCGGCGCTCGACCACACGCTCAAGGCCTTCTATAAGCGGTTTTGAGAACATGGAGCGGCTACCGTGCGAGAACTCGCGACGCAGATCGGCAATGCGAACCGTGGGCAACACGGCGTGTCCCGGGCGCTCGGGCATCTCGACGCGCGTCCAGGTGGCACCGTTATACGTGCCACGGCGGCAGCGGTCGAGGGACTCGGCAGATGGCGTGGCGGAGCCCAACACGAGCGGGCAGCGGTAGCGCCGCGCCATCTCGGCTGCCACCTCGCGCACGTGGTAGCGCGGGCTGGAGCCCTGCTTATAGCTAGTCTCGTGCTCCTCGTCGATGATGATGAGACCAAGGTCGCTGAGCGGGCAAAAGAGCGCCGAGCGGGCGCCGACGACCACGCGGGCCGCACCGCTGGCGACCATATCCCACTGGTCCAGGCGCTCGCCGGCCGAAAGGCGCGAATGGAACACGGCGACCGTCTCGCCAAAGCGCGAACGGAAGCGGCCGACGGTCTGGGCCGTCAGCGAGATCTCGGGCACCAGCACGCAAGCCGAACGGCCGGCCGCCAGCACGCGCTCGATGGCGGAGAGGTACACCTCGGTTTTGCCGGAGCCGGTGACGCCGTCGACCAGCACCACGTCGCCATGAGCGTCCAGACGGGCGCGCTCAATCTGCGCGAGTGCCTGCTTCTGGCCGTTGGTAAGGGAGACCGGCGCCTTGCCGCTTGCCGAGGACAGCGTGGTCTGCTCGCTGCAGCCACGCCACGCACGACGCTCCTCCACCACGACGACGCCGCGTTTTTCGAGCGCCTTGATGGTCGCCGACATGCTGTTATAGAGAAGGTTGAGGTCGCGCGTCGTGACCGGGCCGCACTGGAGCGCCTCGATGAGCTGACGCTGGCGGACCGCGGTCTTGGGCGGCGTATAGTCGAAGCCCTCGGGCGTGAGCATGACCCAGCGGTTTTGGATGGGTTTGACGGCGGGGCGCTCAACGGCCCACACGCCGTCGTCACCTTTGACCACGCGCGGGCTTCCACCCGGGGGCAAGAACAAACGCAGGCACTCGGAAAGCGTTGCGACGTACTCGCGGCTCATCCAGCGTGCGATACGGGCAGCCTCGGCGGTAAAGAGCGGTTTGCTGAGGATAGCCTCGATGGCTTTAATGCGGGCTGGGTCGAGGGCGTTGATGCCTTGCAGGTCACCCAGCTCAGGCGCAATGTCGACGATATAGCCCGCGGCGGCACGGTTACCAAAGTGGACCAGGACCGTGGATCCGATTTGCGCCTCGTTGGCAAGGGACCGGGGAATGCCATAAGCAAACGGCTCGGACAGCGCACGGGTGGGAATGTCGAGGACTACGCTCGCATAGGCGGCGACGGGTTCAGGCGCGAACTCAGGCGTGGCCGGAACCTCCTCCGGTTCCGGCGAACCAAACAGCGAAAGTTGCTCGGCCATGGCCCCAGCACCTCCCATCCCATTCGTCTACAGAAACAAGAGCCCCGCTCAGGGTGAACGGGGCTCGGATACGTGCGTTTACGCTGCTGCTACAGCGCCATCGTGCGGGCGCGGTCGATGCGCGCCAGGCAGTCGTCGCGACCAACGAGCGCCATGGTCTCGCCCAGCGGAGGGCTCACCATGTTGCCGCAGACGGCGACGCGCACGGCCTGGAACACCACGCGCTTCTTAAGGTCCATCTGCTCGGGCAGCGGCTCAAGCGCGGCGTCGATGTTGGCAGCCGTCCACTCGTCCACGCCCTCGAGCGCGGCCTTGGCGGCGTCCAGAATGGCGCCCATGCCTTCCTTGGCCAGGCCCTTGTTAACGGACTTCTCGTCATACTCGAGCGTCTCGGCCGTAGCGAAGATGGGAGCGGCGACGGTCACGGCGTCGGCCGGCATCTTGGTGCGCGGCTTGACGATAGCGGCAAGCGCGTCGATCCAGTCCTCGCCGTACTCGACATTACCCTCGATGAGACCCGCCTCGTGCAGCTCGGGGACCATGATCTCATCGGCAAACTGGGCGTCGGACATACCGTTGATGTACTCGGCATTGACCCAGTCGAGCTTCTTGGGGTCGAAGGTCGCCGGGTTCTTGGAGATGCGGTCGAGCGAAAACTTGCTGGCCAGGACATCGCGCGGGATGATCGTGGTCTCGCCGTCGAGCGACCAGCCGAGCAGCGCCAAGTAGTTGACGAAGGCGTCGGACAGGTAGCCGGCGTCGCGGTACTCCTCCACGGAGGTGGCGCCGTGGCGCTTGGAGAGCTTTTTGCCGTCGGCGCCCAGGATCATGGAGATGTGGGCGAACGTGGGCACGGGAGCGCCGAGGGCCTCGTACACCATGACCTGACGCGGGGTGTTGGACAGATGGTCGTCGCCACGGATGACATGGGTGATCTTCATCATGGCGTCGTCGACGACGGTCGCGAAGTTGTACGTGGGCGTGCCATCGGAGCGGAAGATGACAAAGTCGTCGAGCTCCTTGGCGTCGAAGGTCACCTCGCCGTGAACGGCGTCGTGGATGACGACATCGCCGCGGTCCTCGGGCACCTTGATGCGCAGGACGTAGGACTCCCCGGCCTCGATGCGGCGGCGGGCCTCCTCGGGATCAAGATCGCGGCAACGGCGCTGATAGCCCTGGAAGGGGTCCTTGCGCTCCTGCGCGGCCTTGCGGTCGGCATCGAGCTGCTCCTTGGTGCAGAAGCAGGGATAGGCCTTGCCCTCGTCCCAAAGCTTCTGGGCGGCCTGCTTGTACAGGTCCAGGCGCTCGGTCTGGGCGTAGGGTCCAAAATCGCCGCCCACCTCGGGACCCTCGTCCCAGTCCAGGCCCAGCCAACGCATGGCGCGCAGGATGATCTGCGTGTTCTCGTCGGTAGAGCGGGTGGGGTCGGTGTCGTCGATGCGCAGGATGAACGTGCCGCCGTTTGCACGGGCGAAAGCCCAGTTATAGATAGCGGTGCGGGCGCCGCCGATGTGCAGCTTGCCCGTCGGTGAGGGTGCAAAGCGGACGCGAACGTCTGATGCCATGGAAATCTCCTCGATTGCAGGATGGATGTCTAACCGCACCAGTATAAAGCATCAAAGCAACCTCCGCACAAAGGGCACCGACCTACTCATTGGGGACAGACTTAAATGACCAGTCGTTGGAGACGTTCTTAGTTTAAGGCTGCTCATTTATGTCTGTCCCCAATGAGTAGGTGCGGAAAGGGTGTGAATGTTTGATTTACGCACTATGATGTGCCCTTGCATAGAGAGCCCGGCGGAATGGTAACGGTCGCTGGGACACGTTTTTGAAAGGACAATCATGTCAGAAGAACTTCGTTCCATCCCACCCCAACACGGGTCCTTCGTTTTTACGTCGGAGTCGGTGACCGAAGGTCATCCCGATAAGATCGCTGACCAGATCAGCGACGCCGTCCTCGACGCAATCCTCGCCAAAGAAATAGAGCTCCAGGAGCAGGGTTACATCGCCCCCAACGGCGTGCCTGCCAACGTGGAAAACGTCCGCTGCGCCTGCGAGACCCTCGTGACCACCGGCACCGTCATCGTCGCCGGCGAGATTCGCACCCAGGCCTACGTCGACGTACAGGAAATCGCCCGCGGCGTTATCCGCCGCATTGGCTACAACCGTGCCAAGTTCGGTTTTGACTGCGACACCTGCGGCGTCATGAGCCTCATCCACGAGCAGTCGCCCGATATCGCCCAGGGCGTTGACGAGTCCTTCGAGACCCAGACCGGCGCTACCACCGACCCGATCGACCTGATCGGTGCCGGCGACCAGGGCATGATGTTCGGTTATGCCTCCAACGAGACCAAGACCCTCATGCCCATGCCCCACTACCTGGCAAGCCGCCTGGCCGAGCGCCTGGCCGTCGTGCGTCACGACGGTACCCTCGCCTATCTGCGTCCCGACGGCAAGACGCAGGTCACCGTGCGCTACGAGGACGGAAAGCCCGTCGAGGTCACGACCATCGTCATCTCCACGCAGCACGCCGCCGAGATCGAGGACATGGGCAAGATCAAGGCCGACCTCATCGAGCACGTCATCACCCCGGTCATGGCCGCCGAGAACATGCCATGGGACAACGCGGACATCTACGTGAACCCCACCGGTCGCTTTGTCGTGGGCGGCCCCATGGGCGACACGGGCCTCACCGGCCGCAAGATCATCGTCGACACCTACGGCGGCTACGGACGTCACGGCGGCGGTGCCTTTAGCGGCAAGGACTGCACCAAGGTCGACCGATCCGCCGCGTATGCCGCGCGCTGGGTCGCCAAGAACGTGGTCGCCGCCGGCCTGGCCGACCGCTGCGAAGTCGAGCTTGCCTACGCCATCGGCGTTTCCAAGCCCCTCTCAATCATGGTCGACACCTTCGGTACCGCACATGTTGCCGAGGACAAGATCGTCGAGGCCGTAGAGAAGACCTTCGACCTGCGCCCGGGCGCCATCATCCGCGACCTAGACCTGCGTCGCCCCATCTACGAAAAGACGGCAGCCTACGGTCACTTCGGCCGAGAAGACGCCGACTTCACCTGGGAGAAGACCGACCGAGTCGAAGAACTCAAAGCAGCCTGCGGCCTGTAAAAAAGAACCTCCAAGGTTTCAATGACATAAGCGCTTTCAAAAGAAGTACCGCCCCCAAGCGGTACTTCTTTTTTATTAATCCGGTGGTGAAGATGTTTAGATATGAGCCTACGCTGCGTCACCAGCTGATGAATTTTGCAGCACGCGCGCCTCTACCATGTATCCTAAGTTCCAAGGGCTTTGGTATTTGGTCGGTCGCGAGTTCCGCACGAGCCGGAGGCCACTTAATGTGGCCTCCGTGCGAGCCAGGACTGTAGAGCAGGCGACCAAATACCAAAGCCCTTGGAACGGCGGGACAGAGTATGCCCCGCCCCTCGGGACGACGGGACAGATTAAAGGAGCACACATGGCAGGCAAGCCGCAAACACTAGCTACGACCTCGGCATTCGAGATCTTGGGCCCCGTCATGGTCGGCCCCAGTTCATCGCACACCGCCGGCGCCCTGCGGTGCGCCCAGGTGGCCGCCAGCCTGCTGGAAGGCCACATCACCAAAGTCACCTTTGGCCTGTGGAACTCCTTCGCCCACACCTACCGCGGCCACGGCACAGACCGTGCGCTCGTCGCGGGCATACTGGGCCTCGACACCGATGACGAGAACATCAAGCAGGCCTTCGACCTCGCAAGCGAGCAGGGCCTCGAATATCACTTTGACATCAAGGGCGACGACGCCTCCATCCACCCCAACACCGTCGACATTGACATGGTCGACGACACGGGCGCCACGGCACAGGTCCGCGGCGAGAGCCTGGGCGGCGGCAAGATGCGCATCAGCCGCATTAACGGCGTCGGCGTCGACATCTCGGGCATGTATTCCACGCTCTTCGTGGCGCACAAGGACGTCCCCGGTGTACTCGCCGCGCTCACCAACCTGCTCGCCTACGCCCACGTAAACATCGCCTTCTGCCGCACCTACCGCACCGAAGTGGGCGGCCAGGCCTACTCCGTCTTTGAGACCGACGGCGCGCCCGACGACACCGTCGTCCCCATGCTGCGCAAGCTCGACAATGTCGATTACGCAACGTTTATCGAGCTCCCCGGTTCTGCCTCGTCGCTCTCTCCCGGCGTCTCGGCCAAGGAAATCTTCGACGACGGCGAGCAGCTGCTCGATGCGTGCGAGGAACTAGGGCTCGGCATCGGCGCCGTCATGGCCGTTCGCGAGGCGCGTCTGACCGGCGAGGCCCACGCCGTCGCCGCCATGCGCCGCGTGCTCGACGTCATGCGCGAGGAGACCACGGCCCCCCTCGCCAATCCGCAGCGCTCGCTCGGTGGGCTAATCGGCGGCGAGGCCAAGCTCGTCGAAGCCACCGGCCGCAACGATTTGAGTGCAAGCCTGATGGGCCCCGTTCAGACCGATGCCGTGGCCCGCGCCATGGCCGTGCTCGAGCGCTCCGCCACGATGGGCGTGATCGTCGCCGCCCCCACGGCCGGCTCCGCGGGTGTTGTGCCCGGCTGCGTGCTGGCGCTCGCCGATCGCCTGCAGCTCGACGACGAGCAGGTCATGGACGCGCTATACTGCGCAGCCGCCATCGGCCTCAACCTCACCACAAGCGCCTGCGTTGCCGGCGCCGAGGGCGGCTGCCAAGCCGAGGTCGGAAGCGCCGCCGCCATGGCAGCCGCCGCGCTGGTGCAGATGCTCGGCGGCACGCCCGAGCAGGCGCTTGACGCCAGTTCCATCGCGCTAAGTAACCTGCTGGGCCTCGTTTGTGACCCCGTCGGTGGCCTCGTGGAGGTGCCCTGCCAAAACCGCAACGCCATCGGCGTGGCAGCGGCCTTTAGCTCGGCACAACTCGCCCTCGCAGGCATTAAGAGCCTGGTGCCGTTTGACCAGATGGCACATGTCATGCTCTCGGTGGGCCACGCTTTACCGGCCACGCTGCGCGAGACGGCAAAGGGTGGCATCGCGCAGGCTCCGGCCGCACTTTCGGCCTGTGCAAAATGCGGTGTGTGTGGATAACAGCAAAGAACGACTCAAAGGTGGGACAAATGTCCCACCTCTTTTGAATGCCACCGTTTCCGTACCACAAACAGCAGGGCAATCGCTATAATGCAAGCCCAGTAAAAACACGATGAACCGCAAGGCGAAAATCGAAGGATATGCATACGATGTCGCAAAACGATCGAACTCAACTGATTCCCGATCCGCAGCAGCCGAGCAGGCACACCGGCGGCGTTCAGTCGCCGCGTCCTATCGCGCCGAGCCACGGTCAGCAGCGTAGTGCAGCAAACGCTTCCCAACGCCCGAACCAACAGCGACAGCAGCGTCAACAACGTCAGCAGCGCCAGGCAAACGGCAATGCGCCCAAGCAGCCCCACACGCACGCTCGAGGCGATCGTGGCCCCGCGCGCAAACCCGCCGAGAACAATAAGTCGGGCAAAAAGACGACGCTCTTTGTCGTCCTGGGTCTTATCGTCATTGTCTATATCGTAGGCGTCGTAGCATTTTCGCAGGTAGCCTACCCCAACACCACCATCGCCGGCGTCGACGTCTCGTTCTCCAACGCTTCGTCTGCCGCCACCAAGGTCAATTCGGCATGGAAGCACTATAAGCTCGCCGTGACAGGCGATGACTTTAGCTGGACCTATCAGCCCGAGTCCGATGAACCCATCGTCGATGGCGAAGCTGCCGCAAAAGAGATCATCAACCACAACGAAGCCTTTATTTGGCCGGTCCGCCTTGTGGAATCCTTAAGCGGCAAGACCAAAACAACCGCTACCTCCAACGAAGTCGATCTTGATCAAGACGTCGACCTGTCCATGCTCTCCGACACCTTTGACCAAAAGAAGTTTGAGAAGGATCTGGGCGCCGCCATCAACGAGTTTAACGAGGGCCGTTCGGGCACGTTCGAGGCAAATAGCTCCTATGACGAGCAGGCCGGCAAGTTTACCGTCGAGAAGGCGCGCTCCAACGAAAAACTCAACCGCGAGCATGTCATTAAGTATGCCGAGCTCGAGCTTGCCTCGCTGGCCGAGTCCGTAGATCTTTCCAAGCTCGGCAACGATGCCTATGAGCCGCTCAATGGAACGCTGACCGATGATCAGATTCAGGCCGCATGCGATGCCGCCAACAACTTCCTGGGCGTCAACGTGACCCTCAAGCTCAACGGCGAGGATGCCGGCAAGGTTGATGGCAGCTCCGTATTGCAGTGGATCAGCTTTGCCGATCCCGCCAACCCAACGCTCGATACGTCGCAGATCAGCAACTGGGCAGCCGAACTCGCCAACGGCTTTAATACCGTGGGCTCCACTCGCTGGTGGACGCGCGCCGATGGCAAGCAGTGCGCCGTCGAAGGCGGCGACTTTGGTTGGTCCATCGACAGCAGCTCGCTCGCCAAGCAGGTCGAGGACGCCATTAACAACAAGCAGACCGGCGAAATCGAGATCAAGTACTCCCAGAAGGCCGACACCTTTACCGCAAAGGGAGAGCCCGACTGGAAGGCGTATATCGACGTCGACTTGTCCGAACAGCACGCGCGCTACTATGACGAGAGCGGAAATATCGTTTGGGAGGCCAACTTTATCTCGGGCAAGCCGGGCGAGGACGCCACGCCCGAGGGCGTCTGGCAGATCAACAGCAACGACGGCGGCAGCACCCTGATCGGAGCCAAGGACCCCAAGACCGGTAAGCCCAAATACGAGAGCCCGGTGAGCTACTGGATGCCTTTTGAGGGCAACATGATCGGCTTCCACGATGCCACCTGGCAAAACGACAAGAGCTTCGATAATGCCGAGTCGTACAAGTGGTGCGGCAGCCACGGTTGCATCAACCTGCGCCTGGCAGACGCCAAGGCACTTCACGACTGCATCAAAGTCGGCCTGTGCGTGGTTGTCCACTCGTAGTGCAACGCGCACATTCCTACAACATGGAGCTGCTGCGACCAATCTAACAGTTCCGAAAGAAACCGTCCCATGCGCCCGCCCCAACCGGTGGGCGCATATACTTATCGAGGTACTTTCTATAAAGGAGACGCTATGCCGAATGTCCCCACGACCACCCCGGGCCCGGATGATACCGAGCACACGCCCGAAGGTGCCACCGAAACGATTCCTCTGATTACAAACGTACACGCCGATAAGCAGAACGGACGCGCGAACGATGCGGCCGAAATTTCCGATGAAGAGGCATACGCCAAGCTCAAGGCAAAACGTGCCGAACGTCGGCGCAAAAAGCTGATTCGACGCGGTATTGCCGCCGGCGTCGTGGGTGCCATCGCGCTCATTGCCATTGTCGCAACCCTGGTTATCAATGCGCAGCCACAGGGCGCTAGCGAGCCTGTGACCGACATGGTGACCGAGGGCACGTTTACCACAACGGTCGAGGCGAAAGGCCAGCTCAAACCCATTTCGTCCTCAGTGGTCTCCCCTTCTGTCGACGGCACGGTCGATTCTATCAACGTGCAGGCAGGCCAATCCGTTAACGAGGGCGACGTACTTATGACCATTAAAAACGACGAGCTCGATCGCAACGTTGCCGAGGCGCAGCGTGCAGTTGCAGCCGCCCAGGAAGACCTCACCAACGCGCAGAAAGCCGCCGCTGCCGCGCAGGCCACCCCAACGACGGACGTCGATGGAGCTTCCGCAGCGGCTGGCGTCTCAGCCGCATCAGTGGACACGAACGCCGTATCGGCCGCGCAGCGCAGCCTCGCATCGGCCCAGGCAAACCTCGATCAGGCGAACGCCAAGGCAGCCAGTCGCACGGTCACGGCCCCGAGCTCGGGTAGCATCGTGGAGCTCAACGCCAAGGTGGGCGCCACGGTAACAGGCGGCATGATCATGGGCGAAAGCGATACGAGCGGCGGCAAGCAGTGCATGCAGATCGCCGACCTGTCCAAGATGAAGGTAACCGTGCAGGTGGGCGAAAAGGACATCGCCAAGATCGCCGTTGGGCAGAGCACCAACGTCACGTATCCCGCGTTTCCCGATATCGTGAGCCAGGGCACCGTCACGGCTATCGCGTCGGTGGCAAACTCCGACGCCGCTAACGGTGGCGGAGGCAGTGTAACCTTTAACGTCGATATCCTCATCGAGTCGCCCGACGCGCGCCTGAAGCCGGGCATGACGGCCGAGGTCTCGGTGGTGACCGAGCGGCTCGACGACGTAGTGATGGTTCCGACGATGGCGCTCATGACCGAAGACGGCGAACACTATTACGTCAACGTGGCGACTGATGACGAGGGCAAGCAAACCCGTCGCGTGAAGGTGACCGTCGTGACGCAAAACGACAACGAAGCCGTAGTCGGCAAGACACAGGTCAAGCGCGACGACCAGGGCAACGAGATCAATCCCAACGTGCCGGTTACCAAGCTGCGCGACGGCGACACCCTCGTCATGGACACCGGAGCGGACGCAACGACTGACGGCGGCTACAACGCGAATTCGGGCAGTATGTCTGCCGACGAGGGCATGTAATGCGTCCCGTCATCGACATTCGCAACGTGCACCGCATCTTTGAGAGCGAGGCAGGTTGCGCCCACATCCTGCACAACGTGAGCCTGGCGGTAGATCCCGGCGAGTTCGTCGCCATTACCGGCCCTTCGGGCTCGGGCAAATCAACGCTCATGAACATCCTAGGCTGCCTAGATAAGCCGACGGCGGGCGACTATTACCTGCAAGGGCTCAACGTGGCCGAGCTCGATGATGACGAGCTCACCGAAGTTCGCGCCCTGAGTATTGGCTTTGTCTTTCAGAGTTTCAACCTGCTGCCGCGCCTGTCGGTTATCGAAAACGTCATGCTGCCGCTGGCCTACACCAATGTGCCCCGTAGCCAGCGCGAAATGCGCGCCGTGCACGCGCTGCAGGCTGTCACGCTGCCCGTCGACCACTGGGACCACCGCATATCCGAGCTCTCGGGCGGCCAGATGCAGCGCGTCGCAATCGCGCGCGCCCTCGTCAATGACCCGCCCATCATTCTGGCCGACGAGCCGACGGGAAACCTGGACTCCGCCACTGGAGCGCTTGTGATGGAGACCTTCCATAAGCTCCAGAAGCGCGGCAAAACCATCGTGCTTATCACACACGACCCCAGCATCGCCGCCGAGGCCGACCGTGCCATGACCATCCGCGACGGTCGCATTCACGACGGCGCGTATATTCCACATGCACCGCGGACCCTGCGCAGCGCCGTAGATAGCCTGCCCATGATTTCCGCCTCCACCAACCCGCCGAAAGGAGTGGTGGCATGAGCGCCCGCGATCTCATCCAGGAAGCCCTTCACTCGCTCGAAGCCAACAAGGGGCGCAGCCTGCTCACCATCCTGGGCATCGTCATTGGCATCGCATCGGTCATCGCCATGACTTCGCTCATCGGCGGCATCCAAAACAGCCTGGTCAACAGCCTGGGGCTCAATGCAGCCCGCATGGTGCAGATCTATTCGTCCCAAGAACTCACTGATTCTGAGGTCCAGAAGCTTCAAAAACTGGTGCCGCAGATAGAGCAGATCGGCATTGTCGACAGCGCGTATACCGAGTATAAGACCGGCGATAAAAGCTATACCGTCATGGCACAGGGTGTCGATAGCGACATGCTCGACGCCGTGGGGGCCAGCAAGCTCGTTGCGGGGCGCACCTATTCCCAGGCCGAGTCCCAATCAGGCTCGCGCGTGGCGCTCATCAGCCGCAACGGCGCCGATCAGCTTTACGGCAACGAACAGGATGCGCTGGGGAAAACCATCAAGGTGTCCAACGGCGAGGTGCAGATTGTAGGCGTGATTGATGGCGGCAGCGACTCCATGGGCTCGCTCACGCTGTATATGCCACGCGAAACTATCTCCGGCCTGTTTGGTGACGAGAATCCTTCATTCCCCAGCGTGACGGCACTTGCCTCCGAGAGCACGGACATGGATGAGCTTTGTAAGACCATCGAGTCAAAGGTGCGCGCGATGAAGGGCATCGCGGAGGATGATGAGTACGACAGTGTATCGGCAACCTCCATGAAAAGCGCCATCGATGCGCTCAACTCCTTTATGGGCGCGTTCTCGCTCATCATGGGTGCTGTCGCCAGCATCTCGCTGCTTGTCGGCGGTATCGGCATTATGAATATGATGCTTACCAACGTAACGGAGCGCATCCGCGAGATCGGCATCCGCCGCGCTCTGGGCGCAAGTCGTCGCGATATCACCGCGCAGTTTTTGGCCGAATCCTCGGCGCTGTGCGTCACCGGCGGACTATTGGGTGTCCTGATTGGCTATCTGCTGGCATGGGGACTCACGTTCTTTGCCGCAAGCTCGGGTATCATGAGCGAGTTTGGAGCTACCGGGACGATCACGCCAAGCTTCTCCATTACGACAGTGTTGATCGCGTTCGCCGTATCGGTCGGCATCGGCGTAATCTTTGGCTTCTATCCCGCTCGACGCGCGGCAAAGCTCGACCCGGTGGAGTGCCTACGCTACCAGTAAGCCACCACCAACAAGTTGCGGTGAATTAGGGACTAAATATGCTATCTAGCAGCAAAAACAGACACTATTTCACCGCAACTTATTGAAGGGCTGCTTGCGCCAGTTCCGGGCGTCGTCCTCGAGCTATTGGCGGATGACGGTTTTGTACGGTTCGAGCTTGCTCGGGGCGCTCCTCCTCGCAGGCGGGAGGGCACGCATGCGAGGAGGAGCACCTAGCGCGCGAACTCCCGTAAGAGCGCGTCTTTCACTTCCCGAAGCGAAAGGGCCCCGCCTCCCTCGGCGGGACGGGCGACCACGATACAGCGCGCTCCCACGTCGTGCGCGGAGGCGATCTTCTCGGCCGTGCCGCCTACGGTTCCTGAGTCCTTGGTCACAAGCCACTGGGCGCCCACCTGCCGAAGCATCGCCACGTTGAGCTCGCGGGTGAAGGGCCCCTGCATGCCGATGACGTGCGACGGCGAAAACCCCGCGTCGATGCACTTCGTTATAGCACCGGGCAGCGGGAGCACACGCACGAAGAAGCGCTCCGCAAAATCGGCGACGCGCGTGTAGGGAGCAAGCTCCTTGCTCCCCGTCGTGAGAAGCGCGCGACCCGGGTTCTCGGAGAGAAAGCGCGCCGCGCAGGCGATCGACTCGACCGAGACGACGCCTTTGGGCAGCGCCTCGACCGGGCGCGCAAGGCGCAGGCATCGTGCACCCACGGCGAGCGAAGCGGCCCGGATGTTGCCGCTTGCGAGCGTAGCGAAGGGATGCGTGGCGTCGACGACGATGCGCGCGCCGGAAAGCTCGCGCTCCATGTCGGCCTCGTCGAGCCTGCCCGCAAGCACCTCGATGCCCGAAAGCTCGCCCAAAAGCTCGCCTCCGTACTCAGTTGCCGCGTAGGCACGGGCGGGGATGCCCACCCCGCTCGCCCATTCGCACAGAAGGCGGCCCTCGGTGGTGCCGGCGAAGATGCGCAGCGCCGGCGCGGATGCGGGCGCCGTCACTTCGGGCCGCCTGGGCGCGTGATCTGGTAGAGCAGCGCGTTCATAATGGCGGCCGCCACGGTCGAACCGCCCTTGCGACCCCTCGCGACGATGGCCGGCACGCGTCGCGCGAGTAGCTCCTCTTTCGCCTCGACCACGTTCACAAACCCGACCGGCACCCCAACGACGAGCGCGGGCGCGATCTTCCCCGCGTCCATGAGCTCGGCGAGGCGCAGAAGTGCTGTGGGAGCGTTGCCGACGGCCACGATGAGCGGACCCTCGATGCCGCAAGCTTTGTCCATGCTCGCAACGGCGCGAGTCGTGCCCGCGGCGCGCGCCGTTGCGGCGACATCAGGGTCGGCCATGTAGCACACGGCCTTGCAGCCGATCTTCGCGAGCGCGGGCTTGCTTATGCCTGCGAGCGCCATGTTCGTATCGGTGAGCACCGTGGCCCCTGCGCGCAGTGCGTCGAGCGCACAGTGCGCGGCGTCATGGGTGAACACGAGGGAATCGGCGTACGAGAAGTCAGCAGTGGTGTGGATGACGCGCTTCACGACGGGTTCTTCGAGCGGCGGGAACGTGCGGCCGCCGAGCTCTTCGGTGATGATCTCAAAGCTGCGCCGCTCGATGTCGCCGGGCGCCATCTCCTTGGAATCCATCTAGTACTCCACTCCTTCCCTTGCACATATCCCCTGCTCGTAGGGGTGTTTCTCGCACCGCATCTCGGTTATGTAGTCGGCCTTCTCCACGATCTTGCGGGAAGGCGCGCGCCCGGTGAGCGCAACTTCGACGCCGCGCGCGGACATATCGAGCGCGCGGTCCACGAGCGCCTCGTCGACAAGCCCCTTCGAAAGCGCGTCGAGCGCCTCGTCGAGCACGAGCAGCCCCTCCTGCGCGCCCTCGAGCTCGGAGAGCGCGGAAGCGAGGTTCCCATCGTGCAGCTCGCGCGTCGCGGCAAGTTCTTCCGACGTCATCGACCAGGTAAACTTGTCCGACGCCTTCCCCGCGAAAACGGGCACGCCGAAATGCTCGGCGAGCAGGCGCGCCTCCCCACTTTCGCCGTCTTTCAGAAACTGCACGACGACGACGCGGCGGCCTGCGGCGAGCATGCGAAGGGCGAGGCCCATCGCCGCCGTGGTCTTGCCTTTGCCGTCGCCATGATACACGTGGATCATACGCCCTCCTCGATAATGCGGTAGACATACTCCATGTCGAGCGCCCCGCGCACGACATCGGCCAGGCGGTCGAACTCGCGCACACGGTGATCGGCCGCGGACGCCGCGCCCGCAGCACCCACGACGCTATCGGGCAGGCCGCGCATGCGCGCGAGCGAGCGCGCGAGGGCGAGCGCCACCCCCGGTTCGTCGAACAGGCCGTGGAGATAGGTTCCGAACACGTTTCCGCAGGCCGCGCCTTCTGGTTTGCCTCCAATCGTGCCCGCAGGGGCGCAGGAGACGGTCGTTTCGCCGTCGTGAATCTCGTACCCGCGCGCCGTCATGCCGTTCCACACCGAAAACGCGCCTTGGGCGCCCGTGATTCGCAGCTCCGACTGGGCGAGGCGCTTTTCCTCCTTGAACACCGTACTTGCAGGGATGAGTCCGAGCCCGCGCGCGGTGCCAGCGCCTTCCCTGCCGTGCGGATCGGAAAGCTCGTCTCCCAAAAGCTGGTAGCCTCCGCATATGCCGAGCACCGGCGTGCCCGCGCCCGAAAGCGCGCGTACACAGGCTCCGACGCCGCTAGCCGCAAGCCAGCGCGCGTCGTCGAGCGTGGTCTTCGAGCCGGGGAGCACCACCAGGTCGGGTCGGCCCAGATCGGTCGACGAGGAAACGTAGCGCACGCCCACGCCGGGCACGCGCGAAAGCGGGTCGAAGTCGGTGAAGTTCGACAGATGCGGAAGGCGCACGACGGCGACGTCGATGACGCCGCGCGCCTCGCGGGCAGATAGGCGCGGCGCGAGCGAGTCCTCGTCGTCCAGGTCGAGCGTAAGATACGGCACAACCCCCACGACGGGAACCCCGCACATCTTCTCGAGCGGGGCCAAACCCGGGCGCAGGATTTCCACATCGCCGCGGAACTTGTTCACCACAAGCCCCCGCAAAAGAGCGCGATCCTCGGGCGCAAAGAGCGCGACCGTGCCGTAGAGCTGGGCAAACACCCCGCCTGGGTCGATGTCGCCCGCGAGCAGCACGGGGGAGGACACGGCGCGCGCGAGCCCCATGTTGACGATGTCGTTTTCGGCAAGGTTGATTTCGACGGGGCTGCCGGCGCCCTCGATGACGATGACGTCGTTTTCCTCCGCAAGCGAATCGAACGCCTCCAAAATCTGCGGCATGAGCGCCTTCTTTCGCGCGAAGTAGTCCCTCGCAGCGAAGGCTCCCTGCGCCTTGCCGGCCACGATGAGCTGGCTTCGGTGGTCGCTTTCGGGCTTGAGCAGGATGGGGTTCATGCGCACGTCGGGCGCGATGCCGCACGCCTCGGCCTGCATGATCTGGGCGCGCCCCATCTCGAGCCCGTCGGCCGTGACACCGCTGTTGAGCGCCATGTTCTGGCTCTTGAAGGGAGCCACGCGCAGGCCGTCCTGCGAAAGCACACGGCACAGCCCCGCCGCAAGCAGGCTCTTCCCCGCGTTCGACATGGTGCCCTGGATCATGATGGGCTTCGCCCTACCCACGGGTATCGACCTCCTTCGCCGAGCCTCGGCTATCCGCGCCCGCCATAGCGTCACTGCAAGAAGCGCCGCCCCGTTCGTCGGGTTCGCCTTCGCCCGATGCGCCTTCCGCCCGAAGCGCGCGGCTGAACGCCATCGCAAGCCGGGCGTTCTCCTTGCGCGTGCGCACCGCGACGCGGCACCAGAAACGGGACAGTACCGAAAACGAGTCGCACGTGCGGACCAAAACCCCCTGTTTATACAGGCGCTCGGGGA
Source organism: uncultured Collinsella sp. (assembly GCA_900550195.1). Lineage (GTDB taxonomy): Bacteria > Actinomycetota > Coriobacteriia > Coriobacteriales > Coriobacteriaceae > Collinsella. The sequence goes on from URRB01000002.1 coordinate 52,199, forward strand.
TGTCTTTCGCCAGCGTGCGGACTAAAAGGAAGTTCGCATCCGACGGCACGACGGAAAGCCCGAGCGAGGAGAGCTCGTGGGAAAGCCACGCTCGCTCGCCCGCCAATACATCGCGCGTGCGCGAGACGTATTCGACGTCTTCCAGGGCGGCGATGCCCGCGGCCTCGGCGACCGAGGAGACGGGCCACGCCTGCCCCGCCCGGCGAATCCCCTCGATGAGTTGGGCGTTTCCGCTAATCAGATATCCCAACCGCAACCCCGCCATTCCGTAGAGCTTGGTGAACGCGGAGAGCACGGCCACATGGCGCGAACACGCGGCGCGTGCGGCCACGCTCCTTTCGCGGGCGTCGGGCGCAAATCCGAGGAAGCACTCGTCCACGACGAGCAGCGCGCCCACCTGCTCGCAGCGGCAAGCCGCGGCATCGATCACGCGGGGGTCGACGAGGCGCCCCGTCGGGTTGTTCGGATTGCAGAGGTACGCCACGTCTCCCGGCCCCTCGATCGCGCTGGCGAAGGAGGCGGGCACGTCGAAGTCGTCCGCTTCGGAGAGCGGGAACTCCTGCACGCATGCGCCGTAGTACGATGCCGCCTCCGCATATTCAGAGAACGTCGGCGCGCACACGACGATACGTTTCGGGCGCACCGCCGCGGCGAGCCGCCAGATGATGTCGGACGCGCCCGCGCCGCAGACGATAGTATCTTCGGGAATGCCCTGGGCGCGCGCTAGGGCGCGAACGAGGGCGCGGCTTTCCCTATCGGGGTAGGCGTCGATTCGAGAAAGCGCCTTGCAAGCTGCGGCGACGGCGCGCGGCGAGGGGCCTGCCGGATTCACGTTCACCGAGAAGTCGATAAGGTCGGAGGCGCCCCCTTCGCAAGCGATGCCGAGCGATTGCGAGCTGCCCCCATGCGTACGGGCGCGCAGGATTCCCCCGGCAGCCCGGGGCGCGGCGTGGTCTTCCCTCATACCATCGCCCCCACGGCGAGCACGACCGCCGCGCGCGCGGCGCCGAAGACGACGAGCGCGCATACGGACGCGGCGAGCATGAGCCTTGTCGCCCGGGCGATGTCGCCCCACTCAATTTCGCGGGACGCATCGCCTATCGTCGGTTTCTCAACGAGCTTGCCGAAATACACCGCGGGTCCTGCCAGGCGCAGCCCGAGCGCGCCCGCGCACGCTGACTCGGTCTGCGCCGCGTTCGGGCTCGCATGGCGACGCCTGTCGCGGCGCCAGATGCGCGCCGCCCCGCGCGCGTCGAGCCCGACGATCGGGCACACGGCGATCATGAGCAGGGCCGATAAGCGCGAGGGAATCCAGTTCACCGCATCGTCGAGGCGCGCCGAGGCGCAGCCGAAGTCGATGTAGCGCTCGTTTTTGTAGCCTACCATGCTGTCGAGCGTGTTCACCGCCTTGTACGCCATGCCCAAGGGCGCACCCCCGATCATAAGGTAGAAAAGCGGCGCGATGACACCGTCGCTCGCGTTCTCCGCCACCGTTTCCACGGCGGCGCGCGCAACGCCCTGCTCGTCGAGAACAGACGTGTCGCGTCCCACGATGAGCCCGACGGCTTCGCGCGCCGCGACAAGGCCGCCCTTCGAGAACGCGCGGGCCACGGCCAGGCTCTGGCGGCTCAGCTCGCATGCCGCGAGAATCTGATAGCTCGCCCATGCCTCGGCCACGAAGCGCAAGCCGGGGTGAACCATGCCGCAAAGATGCAGGATTCCCCAGGTCAAAAGCCCACACGCAAGCGGAAGCGCCACGGCGAGCACAAGCCCTGCGGCGCGCGTGCCCGCGGACGTTTGCGGGAATGCGCCCCGCAGGCGGCCTTCGGCCCACGTGATCGCGCGCCCCATGGCGACGACGGGATGGGGAAGCCAGCGCGGGTCGCCGAAGGCAAGGTCGGCCGCGAACCCGGCAGCGACGGCAAGAATCGTCATCACCGGGCATCGCCCCCCGAAGCGGGGCGAACGTCGCGAAGGCAGCGCCCATCCCAGGTGGCGGCCCATGCGCCGCCCGGCTCGGTATGCACGTCGAAATATCCCATTTTCGGAACAGCCAGCTCGGAGAGCAGCGCTTTCACGGTACCTGCGTGAACGACGAAGACGGCGCGCCCACTCCCCTGGGCACACTCCGATTCGCACGCCTCCCGAAACGCCGCGACGACGCGGCGGGTGAAATCGCTCTTGCCCTCGCCATGCGGGCAGCGCGTCTCGCACCAGGAGTCTACCCAGGCGCGGTAGCGCGCATCCTCTTTAAGCTCGGCGGCGCTTCGCCCCTCGAAGTCGCCAAAATCCATCTCGCGCAGACCGGGGCACGCCATAAGCTCCGCGTTCGGGAAGAGGATGCGCGCCGTCTGGTCGGTGCGGGCCATGCCGCTCGTGATAACACGGAACACGTCACGATCGCACGCGAGGTCGCGCAAAGCGCGCTCGCCCGCGCTCGACAGGGGCTCGTCGGTGCCCGCCCCGCTGTAGCGATGGTCTTCCGTGCCCGCCGTGGCACCATGGCGCACGAAGACGACTTCCAAAGGCGCGCCCGCGCCCTGCGTCCCTCGAGGCGCATCGGTAAGGTTTCCTTTGATGACCTGGGGAACCCCGCACGTCATGCGCACGACGACGTCGGCGCGCGCAGCAAGCGCGCATCCCAAGCGCCCCGCGCGCTCGCGCCATTGGGCGTCTTCCGCACGCATGGGGACGACCCCCGAGCCGACCAAGGGCAGAATCACTGCGTCGAAGCCAATCAGCCGCTCGAGCGCCCGGTCAGCGTCGAGCGCGCGTACGAGTTCCTCAGCACGGTACGCGACACGGCCGGCAAAAGCCGCGGGCACGCCGCCCTCCGCAAGCTGCGCCGCGTCGACGAAATCGTCCGCCGCGAACCCGAGCTTTTCGCGCACGAAGGTCCTCTTCCCCGAATGCGCGCCACCTACCACGAGAATCATAGGAGCATGCCCCCCGCCACCAGCATGGCAAGCATCGCGAGCTCGGCCCATTGCAGAAACCATCCGGCCAAATCACCCGTCACCCCGCCGAAGCGGGACAGGGCAACATGGCGGTACCACGCGAGCACCAAAAACCCCGCCACCGCTATAAGGGCGCCGACGGCCTGAGCGCACGCGACCATCCCTGCAGCCGAAGCAGCAGCGAAAGCGCAAAGCGGCACGACGATCTCCGCGCGCTTCTTCGCAGGCGAGAGCCCCGCGGCCATGCCGTCCGCCCGCGCGGCAGGCCAGCATTCAACGGCGAGCCCCGAAAGCGCGCGGGAGAACACGAGCGAGCACAGAAGCGCGAGGAACGCCCCCGCCGTAAGCGGCAGCGCGGTGAACAGGGAAAACTGCAGAATAAGGTACACAACAACACCGATGACCCCGAAGGCGCCCGCCCGCGGGTCGTGCATGATCTCGAGCTTTCGCTCGCGCGGGGCCCAACTTGCAAGCGCATCGGAGGTGTCGCAGAGCCCGTCTAGGTGGATGCCTCCCGTCACCGCCACAGGCAGCGCCACGAGCACGGCCGCGACGATGGTCGCGGGCACGCCGAGCAGGTTCGCAACGTGTCCCCACGCCGTCATGAGGAAGCCTTCCGCAAGGCCCACCAGGGGAAACGCGGCAAGCGCATGGGTTGACCCGAAATCGGTCCAGGCCGATTTCGGGACGGGGATGCGCGAGAACGTTCCGAACGCCGCGCCGATTGCCTCTACTATCTTCACCTTGTAGGTCCTTCGCCTTTCATCCACACGGGAATCCCGCACACCACTTCGACTGCGCGGTCGGCCAGCGCCGCCACGCCCGCGTTCACGCGCGCGAGCGCGCGCCTCCATGCCTCGGTCCCTTCATCGTAGCGCATCCCATCGGCGAACACGTCGACGGTGACCACCACCGTATGCGCAGCGGCCTGAGCGAGCCGTTCAATACCTCCGAGCACCTCGCGCGCCGCAGCGTCGGGGTCACGCGGGGACAAGCCGCCTTCCGCGAAGAGCTCGTTCGCAACCAGGTTGCCCACGTCCTCCAAAAGAAGCGTGCAGCCGCGCGGAAGCCCGGACACTGCGGCGCCCACGTCACGCGTGCGCTCGAGGGTGGAAAACCCCTTGCCCTCGCGCAGCGCCCGATGGCGCGCGATGCGGCGGGCGCCCTCTTCCCCGAAGGGCTCCATCGTTGCCAGGTACACGCGAGGGCCGTCGTGCCCAAGGCACAGGGACTCGGCATAGGCGCTCTTGCCGCTCGCGGCGGCGCCGATAACGAACGTCACCGTCATTTCCCAGCCTCGAAATGCTCGTAAGCAGCCATGCCAGTCGCCGTGAACGTCTTCCCATCCCGGTACACGCGCAGCGCCGAATCCAGAAGGGGCAGATACGCCATGGCGCCCGCGCCCTCGCCCAAGTGCATGCCTGCGTCGAGGGGTGCCTTTATGCCGAGCTCGCGAAGAAGCTCCTGGCTTGCGGGTTCGCTTGATGCGTGGGTGCCCACGAGGTAGCCCAAGACATTGGGGCACAGGCGCGCCGCGCACAGGGCCGCCGTGCAGGATATGACCCCGTCGAGGAGCGCCGGCGCCTTCGAGGCCGCGGCCCCCAGGTAGAAACCGCACATCGCCGCGATGTCGAAGCCGCCCACCTTCGAGAGCACGTCGATCGGGTCGGCAGGATCGGGCGAGTTCGCGTCGATAGCGCGCTCGACCACGTCGCGCTTGCGCGCGAGCGAGGCGTCCGAGAGCCCCGCGCCGCGCCCGACGAGGCTCCGCGCGTCCGCCCGGATGAGCACTGCGGCCACCGCCGCCGAGGTGGTCGTGTTGCCGATGCCCATCTCGCCCGCGGCAAGAAGGCGCACGCCGGCGCGGGCAAGCCCGCACGCGACGGCGATTCCGACCTCGATCGCGCGCACGGCCCCATCGCGAGACATAGCGGAGCCGTGCGCGATGTTGCCGCTCCCCCGCCGCACGTTCGCGCGCACCATGCGCGCGTCTTCTATGCCCCGGGCCATACCCACGTCGACGGGCACGACCTCGGCACCCGCGAACGCCGCCATGCGGCAGGCGCTCGTGGCCCCCTCGCACATGTTGCGCGCGACGGCTCGCGTCACGTCTTGTCCGCTTTGCGACACGCCTTCGGCAACGACCCCGTTGTCGGAGAAGAATACCGCGAGCGCACGGGGAAACTCGGCCACCTCGGCGCTCCCCTGAGCTGCGGCGATACACGCGACGGCGTCTTCAAAGTCGCCCAATCCCCCCAAGGGGTGCGCGATGGAGTCCCACGCGGCGTACGCGGCGGCACGGGCGCACTCGTCTGCGGGCGCGATCCGGGAGAGCGCAGCTTCGAGCACGGCGCCCGGCGCCGACGAGAACGCGCGCTCGACTTCCTCGCGGATGCAGGCAAGCGAGGTTTCAGTTGCTTCAGCCATGTCGTTTCCTCTCTGCAAACGACGCCGCGGCAGACGCGAACGCGCGCGCAACGTCGGGGTTCGCAGGATAGTACACATGCGGGAAGCCTGCCACCAAGGAAGGGGTGGTCGTCATGCACGGCCAGCCCTTGTCGCGCCGGGGCTTCTGCGCCCAGAAGTCGCCGCCCGGGCAGGTGGACTGCCAGTAGTGGAACTCGTGCGCGCGGATGCGTGTGCCGCGCGGCCCGTAGAGCCCGTCGCGTTGGGAAGTGAGCTCCACGTACCCGAAATGGGACAGCCTTCCCCCGTTCTCGCTTGCGCCCTCAAGGGCGCCCGCAACAGGCCAGCGCCGCCCCTCGCTATCGGCGATTTCGCGCTGCAGGTACAAAAACCCACCGCATTCGGCGACCGTCGGCATGCCGGATTCCACCGCACGCCGTACCGCCTCGCGTATCGGCGCGTTCTCGGAGAGCTGCCGCGCATTGAGCTCCGGGTAGCCGCCCCCCAGATAGAGGGCGCTTGTCCCCCGGGGCAACTCTCTATCACACAGAGGGCTGAAAAAGGCCAGCTCGCAACCCAGATCCTCGAGCGCGCGCAGGTTCTCCTCGTAGTAGAACGAGAACGCCTCGTCACGTGCGACGGCGACGATGGGCCGCGCTCCCGCGATCGGCTCCAACCGGCAAGGTTCCTCGCGGATATCGGGTGCCGTCGCCGCTATTTCGAGCAAGCGGTCGACGTCGACGCTCTTTTCCACCAGCTCGGCCATCTTGTCGATGCGCGCGGAGAGCTGCTCGACCTCGTCGGCGGTCACAAGCCCCAAATGCCGGCTTTCGAGCGAGAACGCCTCGTCGGCGGGGATATTCCCCAAAACCGCGACGCCCGTGTGCTTCTCGATCGCAGGCGCCGCGTAGGCGCAGGCAGCGGCGCTCGTCTTGTTCAGCACGACGCCGCGCACGTTCGCACAAGGCAGGAACTCGGCGATGCCGCGGATTACGGCGGCGAGCGATAAAGACGCCCCGCGCCCGTTCACCACTAAAACGACCGGCGTTTCCGTGTCGCGCGCAACCTGGTAGCTGCTCGCGTCGGCCACGCCGGGCGCCATGCCGTCGTAGAAGCCCATGACCCCCTCGAGCACCGCGACATCCGCGCCCGCGGCGCCGCGTGCGAGCAGGGCGCGCAGCGTCGGGGCGTCGGTGAAGAAGCCGTCTAAGTTGCCCGAGCGCGCGCCCACGACGCGGCGATGAAAGAGCGGGTCAATATAGTCGGGGCCGCATTTGAAGGCCGCGCATGCGAGGCCGCGGCGCGCAAGCGCGCGCAGGAGCGCGCACGTAACGACCGTCTTGCCGCTCCCGCTCGAGGGCGCAGCGACCATGAAACGCGGGATGGTCGTGCTCACCGGGCGCCGCCTTCCCCACCCGCACCACGCGCGCTGACGAGGAACACGGGGTTTTGCGCCTTCATAAGATGGTGCGAGCCTACAGCCTCGGCGCGGGCGGCCGACACCTGGCACGCCTCGAACCCCTTAAAGCGCGAACCCGAGAGAAGCGCGCACGCCTCGGTGAGCGTCTCAACGGTGACGCATGGCACGCACAGGCGAACCTGCGAGTTCTTCTCGAGCGCCGCCTCCACGATAGAGGGAAGCTCGCCCGCGCTCCCGCCGACGAACACGGCGTCGGGGACGGGCAGTTTCGCGAGCGCTTCGGGGGCGACACCGGGGACCGCATGTACGTTGCCGCACCCGAATGCATCCGCGTTCTCTCGGATGAGCCGCACGCCGGCCGCGTTGCGCTCGACCGCCCATACCGACCCCGCTCGCGCGACGAGCGCCGCCTCAATCGACACGCTCCCCGTGCCGGCTCCGACGTCCCACACGGTGTCGGTAGCGGTAAGGCGCAGCTTCGCGAGCGCGACGGCGCGCACCTCCTGCTTGGTCATGGGAACGTCGCCGCGGATGAAGAGCTCGTCGGGAATGCCCGAGGAAGCGTACGGCCAGCGGGAGCTCGCGGCGCGGGATGCGCCCGCAGGGTCCGCCGCGGAAGAAGCCGCCGCGGGCGATGACGCGCCGGCCGGCGCCTCGGAGGCTGCGCTAGAGCCCGCAGGCGACCCGACGCCGCCTGCGGGCTCGATAAGCATCACGTTCAAGTCGTCGAACGTCTGACCTGCGATTTCACTTGCGGTCGCGCAGGTGATGCGCTCGTCGGGGTACGACAGGCGCTCGGCCACCGTCACGCGCGCGTCCCCGAAGCCCGCCTGCACAAGCTCGCCCGAAAGCCGCGAGGGGTCTTCCCCACCCGACGTGACGAGGAAGAGCTCACCTGCGCGCTCGGCCTCGGCCACGATATCGCACGCCACGCCGTGAGCGCTCGCGAAGCGCCAATCCTGCCATGGACGCGCAAGGCGCGCGGCGAGATACGACGCTGAGCTTATGCCGGGAACAACGCGCACGTCCACCTGCGCGTCGCCGGAGAGCGCCTCCACCAGGCGGCGCGCGCCGCTGAACAGCCCCACATCGCCCGTCATCACGACCACGGCGCGCCGCCACGACGCCGCATCGGTGAGCGCGGCGACGATGTCCGCCGTCTTCACGAGCTCGCATCTCACCACGTCGGGCGGCACGTCGATGCCGGCAAGCGCGCGATGAGCGCCGATGACCACGTCGGCGATGTCGATCGCGTCGAGCGCCGCGCGCGAGAGCAAGTCGGGGTTTCCGGGCCCCGCCCCGATGATCGTTACCTTTCGCATGGAATCTCCCGATACCCGCGCGGCGTGACCATACGGCCGCCTACGAGCTTCGTGTCCGCGTTGCCGACGAACACGGTGGTGAACATGTCGGCGTCGATCTCCCCCAGCTCGGAGAGCCTGCACATGCCCGACTGCTGCCCCTCGCGCCCGATGTTGCGTACCCAGCCGCAGAGCGTGTCGGGGGCCTTCCATTCGAGCATAATCTTCGCCGCGCGTGAGAGCCTGTCGGCGCGCTTTCTGCTGCGCGGGTTGTACAAACAGATGCAGAAGTCGGCACTCGCGACGGCGGCGAGCCTGCGCTCGATGACCTCCCATGGCGTGAGCAGGTCGGAGAGCGACACGACCGCGAAGTCGTGGGCAAGCGGGGCGCCGAGCACCGCCGACCCGCTCTGTGCCGCGGTGGCCCCGGCGATAACTTCCACGTCTACATCGGGGTAGTCCTCCGCAAGCTCCAGCACGGGGCTCGCCATGCCGTACACGCCCGCGTCACCGCTGCACACGAGCGCCACGGCTTCTCCACTCTGCGCGCGCGAAAGCGCAAGGCGGCACCGTTCGACCTCGTGCATCATCGGCGTCGCGAGATGCGCCGCGTCGGGCACGGCGGCGAGCGCGAGCTCCACGTATTTCGTGTAACCCACAACGATGTCGGACGCCTCGAGCGCACGCCGAGCCGCAATCGTCATGCCGTCGGGGCCGCCCGGGCCGATCCCCACCACGAAGAGCTTTCCCATCACCGCTCCTTAAACGAAAGTTTGATAGTTACCTTGGAAAACGCGACGGTCACGCCGCTGTGAGCGAGCTTCGGGAAGATAAGTTTGCCCCCGTCCGCGAGCGCCGCGCGCTCGCACACGTTGTCGACCCCCACCGTCGCGCGCACGAAATCAGATGGCGAAACGCTGCCTTCGACCTGCGACAACTCCTCTGCGGAATACGTCGCAAGCGGGATATTGCGCGCGCAGCAGAAGGCGAGCAGACCCTCCTCGTGCGCCTTCACGTCGATCGTCGCCGCCTCGCGCACGGCCGAAGGCGAGATACCCACCTGCCCGCACGCGAGAAGAAACGCCTCCTCGATCGCTTCGGCGCACGCACCGCGACGGCATCCTATGCCCGCAACGATGCAGGGCACGACAAGGCGAAGCGGCTCGGGCGCAGGCGCCTGCGCCCGCACGCCCGCCGGCTTCCCCGTCTCACCGGCGGGCACGACCTCGCCCGTTGTCTCCGCCGCACGAACGGACGCACCTGCATTCGCGCCAGCGAACGGCGACACGACGATATCGGCCCGAGCGCGGTCGGACGCAATGTCAACCCCCTCAGGCGGCTGTCCCGAAATCGGCATGTCGGAATAGAGCGCCACGCGGCCGCCCGAAAGCAGCCGCGCCGACACTCGCTTGATGGCCTCGGGATTCGAAACGGGGAGCCCCGCACAGCGCGCCCACGTATCCACCGCCCACACGCCGCGGACGTCGGTCGCCGTGGTGATGACGGGGATGGCCCCTGCCGCGCGTGCCACAGTTTGCGCAAGCTCGTTCGCACCGCCCAAATGCCCCGATAAAAGCGGGACGGCAAAGCGCCCCGCCTCGTCGATCACCACAACCGCGGGATCGTTTGCCTTCGAGGCGACATGCGGCGCGATCGCCCGCACGGCGATGCCCGCCGCGCCCACGAACAGAAGCGCGTCCGACGCTTCCCACGTGAGCGCCGTCCATGCGCGCAGGTCGGCCTTCCCCTCGCCGAACCCGCGCGAAACGGAAACGTCCCAGCCAGGGTCGTCTTCACTTGTCTGCGCGCAATCGGAAAGCGCGTGTGCGGTGCGCTCCGCCAACGCATAACCCCTCTCAGTGAACGCTATGCAGGAAACCCTCATCTAGCGCACCACCATCGTCGAGAAGTAGCTGCCCCGATCGGGCACATCGTCGAGCGAGCGGTACACGCGCTCGCCCGGAAGCCCACAGTCCTCTACAAGCTCGGCACCGTCGAAGGCGCCCTCCTCGCAAAGGAAGCGCTTCGTGTCCGCAAGCGAGCGGCGCGCCTTCATGACCACCTTCGTCCCCGGCCAGCCGATTGCGCGGCCCACCCCGTACAGCACGCCTTTACTCATACGTCGCCCCCAATTCCCCGATAACTGCATCGGCGCCCGACGTACGGAAAAGCTCGCGGCGCTCGGCGTCGAACACGACCGCGGCGATGTCGCATGCGCCCGCCGCGCGGCGGCGCAACCTGTCCTCGATTGCCGCAGCGAGCGAGGCGCGCGCAGCGTCCCCCACGCCGGCGGCCTCGATTACCTCGAGCGCCGCCGTGGTCGTGACCGACGACATGATCTCGCACACGGTCTTCGCGCCCGCGCCGGCCAAGGCCGCGTGGGCGGCCAGAATCTCTGCGCGGCAGTCGGCGGTACGCGAATGGGTGTCCATGATGCCGCCCGCGACCTTCACCAGCTTGCCGATGTGTCCCACAAGAAGGAGATTGGTAAAACCCTCGCGAACGCAGCAATCAATCGCATCGCCCACAAAGTTGGAGATGAAGACCACCGGCGCACCGTTTAGGTGGAAATGCCCCGAGATGAACTGCCCGCCGTAGTTGCCGGGCGTGAGCACGACTCCGCGCCGCCCCATAGCCGCATGCTGCCGGATCTCGAGCTCGATGCTGTCGCGCAAGGCAGCGAGGCTGCGCGGCTCGACGATGCCCGTCGTGCCCAGGATGGAGATGCCGCCCTCTATCCCCAGGTGCGGGTTGAAGGTCTTTTCGGCAAGGGCCACACCCTCGGGTACCGAAATCGTCACAGCAATGTTTCCAGAAAAGCCGTGCGCGGCGCACACCTCACGCACCGCCGAAGTAATCATCGCGCGCGGCGTCGCGTTGATGGCGGCCGCCCCCACCGGCTGCTCGAGCCCGGGCAACGTCACGCGCCCCACGCCCACGCCGCCATCGACGGAAACGTCCGATTCGCGCGTGGGCACGCCCTTGCTGCCCGCAGCGCCCGTGCCCGACCCCGCATGTTCCACGCGCGCGTACACGAGCACACCGTCGGTCACATCGGCATCGTCGCCTGCGTCCTTTCGCACGGCGCACTGGGCGCACCCCTCGCCGATGCATGCGTCGACCACGTCCGTCTCGACGGGCAGCCCGCCGGGGGTGACGATCGACACGCGGCCGACGGGCTTTCGTGACAAGAGCATCTCGCAGGCCGCCTTCGCCGCGAGCGCGGCACAGCTCCCCGTGGTGTAGCCACAGCGCAGGCGGGTCGTCCCGGTATATATGTAGTGCTCGAAGGCCACGCTAGCTGCTCGCCTTCCGATACCCCGTGGCAAACGAAGGGTCGTAAAGCTTGCTGCGCTCGTACGACTCTGCTTGCGCGCCGTTGTGCGAAAACCCGCCGCGAGCTCCGAGCACGCGGCCCACCACCACGAGCGCCGTGCGGTCGATGCCCTCTCGCGCGCCCGCATCGGCGAGCGTGCCCACTGTGCATCGCACCACGCGCTCCTCAGGCCAGGTCGCCTTGTACACGAGCGCGGCCGGCTCGTCGGAGCTGCGGCCCGCGGCCAAAAGCTCGGCGGAAAGCTCGCCGAGCATACCCGAGCTCAGGAAGATGACCATAGTCGAGCCACTTTCCGCCATGGTGCGCATGCCCTCGCCCGCGGGCATGGGGGTACGTCCGGAAAGCCGCGTGATCACGACCGACTGGCTGATTCCCGGCAGCGTGTATTCCTGGCGAAGCGCCGCCGCGGCACCGCAAAAGCTCGACACGCCGGGCACCACCTCGTAGTCCACGCCGCGCGCGTCGAGCGCGTCCATCTGCTCCTGGATGGCGCCGTACAGGCACGGGTCGCCCGTGTGCAGGCGCACCACGTCCTCGCCCCGCGCATCTGCCGCGCACATCACGTCGAGCACTTCCTCCAAGGTCATGTGCGCGCTGTCGTAGACGATGCAGGATTCCTTGCACTCAGCGAGCAGCTCGGGGTTCACAAGGCTTCCCGCCCAAACGACCACGTCGGCTGCGCGCAGAAGGCGCGCCCCGCGCAGCGTGATAAGGTCGGCGGCGCCCGAGCCTGCGCCAACGATATGAATCATCCGAGCCTTCCCTTCCCGTTTCTCATCGCAACCGTTTACGCCGCCATTCGCGCAGCGGGCAAAACACGGCGCCTGCGGCGGCAATCGGCGCAAATACGCAGGCAGGAGGCGCAATGCCGCCCGCCCTGGCTTTGACACGTTCACAAGTGCCCACTATCATAGTAAAAGATTCGGCAACGAGCATATGACAATCGGATAAAAGGAAATGACCGGCGCGGCGCCCGCACAGCCCGCGCTGGCTTGCGGAGGGAACCAGGTGGGAATCCTGGGCAAGGGACATTACTGTATAGGACGCGCGGGCGAACCGCCTCGCGCCCCAAGCCAGACTGCTTCGCCTTTTCCTCACGGCATCGCCGTGGCGTTAGCTCCTTGTGAACCCCGAGGGGTGCGCTTTTCTTTCGCTTGTGCCGACAAGCAACTGTCGCCGGGGGACCGGCAAACCGAGGAAAGGAAAAACCATGTCCGACCAGATGTCACGCCGCGGCTTCATGGGCGCCGCAGCAACCGGAGCCGTCGCGCTCGCCGGAGTCGCGCTCGCGGGCTGCTCCAACACCTCCGCGAGTTCCGAGAAATCGAGTGAAAAGGAGAAGGCCGTGAAGCCGGTCATCCTCGTCACGAGCTTCGGCACGAGCTACAACGACTCGCGCCACATCACCATCGGCGCCATCGAAGACGCTATCCGGGAGAAGTACTGGCAGGACTACGACATCCGCCGCGCCTTCACCGCGCAGATCATCATCGACAAGCTGAAGAAGCGCGACGGCATCACGATCGACAACATGACCGAGGCACTCGACCGCTGCGTGGAAGACGGCGTGAAGGAAATCGTCGTGCAGCCGACGCATCTCATGGGTGGCCTGGAATACACCGACGTGAAAGACGAGCTCGACAAGTACGCCGACAAGTTCGACAAAATCTCGCTCGGCGACCCGCTGCTCACCTCCGACGACGACTACAAGAAGGTGGCCGCAGCCATTAAGGAGAACATGGCGTCCTTCGACGACGGCAAGACGGCGCTGTGCCTCATGGGCCACGGCACCGAAGCCGATTCCAACGCCGACTATGCCAAGATGCAGGAAGTGTTCAAGAACGAGGGCTTGACGCAGTTCTTCGTCGGCACCGTCGAGGCTGAACCGACCTGCGAGGATGTTATCGCCGCCGCGAGCGCCGCAGGCTACAAGAAGGCCGTGCTCGCGCCGTTCATGGTGGTCGCGGGCGACCACGCGAACAACGACATGGCAGACGAGACCGACCCCGACAGCTGGGCTGCGAAGTTCGTGGCCGCCGGCTTCGAAGTGACGTGCCTGCTCCAGGGTCTGGGACAGAACGTCGCGGTCGACGACATCTACGTCTCGCACGTGGACGACGCCATCGCCAAGCTGTAAACTCGCCGCGCACGGGGGCGCCGGTCGCGTCCTCGTGCAACGGGCATGCGCCTTCCCCGACTGACGGCGCATGCCCGTTGCATTCGCATCCCGCCCGCCCGCCGCACGGCGCGGGCGGTCGAAGCGATTGAAAGGAACTCCTCCATGTTGAAGAAAACCCTCGCCTTCGCCCTGTCGGCGGCGCTTTTCGCGTTCTCGCTCGCCGGCTGCGGCGGAAATTCAATCGACAGCGCAAAGGCAAGCGATGCCGATTCCCAGGAAAAGACCGAACAGGCGGCCGATGCGCCCGAGGGCGCAAGCGCTGCCCCCATCACCGCCGACAAGGTGGCCGACGGCACCTATCCGATCACCGTAGATTCCAGCTCGAACATGTTCAGGATTGTGGACGCCCAGCTCATCGTGGAAAACGGCTCCATGCACTGCGTGATGACACTTTCCGGCACGGGCTACGGCAAGCTCTTCATGGGCACGGGTGACGAGGCTGCCGCCGCGAGCGAGGCCGACTTCATCCCCTATGTGGAAAACGCGGAAGGCAAGTACACCTACGACGTGCCCGTTGAAGCGCTCGACGAGGACACCGCCTGCGCCGCGTGGAGTATTAGAAAAGAGCAGTGGTACGACCGCACGCTCGTGTTCGAATCCGCCGGCGTCGATCTGCGCGCCGACGCACTGAAGTAACGCCATGCGGTCGATTCTTCCCAAGGGGGAAAGCAGGAAGCGTCGCAGCATCGCGGTGCGCGCGATCGCCTGCGTTCTCGTCGCCCTGCTCGCGCTTCCCTTCGCGGGGTGCAGTGCGAGCCCGAACGCGACCGGTGGCACGGCAGGCTCTCAGGAATACACTGTGAGCGTCTCGCTCTCCGGCGGGTCAGGGCGCGCAAGCATCGCCTCACCCACCACAATTGTGAAGGATGGCGACACCTACACCGCGACCATCACCTGGTCGAGTTCGAACTACGACAAAATGACCGTCAACGGCGTGGACTACGCGCCCGTAAACGACGGCGGCTACTCCACGTTCGAGATACCCGTCACGCTCGACGAGGACATCGCCGTGTCGGCCGAGACCGTCGCCATGTCGACGCCGCACACCATCGACTACACGCTCCACTTCGATTCATCCACCATGAAGGAGAAATCGGGCGACGAAGCAAGCGGCGGCTCCCCTGCGGGAACGGCTTCAAACGCCGCGGCCGACTTCCACAACGCCGATTTGGGCTGCGGCTGGAAGCCGACGGGGACGCTTCAGCTTGAATACGCCGAGCACTTCACTGTCGACGAGTACGAAGGCGGCCTGCGGCTTATCTGCATTTCGAACGGGGAGCGCTTCCTCGTGGTGCCGCAAAATGCAAAGGTACCTGATGGGTTGAGCTCCGACATCGCGGTCATAAGGCGCCCCGCCGACAAGGTGTACCTCGTGTCGTCGGCGACGATGTGCCTGGTCGACGCGCTCGATGCGAACGACAATATCATTATGTCGGGCACGAAGGCCGACGATTGCTCGGTCGCGGGCTTCAAAAGCGCGCTCGAAAGTGGGGCGATCGCCTACGGCGGCAAGTACAGCGCGCCCGACTACGAGCGAATATCGGCCTCGGGCTGCACGCTCGCCATCGAGAACACTATGATCAACCACACGCCCGATGTGAAGGAAAAGCTGCAGAAGCTCGGGCTCGTCGTGCTCACCGAACAGTCGTCGAGCGAGCCCGAAGCACTCGGGCGCGTCGAGTGGATTAAGCTTTTCGGCGTCCTGTTCGACAAGGAAGACGAGGCCGCGCACCTGTTCAACGAGCAGAAGGCCCGCGTCGAGCAAACGTCGGGGCTTGCGTCGTCAGGTAAAACCGTGGCGTATTTCTACATTAACTCGAACGGGGCCGCCGTCACGCGGCGGGCGGGCGACTACGTGGCGCAGATGATCGAGCTTGCAGGCGGCAGCTACGCGCTCGATGACGCGCAGACGGCGTCGACGTCAGGTTCGTCAGTAACGCTCGAAATGGAGCGCTTCTACGCGACGGCGAAGGATGCCGACATCATCGTCTACAACGGCACCATCGACGAATCGGTTGCCACCCTGAACGACTTCGTAAGCAAAAACGCGCTATTGTCGCAGTTCAAAGCCGTGAAGAACGGCAACGTCTGGGTCACAAGCGCCGACATGTACCAGCAGATGACTTCTACCGCCGACATTATCGACGAGCTGCACGGGGCGTTCACCGGCGATGACGCGAGCGACTTCCATTATCTGAGGAAGCTTGGCTAGCACCATGAGAAGCCGACTTTCCATGGCATACGACGAATCGGGGCGTGCCGCGCGGTGTCGCGTCGTGACGGCGCTGCTCGCTGTTGCCCTCATCGTGCTCGTCGGGGCCAACCTGTGCATCGGGAGCGTGCTCGTGCCCGCAGACCACATCCCCGGCATCCTTTCGGGTGGCGCGGCCAATTCCATGGAAAGCCAGGTCATCTGGGAGATTCGTCTGCCGCGCGTGCTTTCAGCCGTGCTTCTCGGCGGGGCACTTTCGCTCTCCGGGTTCCTGCTGCAGACGTTTTTCAACAACCCCATCGCCGACCCGTTCATCTTGGGCGTCTCCTCGGGCGCAAAGTTCGTCGTCGCGCTTACGATGATCGTACTTCTGGGCGCGAACCAGGCCATGTCCTCGCCGGCCATGGTGGCCGCAGCGTTTCTGGGCTCGCTTATCACCATCGGCTTCGTGCTCCTCATCGCACGGCGCATAAGTTCCATGGCCATGCTCATCGTGGCGGGCGTCATGGTGGGATACATCTGCTCGGCGGCGACGAACTTCCTCATCGCCTTCGCCGACGACCAGTCCATCGTGAACCTGCACAACTGGTCTTTGGGTAGTTTCTCGGGTTCGAGCTGGGACGACGTCGCGGTCATCGCGGTCGTGGTGATCGCCGTGAGCGCATGCGTATTCGCGATATCGAAGCCCCTTTCCGCCTTCCAGCTGGGAGAAGCCTACGCGAAAAGCGTCGGCGTGAACGTCGCACGTTTCCGCGTGGTGCTCGTCCTTCTAGCGAGCATGCTCTCCGCCTGCGTGACCGCGTTCGCTGGTCCGGTGTCGTTCGTAGGCATCGCGGTTCCGCATCTCGTGAAGTCGGCGCTGAAGTCGTCGAAGCCCATCCGCGTGATTCCTGCGTGCTTCTTGGGAGGCGCCATCTTCTGCGCGGGCTGTGATTTGATCGCGCGCACGCTGTTCTCTCCCGTCGAGCTTTCCATCAGCGCCGTCACCGCCATCTTCGGCGCGCCGGTGGTTATCGCGCTCATGTTGAAGAAGCGGGTGAGGTAGATGGGGGAATTCGTGCCGCGGCCCAAAACGCTCGGAGGGGACATTCCATGCTTAGACAGTCCTGAGCTCGCACGAAAGTGCCAGAAGGCACTTTCGACTCGTGCGGAACTGCGCGCGGAAAGCCTCCTCCGAGCGGAGTCGAACCTCGAAACCCCGGTCGTAACGCAGGCTGACGGAGCGCCGCTTTTCCGCATAAGCGACCTGTCGGCGGGCTACGACAAGAAGGTCGTAGTCGAAGGCGTCGATCTGGAGGTTCGCGCGGGCGACGTCGTGGCGCTCATCGGGCCGAACGGCTCGGGCAAGTCGACCATCTTGAAAACCATCACACGCCATCTGGCACCGCTTGCCGGCGCGGTCGAGCTCGACGGGCGGGAGATTTCCCGATGGAAGACTGCGGAGTTCGCAAGGAACCTTGCCGTTATGCTGACAGATCGCCCCCGGACCGAGCTCCTCACCTGCCGCGATATCGTAGAGGCGGGAAGGCATCCCTACACCGGGCGAATGGGAACACTCTCGCCTGACGACCATAGTCGGGTCGACGAGGCCATGAAAACCGCACATGTGGAAGAGCTCGCCGAGCGCGACTTCATGCAGATAAGCGACGGGCAACGCCAGCGCGTCATGCTCGCACGCGCCATCGCGCAGGATCCGCGTGTGCTCGTGCTCGACGAGCCCACATCGTATCTCGATATCCGCTACCAGATCGACCTGCTGCGAATACTTCGCCACCTTGCGAAATCGCGGAATGTGGCTGTCATCATGTCCATCCACGAACTCGAGCTCGCGCAGAAAAGCGCCGACAAGGTGATTTGCGTGAAGGACGGTCGGGTCTTCCGCGCCGGCGCACCCGAGGACATATTCACGCGCGAGACGATTGGCGAGCTCTACGGCCTTCAACATGGCACCTTCAACGAGCGCTTCGGCAGCGTGGAAATTGGGCGCCCGCACGGCGATGCGCACACGTTCGTCATCGCCGGCGCAGGTACGGGATCAGCTGTGTTTCGCCAGCTCATCCGGCAGGGCAAGGCGTTCTACGCGGGCATTCTGCACGAAGGGGACATCGACTGCGAGCTCGCGCGCGACCTGGCGACGGAATGCGTGGCCGAGCGCGCCTTCGAGCCGATCGGGGATAAAACCATAGCCCGCGCCAAAGAGCTCCTCGTCCACTGCGCGCGCCTTATCGTGTGCCCCGCCGTCTTCGGCACCATAAACGCCCGCAACGCAGAGCTCGTCGAGTTCGCACGCTCGCATGGTATCGAGGTCATGCGAGCGTGCGAAGGCGCATCGGAGGATTCCCAATTGGAGTGGGAAGGATAAACTGGACTTTCATTTAAGGATCCTCAGGCTACAGCTCCTACGCCGGCGAGGTCTACAAGGCGCCGGAGAACCTCGTGAACAGGAATTTCCACGCCGACGAGCCCAACTAGGCCTAATCCAAGCGAGATTCCAGACTCGACAGACCATTGAGAGTCAGATCGTTGGCGACCTCAGAGACGCGCTCGATGGGAACCGAACCGTCAGACAGCGCCCACGTGCGATAGATACCGATAATACCCGACAGCAAAAACGCCAGATAGTAGTCGAACATCTCGTCCTTGAGACCTTGGGGCAGCAGATCGCGTTCGGCAATCTCGTGCTCGAGCGGCGCACGAAGACGAGCCATGAAATCATCGAGCGGAATATTCTCGATCAGCTGACGATTGAGCACCAAGTTGTTGCACAGTGCCTCGTTAACGGTTTTAAAGAAGGTCGCCGCCGCGCTCAGGGCGCGCTCATTGGTGTCTCCGTCCATTGAAGCAAGCGTTTTCTCGACCGAGTCGACAATCATCTCCACCACATCGACGGCAATGGCATCGAGCAGGCCGTCAACCGTACCAAAGTGAACGTAGAAGGTCTTGCGGTCGACATTGGCCTCGCGCGCGATGGCACTCACCGTAATGTCTGCCAGCGGCTTTTCCATGAGCAGGCGCTCGAAAGCCGAAAGGATGGCATTACGGCTGCGAACGATGCGACGATCAAGACGCGGTTTGCTGGTTGCCATGGGCGTGTCCCTTCGATATGCGAGCATTCATCAACAGATGAGAGATAATCTACGTAAGAGGATTATCCCCCATACAGCACAAATATGCCTCGCATCATGAAGAACGCACGACTGCCCTACTGCGACTTAGGGTGCTTCTTCTTATTGAGTGCCGACGGAGATACGCGAACACCATCGCCTGTCTGGCGCACATAGGCTTTATGAGCCGGCTTAGCGGTCCCAGAAGCCTTCTGAGCGCGCTTCTTGGGATCAACGGTAACAGCAGGCATAGTGGGCGCAGAGGGCGTCTGAGGCGTGCGGCCGAGCTTGCGCATCACACGATCCCAGCGCGCATGGATGCTCTCGTTGTGGGCGCTCTTAAGTCCCAGCAGGGGCGCAGCCAAAATGGTCGGCGCAATAAACGTAATGAGGCGCCACAGCAGATAGCCGGCGGTCGAAGCCGACCCAAAGAAATGACCCAAGAACAATGCAAAGCCGCCCTCAGCGCCACCAGTTCCACCGGGCAAGGGAACCGCAGAGCTCAGCAGCTGGACAAAGGCGCTCGCGGCCATGACCGAGAAAAAGTCGACCTCGTGGTGGCCAAAGGCAAGCATCAGGAAATACGGCACCAGATAGAAAAACGCGAGTTGCAGCATGGTGATGACCACCGTGAGCAGCATGGAAGAAAAATGTCCGGCTGAAAGCTTGAACTTCTCGGAGAAGGAGTAGATCTCGCCATCGACAAACGTGCGCCATCCCTCGATCTTAGTGGCCGAGACACCAATGCGCTCAAGCCAATTGATGATGCAATGGGCGACGCGCGTGACGGTCTTAGGCATGAGCGCGACGGCGAAGATGCCCAGCAAGATGCAGCAGTGCCCACCAAAGCTAAAGACGCACAGCAGCGTCATGTCGCCATAGCGCTCGGCAAAAAACGGCATACGGGCGAGCAGCAGGATAGCGCCCCAGGCAACGAGGCCAAACTGGTACACGATAAAACGCGTGAATTGCGTGGCGCCGGCCTCGCCCACGTTTTGGCCGGCCTTGGTCAGGCGATAGATTTGAGCCGGGGTGGAGCCCATCATCATGGGCGTCAGGTTACCAAAGAAGATGCCACTCGCCTCGACCGAGATCAGGTCGCGGATGCCGACGGGCGAATTGGGATCGAGCCAGACGGCGATCGCATAGGCCACAATGCCAAAGAACAGGTACATGAACATGCAAAGACACGCGACAACGAGCCATGACGCCTGGACGCTCGACATAGCGGCCCAGAACTGCCCCATCTGCCCGGTTACCACCAGATAGACGATATAACCTACCAGCACGACGCCGATAAAGATGGCGCCGCGGCGTGCGCTCTTATTGTCATCTCCGCCCGAGGCCTCAACCTCGACCTGGGGCTTAGACGTATGCTGAGAGGACTCCGTCATGAGACTCCTTCTAACAGTCAAAAAATCTTGGATATTGTACCCGTAAGGGCCATAGGCAGAACGCAAAGCTCTGGTTCAAACGGGAATTGCAGACGGTTGTTTGAAAATAAAAAAACCCGGCCTTCCATAGGAAGTCCGGGTATCAGATGCGTGGTAGCCCGTACCAGATTCGAACTGGTGATCTCCGCCTTGAGAGGGCGGCGTCCTAAACCGCTAGACGAACGGGCCACATGACATCTGCACTGCCGTGCTGCGTGGAAATATATTACGGGACAAAAAACGTCAGCGCAAGAAGAAATTCCAAATTGCCGAAAAATTGTCGGCAGGTTATGGAATACGCAGGTAAACTTGGTAGCTAATTCAAGTTAAGATGGACCAAAAGAGCTTCGCGCTCGTTGGGAATATCGTCTTCGATCACGGCGTCGAGGGCGGAGTTGAGAAGCTGACCCAGTTCCGGCCCGGGCTTGACTCCGGCACGGATCAGGTCGCCGCCGTTGATGGCGAGCATCTTGAGCGTATAGGGCTCCCCTGCCTTCAGCAGCTCGTGCGCCAGCGCGCGCATCTCCTCAATCGTCTCAACATAATAGAAGCACGACGGGGCCTTGCCAAGTGTGTCGGCACGCTTAAGGTCCATGAGCTCGTCAATCAGGCGGGCCGTGTCGACGCCCTCACCCGAAAGCGCGCGCATCATATTGAGCAGGCAGGAGCGCTCGGGGCGCAGCGGCTTGTCATGGTATTTGATGAGCAGGCACACGTCGCGCACCAAGTCGTGCGAGAGGGTCAGGCGATCCATAATGACGCGCGCCTTCTTGGCGCCGAGCTCGGGATGACCGTAGAAGTGTCCGCTGCCGGCGTGATCGACCGTGAAGCACTCGGGCTTGGACACATCGTGCAAAAACGCCGCCCACATAAGGCTCGACGAGGGCGCGACGCCGTCGCACAGCGCGAGCTCCCCCGCCACCGTCAGCACACGGGCGATATGCACGTAGACGTTAAACGCATGATAGACACTGCGCTGATCAAACCCGCGACCCGCTGCCAACTCGGGCACGGCGGCGCAGATGAGCTCGGGATAGCGGAGCATCGCGTCTCCCCCATGACCGGTCGAAAGAATGCCCTCGAGCTCAATACCCACACGCTCGCGCGCCACGGCATCGAGCAGCGGCGCGCACTCGGCAAGCGCACGCTTGGTCTCAGGCTCAATCATAAAGTCCAGACGGCAGGCAAAGCGCACCGCACGCAGCATGCGCAGGGCGTCCTCGTTAAAGCGACGCTTGGGATCGCCGACAGCGCGAATCAGCTTGCGCTCCAAGTCACCCTGGCCGTCGTAGCGGTCGACAAGCCCGCGCTCGGGATGCCATGCCATAGCGTTGACGGTAAAGTCGCGGCGCGCCAGATCGTCCTCGAGCGAGGCGGCACGCTCCACACTCTGGGGATGGCGACCATCGGTGTAAAAGCCATCCAGACGGTACGTGGTGACCTCGATACGCTCGCCATCGGAAATAGCCGTGATTCCGCCAAATTTAATGCCCGACTCCACGACCGCGATGCCGGCGGCCTCGAGCGCCACCTTGGACTCCTGCCACAGGCCGCTGCAACACATGTCAACATCGTGGCTGGGGCATCCCATCAGGGCGTCGCGCACCCAACCGCCCACGTACCAGGCCTCAAGACCGGCCGCCTCGAGCGCACGCAGCACTCGCAGGGAGGCAACGGTCGGGTGCGTACCGTTGAGCGAAACATTGCACATACCTGTGGCCTCCTGCGGCTATCAAATTGGTTGTCGATTGCATCTGCAAGAAGTCTAGCAAGAAACAGCCTCCCCTGCACACGCAAGTCCGATAAACAAAAACGCATCCGTCCTGTTCCCAAGACGGATGCGAACCACTCGAAATACTCAAGCTTTAGGCCGGAGTTAGCAGACCTCGCGGATAGCGATGCCCTTCTTATACTCCTCGACCTTGGCAAAATCGCCCAGACCGGGGCACTCGACCACGTTGGCGCCGGTGGCCATCGAAAGACGCAAGGCATCCTCGACTCGCTCGGGGGCGTCGTGCCACACGGACAGGAAGGCGGCCAGCGAGGAATCGCCGGCGCAGACGGTCGACAGCAGCTTGACGTCGAAGGTGCGGTTGGCAAACCAGATATGCTCGCCGTTGGAGAAGTACGCACCAGCGCCGCCAAGGGTCAGCAGCACGTTCTTGGCGCCCTTGGCGTGCAGCTCGGCCATAGCGCCCTTGACGGACTCGTCGTCGCCACCGCTCACCTTGATGCCAAAGATGTCAAGCAGCTCGTCGTCATTGGGCTTGATCAGCAGCGGCTCCAGAGCAATGAGGTCTGCCAGCTGATGGCTCGAGATGTCGAGGACGAACTCGGCCCCCTTGGCCTTGACACGGCGCAGGACCTCGGCCAAGAAGCCCTCGGAAGTGTTGGGAGGCAGCGAGCCGCTGATGACCAGGCAGGTCATGTCATCGAGCGAATCGATAAGTTCAAACATCTCCTGCTCGTTGGCCTCATTGATGGCGGCACCGGCGTTGACCATGTTGTACTCGGTGTCGGGGCCGGCGTTGAGGAACACATTGACGCGCGTGATGCCGTCGGTCCACACGGGCTTGACGGGCACGCCCAGGGCCTCGGCGCCCTTAACGATAAACTCGCCCGAGAAACCGGCGAAAAAGCCCAGGATCGTGGTGTCGACACCGTAGTGATCGAGGGTGAACGAGACGTTGAGGCCCTTGCCGTTGGGCGTATAGACCGCGTTGCGGGTACGCGTGACTGTGTTGGCGGAAAGACCGTCGCAGGAGATGTTGTAGTCAATGGCGGGATTTGCAGTGAGCGTGTAAATCATGAATGTTCCTTTCACGAAGCAACGTGTTAATGAAAGTATATTCCACGCATAGACAAAAGGCTAGGACAACTCGGTGAACGGTGTGGAAGCGATGAAGTACGGCGGAACACCTCTCCCCCGTGGCGGAACAAAAAGGCGCCCCAGCCGAAACCGGGGCGCCGCATGCGCACGAATATGTCGCGTTTCGATTACTGACGATCGAGCTTGCGGACAGCAACGCGCTTGCTGTACTCGTCGACGTGACCGAAGTCGCCGATGCCGACGGACTCGGCAACGTTGGCGCCGGTGGCCATAGCGAGCTTCATGGCCTCCTCGACGTTGTCGCGATCCCTGTACCACTTGTGCAGGAACGCAGCGAGGGTGCAGTCGCCGGCGCAGACGGAAGAAACCAGCTTGATGTTGAACTCACGCTTGGCGTACCAGATGTCCTCGCCGTTGGAGAAGTAAGCGTCGCCGCGGCTACCACGGGTGAGCAGCACGTTCTGAACGCCAGCGTCGTGAGCCATCTTCATGGCAACGCGGACCTCGTCGTCGGTGTCGACCGGCACGCCGAAGATGGCCTTCATCTCGTGATGGTTCGGCTTGATGAGCAGCGGCTTCTTGTGAGCGAGCTCCTTGAGCTTGTCGGAGGACAGGTCCAGGACGACGTCGGCGCCACGAGCCTGAGCGTGCTCCATGACCTGAGCCAGGAAGTCGGGCGTAGCTTTGGGAGGCACGGAGCCGGAAACGATCAGGCACTCGAGATCGCCCGCGGTGTCCAGGATGTTGTAGAGCTCCTCCTGGTGCTGCGGCGTGATCGGAGCACCCGGGTTCAGGATGCCGTACTCGTGCTGGCCATCGTTGACGTAGGTGTTAATGCGCGTGATACCGTCGGTCCAGACCGGGCGGCAGAGGCAACCCAGGTTCATGACCTCCTCGACGATGAACTTGCCCGTGAAGCCAGCAAAGAAGCCGAGTGCGACGGTGTCGACGCCCATCTTCTTAAAGGCGAAGGACACGTCGAGGCCCTTGCCGTTAGCCGTGTAGCTGGCCGAGCCGGTGCGGACGTTCTCATCGGGCTCGAGCGGAGAGCTCGAAACCGTCATGTCGACAGCCGGGTTAGCGGTTAGCGTGTAGAACATTTACAGTACCCCCTGTATATGTGAGGGCCGCGTGGCCGGCCCATTCCAACCACGCGGTTACCTCTGATACCAAATTAGCGAGCTGCGGACTCGAGCAGTGCCTTGACCTCGGCGGCGGTGTTGCAGGCGAGCGCCTTCTCGGCGAGCTCGTCGCACTCGGCCTTGGTCCACTGGCTGATGGTCTTGCGGGCGCGCAGGATCGACGGAGCGCTCATCGAGAACTCCTCCAGGCCCCAGCTGATCAGCAGCGGCTCGAGCAGCGGATCGGCAGCGGCCTCGCCGCACATACCGACCATGATGCCGGCCTTCACGCCGCTCTCGATGATGTTCTTGAGCGAGCGGAGCACGGCGGGATAGTACACCTGGTACAGGTTGGAGATGGTGTCGTTGCCACGGTCGGCGCACATGGTGTAGCCGATCAGGTCGTTGGTGCCGATGGAGAAGAAGTCGGCGACCTCGGCCAGACGGTCTGCGAGCAGCGAAGCGGCGGGCGTCTCGACCATGATGCCGACCTCGATGTTCTCGTTGAACTTGCGACCCTCTTCGGTCAGCTCGGCCTTGCACTGCTCAACGAGCTCCTTGACAGCCAAGACCTCCTCGACGCAAGTGACGAGCGGGATCATGATCTTGACGTCACCGAAGGCGCTAGCGCGCAACAGAGCGCGGAGCTGGACCTTGTACTGGTCGGGATTGGCCAGGCAGTAACGCACGGCGCGGAAGCCCATGAAGGGGTTATCTTCCTTGACCATGTGCAGATACGGAATCTCCTTGTCGCCACCCACATCGAGCGTGCGGATGATGACCGGAGCGCCCTTGAGCGCGCTGGCGACCTTGCGGTAGGCGTTGAACTGCTCCTCCTCGGAAGGAAGCTCGGCAGAGTCCATGAACAGGAACTCGGAGCGGAACAGACCGATGGCCTCGGCGTCGTGATCGAGCGCGTTGGGCACGTCATCGGGGTTACCGATGTTGCAGGCGATGATCTTCTTGATGCCATCGGCAGTCACGGACGGCTTGCCACGGAAGGCCTCGAGGGCTGCCTTCTCGGCAGCGAAGGCCTCGGCCTTAGCTGTGTAGGCGGCGAGCGTCTCCTCGTCGGGATCGGCCTCGACGATACCCTTGCCACCGTCGACGACAACGGTCATACCGTTGCGCAGCGCGGTGCAGCTGTTGGAAACCGAAAGGACAGCCGGGATCTCAAGGGCGCGCGCAATGATCGCGGAGTGCGACGTGCGGCCACCGGTCTCGGTGACGATACCGGCAACGTGGGCCTTATCGATCGTGGCGGTCATGGACGGCGTGAGGTCGTGCACGACAACGACAGTGTTCTCGGGCAGGACGGAGAGGTCGACGACCTCCTTGCCCAGCAGCTCGGCCAGAATACCGGTGCGGATGTCGGCGATGTCGGCCGCGCGAAGACGGAACATCTCGTCGTCCATGGACAGGAACATGTTCTCGAACATGGTCGAGGTGTCCATGAGCGCCTGCTCGGCGCAGGTACCGCCGTCAATGGCGGCGTTGATGGCGTCGGTCATACCCGGATCCTGAGCCAGAACAATGTGTCCGCTCATGATCTCGGCCTCGGCCTCGCCCACCGTCTCCTTCATGTGGTCGGCCTGAGCCTGGGTCTTCTCGCAGAAGACCGAAAGAGCGGACTGATAGCGCTCCTTCTCTGCTGCCGAATCAGCAACCTCGTGCGGCTCAAACGTCAAGTCGGGATCGACGGCGACCATGACGGTGCCGATACCGATGCCCTCGGAAGCGTTGACTCCCTGATACATTCCCATTCCTCTCTCCGTGTCATGTGATAAAGCGTTTTGCCATATCCATGACAAAAGAGCGCAGTTACCTTACAACAGGTCACTGCGCCCCCAAATATGAACTTAGTTGTTCAACATGCGACCCGTTTGAGTTCTACTCGCCAAGACCGCTCTTGATGAGCTCGATGGCAGCAGCCAGAGCCTCGGCCTCGTCAGCGCCGTCGCACTTGACCTCGACCTCGGTACCGCAGGGGATACCAGCAGCCATGAGGGCCATCGGGGACTTGCCGTTGACCTCCTTCTCGGGGGTGACGACCGTCACGTCACAGGCGTACTTGCCCATGGTGGAGGCGAACAGACCAGCCGGACGCATGTGCAGACCCTGAGGATTAACGAGGGTAGCCTTCTCAGAAACCATAATTGACTCCTTTTTGTGTTTAACCCCTGTCATGCATGTGGCAGGAGTCAGATTCACGACGTTGTTTATATTAACTCACATCAAACGGTTTTTCATTATGTTTCAGACGAATTATTGGACAGATGTGTTTGTCGTCCGCTTGCTCGCCCACAGGGGCCCGTGCGCGGCCTGTGAGATTTCCTGCTCTACAGTCCTGCTCGCACGAAGAGCACATTAAGTGCTCTTCGGCTCGTGCGGAACTCGCGATAAATCTCACAGGCCGCGTCCGGGCCTCCGTGGGCGAGCAAGCTGGGGAAACTCAGTCGGTCCAGAGTAATATCGACCAAACGGAATTCTGGCTGATAGTCTGTCCGCACTAAAGACTCGGCAAGCAGGACCGTCTATGCCCATCTCTGTAAGTTGCGGTGAAATAGGGACTGGATTTGGGGTTGAAACGGTTAAACAGTCCCTATTTCACCGCAACTTATGGGAGGGGCAGGAAAAAAGGCGGGGGCTCCTGGTGGAGTCCTCGCCTTTTGTACAGGGGGCGATGTTATTCGCGGGCTGGGGGATTAGACCAGGCGGGCGTTGATCGTCTTGGCGATCTCGGCGGCGTCGGTGGAACCCTTGACGGTGGCACGGAAGTCCTCGTCCATGAGCGCCTCGGCGACCTTGGACAGGATCTTGAGGTGCGTGGTGCCGGCCTGGGCACCCGGGATGAGCAGCGCGATGGCCACGTTGACGGGAGCGCCGTCCATGGTGTCCCAACCGGTCACACCGGACTCGTCCTTGACGACGATGACGGCAGCCTCGGTAATGGCGTCGGACTTGGCATGCGGGATGGCGAAGCCCTCCATCATGCCCGTGGTGCCCTCGGCCTCGCGGGCCAGGAAGGCGTTCATCACGGCGTCGGCGTCGCTGGCGATACCGGCCTTGACAGCCTGGTTGGAAACGAAGCTCAGAGCCTCGTCACGAGAAGCGAAGTCCTCGGCGACAAAGACGTTCTCGACCTTCACGAAGTCGGCAGCCTCGGCCTTGGGGGCCTCGACGGCAGCGGCCTTGGGGGCCTCAACGGGCTTGGCTACAGGAGCGGCCTTCTGATTCTTCTCGAAGTCGTACTTCTTGAAGGCCACGAACAGGATGCCACCGACCACAGCGCCGATGAGGATCGCGAGGACCCACAGCGGACCGTTCTCGACAACGGGCAGGACCAGGAAGCCGCCGTGAGGCGCCGGATCGTGAACGTTGAAGAAGATGGTCAAGATGGAAGCGATGGAAGAACCGAGCATCATGATGGGCATGACGGGCCAGATGTTCTTGGTCATGAACGGAATGGCGCCCTCGGTGATGTGGGTGCAACCAAGGATGAGGTTGACGATACCGGCGTCATGATCCTCCTGGCTGAAGTACTTCTTACCGACAACGACGGCGAAGGTGGTGATCAGCGGCGGAACGATGCAAGCGGCGGAGACGGCAGCCATGAAGTTGGTGCCGAAGTTGTAGGTCTCGGTGCCGACGCCAGCTTCGAGAGCGGTACCGAGCAGGAAGGTGCCAGTAGCGTAAGCAGCCTTGTTGACCGGGCCGCCCATATCAAAGGCGCACATGCAGCCGATGGCCAGGCCAAGGATCACCGGACCGGAGTTACCGAGGCTCTGCAGGAAATCCATCATACCCTGGTTAATGGCAGCCATGGGGCCGGAAATACCGAGCATGACCAGGCCGACGATGGCGGTAGAGCACAGCGGATACAGGAAGATTGCCTTCAGGCCATTAAGGCTCGCGGGAATTTTAGAGAAAACCTTCTCGAGCAGCAGGATGACATAGCCAGCGAGGAAGCCGCCGACGATGCCGCCCAGGAAGCCAAAGCCCACACCTGCGCCACCGGCGTCGATCATGCCGGTATCGGCGTTAACAGGCAAGCCCTGGATGGCGATCATACCGGCGACGAAACCGGGGACGAGCGCCGGGCGCTTGCCGATGGACTCGGCGATGTAAGCGGAGAGCACCGGAACCATGAGGTTCATGGCGATACCGCCGATAATCTTGAGCATCGCGGCAAAGCTGTTGTAGTCGGCAGCCGTCGAATCAAAGGACGTGATGCCCCACAGGAACGAAATGGCGGTCAGAACACCACCGGCAACGACGAAGACAAGCATGTGGCTGACGCCGTTCATGAGGTGCTTGTAGATGACGTGACCGATGGACTCCTTCTCCTCGACCTCGTCCTCGACATCGGCGGCAGCGGCAACCGTGTCGTCGCCCTTGGCGGCGAGCGCGCGGTCGATCAGCTTACCAGCTGCCTCGACAGACAGGGCCTTGGAAACACCAACGGAAACCATGGGCTTACCGGCGAAACGCTCAGCCTGGACATCCTTATCGGCTGCGACGACGACGGCCTTGGCACCGGCGATCTCGCTCTTGGTGAGCTCGTTCTCGACGCCGACCTGGCCATGAGTCTCGACCTTAATGGTCAGACCTCGCTCGGCAGCAGCCTTCTCCAGCGCCTCCTTCGCCATGAAGGTGTGCGCAATGCCGGTCGGGCAACCGGTCGCGGCGATGATGTCAAACTTAGCCATGTGTCCCTCCTTCTTGAGTACAGCGCCCGCGGGCGCTCCCCTACACGCGCTTCGATGCGCGTTTTTCCACAACTGAAAGATACCAACCTACCGTCCGCGTGAGAAGAGACAAGGCGCAATTCTCCGGTGAAAGGTTCTTTCATAACCGTAAACGGCAAGTGAAAGTTTACCATCAACACTTGAAACGGCAAGGTGTATCTTGTAATTGAAAATGCCCGTATACTATGGCATTGCAAATCAAGCTAGATTTTCATGCCAACCAGGAGCCATCCATGACCGATAGTAGCAAGAGCGCACTTTCCCTCATTAGTACCCATCAGGGATACAGCGAGTCCGAGCAGCGCATTGTCGACTATATATTGGAGCACCAGTCCGAAGCGCCACGCCTCACGGCCGCTCAGCTCTCGCGCGCTGCCGCCACGTCCGAGGCGACCGTTTCGCGTTTCTGCCGCAAGCTGGGCTTTGGCAGCTTCCGCAGCTTTCAGTTTTCGTTGGCGAGGGATTTGGAAAGCCAGCGCAACGAGGGCCTGACCGACGAGGTCTCGCTCGATAATATGGAGCAGAGCCTAAAAAATATCCTCGCCGCCAAGGTGAGTGAGCTTAATGCGACCATCGACGGCATAGATCACGACACGTTGGCCGCAGTTGTACACGCGCTTAAGAATGCCGGCGTTATTGAGTTCGCCGCCGTGGGCAATACGAACGCGGTCGCGCTCGATGCGACGTTTAAGTTTTCGCAGCTGGGCCTGCGCTGCATGGCGAGCACCATTAGCGAGACATCAATCGGCTTTGCGCTCACGTTACGCCCGGGTGACGTCATCGTGCTAATCTCAAACTCTGGCAAATCGCGCCGACTGAATCGCATGGCAAAAGCGGCTCGCAACTGCGGCGCAACCGTAGTCGTCATCAGCAGCGATAGCAAGTCTCCACTTGCGCGCCTCGCCGACTACACCTTTAATACCGTCAATCACGAAGCGCTGCTGACAACGGGTGACTTCGCGTTCTCCAAGATGAGCGCCACGATGATCATAGAGGTCGTCTACAACTTCCTGCTGCCCGAAATCGAGGACGCCCGAGAGCACATCAGCTACTATGAGGAACTCATCCAACCGGATAAGGTCGTGGAGTAAAACGCGAAGTGGGACAAAAAATTCAGTCTATTTTGTCCCACCAACACCGCTGATACGACCTAACCTCGAGCTTCTTCAAGCATCTGCTTGGCATGCGCCAAGCTCGCCTCCGATTGATCGCCGCTCAACATGCGGGCGATCTCGGCGGTACGCGCTTCGCCGGTTACCTCGTCCAAATGCGTCTGGGGAACATCGCCCGGTTCCTTACTGACAACATAATGTTTGTCGGCCATGACCGCAACCTGCGCAAGGTGCGTTACGACGATGACCTGATGAGTAGCGGCAAGATCGGCCAGCACACCAGCAAGAGCACGAGCCGTAGAGCCGCCGACACCGGCATCGACCTCGTCAAACACCAGCGTATCGACACCGTCCGCGTTACCGAGGACAACCTTACTTGCCAACATGACGCGGCTGAGCTCGCCGCCCGACGCAATGCGGCGCAGGGGACGTGGAGTCAAACCGGCACCGCTGCGGTATAGCAGCTCGTAGCTCGAAGGACCAACGGGCGTCCACTCAGCACGGGGAAGATCACGCGACTCCCAGACGAGCTCGGCGCCGCCCATCTCCAGGCGAGCCATCTGGCGGCAAACCTCGTGGCAGAAGCGCGGGGCCGCCATATTGCGAGCGCGCTTAAGTGCCTTTGCAGCGGCAAACAACTCGTGCTCGGCGCTCCCGAGTGCCTCACGCGCCTTTCTGATCTGTTCATCGCCATCATCGACCAGGGACAGCAGCTCTTGCGAGCGATCGCGCATGGCAAAAACATCGTCCATGGTAGGACCCCACTGACGCAGCAGGCCCTTGAGGTCGGAATACCGCTCACGCATGCGAGCGAGCTCGCGCGGATCGAAGGCGACGCCATCGCGATAGGCACGAAGTTCGTTCGCGCAATCCTCAAGGGAGATACAGGCATCCGAAAGCAAATCGGCAATGTCGCCAAGTTTGCGATCGACGGAAGCCATACGGGAAAGTTCTGCCACGGCGCTGTTCACGGCATCGAGCGCTCCCCCTTCAGAGGCAAGCGATGCATGGGCATCATTAGCTGTGGCAACCAGTACCTCGGCATGTTCGGAGCGCGGCAGCAGTTCCTCGAGTTCCTCATACTCGCCCGGTTTGGGGTCGACCTCGCCGATGCGCTCGAGCGCAAAGCGCGCTTCCTCGACGCGGCTCCCCTGCGCACGCGAGGTCTCTTCGACACGTCGAACCTCCTTAGCGGCAGCACGCGAAGCCTTAAAGCAGGCGCGGTAGTGCTCGAGCGCCTCGAGTGCAGGGCGCCCTGCCCAGGCATCGACCATCGCAACATGATGCGCCGGATCGAGCAAGCGCTGGTGCTCGTGTTGGCCGCACAGATCCATCATCACGCCAACGCGCTCCGAAAGCTCGCGCACACTGGCGATGCGTCCGTCAATCTTCACGCGGCTGCGGCCCTCGGCAGAAAGACTGCGCTGCACGATGAAGCCCTCCGTGTCGTGCGGGCCGTCAAACAGGCGCGCCTCGACGCTCGCCAGCGCCTCGCCCTCGCGCACCATAGACGAATCCGCGCGCTCACCCAAAATAAGCTTGAGGGCCGAGAGCAGCGCGGTCTTGCCGGCACCGGTCTCGCCGGTCAGGACAGTCAGGCCGGCACTCGGCAGCAGCGTCGCCTCGCGAATGAGCGCAATGTTAGAAACCTGCAGCTCATCGATCATGACGGACTCCGTAGAATACGCGGCTCACCGAGTTATAGAAGCTCTCGGGGCCGTAATCCAGCAGCAACACATCTCCGGGCCCGCGGCGCACCGCCACGCTCTCAACGGTGCCATCGCAGGTAATAAACTGTCCATCGATAGCAATCGCCGGAACGCTCGGACGATCATCAGACATAAAGATTTCGACGACATCACTCGGCGAAGTCAAGAAGGCACGGGCCTGAATGGTGTGCGGCGCAATGGGTACGCAGACCATGCCCGTATAGTCGGGGCTCACGATGGGGCCACCGGCACTGAGCGCGTAACCCGTAGAACCAGTCGCCGTGGACACGACCACGCCGTCGCCACGCAGGCGATCGATATGGTGGCCGGACACCGTGATGTCAAACTCGACCATATCGGACAGGGGGCCGCGCGTGAGCGCCATGTCGTTGAGGGCGAACGTGCGCACGACATCCTTCGTGCCATCGTCACGCACGGACACGATATCCGCAGCGATGGTAGCGCGACGGCTCACATGCAGCTCGCCGGACAGGGCGTCGCTCACAACCTGCAAAATGTCGCGCTCCTCGGGACTCGCGGCCGTCAAAAAGCCCAGGTGACCATAGGAAAGACCGAGGATAGGAATCTCGCGATGGTTGAGGATGCGGGCAGCGCGCAGCAACGTACCGTCACCGCCGAGCGTAATGACCAGATCGGAGCCGTCAATATCAGGCGTGCTCTGAATCTTCGATCGCTGGTCGGCAGCCCATGCGACCTCATAGCCCTGGCGCGTCAGCCAAAGCTCAAGCATCAGGCCGCTCTCGACCGCCTCTTGTTTATAGTAATTGGGAACCAGAAAGACCTTCATAGCGTTGCAGCTTTCTCGCTCAAAACCGATACCTGGGATTGCAGCTCATCGTCGGTGCGTTCGCCGGGGGCAAACCTCGTGCCGTACAGGAAAAACTCAACGTTGCCCTTGGCACCATGAATGGGTGACACGCACACATCGACCGGAAACAGGCCCTTGGCAGCAAAGAGTTCAACCGCCGCCACGAGTGTATCGCGGCGCACGGCGGGATCGGTCACAATGCCGCCCTCGCCCACCAGCGCCGCCGGAGCCTCAAACTGCGGCTTTACGAGCGTACAGAATGCACCCGTAGGAGCCATGCACGCCAGTACCGCATCGATAATGTTCGCGATGCTGGTAAACGAGACATCACACACAGCCAGGTCGATGGCGCCGGCATAGCCAAGCTCAGGCAGCTGCGTCACGTTTGTGCGCTCATGCAGCGTCACGCGATCGTCCTGACGCAACGACCAATCGAACTGGGCGCGACCCACGTCCACAGAGACAACAGTCGCAGCTCCGCGCTTGAGCAGGCAATCGGTAAAACCGCCGGTAGAGCAGCCCACATCCAAACAGGCAAGGCCCGTCGGATTGATGCCAAACGCATCAAGCGCGCCTTCGAGCTTAAGACCGCCGCGGCCAACATAGGGAATACGCCCCTTCACGTGCAGCGGCAGCCCCGGCATCACCTTAAGACCCGGCGAAGTCAAGCGCTCGCCGCCACTCGAGACCAAGCCGGCCATAAGAGTGCGAAGGGCATCCGCGCGATCGGCGCAGATGCCCTGTGAAATCAGTTCGTCATCAAGACGCACGCGTTTCATGAATGCCATCAACCATTCGTATCCGGAGATGCGGCCTAGCTATCCTGGGATTCGTTTGCCGCATCCTCATCGTATTCCTGCTCGAGCTTGTCGGCCTCTCGCGGCGTCAACTCAAACTTGTCGACCATATCGACCGCGCGGGAACCCAACTCAATCGCTTCGTCAAACAAATCGAGTGAACGCTCCAAGGAGGTATCCTTGGAGCGAACGGTAGCGATGATCTGGTCCAGACGGTCCGAGATCTCGTCAAAGTTGC
The DNA here is from genome assembly GCA_900550195.1 of uncultured Collinsella sp. Taxonomy (GTDB): domain Bacteria; phylum Actinomycetota; class Coriobacteriia; order Coriobacteriales; family Coriobacteriaceae; genus Collinsella. Next base: position 85,932 of record URRB01000002.1, read on the forward strand.
GGACAGAACCCTCTGGCATGGCTACTCCTCGACGGTACCGGTCTCGGCCTCGGCGACCTCAGCGTCCTCGTCGAGAACGCCGGCCTCGGCCTGAGCAACCGCAACCTTTGCGGCAGCCTCGGCAGCCTGTGCCTCCTCGCGAGCGCGATCCTCGGCCAGCAGCTCCTGGTATAGGTCCTCGCCCGGCAGCTCCTCGCTGCGAGCGATCTTGCCCAGCACGCCGTTGACGAACGACGCGGACTGGTCGGTGCCATAGGCCTTGGCAAGCTCGACGGCCTCGTTGATCACGATGGCGTCCGAGACCTCCTCGTCGGTGAGGAAACGCATCTCGTAAACGGCGATACGCAGCAGATTGCGGTCGGCACCGGGCATGCGCATAAGATCCCAGTTCTTGGCAACGGAGCGCAGAGCGCAGTCGATGCGGTCGATATGCTCGTAGGCACCGCGGCACAGCTCCAGCGCATAGGGGTCGAGGGGACCCTTCGAGATCAGGAAATCACCCTCGAGGACGCGCTCGAGCGGGCTGTCCGTGGCCTCGGCCTGGAACAGCAGCTGCAGCGCCTGACTGCGGGCAAGCGTACGCCCGCGATAAACCTTAAGGCTCAAAGGTTACTCCTTGGGGAAAACGAGGCCGTCGATGCAAACGTCAACACGCTCAACCTCAACGCCAACCTGGGCATCGATGGCAGCGACCACGGCAGCGCGAACGGCCTCGGCGAGTTTCTTGAACGGATAGCCAAAGAACACCACGACACGCACGGTGAGTGCGAGCTTGTCGCCAACGACCTCGGCCTCGACAGCCGGCTCGGAAGCCGGGGCCTTGGACGAGAGCATCATGGAGACAAGATTAGTGGCAAGGTCCTTGACGCCAACGGAGGCGATGCCCTCGACATCGGACACGGCGCGCGAGACGATGGCGGTCAGAACATCGGGCGAAATGCCGATGCCGTCAATCTTGATTTCTTGGGGCATGAGTCCTCCTAGAAGAGTTGGTTGCTAGACGCGGGAGACGAACTTGCCGTCGCGGGTGTCAACCTTGATGACCTCGCCCTCGTTGAGGTACATGGGGACCTGGATGACAGCGCCGGTGTCGATCGTGGCCGGCTTGGTGGAACCCTGGACGGTATCGCCCTTAAAGCCCGGGTCGGTCTGGACGATGGTGGTCTCGATGAACATCGGCGGGGTCACGCCCATGAGCTCATCGTCGGCGAAGAGCAGCTGGCAGATGTCGTTCTCGCGCAGCCACTTGGAGTTCTCGCCCACCATGTCCTCGGGAACGGGAACCTGCTCATAGGACTCGTTGTCCATGAAGATGTAGTCGGTGCCATCGTTGTAGAGGTACTGGAACTCACGGGTGGTGAGCATGACGCTCTCGAACTTGGTGCCGGCGTTGCAGGTGTTCTCGACGACGCGGCCGCTCTTGATGTCGCGGGTCTTGTAGCGCACAAACGCGCCGCCCTTGCCCGGCTTGACATGCTGGAACTCGACGATGGTGTAGACCTTGTCCTTGATACGGAGACCGAGGCCGTTCTTGAAGTCGGCGGTAGAAATGGTAGGCATAGCGACCTTTCTTGTTATGGGCAGAACGCACAAGCGTCCAAATTACATACGACAGAAATTATACACTTGCAGACGGCGCCTGCGGCGAGCGCATAAAAAGAGAACGCGGGGCGTCCGAATCGATTCGGACGCCCCGCCCCAAAAATCTATCGAAATGGGCTAGCAATCGATGACGTGCAGGTCGTGCGGGGTCTTGGTGAAAGGCTCGTAGCCGTTCTCGGTGACCACGCCGTAATCCTCCAGGCGCACGCCGCCCACGCCGGGCAGGTAAACGCCGGGCTCCATGGTGACAACCGAGCCGATCGCGATGGTGTTCTTGCTGCGGTTGAAGTTGGGCAGCTCGTGGATGTCGATACCGACGCCGTGGCCCAGGCCATGATTGTAGTAATCGCCATAGCCGGCATCGCCGATGATCTTCTTGGAAAGCTTGAAGATGTCGTTACCCTCAACGCCCGGATGGATGGCGGCGACGCACTCCTCGTGCGTGCGGCGCACGAGCGCGTACAGGTCGAGCTGCTCCTGCGTGGGCTCGCCCATCACGACGGTGCGCGTCATGTCGGAGCGGTAATCGCAGTAGCCCGCGCCGTAATCCATGAGAACGAAATCGCCCTTCTCGATCACGCGATCGCTCGGCACGGCATGCGGGTTGGCGGTGTTGGGACCGCTCGCCACGATGGAGCCGAAGGCAAGGCTGTCGGCGCCGTTGGCGAACATAAAGTTCTCGAGCTCGTTGCGAACCTGCTTCTCGGTCATACCGGGCTTAATAAAGCCGAGCATGTGCTGGAAAGCGGCATCGGTGATCGACTGCGCATGGCGCATAAGCTCAATCTCCTCGGCATCCTTGATGGCGCGCATCTTGCGGATGTCGTCGTGCATCAGCGGTAGGATGCAGGCGACGGAACGGTCCTCCAGGCCGCGCTGAATACCCTGGTAGAAGTTAATCTGCATATCGTCCTCGACAGCACAGACACGGCACTTGTTAGCCGCAATCTTGCCGGCGACCCAGCCGGGGATGGTACCCTCGTCCATGTCGTAAACCCAGGGGCTGCCGGCGGGCGTGTTCTCCTCAAAGCTGTTGAGGTAGCGCGAGTCGGTATGGAACAGGCACTGGTCGGCCGTAATAAACGCCGCGTGCGGGAATTCAAAGGTGTAATCGAAAACGCCCTTCACGCCCGTAAGCCAACGAAGGTTGGCCTCGTCGCGCACCACGATGGCGTCGTAGCCACGCTCGGCCATCAGGGCACGGACACGCTCGATACGACCGGCAGGACCGGCAGCAAACTCAGACATGCAGATTCCTTTCTTGTTGTCTCTATAAAGACGGGACGGGTCTCAACCGAACGACGGAATCGCATGCGATCCGCAACCGATTGGAAACCCGCCCCTCAACATGATACGAAAGACGATGGATGTCAATAAAACTTAGAGAAGTTCTTTGCGAGAAGCCAAGTAGGCGTGAGCATGGCGCTCAAGAACCTCGTCCTCAACGCACGTTAGACGAATAGCGCCGAGTGCCGCGGGCAGCGGCAACATACTGCGGTTCGAGCGGACAAACTGCTGCCTGCGGAACTCCTCGATATATGCGGCAGGCTCCAGATCGAAGGCAAGTTCCTCGATGCCAAAGTCCTCCAGGCAGTCATCGACCTCAAAGACGTAATCGATATCAAAGTCGCAGGCATCATGTGCTAGGCGCGCCTCAAAGCGCATGCCCTCGGATAACAGCTGATAGGCAGGGACCTGCGAGGCGGCATCGCCCAAGCAGGCGCGCAGGGTACGCTCCCCCGTCTTGCCAAAATCGAGCGCATGGCGAGCGCTCGGGTTCGTGGCCATCAGTACGTCCTTACGGGCAGTCTGAGACCATTGAACGGCATTGACGAGCGCGACCTCCTCGCCCGCGAGAATCTCGGGGACGGTCTCAGTAAACTGATTCCAGCGGGACTTACTGCTCGAAAGCATGGTGCCAACAAGCACCACAAAGCCGAGCTTGAGGTCCTCGGGGTCCGCCTCACGAACAAGGTCGAGGTCACACACGACCAAGCCCGGTTCGGGACGGAACGCGATAGCGGGAAGCGCATTGGCCGACGAGGCGACGAGCGGCTTCATGGTCGTCGCGACCGTGAGCATGGCGTCAAAGGTCGTCGGCAACAGCGCGCACTCGGTTCGGCCGCACCACTGGTTGGCGCACCAGCTAACAACCGAGCAGGTTGCGGCATCGCCAACGGCGACAACCAGATCGTCGCAGGTAACGCCGTTGGCAGACAGGGCGCCAAAGATAGCATCAGCATCGGCCAGCGTGGCACCAGCAGGCGAAACCTCAAGGACTAGCAGCGACACGGCAAAACCGGCGTCGACCAGCGCATGCTCGACGACTTCACCAAAACGCTCAGATGTGGCGGTGTTCCAAACGACCATCGCGCGCTTAGGCTTGCCCACGGCCGAGGCAAACATACGCGACAGTTCATCGAACGCGCCCAATCCGACGCGGACATCGACGCTGCGGTTTTGGAAATTGATCAGTTGACGGCGAATCATAGCAGCCCACGCTCCAAAAGCATCTCGGCACAAAGGTAGGAAACGTCCTCGAAGGACTTGTTGCGAATATCAAGGGTAAGGTCGGCGGCCTGGCGATACAGCGGACGGCGATGCTCAAACAGGCGCGCGGCATGCTCGGGAGAGCGAAAATCGGGGCGCGTGTCGGACCGACGAATCTGGCGAATCGAATCCTCGAAGTCACCCTCGAGGTACACGCACGTACCCATTTCGTGCATCAGCTCAATATTCACCGGCGTCTCGACAATGCCGCCCCCGCACGAAACCAACAGGCTGCGCTCACTTTGGAGCGAACGGAGCGCCGAGGTCTCGAGCTCGCGAAAACGATCCTCGCCCTCGGTCTGAAAAATCTCGGTTACCGACTTGCCGCAACGGCGCACGACCAGACGGTCGGTATCGATAAAACGCCGCTTGAACATAGTGCCGACGTTGCGCGCGAGCGTCGATTTGCCCGCGCCCAAAAAGCCGATAAAGAAGATATGGTCGCAGCCGTGTTTGGTGTGCTGGGACATAGCGAGACCTATTCCTCGCAGGGAAGGTCGCGAAGGGCCCGGCGCTCAAAGATACGGAAGATCTGCGTATACCACAGGTCCTGCGTCGCCTGCGGCTTTACCAGGATGGTATCGACGCCGGCGAAGTTGCCGCTCCACACGTCCGTGTAGAGCTGATCACCGATCAGCACCGCCTCGTCGGCCGTGGCGCCGAGGCGCTTAAGACCCGCCTTGAGGGCAAACGGCGCCGGCTTCATGGCGTGGCTGATGGCCTCGAGTCCCAGCTCGCGTGCAGAGCTCATGACCTGGTCGCGATGCCAGTTGTTGGACACCATGCACAGCTTAAAGCCTTTGGCGCGGGCGGCATCGAGCCAAGCGGAAACCGCGGCGGGAACCTGCTCGGTGTCGCGCGGCACCAAGGTGTTATCGCGATCGAGCAGAATGGCGCGTTTGCCGTCGGCCCACAGGGTATTAAGGTCGATGCGATCGACCGAGGCAACGTAACGTTTGGGGCTAAAAATCCTCATGCTAATTCCAAGACTGTTGATGCTCTTCGTAGGTTTGCGAGAAGTACTCCTCGTCCTGCGTAATGTAGAAATACAGGTCATCGGAGTCGGTCGGCTCAAGCGTGGCCTTGAGTGCCTCGAGCGACGGAGAGCAGATGGGCGTGGGCGGCAGACCCTCATGCTTATAGGTGTTATACGGACTATCGCTCTGCAGGTCGTCGGCGGTAACCTCGCCACCGGTGACATACATCATAGTCGCATCGCTATTGAGATAGCGCAGACCGTCGAGCTTGCCGGCAAGGCGGTTGTAGAAAACCGAGGCCACATGCGCACGTTGATCGGCGTTGAGGCCCTCGCGCTCAACGATAGAGGCCAAGTTGACGATGTCGTAGTCGGACATCTCCACACCGTAGCGTTCCTTGATCTTGGCTTCGCAGCTCGCAAAGTCAAGCGACTTGTACTCGGTCTTAAACTGATCGAGCATAGCGCGAATCACGTCATCGGCCGTCGGCGAATCGCCCAGCGAATAGGTCTTGGGGAACAAGAAACCCTCGAGCGAATCGTTGGCGGCGCCCTTAAGGAAGCTATAGTCGTCCACGTAGTTGGAGGCCTTGGCCTGGTTGAGGAAGTCTTCCTTAGAGATGCTGTCGTAGGCCTGGGCCACACGGTCGGCGACTTGATCGACCGTCAGGCCCTCAGGGATAGTCAGCGTATTGGAGCCCGCGTTGGGGCCTTCCATGAGCTGCTGAACAACCTTGGTCGCATCCATGAGTGTGGTGAACGAATAATCACCAGGCTTGAGCGACATATCGGCGTTGAGCTTTTTCACCGCCGCATAGTAATCCTTGGGATTTTCTACGATATGGTTCTCGGAGAGAATCGAAGCGATGCTGTCACCCGAGGCACCATCGGGAATCGTGATAGTAACCTGCTGGCCTGCAACGACTTTCGCACCCTCACCGCCAAAGAAGCCCTTGACGGCTGGCACGACAAAGAAAACGATCGCGACAAGCGCAAGCACGGCAACAACGCCACCGATAATCATAGGCACCGGGGAGCTTTTCTTTTGAGCACCGCGACGAGCATGCGTGTTGTAGCTCGAGCGGGTCGCCGGAGCAACGCCATGCGAACCACGAGCGTGATGCGAATGCGATTGGGGGGCCTGCGTTCGCTGGGTAGGTGCCTGCTGCTTAAAGCGGGTGCCGCCTGCAGGCTGGGCCGTACGAGCAGTGGGCTGCTGAACCGCGTGAGAAGCCGAATGCTGAACCGAACGAGCAGAAGGCTGCTGACCCGTCCGTTGAACAGGTTGGGCCGAACGAGAGAAGGACTGCGCCGGGCGCGCGGCAGGCTGAGCTGCGCGCTGCGTCGGCTGTGCCGGACGCTGGCCAGGCTGGGCAGGGCGCGACGCCGGCTGCTGTGTACGATTCGGCTGGCGCGGATCGGAAGCACTAGGCATGCGAAACCTCCTCGTTTTTACGATCGAGCCACGTCTGCAAAAACAGGCTGGCGGCAATCATGTCGATCTTGCCCCTCATCTGCTTTTCGTTGAGTCCCTGCTCGCGCAGGATACGCTTGGCCTCTTGCGAGGACAGACGCTCGTCCTCAAACTCCAACGGAAGATCGAGCTCGTCGGCAATCTTTTGCGCCACAGCGGCAACGCGCTCGGCCTGAGGGCCGGGCTCACCGGCCATGGTCAGGGGACGTCCGCTTACCAGGATGTCGGGCTCATAGTCCTCAACCAGGTAGCGGAACGTCTTGGCCATACCGGTGACCTCGGCAGCCGGAAGCACCTTGACAGGCATCGCCATCTTGCCATCACGGCTCGAGACGGCGATGCCAATCCTGGTCTCCCCTATGTCCAGCGCGAGCGCAACCACAGTGACTTCTTAGATTCTTAGGCGCCGAGCGCGGTCTTAGCGGCCGCAAGGGCATCGGCGATGCCGGCAGCATTCTTGCCACCGGCCTGGGCCATGTTGGGACGACCGCCACCGCGACCGTCGACCAGACCCGCGATCTGCTTGATCACGTTACCGGCGTGGAAACCGGCCTTGACGGCGTCATCAGAGCCGGCAGCGAGCAGGGCCGGAGTGCCCTTCTCAGTCACGCTGGCGACGACACAAGCGACAGGGCCGGCGACCTTCTGATGCACGGTATCCCATACGTTGCGCAGGTCGGCAGCCTCAAGGCCCTGGAGCTCAGCGACGACGAGCTTGTAGCCGTTCAGCTCGACAGCGCCGTCGATGGCGCTGGAGATCGCATCGGAGGAGCCACCGGTGAGCGCCTTCTTGAGCTTGCCGGAAGTCTCGCGCAGCTCGGCCTGCAGGTTCTCCACGCGGGCGGGAACCTCGTCGACACGGCACTTGAGCGCAGCGGCGGCGGCGTCGACGAGCGCCAGACGGTCGGCCATGTAGTCGAGAGCGCCCTTGGAGGTCACGGCCTCGATACGGCGGACATTCGAGCCCGTGGAGGACTCGGAGATGATCTTGAACAGACCGATCTCGGCGGTGTTGGCGGCATGCGTGCCACCGCAGAGCTCGCGGGAGAACGGCTGGTCCTCGGCGCCTACGGAGACGACGCGGACGACGTCGCCGTACTTCTCGCCAAAGAGGGCGACAGCACCGGCGGCCTTGGCCTCGTCGATGCCCATGACGCGGGTCACGACCGGCTTGGAAGCGAAGATCTGCTGGTTGACCAGGTCCTCGACAGCCTTGAGCTGCTCGGAGGACAGGGCCTCGAAGTGCGTAAAGTCAAAGCGAAGGTGCTCGGGCGTCACCAGCGAGCCGGCCTGGGAGACGTGCTCGCCCAGGACCTGCTTAAGGGCGGCGTCGAGCAGGTGCGTGGCGGTGTGGTTGCGGCGCAGGAAGCCACGGCGCTCGGCGTCGAGCGCGGCGGTAACAGCGGCACCGACAGTCAGCGTGCCATCGGCAACGTGCGCGACGTGGGCATACAGGCCGTTGTGGTTCTTGGTGTCGGCAACGGTCAGAACAACGCCCTCGGCGGAAAGCTTGCCGGCATCACCCTGCTGACCACCCATCTCGGCATAGAACGGGGTGCGGTCGAGCACAACCTCGACGTCCTCGCCGGCGGCAGCGGACTCGACGGACTCGCCGTTGCGCACGATGGCGACAACCTTGGCGCCCTCGATCACATCGTTGTCATAGCCGTCGAACTCGGTCGCGGAGACCTTGTCGGAAAGCTCGACCCACACGTCGTTGAAGCTGCCCCAGGCGTCGCCCTTGGCATTGGCGCGGGCGCGGGCCTTCTGGTCCTCCATGCAGGCAGTGAAGCCGTCCATATCGACGTCGTGACCAGCGGTGCCGGCGATCTCGACGGTCAGATCGATGGGGAAACCAAAGGTGTCGTGCAGCTTAAAGGCGACATCGCCCGGAAGCACGGCGCCCTCGGAAAGCGCTGCCAGAGCCTCGTCCAGATAGACGCGGCCGTTGTCGAGCGTCGTGGAGAAGCGCTCCTCCTCGGAGGCGACGATACCCTTGACGAGGGCGACGTTCTTGAGCAGCTCGGGATAAGCCTCTCCCATCTGAGCATTGACCTCGTCGATGAACTTGGTCAGGAAGGCACCCTCGATGCCCAGCAGGCGACCGTGGAACACGGCACGGCGGAGCAGACGGCGAAGGACGTACTCGCGGCCCTCGTTGCCGGGCAGGATGCCGTCCGAGATCATAAAGTCGACGGCACGGGAGTGATCGGCGATAATGCGCAGCGAGCGGCTGGCACCGGAGTAGTCATCGGCGTCATAGGTCTTGCCGCTGATCTCCTCACCGAGCTTGATGAGATGCTGCATCAGATCGCCGTCGTAGTTAGCGGTCTTGTGCTGCATGATAGCGGCCATGCGCTCCAGACCCATGCCCGTATCGAGGTTGCGGTGCGGCAGCTCCGGCATGGAGCCGTCCTCCTGGCGGTCGTACTGGGTAAACACGAGGTTCCAGAACTCAAGGAAGCGGTCGCAGTCGCAGCCGGGCTTGCAGTCGGGGCTGCCGCAACCGACCTCCTCGCCCATGTCAAAGTATATCTCGGAGCACGGACCGCAGGGGCCGGTGGGGCCAGCGGCCCAGAAGTTGTCGTCCTCGCCCAGACGCGAGATGTGGTCCTCGGCAACGCCCAGGGAGCGCCACACGTCATGGGTCTCGTCGTCCTCGGTAAAGACAGTGAAGTACAGGCGGTCGAGCGGCAGCTTGAACTCCTTGGTGATGAGCTCAAAGGCCCAAGCGCAGGCCTGCTGCTTGGAGACGCCGCCAAAGGAGAAGTCGCCGAGCATCTCAAAGAAGGACAGGTGACGGCCGTCCTCGCCGATGCAGTCGATGTCGTTGGTGCGGACGCACTTCTGGCAGGAGATCGCGCCGATCTCCTTCATGGTCTTCTTGCCCTGGTAGTACTCCTTAAACTGGTTCATGCCGGCGTTGGCAAGCAGCAGCGAAGGGTCGTCGGGGACGAGGGACGAAGAAGGATAGAGCTTAAGACCGCGCTCCTCAAAGAAGTTGAGGAACTTGGAGCGAATCTCGGCCGTAGTCATTGACGGGTAGTCAGCACTCATAGAGGGAATCTCCTCGGTTTCACATCGAAACAGTTCAAACGTAACGATATTACCATCCCGCCGCGCCTGTGCAAAAAAGAGGGTCGCCAAACAGCGACCCTCCAGCGAAAGTGCACGTTATTTAGTACTGCGCGATCCTTTGAAAAAGGACTGCTGTATAATTGCATATAAGATTCACCCGGAAGGAGCGATCGATGAAAAGCAAACGATTTGTCCTGAATGCACTTCTGGTTGTAGCACTTTTAGCGCTCTTAGCCTTCTCATGCTGGTACGCAAACCAACCATCATTTGGATACGTATTGTATACAGTAATGTCCGGCGATAAGGCTTATTACACTCTACGCGCAATTGACGTTCTCTTTTTCTATGTAGCCGGCCCCTTATCAATCGCTTTGGTCGCGTTTCTTGTCATTTACAACTTCAAGAAACGTTAATAGAACCTATTTAGAATCCGAATCGTCCATGGAGCCGTCGATGCCGGTATTGGTATCGTCGTCCGAGTTGGAATCATCGTCTTTGGCGAAGGGGTTCTTGAAGAAGCCCGTGGCATCGGGTTGCAGGCCCGAGAGCTTAATCCAGGGATTATCGAGCTCGGGCTTGGGCATGGCCTTGGCCTCGGGCGCAGTCTCGTTACCGATGAGCTCGGACTCATAGATGAAGGTGTCGTCGCCGAGCGCGTCGTAGGCGGCGACCGGGTTGCCATCGGCATCGCGGTACGGCGTGCCCTTAAACACGGCTCCGTCATAGGCCACAAGCTGACGGCCGGTCTCATTCTCGAAGTAGTACACGAAGATGCCCTTGAGGGCCGCACAAAGCGGGATGGCAATAATCATGCCGATGGGCCCCATGAGTGCCGAACCAATAACGAGAGCCGTAAGGCTCATAATGGGATGCACCTGCACTGAGCTCTGCATGACCTTAGGCGAAATCACATTGTCGGTGACGTTTTGCGCGACCATCGTCACGATGAGCGTCCATAACGCCAACATGGGGCTGAACATAAAGCCGAGTACCGTGGCGATTGCCGCGCTCACCCAGGGACCGACGACCGGAACCAAGTGCATGATGCCAGTGAAGATAGCCATGAGCGCCGCATACGGATGGCCGATAATCAGGAAGCCGATAAAGGCGAGGAAACCACCGCAGATGGACGTCACGACCATACCGCGCATGTAGCCGCCGACAGAGCGAGAAAGGATGGCGACCATAAAGCGGTACGAGGTCTCCTTCTCCTGACCGATGATGGTGCAAATCTCGTGATGCATGCGAGGGTAGTCGCAGGCCATCCAGTAGGCAAGCACCAGACCAAGGAAGATCACGAACAACTGCGAGGCCGTATTGGTGATGAGCGGGAACACACCGCGGCCAAGCTCGGCAGCAATCTGAGACACATACTTCGATGCCACTGTAACCAGCGACGAAAGATTATCGTCCAAATACTCCTTGAGCGGCGTGTTATTGAGCGTCTTGGCATGCGAGATCATCTCATTGAGATCGCCACCCGCAACACGAAGCTGCTCGGGCAGGCGGCTCAGGACTTCCATGATCTGACCAAAGAGAATCGGCGACAAGATGCAAACGACACCGACGAGCACGGCAACAACAACAATAAGCGCGATAAGCGAACCGATGCCGCGATTCACGCCATGGTGCTCGAGCCAGTTGGTGATCGGGGACATCACAAAGGCAATGATGGAACCAACAGCGAGAAACTCGATAACCGGCGCCAGGATGCCCATAAGGTTAAAGATGACAGCGGCGATGACAATGCAGCCGACAACAGCCCAAATGCGAAGCGTCAGAATGCGGGTGTCGCGCAGCACGCGATCGGTTTGTTGGGGGTGTTCACTCATGAACGAATCATCACTCCGTCGGGGTCGATCTTGTCCTGAATCTTCTTAAGCGTGCGGCGCAGAAGACGCGAAACCTGCACCTGAGAAATACCCAGCTTCTTGGCGATCTCGATCTGGGTCATGCCCTTCACAAAGCGCAGCTCGATCACCTCGCGCTCGCGCGGCGAGAAATCACGGATGGCTTCCTCGATCACTAGGCGGTCATCGGTAAAGTCGAGCTCGTTGTCGTCGTCGGCGTAACGGTCGAGAATCGAAGGGGCATCGTCGGAATCGGACGCACCAGGAGCCTCGATGGGCACCGAGGTATAGGCCGAAGACGATTCCATAGCCTCGAGGACCTCATCGACAGTCACATCTAGATACTCAGCGATCTCCTCAACCTTGGGCGAACGCTGCAGCTCGTTGGTAAGTTTGTCAGTAGCCTGGTTGACCTTGGCCGAGAGCTCCTGCAGACGGCGCGGCACGCGCACACTCCAGCCCTTGTCACGGAAATGGCGTTTAATCTCGCCCAGGATAGTGGGTGTCGCAAACGTCGTGAACTCGAGTCCGCGCTCGGGGTCAAAGCGGTCGATAGCCTTGAGCAGGCCCAAATAGCCAACCTGCATCAGATCATCGAGCGGCTCGCCGCGATTCTTAAATTTGTTGGCAAGAAACCTTACCAGGTTCATGTGGGACATGACGAGCTGCTCGCGTGCGTCCGGGTCACCGGTCTCTATATAGCGACGAAACAGCTCGCGGGTTTTCTCCTTGTCCCAAGCGGTCTTACCGCTCCGGGAACGTTCGGTCATATTAGATATCCGCCTTGAGGTCGAGGGAAAGCGTCAGGGGCGCCGCAGTCTTTTCGTAGGAATCGCACACGCTCGCCAAAATGAGCTCGGCATACACAGCGGCCTGGTCATCCTCGTCGACGGTGGCCTGGTCGCCAAAGGTAAAGGTCATGCCAACGTGAGATTCGTCGACATCGAATTTGATCGAGATGTCATCGGAATCAACAGCCGTGCAGCCGAAAATAAATGCTTCCTCGGCAGCCATACGAATGTCCTCGATGCGATCGACGGACATGGAGCAGAGCGCACCGACATTTGCCGCCGTCATGCGCACAAGGCGCGCCAGACGCGGGTCGCCGGCAACGGTCAGCGTAATGGGGCAAGTTGCTTCGCTACTCATCGCAGGACTCCTCAGAGGTCTCGGCGGGCGTGTAGGTGTAATACTGGGCTGCTTTAGCAGCAGGCTTCTGTGCATCATTGTCACCAGCAGCGACATCGTCCCCGGCTTCGCCAATCAGGACACGCTCGGTCGGCTGCTCGGCTTCTTCGGCAGCGGAAAGCTTGCGCTCAGCGTCGGCCGCGGGAGCCTTCACCTTGTTAAAGAGTTTCTGCACGGCACCTGCCGCAGAATCAGTCACGCTCGACACAGCATTGCTGGCCTCTGCCATGCTACCGGTGACCTCAGAAATGTCGCGAACCACGGCTTCGACCTCTACGAGATTGGAGGTAAGGGCATCAACTGCCGTCTTGCTCGACTTAAGCAGCGGCTCCATCTGGGCAAGCGCCGGCGTAAGCTCATCGACAGCGCCATCGAGCTTTGCCACCACAGGCTGAGCCTCGGCGATGGTGTTGTTGAGGTCGTTAACGGTCTTATCGAGCGAGTCGACAACGGTGCGGGTCTTGCGCAGGGTAAGCGCGAGCTCAACGATGGCCCACACGCCGGCAACAGCGAGCAGCAGCAGGGCGATTTGAATGGGACTCATACAAGCCTCCCAAAGGAATCGATATACAGACGGTTTCCATGGTACCCCAAAGGGGACCGAAAATGCCATGAGCAGCAACGTGGGACATAATTATCAGCAGCTACTTCGGTGCATTCCCGCTGCGGTCGCGTTCACTTTGCTCTACGCGCCATTCTTCCCAACCGCGGCCGGCAGGCTGCCAAAATGCACCGCGTTCCAAGCCTTCGGGCAAATAGCGCTGGTCGACCCAGCCTTCGGGATAATCGTGCGGATACTTATACACACCGTATTCATCGCTGCCCGGGCGATGGCGATCGCGCAGATAACTCGGCACCTCGCGAAGCCCACTAGAATGGATATCGGCTAGCGCCGCATCGATCGAGGCCTCGCACGCATTGGACTTGGGCGCCAAGCACACATAGAGCGCAGCTTGTGCAAGGTTAATGCGACATTCAGGATAGCCAATAACTTCAGCAGATTTAAACGCGGCATGCGCCACCAAAAGCGCCTGCGGGTCGGCGTTGCCAACATCCTCAGAAGCGTGAATCATAATACGGCGAGCGATAAACTTAGGATCCTCCCCGGCATCGATCATGCGCGCGAGCCAATAGATCGTGGCATCGGGGTCACTACCGCGCATAGACTTAATAAACGCACTGATGATGTCGTAGTGCATGTCGCCGTTTTTGTCGTATGTAAAGCCGCGACGCGGGTTGGCGATCTTCACGTCATCCACGGTGATGGGATAGCGCTCCCCCGCCGCGGTCGCTGGCGTTCCCTCGGTATCGGGACGCGTGACGGCAATCTCGCTCGCAAGCTCGAGCGTCGTGAGCGCCGAGCGAGCGTCACCCGCTGCCAGCGTGCAGATGGTCTTGACCGTATCCTCATCGGCCGAGAACTTACCGTTCAAGCCCTGCGGTGCCTCAAGCGCACGTTCAATAAGCGTGGCGATATCCTCATCCTTCAGATGCTCAAGCTCCACCACACGCCCACGCGACAACAGTGCCGAGTTGACCTCGAAGTACGGATTCTCCGTCGTGGCGCCAATCATAATGACGGTACGGTTCTCAACTGCATGCAGCAGGGCATCCTGCTGCGACTTAGAGAAGCGGTGAATCTCATCGATGAATAGAATGGTGCGGCGGTCGTAGGTATTCAGGCGCGTCTTGGCCTCATCAATCACGCGGCGCAAGTCCTTCACGGTGCCCGTCACAGCGCTGACCTCGACAAACTCGCTCTTAGTATGGTTGGCGATAATATGGGCCAGCGTCGTCTTACCCGTACCGGCCGGCCCATACAAAATCACACTGGAAAGCACGTCGTGTTCGATCGCGGCACGCAACCATGAGCCCTTACCGACGGCCTTTTGCTGGCCCACATACTCGTCGAGCGAATTGGGGCGCATACGCACCGCAAGCGGCGCATTCTGAAAGGAACGCTCGCGCGTCGAAGCAGAAAAAAGGTCGTCCATAGCCATCCCGTGTATCAATCAAAAACGTTTTCCACTAACAGTATACCGAATATATACGAACTACCGTTCGTTAATATAGGTACGGTGCGGAAACTCCAGACCGGGGAACAGCTTGCTCGTCAGTTCGCAGAAATAACCGTCCGTCATGCTCGCGATATAATCCACCACGGCTTGATCCTTGTCGTCCTGCCAGGCATAGGTGCGATCGTAGTAGGAAAGCTGCTGCTCAATGCGCGAAATATGGTGCTTAAAGATGTACGAGGACTCGTCACCACTGTTTAGATCCCGCAGGCAACGGTCGTAGAGCTTTTCGAACGCCTCGCGCAGCTCCACCTCGGAATCGCCTTCGATACCGCCCTTGCTATAGATCTTCTCGTAGTTCTCGCGCTTGGCTCGGCGGATTTCCTCAAACAGGTCCTCGCTCATCTCGATGCGCGGCTTACCATAGCTGTGCTCAACGATATCGATGGAGGCATGCGTGAGGATCCAACTGTTGTAGGCACCGCCCCGGCCATCATCAAAAGCGTCGGGTGACAGCAGGCCCGCCGCGATCGCATCCTGACGGTCACGACCGACGTAGGCAAGAATATCCGAGATGCGAACGACGCAGCCCTCGAGCGTCATGGGACGCAGATGCCCAATTGCGCTATAGCCCGTGGCAATGCAATCCTCAACCGTCTGGTCAAACTGGTCAAAGGAGCTCATGTCCGAGAGCTCAAACACACGCTGCTCGTACTCGCCGTTATGGCATAGCACGCCGTCGAGCGTCTGGAGCGACACGTTGCGGCCGTACAGTGTGTCGAGCACGCGGACCGACTGCACGTTATGGAAAAAATAACGCCCCGTACGCTCATGATAGATATCGTTGAGGAAACGCTCGCCGGCATGGCCGAAAGGCGTGTGTCCCAAGTCGTGACCCAGGCCAATCGCCTCGATCAGATCGCAATTGAGCCCCAGGGCGCGACCGATATCGCGCGCAATGCGGGAGACGAGCTGCACGTGCAAACCGCGGCGTGACAGATCGTCATTGCTACGGAAGCTAAAGACCTGCGTTTTGCCTGCATAACGGGTGTACGCCGGAAGATGAAGTATCTTTTCGGTATCGCGCATAAACGCCGGACGCATAAGCGTACCTTTGTCGGCGGCGCGATCAATACGACGAATGACCTGATCGTCGTTGCAACGATACGGGTTGACATAGCCCGAAGCACGATCGGCGGCAATGCGCTCGACAAGTTCGGACGACAACGCCGAGGGAATACGGTCCATGCGCGCCTTAATGACGGCCGTTTCTTGATTAGTTGCCATGGCATGCTCCTTAAGAAGGATGCGCAATCGGTTACAAAGTGCAGCCCACAACCTCGATTATGGCAAAAATCGGCACCAAAAACGGGAGCAATGGCAGGGAGCGCGATTTCGTGATGAGGCAGGAGAGGGCCAGGGCCAGGAGCGCGACGGCAAATGCCACGATGCCACCCATAGGGTCGAGCGTGCAAAGCGCGAAAAGTGCCTTAGCATCTCCCATGCCGATGCCCGGGGTTTGGCGAAGACGACGCCAGAAGGACTCAGTCAGCACGAGAGCAAGATACACGATGACGGCAAGACCTGCGTGGTCAAGCGCCGTGTTAACGCCTTTGTCGAGCCAAACGCCCACTAACGCCGTCACCGCACACGCACCGGCAAGCTCATTGGAAAAACGTCGCTGACGGGCATCAATCGCCGCGCCGGCAAAGATGCAAATCCAAAACGGAATATAAAACATCGTGCACCTCCTCAAGCTGCATCGCAAAAGCAAAAACCACCACAAAGGTGCACTGTCCCCTTTGCGGTGGTTTTGGTGGTGGTTATTTGGCGCCTTGCATGACCTCGTCGAGGGTGACGTTTACGGCATGCTGGGTAGGAACCCAGTCGACCTTCAGGAACAGCGCGGCCACCGTGATGGGGATATAGCTGAACATAAAGATCGGGAAGGTAAACAGGTTAGTCACCAGACGCCACTTTTGCGCGCAGTGAATGTGCTTGTACTCAAAGATAGTCGTGAGCAGCGCCAGGATAAAGAACGTCTGATACATCATGGCGAAGGTCATAATGAGCGAAGCGGCGCACGCCTGCATCTCGACTTCGGTAGCCAAGAAACCATGCGAAAGACCGCCCACGATCAGGAACGTCGCGTTGGCGAGCATGGAGATCAGGGACAGCAGCATGCCCGGAGCGATGGTCATAAACATGTCGTACGCGGCAAAGCGATGATAGCGGAACGTCGATTTGACAAGATGCTTGCCATAGGTAAAAAAGACCTGGTAGAAGCCCTTGGTCCAGCGCATACGCTGCTTCCAGGATGCCTTGAACGTCACGGGTTGCTCGTCAAAGAACTCCGCAGGCGCATAGCCAATGCGAATACCGTGAATAGCGCAGAACGTAGTGAACTGAATGTCCTCGGTCAGCGTGTGGAACTGCCAGCCGTGCATGCCCTCAATAACACTGGCGGAGATGAGGTAGCCCGAACCCGAGACGGCGCAAGACGTCTTACAGATATTACGCGCATTGTTAAGGAAGCGCGCCTCGCGCAAATACCAGGTAGCATTAGCTGCCGAGATCCACGAGCTGCCAAAATTCTTGGAGTTACGATAGCTCGTGACCACATGGAAGCCCTGGTCAAAGGCATCGTTCATCTTGGAGACGTAATCGCGGGAGATGACGTTATCGGCATCGAAGATAAAGTAGCCCTCAAACGTGTCGGGATACTCGTTGAGAATGCGATCGAAACCAAAGTCCATGACCCAGCTCTTGCCCTTTCGGGCCAGGTCATTGCGCTCGTAAACAATGGCACCGGCCTCGCGTGCGAGCTGCGCGGTGTTGTCGGTGCAGGCGTCGGCAACGACAAAGACCTCGATAAGCTCGGACGGATAGTCCTGGTCCTTGATGGAGCGTACGAGATTGGCAATTACGGCTTCCTCGTTATGCGCAGCAATGAAGAAGGCATAGCGGTGAAGTTTTTTGGCCTTGGGAGGCGCGACCTCGCCACGAAGAGCGCCAATGACAAAGAAGACCACCTGGTACAGAAAGCAGACCGTGAGCAGCGTGACAACAATCTGGTTGAAGATCACGATGGGTGTGTTGGTTTGTAAAAAGGCGAGCATGCAGGCTCCCGAGAACGCGTTACGTAAACAACCGTATATCTTACCGCAGGCTTACCGAGTTCAAGAAACCACCTAATACTGGCTAGGCTTCGAGCAGACCGAGCTGCGGAACGATTTCGTCGCCGGCAGCGGTGCGGCCAAGCGAGCGCGGGGCCAGGTCGTCAAGAACCGCGGCGAGATCCCACGGTAGCTCGTCGCGGCACTCAATGCGCTCCCCCGTCACGGGATGGTCGAATGCAACACGCCAGGAATGAAGGAATTGCCTGGTCAGACCCTGATCGGCGCGTGCATCGCACTTGCCGTAGAGCGGATCGCCCACGCAGGCGTGGTTGATATGGCGCATATGCACGCGAATCTGATGTGTGCGGCCCGTAAACAGGTGGCACTCGACGAGCGTATAGCCGTCGTCAAAACGCGTGGAATCGAAGCGCTCGAGGACTTTAAAGGTCGTAATGGCCTGACGGGCAAAGGGGTCGTCCGAAACCGCCATCTTGACGCGGTCGCGCGTAGAACGGGCGATACCGGTATTGATGGTGCCCTCGTCCATGGCGATGTGCCCGTGAACGAGCGTGATATAGCGACGATCGAGCGTGCGCGTGCGAATGAGATTTTGAAGCGCGCGCTGCGTGTCGTCGTCCTTTGCCGCAAGCATGAGACCCGAGGTATCGCGATCCAAACGATGCACGATCCCGGGGCGGTCCTCACCCTGTACGGTACCAAGATGGTCGATGCCGCAGTGGTAGACCAGAGCGTTCGCAAGGGTGCCGCTCTCGTGGCCATGGGCGGGATGGCACACCAGGCCCCGCTGCTTGGAGAGCACGATAAGGTAGTCGTCCTCGTAGCGGATATCGAGGGGAATGGCCTCGGGAATCACGTCGGTCGGGCCGTGCGGCTCGGGCAAGTCGACCGAGATGCGATCGCCGGCGCGTACGGCGCACTTTTTAGAGAGACAAGTCTCACCGTTGACGGCAACGGCGCCTCCCTCGATCAGATGCGCGCAGGCAGAGCGCGTGGGACAGCCATCGTTGGCGCCCAAATAGGCGTCAAGACGCTGACCAGCGGAATCGTCTGCAACAAGAATATGGATGTCGGCCATTAACGCTCATTCCTTTCGCGAATCTTGCGGGCACGCTCCCCACGCTGCTTGGCCTTGCGCTTAGCGCGGGCCTCATCACGGGCATTGAGCTCGGCAGTCGCATCAACCTCGCGGGCCGCGGGGCTCAAGAACATGTATCCGAAGAGGGCGAGCACGACGCCCAAGGTAATGCCGATATCGGCCACATTGAAGACGGGGAAGTCGATGAAGGTGGTGGCAATAAAATCGGTCACGAAGCCAAAGGCCAAACGATCGATAGCGTTGCCGATAGCACCGCCCGCAACCATCGCCATGCCCACAACCTCAAGATGGGCGAGCTGGGGTGCACGAATGAGGTACACGGCAATAGCGACAATGACCGCCAGCGCCAGCACGGCAAACGCGATGCCATGCCCCTCGCCCATGCTAAAGGCAGCGCCGATATTGCGGACAAACAGGAAGTCGATCACGCCGGGGATGACGGTCACATGCAGTGCATCGCCCACGGCACGAACCGCAAGCTTGGTCAACTGGTCAACAAGCAGCACAACGAGCGCCACCCCACCAGCAACACCCAACCGCCAACGCAAAGACGGCGTCATATCCCCAGTACGACCCAAAGAAATCCCCTACCCTCAAGATCATCGAATTACGTTTAATACAAAGAACTATCTTATATTGCCATACGCAGAACGCACGACATATCCACCAACGCAAGCGAAATAACCAGCTAAAAACGAAAGCGACATTCCGAATAACGGAATGTCGCTTAATAGCTTTCGACTAAAAACGCAAGTCGAAAGAAAGCCTCTAGCTCCAGCAATGGAAACGCCGCGTTATCGTCACCAACAGCGAAAACGTCCCTAAGCGAGCAAGGTGACGTGAAAGAGGAGGGAAGCGTACTTTGGTACGCGACCGACGATTGAACGTCAGATTGCCGCTTAGGGGCGTTTGCAGCGTCGGTAGGTTACGGCGTTCTACGAACGCCGTAACCTACAAAGCGTCAGCGCAGCGCTTGCAGATATGAGCGTGGCCGTTGTACTCGCCAACGGTGGTGCGGTAGTTCCAGCAACGGTCGCAGCACTCGCCCTCGGCAGCTTCAATGGCAACGGAGAGTTCCTCGCCCTGGGTCAGCTCAACATCGGAGACGATGTAGAACTCGGCCAGGTCGACGGCCTTATCACCGGTCAGCAGCGCGTACATCTCGGCGGGAACGACCGCCTTGACGCGGACCTGCTGGCTCTTAGTGAAGGTGCCGGCAGAACGGGCATCCTCAAGGGCCTTGGTCACGGCGCTACGGAGCTCGAGCGAAGCCTCGAGCACGCCCTCAAACTCATTGGCCTCGTCGACCGTGATGGGCGACTTGTACCAATCGAGCAGCGCGGCGTACTTCTGGTGATCGACGCAGCCGGCGGGCGCATATGCCATGGCCTCGTCGACGGTATAGGACAGGATCGGCTGCAGGTCGCGCATGAGCATCGAGAAGAGCTCGGCCAGCACGGTCTGGGCACTGCGGCGCTCGAGCGAGCCGGGCTTGTCGCAGTACAGACGATCCTTCAGGGCGTCGAGATACACGTTGGAAAGCTCGGTAACCACGAAGTCATAGAGCGCACGGTAGGCGCGCGGGAACTCATAGCTGGCGTAGGCGTCGTCGACCTCGGCCTGGACCTGGGTCAGACGGGCAACCATGAGCTTGTCGAGCGGCAGCAGGTCGGCAAAGGCGACGCCGTCGGTCTCGGGCTCAAACTGACCCTCGAGCTCGGAGAGCAAGAAGCGCAGCGTGTTGCGGAAACGACGATAGGCATCGGACGTACGAGCGAGAATCTCATGGTCGATGGAGACGTCGGAGCTGGTGTCGACGGAGGCAACCCAGAGACGGATGATGTCAGCGCCCATCTCGTCGCAGACCTTGTTGGGGTCGATGACGTTGCCGAGCGACTTGGACATCTTGCGGCCCTGGCCATCGAGCGTGAAGCCCTGCGAGACGACCGCCTTGTACGGAGCATGGCCGTTGGCACCCACCGAGGTGAGCAGCGAGCTCTGGAACCAACCGCGATGCTGGTCGGAGCCCTCGAGATACACGTCAGCCGGGTACTCAAGCTCGGGTCGATACTCGCAGACGGCCTTCCAGGACACGCCGGAGTCCCACCACACGTCGAGAATGTCCTTATCAGCCTTGAGGTGATGGCCGCCACACTTGGGGCAAACGCAAGCCTCGCCCAGGTAACTCTCGGGAGCGTCGGTGAACCAGGCGTCGGAGCCCTTCTCGTGGAAGAGCTTGATGACGGCGTCGAGCGTGGCGTCGTTCATGACCTTCTCGCCGCAGTCGGCGCAAGTGTAGCTGGGGATAGGCACGCCCCAGTTGCGCTGACGGCTGATGCACCAGTCGGGACGCTGCTCGACCATGGCGCCGATGCGGTTGGCCGCGTGGGCCGGATACCACTTGACGTTCTCGCGGACCTCTTTGCCAGCCTGCTCGCGCAAACCGGTCTTGTCCATCGAGACAAACCACTGGTCGGTAGCACGGAAGAGCACCGGGTGCTTGCAACGCCAGCAGTGCGGATAGCTGTGCGTGATCTTCTTCTCGAGGACTAGGGTACCGCGCTCGCGCAGGAACTCGATGATGTGCGGGTTGGCCTCATCGGTGTCCATACCGCTGAAGGGGCCACCGGTGCCAAACTCCTCGCCGGTGTAGAACTTGCCGTCGTCATCGACCGGCATGCAGATGTCGGTGATGCCCTCCTTGAGGCAGGCAAAGTAGTCGTCGACGCCGTGGCCGGGCGAGTTGTGGACAATACCGGTACCGTCATCGACACCGACGTAATCGGCCAGCAGCGCCACGCCCTCGACACCGTCGAAGATCGGCTGCTTGTAGTGGATGTGGTGGAAGGTCTCGGCGGGAACCACATAGGGCTTGCCGTCGACCATAACCGGAGTGTACTCCCAGCCAAACTCCACGCAGCACTTAGGAGCCAGGTCCTCGAGCATGACCTCGGCGCGGCCGTCGTGCTCAACGGCGACGTAGGCGGCGCCGGGCTTGAGGGAAACTGCCTGGTCGGAGGGGATGGTCCACGGCGTGGTCGTCCAGATGATAAAGTCGACCGGGCCGTCGAAGTTCTCGAGACCGGCGGGCTTGGAGGTCATCTCAAAGCGCACGAAGATGGACGGGCTCGTCTCGTCGGAGTACTCGATCTCAGCCTCGGCCAGCGCGGTGTGGCAGTGCTTGCACCAGTGGACGGGCTTGTGGCCGCGATAGATCATGCCCTTGTCGAACATGGCCTTGAAGACCTCAATGTCGGCGGCGTCATGCTGGTGATAGAGCGTCAGATACGGGTTGTCCCAGTCGCCAAGCACGCCAAGGCGACGGAAGCCAGCCTTCTGGAGCTCGATGTTCTCGACAGCGAACTTGTTGCAAAGCTCGCGGATCTTAGCCGTGGAGGTCTGGTTGAACTTCTCGGTGCCGAGCTTCTCCTCGACCTTATGTTCGATCGGCTGACCGTGGCAGTCCCAACCGGGAACATAGGGAACCTCATAGCCCTGCATCATCCAGTAACGGTTGATCATGTCCTTGGAGATCTTGTTCATGGCGTGGCCGATGTGGATCGGGCCGTTGGCGTACGGAGGGCCGTCGTGCAACACGAACTTCTTGTGACCCTCGTTCTTCTTTAGAACTTGCTCGTAGACCTTGTTGTCCTGCCAGTCCTTGAGTCGCTTTGGCTCGGACTTGGAAAGACCGGCACGCATGGGAAATCCGGTTTTGGGCAGATTCATCGTCTGCTTGTACTCGTTTGCCACGGTACCCCTTTCTTGTCATGGGCGCGCACGCCCTCTGGGCACCAAAAAAGCGCCCGTCCCTACAAGCTGGGACGAAGCGCCACAAAACGGACAGTCTGTCCGTAAAAGCTCTTCGCTTAACCACCCAGCTTAGATGCCCTCGCTCGCGTCGCCGCGCGCTCGCATCCGTTACTCGGCTGGTCTGTATCGACGACCATCTCGGCGATGTCTACTAAGACGAACCTGCGCGGCACGTCCGTTGGGACCGCAGCTCCGGGGTGATTTTCATCGGTCGCATGCACGGGTTCTCAGCGCTCCCCGCTCTCTGTAGCATGCGGACGGCCGACTACTCGTCCCCATCAACGCTTATGCGGAGTATGCTAGCACGTTCAGCGCCGGCGAAAAACCCTCAACACTGGTTTTATACGTTCGAAATTTCTCGCGGCTGTGGACCTTCTCTTGGAGCAAAATACCTGAAAGCACTTTATCGAACGAAAGAAGGTTGCTATGCGCACGATTGGAATGAGCGACTACACCGTTGGCGAGGATTGTTTTACCGAGTTGCCCGCCGCGCTGGCAGAGTACGGAACGACCAAGGTCGCCATCATCGGCGGCAAGCGAGCCCTGGCTGCGGCGCTGCCGGGCATCGAGGCTGCGCTGGCAGGCACCGACGTCGAGATTCTGGAGACGCGCGTCTACGGCACCAACAGCACGCGCGCCAATATCGCCAAGGTCGTGAACTCCCCCGCTTGCCAGCAGGCAGACGTGCTTATCGCCTGTGGCGGCGGCAAGGCACTCGACACCGTGAAGACCGCAGCCATCGAGCTCAAGAAGATCGTCTTCACCGTCCCGACGATCTGTTCCAACTGCTCGGCCGCGACCGCCATTGCCGTCGTGTACAACGACGACGGCTCGCTCGAGGGATATTCGTACCCCAACCGACCTGCGCATATCTTCATCAACCCCAAGATTATCGCCGAAGCTCCGGCGGAGTACTTTTGGGCCGGCGTGGGCGACGCCCTGTCCAAGCAGCCCGAGGTCGAGTACGCCACGAGCGCCGGCAACCTGGAGCACACCGCCGGCCTTGGCCTGGCACTCGCCCACACCTGCTCCGAGCCTCTGTTTACTTATGGCGTCCAGGGTCTTGAGGACGTGCGCCGGAATCTGTCGAGCGAGGCCGTCAAGCAGATCGCGCTCGACATCGTGGTCAACACGGGCTATGTCTCGAACCTGACCAACCAAAACGATTACTACTACAACTCGAGCGTGGCGCACGCGTTCTACAATGCGACGTGCAGCATTCCGCGCGAGGGAACCTATCTGCACGGTGAGGTCGTGAGCCTGGGCGTGCTCGTGCTGTTTGCCTATACGGGCGATACCGAGAGCCTTGAACGCTACGCCGCCTTTAACAAGCAGATGGGCCTGCCCGTAACGCTTGAGCAGGTCGGACTTTCCGAGGCCGACATCCCTGCCCTGTGCGAATACGCACACGCCACCAACGAGTGGAAGCAAGGCAACCCGGAGCCCTTCACCGACGAAAAGTTCGCCGCCGCCATCAAGGCCGCCAACGCCTACGGCCACACGCTCTAGGCCTAGCCCAAAACCACCACAAGGGAGCAGTGCCCTTGTGGTGGTTTTTTATTGCTCCAGCATGCTGGGGTCGAACTCGCTAGCTGGTATAACGCGATAGCCGTGACGCAGCAACAGATCAACGAAGACGCCGTTGCCCGCGGTGAGCGTACCGCTAAAGGTACCGTCGTAGATGCGACCCGCGCCGCACGAGGGACTGCGGTCCTGCAAGACGCACGCAGCAATCTCGGACGGGCCGCCCGCCTGCTCGCACATATCGAGCGCACGTTGGGCACCCAGGCGAAATTCGCGATCAACCGAGATGCCCTCGCAGGTACGAACCTCGCCGTTCACAATCTCGGACGGCTTGCGCGGCGTGGGCAGGCCGCCAAAGACCTCGGGGCACACGAGGAGGACCTCGGTCCCCGTGCGCTCGCAAGCCTCGACCAACGCGCGGTGGTAGTTATCGAGCCCGTTATACTTGCAGCTCTCGCCCATCAAGCAGGCGCTCACCACGATCTTCATATACAACACTCCCCACGCAAAACGCCCCATTTGAGATGGACACTCAAATGGGGCGATTGACACTGCGCAACTAGTATTACTGTTGCTTGGGCATCAGCGGATTCTCGCGCGTGAGGAGGTTCATGAACTCCTCGCCCGTGATGGTCTCCTTCTTATACAGATAACGAGCCAGCTCGTGGAGCTTAAACTTGTTCTCCTTCAGAATCTGCAAAGCGCGGTCGTGCGCATCCTCGATCAGCTTGGCGACAATCGCGTCCACACGCTCGGCCGTACCGGGGGCGCAGGTGAGCGACGTGTCCTGATTGAGATACGCGTTCTGCACGGTACCGAGCGCCATCATGCCAAACTCGTCGGACATACCAAAGCGCGTCACCATATTACGGGCGAGCTTGGTGGCCTGCTCGATATCGTTGGCGGCGCCGGTCGTCATCTCGCCAAAGATGAGCTCCTCGGCCGCGCGACCACCGCAGTAGACGGCGAGCTTATCCAGGACCTCCTGGCGCGTGGTCAGGAAGCGCTCGTCCTCCTCGACCTGCATGGTGTAGCCCAGGGCACCGCTCGTGCGCGGAACGATGGTGATCTTCGTGACCGGCGCAGAGCCCTTCTGGCGAGCGGCAACAATGGCATGGCCGATCTCATGGTAGGAAACGACCTGCTTCTCGTGGTCGGAAAGCACCGTGGACTTACGCTGTTGGCCGGCAATGACGACCTCCACCGACTCCTCGAAGTCGTCCTGGGTTGCACGCTTGCGACCTTCGCGAACGGCGCGCAGGGCGCCCTCGTTGATGATATTGGCCAGGTCGGCGCCCGAGGCACCGGGCGTGGCGCGGGCAATCGCGGTCAGGTCGATCGGCGGCTCGGTCTTCACGCTCTTGGCATGCAGCTCGAGGATGTTCTTGCGGCCGGTCAGATCGGGCAGCTCGACGGGGATGCGGCGGTCAAAACGACCGGGGCGCAGTAGAGCGGGATCGAGACTGTCGGGGCGGTTGGTTGCGGCAAGGACAACGATACCCTTATGGTTATCGAAGCCATCCATCTCGGTCAGCAACTGATTGAGCGTCTGCTCGCGCTCGTCGTTGCCGCTAAAGCCGCCGCCATCGCGCTTCTTACCGATGGTATCGATCTCATCGATAAAGACGATACACGGTGCCTTTTCCTTGGCCTGCTTAAACAGGTCACGAACCTTAGCAGCGCCGCGACCGACAAACATCTCAACGAACTCAGAGCCCGAAATGCTAAAGAACGGAACACCGGCCTCGCCGGCAACAGCCTTGGCAAGCAGGGTCTTACCGGTACCCGGAGGGCCAACAAGGAGTGCACCACGCGGCAGCTTGGCGCCGATCTCCTCGTAGCGCTGCGGCTTCTCCAGAAAGTCGACGACCTCCTTGAGAGACTCCTTGGCCTCTTCCTGACCGGCGACGTCCTTAAAGGTCACGCCCACGTCCTTGGAGGCGATCACGCGCGCGCCGGACTTACCCAGTCCGCCGCCGCCAAAACCGCCGCCGCCAAAGTTCATCGACGGGCCGTCATCGCCCATAGCCTTCTTCATGCGGCGGTTGAGCCACCAACCGATGAGGAAGAAAATCGCCATGGGAAGAATGAGTGTGAGCAGGTAGTAGGTCATCAAACCCGAGTTTTTATCGGGAACGACCGACTCCAGCGAAGCGCCAGACTCAAGCACGCGATCGGTAAAGCCCGCATCGTTCGGCACACCGGTCGTCTTATAGGCGATGTTCTCGTCCTCGCCCTTCTTGGTGTAATAAATCGAGTAATCGTCCGTGTTGTACTCGACCTTGTCGACACTCTTCTTATCGAGCGCCTTGACAAACGTCGAATAATCGGTCTTCGTAATCTGCTGCGTGTGACCGATGTTGGGGAACAGAACGGTCGAGAGCACGAGGTAGACGACGAAGGCGATGAGCACGTAGAGGATCATATTCCGTCTACGCTTGTTGTCATCCATCTCCATCTGCTTGAACTCCATCTACTGGGGTTGATAATGGTTTCTAGAATACCCAACCCGAGCGACGATAAACCGACGCCGGGCACGAAAGGACAGAGATGGCATCACTGTAAGTCGGCAAGGTTCAAATCTATACAGGCGACGGCAAGGGCAAGACGACGGCTGCTTCGTGACGCGCGAGGATGTCGAAGCGCTGATCGCGATAAAGCCCGCCACCACGGAGCTCGTGCTCACCGGCCGGGGCTTGCTGCCCCTCGCGAACCTCGCCGACCTTGTCATCGAAATGCGCCCCATCAAACACTACTTCGACGAAGGACTCCTAGCCCGCCAAGGCATCGAATACTAATTGATTCGTTTTCCGCCAACACCTACAGCTCATAAGGAAGTTGCGGTGGAATAGTACTTGTTTGACGGTCCGCAAGGGCTTTTCAGGAACTATTTCACCGCAACTTATCAGGGGTATCCGACGGATGAGCTAGGCGGTGGCGCGACCTAGCCAGTTGCCGCTGTGGTGGTAGATGGTGAACATGGTTGCGGTGATGAGCCAGGTTACGGGGTAGACCAGCAGTAGATGCTCGAGCGACGGATCGAAGGGCATGGTCGCAAACACCCAGATCACCCTCAAGACAACGGTGCCAAAGATGGTGAGCATCATAGGCTGCAAACTCACGCCGGCGCCGCGGATGGAACCCGAGGCGTTCTCGATAATCGAGAAAATCGCATAGAACGGCGCAATGAAATGGAGGATAGTCGTGGTGTACGCCGAAATCGAAGCATCGTCGACAAACAAACGCGACAGCGGGCCCGAGAACACCAGCAGCACGGCAGACAGGCCACCAATGAGCATAAACGACAGCACGAGCGACGTATGGTAGCCCTTGCGCATGCGCTCGTAGTTGCGCGCGCCAAAGTTCTGCGCCGAGAACGTAGTGATCGATACGCCGAGCGCCTCGGTCACCATCCAGATAATGCCATCCAGGCGCCCAGATAGACCCCAAGCAGTCGTGACATCGGCGCCAAACGAATTAACCGATACCTGGATCAGCACGTTCGAGATCGAATAGGCAGCCGATTGAAAACCGAGTGGCAGACCACACGAGATCATACTCTTGCAAATACCGCGATCGATACCGAGCTTAGACAGCGAAAGACGCCATGCACCCGGAGCGCGCATCATGCGCAACACGATCATCGTTGCATTGGAGCAAATGGTCAGCGCCACCGCGATGCCGCAGCCCAGCGCCTCCATATGCAACACAGCGACAAAAATGATATCCAGCACCACGTTAACCAGGCAGCCAGAGGCAATGATCACGGCGGGGCCGCGCGTGTCGCCCACGGCACGCAGCAGTGCGGTTCCCATATTAAGCAGCAGTGCCGCAACCATCGCGGCAAAATAACAGCGAGCATAGGCCACGCCCTCGGCCAATAGTTCATGCGGCGTGTTCATAAGCACCAGCATGGGCTCAACGAACACTATGCCAAGAATCGAGAAAGCGATACCGCCCACCAGCGCGAGCGTCATGGCTGTATGGACCGAACGACTCAGTCGCTCATCATCGTGCTGGCCAAAATACTGACCGGTAATGACCGCGCAGCCGGCGCCGACGCCAACGCAAAAGCCAATGCAGAGCTCGGTGAGCACCATCGTGGCTTGAATGCCACCCAGCGCGAGCTTGCCGCCAAACTGGCCAACGATATACGTACCGATAAGCGTGTAGGCCTGCTGAAAAAACGAACTAAAAAAGATGGGAACGCACAGCGACAGCAGCTGTTGCCAAATGACACCCTGCGTTACATCGATAGCCGTAGATTTCTTAGCCACACGCCCTCCCCGCCAACGTATGTTAAACAACAAAACGGCAATTTAAGACCAAAGCAAATACCAGCTTAGCACCGACTGGCGGCGACCGAAACACCCCGAATCAGAGCCCAGTGCAAAATATCTGCCTAGTGATACAAACCCGGCTGGTAGTGATACTCATTGCTCACGTGCGGGCACAGCTGCCAAAAGGCGACGGCGCTCGCCGCGGCCACGTTAAGCGAATCGACCCCGTGCGCCATCGGAATGCGCACCGCGTGGTCACAGCCGGCAATGGTCTTGGCGCCCAAGCCGGCACCCTCGGTACCCATAAAGATTGCCAAGCGGTCAATCTCCTGCAGCACGGGATCGTCCAGCGATACGGAATCGTCCGTCAACGCCATAGCGGCACACGAAAAACCGGCATCGTGCAGTACCGCCAGGCCATCATGCGGCCACACACGAGCCTCGCTGCCAATGCGCGTCCACGGCACCTGAAACACGGTGCCCATGCTCACGCGGGCCGAGCGACGGTACAGCGGGTCGCAGCACGTCGGGCTGACCAAAATACCGTCAACGTTCAATGCGGCAGCCGAGCGGAAAATCGCGCCAACATTGGTGTGATCGACAATACCCTCAAGCACGCACACGCGCACCGGACGATCCCCCGCCGCCTCGACGACGCCGCCCAAGAACTCATCAACCGGAATCTGACGCGGGCGACGGAACGCCGCCAGCGCGCCGCGCGTCACGTTAAAGCCCGTCAACTGCTCCATGAGCTCCATGGAGGCCACGAACACGGGAACCGGACCCGCTCCCTCGCGCACGACAAGCTGGTCAAACAGCGGCATCATCTGGTCGAGCCAGCGCTCGCCCAAAAGAAAGCTCACCGGCTCATATCCGGCGCGAACCGCACGCTCGATGACCTTGGCACTCTCAGCGATAAAAATGCCCTTCTGCGGCTCCAGCACGCAGCGAAGCTCACGCTCGGTCAGTCGCACATAGGCATCGAGCCGCTCGTCCTCGAGCGAATCAATTCGCAGAACCTCAACGGCATCAGTCATAGCAGCCAGCCCGCACCCTTCTTTACAGCACATCTATACCAAACGAGGCGACGCTAAGCGCCGCCCCATGCATTCAATCAACCCGATGATACCGTTCACGCCAGACGATTTACGCCTCAACGCGATGATACGTCACGAACTCATAATCGACGCCCTCGTCACCCTCACCGGCGGCAATCGTCGCGACCCCGCTACGCTGCGCAATCTCCCACGCGGGATCGGCGTCCAAGTCGGGAAAGTACGTGTCCACGGGATGGACGCAGTGGTTATGAGTGACCTCGGCCTCCACGCAGTACGGCAAAAACTGCCGATAGACATCGCCGCCACCGATCACCCAGGCAACGGGCTCATCGGCAACCGCAGCGAGCGCTTCGTCAACGCTATGCTCCACGTCGACGCCCTCGCGGGTAAAGCCTATATCGCGCGTAAGCACGATATTGCGGCGGTTCTTGAGAGGACGCCCGCCGGGAAAACTCAGCAGCGTCTTGCGTCCCATGATAACCGGGCAGCCCTTGGTGCAGGCCACAAAATGGCGCATATCGGCGCGATTGGACACCACCATATCGCCCTCGCAGCCAATACCCCAGTCGTCACACACGGCGACGATGGCAGAAAGCTTACACGTCATGCGCGTCACCTACACCGCAATGGGGATGTTCTTGACCTGAGGGCCGTGCTCATAGCCCTCGACGATCAGGTCATCGGTCGTAAACGCATAGAAGTCATGCACATCGGGGTTGAGCGTTACCTTGGGTGCCGCAAACTGCGGACGCTCGATAAGCTCGCGGACGATATCGACATGACGATCATAGATATGGGCGTCGGCGATCACGTGCAGCAGCTCGCCGGGAATCATATCGACCGACTGCGCGACCATCATCAGCAAAATGGCGTACTGGCACACGTTCCAGTTGTTCGCGGCCAAAATGTCCTGGCTGCGCTGGTTGAGAAGCATGTTGAGCGTCGGCTTGTCGTCCTGAGGACGCTGCGTCACGTTATAGGTCACGCTATAGGCGCATGGATAAAGGTGCATCTCGGACAGATCGCTAAACACGTACGTATTGGTCATAATGCGGCGACTATACGGCGTGTGCTTAAGGTCGTACAGTACACGGTCCATCTGGTCGAAGTCGCCCTCGGCGTAATGGCTCTTCTGACCAATCTGATAGCCGTAGGCTTTACCGATGGAACCGGTCTCATCGGCCCACTCATCCCAGATATGGCTGTTGAGGTCATGCACGTTATTGGACTTCTTTTGATAGATCCACAGAATCTCGTCCATGGCAGACTTAAGCGCCGTACGGCGCAGGGTGAGCGCGGGGAACTCCTCGCGCAGATCATAGCGCGCCGTGACACCAAAGTTTTTAATGGTATAGGCAGGGGTGCCGTCCTCCCACACCGGGCGGACCTTTTGGCCCTCGGTGGTGGTGCCATGGTCCAAGATATCGCGGCACATGGTTACAAACTGTTGATCAGCTTTGCTCATTGACCCTCCTGTCAGTCGCCTACAAGCGAGATTCATTGTAGCCCAGGCGCACGCGGCCCCACAGCCCAAACATAAGCCCTCATTTTCTGACATATGACAGAAATGCCTTGCGCCCAACGACTAACGCGTTATCCTATTGTTGACATATGTCAGATAAGGAGTGTGCATGGCAGGAAGACGCGAAAAACTGCGCCGCGTCGGGATCATCCCCGAATACCGCGGCTTTACCCCCGATGGCCTGGCCAGCGGTGATGCCATCGACATGACCGTCGACGAGCTTGAGGTGCTGCGCCTGTGCGACCTGGAAGGTCTCAACCAAGAGGCGGTCGCCCAGCAGATGGGCATCGCCCGCGCAACGGTGGCGGCCATTTGCAGCCGCGCGCATCGCAAGGTGGCCGATGCGCTGGTCAACGGACGAGCGCTCGTCATCGAGGGCGGCAATATCGCGTACTCCCCCATCGCCACGACGACGGCCGCATGGCCAGCAAAGGAGGTCGGCACCATGAGGGTGGCAACGACGTACGACAACGGCAACATCTTTATGCACTTTGGCCGCAGCGAGCAGTTCAAGATCTACGACATCCAGGATGGCAAGGTGCTCAACGAGCAGGTCGTAGGCACCGGTGGCACCGGCCACGGCGCCTTGGCGGGCCTGCTTGCCAACGGTGGCGTTGACACGCTCATCTGCGGCGGTATCGGCGGCGGCGCTATCAACGCGCTTGCCCAAGCCGGCATCACGGTCTATGCGGGCGCCCAGGGCAGCTGCGATGCCTGCGTCGAGGCCCTCATTGCCGGCACGCTCGCGCAGAACGGCGAGGCCACCTGCGACTGCCATGGACATGATCACGAGCACATCCACGAGCATGGCGAGTCCTGCGGCTGCCACGGTCACCACGACCATGACGGGCACGAAGGCTGCGGCTGCCACTAGCGGCAAGCACCTCGTCGAGAACGCGCTTCCACGCGTGCGACAACCAGCGAACAAACGGCAAAGGCCGCCTGGAATACCATCCAGGCGGCCTTCGCCATACACGACTCAACCAGTCGTTACTTCTTGTTGCGCATCTGCGCTTCCATCTGACGCAGCAGGTCCATATCGGACTTGGGGCCGCCCGTTCCCAGGCCGCCCATGCCGCCCAGGCCCATAGCGTCCAGGCCAGGGATATTGGGCATGCGCATCTTCTTGCCCTTCTTGCCCTTTTTGCCCTTCTTGCCGCCGGCCTGAGCCTGATTGGCCATCGTGCGCATGCGGCCCATCATCTTGTTCATCTCGCCCCACTGCTTCATAAGGCTATTGACCTCTGTGGGAGTCACGCCGGCGCCCTTGGCAATGCGGGCACGGCGCTGGCCGTTAATGATGGAAGGACGCAGACGCTCCTCCTTGGTCATCGACATGATGATGGCCTCGTTCTTGTCGAAGATGCCCTCGTCCAGGTTGCCGCCCATCTGGTTGAGCGCACGCTGGCCGCCGGGGAGCATGCCCAGGATGCCCTTCATGCCGCCCATCTTCTTGACGGCCTTCATCTGGTCGAGCATGTCATTCATGGTGAAGCCCTCGCGCAGCATGCGCTCGGCGGCCTCGAGCTGCTCGGCATCGGCGGCCTCCTGGGCCTTCTCGATAATGCCGACAACGTCGCCCATGCCCAAGATGCGCTTGGCCATACGATCGGGATAGAACGGCTCCAGCGAATCGGGCTTCTCGCCCATGCTCACGAACTTGATGGGCTTACCGGTCACCTGGCGCACAGAAAGCGCGCCGCCGCCACGGGCGTCGCCGTCGAGCTTGGAGATGATCACACCGTCAAAGTCGGTGCGCTCAGCGAAGGTCGAGACGACGTTGACGATATCCTGGCCGGTCATGGCATCGACGACCATCAGCACCTGATCGGGCTTGACGGCCTTCTTGATGTCCACGGCCTCCTGCATCATCTGCTCGTCGATCTGCAAACGACCGGCGGTATCGACGATGACCACGTCGCGCAGGTGGTCGACGGCCTCCTGGATGGCGCCCTTGGCGATATCGACCGGGTGCGCACCGTCGCCGCGGAAGACCGGTACGCCGATCTCGCCACCGAGCGTGGCCAGCTGGTCGGCAGCAGCGGGACGGTAGACGTCGCACGCGGCGAGCAACGGCGAGCGGCCCTGCTTCTTGAGCAGGTAGGCCAGCTTTACGGCCGCCGTGGTCTTACCGGAGCCCTGCAGGCCCACGAGCATGATGACGTTGGGAATGCGATTGCTAAAGACGAGCTTGCTCTCGGTTGAGCCAAGCATCTCGGTGAGCTCGTCGAGCACGATCTTGACGACGTTTTGCGCCGGCGACAGCGACTCCATGACCTCGGCGGTCATGCAGCGCTCCTTGGTCTTGGCGACGAACTCCTTGACGACCTTAAAGTTGACGTCGGCCTCGAGCAGCGCCATGCGAATATCGCGCATGGCCGAAGTAATATCGGCCTCGGTCAGCTTGCCCTTGCCGCGCAGGCGGTCAAATGTGTCGTTGAGGCGATCGCTCAGGGAATCAAACACTAGTCACTCCTTAATTGGACTCGCCCACCAGGGCGCGGCAGAAATCTTTGGCATTGAACTCCTGCAGGTCATCGACCTGCTCGCCCACGCCCACGCGCAGGATCGGGAGCTTGAGTTTCTCGGCCACGGCCATGGCGATACCGCCCTTAGCCGTGCCGTCGAGCTTAGTCATGATAATACCGTCCAGGCCCAGCGCCTCGTTAAACTCGAGCGCCTGGTTCAGACCGTTTTGGCCCGTCGCGGCGTCGATCACAAGCACGACCGAAACCGGCATGGGACCGGCGGCCATATTGGCGGCGCGCTTACGGGTCACATTGACCACCTTGGCAAGCTCGCGCATGAGCTCAGGGCTCGTGTGCAGACGGCCGGCGGTATCGATAAGCACCAGGTCGCTGCCGCGCTTGTCGGCCTCGTCGAGCACGTCGTAGCACACGCTCGCCGGATCGGAACCGCGGTCACGCTTGATAACCGGTACGCCGGCACGCTGACCCCACACATCGAGCTGCTCGATAGCGGCAGCACGGAAGGTATCGGCCGAACCGATCACGACGTTCTTGCCGCGGGCGGCCATGGCGCTCGCGATCTTACCGACCGTCGTGGTCTTGCCGGCACCGTTAATGCCCACAAACAGCACGCAGCTCGGCGTATCGGAAAACGGATCGCGCTCGATGGGCACAAAGTGCTGCTCGAGCTGCTCGGCCAGGGCACGACGAAGCTGCGGAGCGGTCTTGAGGTTCTTCTTGGCCGCGGCATCGCGTAGGTCATCGGAGACCTGAATGGCGACCTCGGCACCCATGTCACCCATAACGAGGGTGTCCTCCAAGTCCTCCCAAAAATCCTCGTCGACCTCGCCGCCAAAGTAAAAGACCTCGTTGAGGGCCTCGCGACTGCGCTCAAGTCCGCGCGAGAGAGCATCGAAGAATCCCATTATGCATTCACGACCTTTCCGGTTTCACGATCGAGTTTTTGCGAGACGACGCGACTGACGCCGTCGGCTTGCATCGAGACGCCATAGAGGACGTCAGCGTCCTCCATAGTACGGCGCTGATGTGAAATGACCAAGAGCTGCGTATCGGAACGCAACACATCGAGCGCGCCGATGAGCTTGGACAGGTTGGCGTCATCGAGTGCCGCCTCGACCTCGTCCAGCACATAGAACGGCACCGTGCGCGTGCGGTACACAGCAAAGAGGAGGGCGAGCGCCGTCAGGCTCTTCTCGCCGCCCGACATGAGCATCATCTTGGTGATGCGCTTGCCGCGCGGCTGCGCCACGACCTCGATACCCGTCTCGGCAGGATGCTCGGGATCGGTCATCTCCAGATGAGCCTGGCCGCCCGGGAAGAGCATAGCGAAGATCTCGCGGAAGTTCGCGTCGACCTTCTCAAACGTCACCAGGAAGGCCTTCCGCATCTTGCGATCAATGGCCACCGTGATCTTGGTGAGCGCCTTGCGCGCGCTCTCCAGATCGGCCAGCTGCTCCTCGATGTAGTCGGCGCGGCGCTTGAGCTGCTCGTACTCCTCCATGGCAACTTGGTTAACGGGACCAAGGTTGTTGATCTGGCGCACAAGCTGGTTGAGTTCGCGCTCGGCGGCATCGCGGTCCGTGGGCGCCGGAAGCATGAGCGCTTCCTCGAGCACCGTCGTGCCATCGGCGGTAATGGCCTTGATGGCAGCCTCGACCTGCACCTCGAGCTTGCCACGCGCGACCTTGAACTCGTTTTGCGTGGCGGAGGCGGTATCGACCCGCTCCTTAGCGTGGGCAACCTCTGCCTTGGCATCCTCGATGGTCTTCTTGAGCGAAGCGGAGTCCGCCTCCTCCAGAGAGGCCTGGTCACGCAGGCGCGCTGCCCAATCCGACGCGCGTTCCAACAGGGCAGAATAGCGTTCGTGCATGGGGTCGACGCGCAGGCGTAGCAGCTCGAGCGAGCGCGAAGCCTGGCGTGTTCCGCGGATACGACGGTCGATGCCCTCAAGACGATGCTCCAGATCGGGCACGCGGCCCTTCAGCGAACGCAGGCGTTCGCTCGTCTGGGCTAGGCGAACCTTGGCGTCGGCGAGCTTGCCGGCAGCCTCGGAATCGTCACGGCGAACGCGGTCGAGTTCGTCATTGGCCTCGGCAATCTGCAACCCCAGATTGCTTGCCTGCGCGCGAGCCTCGTCACGCGAACGGGTGAGCTCGTCAACGCGCGGGCGCGCAGCGCGAACGGCTTCGGAGGCCTGCTCGCGGCGCTTGGAGATGCGCACGCGCTCGACCTCGGCATTGTTGGCGCTTTGCTCCAAGCGGCCGATCTCGGAGAGCAGCGAGCGGCGCTCGCCCTCAAGACGGGCGATCTCGCCGGCGGCATCGCCCTCAGCGGCACGCGCTTCCTCAACGGCCGCATTGGCCTCAACGACCTGGCCTGACACATGTTCAAACACAGCGGCCAAATCGGGCTCAAGCCCCTCCAGCTCGCGGATACGGCGCTTGCGCTCCAGAGCACCCGAGGCCTCGCCGGCATCAAGCCCCACGCGCACCAGGCCGCCGCAGCTTACGCGAGCGCCATCGGGAGTCACGTAAGTCACGCCGTCAACGACCGGCGCCGACAGCGCGGCAGCAAGATCGTCCACGACGTAATAGCCGCCGAGCAACGCCTCGACGACGGGACCGTAGCCTGCGCGTACGGACAGACGGTCAACCAGACGGGTACCGGCAGCGCCCTCAGCGGCGGTAGAGCCGCTCACGCCGCGCGCCACCAGCAGCGCCTCGCCCGAGGCCTTCTTCTGGTCCAGAGCCGCACGACCGGCACGCTCAAGCGCGGACGTATCGTCGAACAGCAGTGCATCGATATCGCCGGCGAGCAATTGCTCAACCAAGCCCTCAAGCTCGTGCGGGGCCTCGAGCACGTCGCCCAGACGACCCGAGACATCGTCGCCCAGCGCACCCACCAGACGGCTCACGAGCGGCGAGCTGTCGGCCATGCGAGCATCAAGCTTCATTTGGCTGGCAAGCTCCGAGCGCACCTCGGACAGCTTGTTGCGCGCCTCGCTCTCGCGGGCACGCAAGTCCTTCAGGGCTGCACGGGCGACCTCGGTGGCCTCACGCGCATCGGCCTGGGCCTGGCGCGCTTCCTCAAGAGCACCCTCAAGCTCCTCTGCGCGGTTGCGACGGCTCTCAAGCGAGGCCGTGACCTCCTCGAGCTGCTCGTCAACCTGCTCCAGGCGCGAGACATACATGTTGTCCTCGACCTCGGCGTTGCTCAGCGAGTCCTTCACCTTGGCGAGCTCGAGCGCGGCGTTATCGGCCACGCGCTGCACATCGCGTTGCTCACGCGTAAGCTGCGAAATCTGATTGTCGAGCGCCACGCGCCGCTCGTGGAGCTCAGCGGCGGCAGGACCGGCGGCGTCAACGTCCTCCTGGGCCTGCATATGCGCACCGGTCACTTCCTCAAGCTGCGCACGCGCGTCCTCGAGCTCCTCGACCACGCGACGACGCTGATGCTCGGAGCTCGAAATCTGCCCGCGCATGTCAGACAGGCGCGACACCATGTTGTGGCCCTTTTCCTCAAGCAGGCGCATGTCGGAGTTAATGCGACCGACCACGTCTTGCATATGGCGGCGCTGCTCGCCCAGGTCGCCCACAAACAAGCCTTTTTCCTCGAGCATAACCTGGAGCTTCTCGAGCTCGCGCTCCTTTTCGCCCATGCGGTACTGCGCAAGCTCCAGCTCGGCGGCACCTTCCTTGGAGCGGCTCTCCAGATCGTTCCACTGCGACTGCAGCGAACGCAGCTCGTCGACGGCCAGCATCTGCGTAAGCTCGTTCGCGCGAGAGGACAGCTCTTTGTACTTGCGTGCGCGATCGACCTGACGCTCCAGCGGTCGCAGCTGACGGGCGATTTCCTTATTGATGTCGCGGGCACGCGTCAGGTGCTCGTCCATCGACTTAATCTTTTTGAGCGCGCGCTCCTTGCGGCGCTTGTGCTTGGAGATGCCGGCGGCCTCCTCGATGAGGGCGCGACGCTCCTCGGGGCGGCTCTGCAAAATGGCGTCGAGCTTGCCCTGGCTGATGATGGAATGCGTATCCTTGCCCAGGCCCGAATCGTGCAGGATGTCCTGAATGTCCATCAGGCGGCACGGACTCGAGTTGATAAGGTACTCGCTTTCGCCCGAGCGATACATACGACGGGTGATGGCAACCTCGTCAAAATCGACGGGCAGCATATGGTCCGAGTTATCGAGCACCAGCGTGACCTCGGCGACACCCACCGGCTTGCGCGCTGACGAGCCCGAGAAGATGACGTCCTCCATGGCCTGGCCGCGCAGCTGCTTGGCGCTCTGCTCGCCCAGGACCCACAGAATTGAGTCGGAGATGTTCGATTTTCCCGAGCCGTTGGGACCGACGATGACGGTCAGGCCCGGCTCAAACGTCATATGGGCGCGGTCGGCAAACGACTTGAACCCTTTGAGCGTGAGGGACTTGAGATACACGGTTCCTCGCTTACACGTGCTTCTTGTTCAGAATCACGCCGTTGGTGGTGTAACCCATGCGGTCGAGCGCTTCGAGCGCGGCAGCTCCCTCGGCTTCCTTCTTTGAGGAGCCGGAGCCGCGACCCTGGCGAATACCATCGATCAAAACCACAGCGGTAAAGGTGGGCGCATGCGCCGGGCCCTCGGAGCCAACGAGCTTATACGCCGGGGGCTCGTGACCGTCGGCTTGCACGCACTCCTGCAAAAACGACTTGGGGTTTGCAGGATGCTCGGCACGCTCGGAAGCCAAATGCGGCTTAAGCGTACGATGGATAAACTCCGCTGCGGCATCCCAGCCGGCATCCAGGTACAGTGCGCCCACGAGCGACTCGTAGACGTTCTCGAGGGCCGAATGCAGGCCGCGCGCACCGGTACCGGTCTCGGAGGCACCAAAGATGATGATGTCGTCAATGCCCAGCTCGTGAGAAACCTCGGACAGCGTAGCGCCCGAGACAAGCGACACCTTCAGGCGTGTGAGCTTGCCCTCGTCAAACTCCGGATAGGACTCAAACAGGGAGCGTGCGACCACAGCGCCCAAAATGGAATCGCCCAAGAACTCAAGGCGCTCATAGCTAGCAGAAACCGGCTGGCCCTCGACTGCCGAGGGATGCGTAAGGGCCGCACGCAGCAGCACCTTATTATTGAACTCGTGGCCCAGAATTTCCTGGGCGCGCGTAAGTCGTTCAGACAAAGCCAAGACCTAAGCCTCCCTGGCGTGTTCGATCGCGTCGACGGCGTCGGCGACAGAGTTAAGCGAGAGCAGAGTCTCGTCATCGATCTCGAGGTTGAACTCGTC
The DNA here is from genome assembly GCA_900550195.1 of uncultured Collinsella sp. GTDB lineage: Bacteria > Actinomycetota > Coriobacteriia > Coriobacteriales > Coriobacteriaceae > Collinsella. The sequence continues at coordinate 124,863 of URRB01000002.1, forward strand.
CTCGATGGCCGTAACCAGCTGCAAACGCTCGAGCGAGTTGGCATCGAGGTCGTCAAAGGTGGTCTCATCGCTAATTTCGGCAACATCGACGCAAAGAACGTCAGCAGCGACCTCGGCGATCTTGTCGAAGATTTCGGAGCGGTCCATAGCGCTTCCTCTCATAGTGCATGAATACCAAAAGAATGGTACCGCCCGGGCGGTACCAAGACACAGTTCTGATTCTACCCCACGACGTGCGCCCCAAGACGCATAACGCCGCTGTTATAAAACGATACCGTCCATAGAGTTGGCGACATTCTCGACCAGCCCGGCGCGCACGGCTTCGGCCGCCGCGAGCGTACCGTTTTTAACAGCCTCGACCGAGGTGGCGCCATGGCCGATCAGGACCACGCCGCGCAGGCCCAGAAGAATCGCGCCGCCCTTGGCGTCGCCAGAGAGCTTGGCCTTAATCTCGCGCATCTGCTTTTTGATGAGCAGCGCGGCAATCTTGGTGCCGAGCGAAGACATAAAGACACCCTTGAGCTCCTGCAGCAAAAACTTGGCAGCGCCCTCGGTGGCCTTGAGCGCAATATTGCCCGACATGCCATCGGCAACGATGACATCGAAGTTACCCGAGGTGATGTCCGTTCCCTCGCAGTTACCAACAAAGCCGGGAACGGCGGCTTTCATGGCCGGGAAGCAGGCCTTGGTAAAGTTGGAGCCCTTCTCGTCCTCGGTGCCGTTGGCAAGCAGGCCCACGCGGGGATGCTCGATACCCAGGACGACGCGGGCATAGGCGCTACCCATCTGAGCAAAACGCACCATATCGTCAACCTCGACATCAGGGTTGGCACCCATGTCGCACAACACCGTCAGACCGCCGGCGCGATTGGGCAGCGCATTGGTCAGACAGGGGCGCACCGGCTGCTTCTTGCCTTCGGCCTGATACCTAAACGGCGTCACGTAGGCTGTGGCAGCGGCCGTCATGGCGCCGGTGGAGCCGGCAGAGAAGAACGCATCCGCGTTGCCCTTCTTAATGGCGCGGCAAGAAAGCACGATCGACGACTTACGCTTGGTCATCACGGCGCGAATGGGATCGTCATCCATGGCGATAACGTCGGGCGCCTCAAGGGCCTCAACACGTGCGTGGGAAGCTGCAAAGGGATTGACGATTTCGGCGGGGCCAGCTGCCAAGACCTCGATATCGGGATCGGCGGCAAGCGCAGCCTCGATACCATCGAGAACGACCTGAGGTTTCTCGTCTCCGCCCACAACGTCTACACAAACGCGAACGTTACTCATATACATGCTCCTTATACAAAAATGGCCGACTCATTGAGCCGGCCATTGTGGTTCCATTTGGAACGGCATCGCATCCAGAGTATACCGTTACTCGGTAACGATAACCTCGCGGTCCTTGTAGAAACCGCAGCTGGGGCACACGTGGTGCGGAAGCTTAACAGCGCCGCAACGGGGGCACGTGGACTGAGCCGCAGCCGAGATCTTCATGTTGGCGGAACGACGGGTGTGAGTGCGGATACGACCCTGCTTTTGTTTAGGTACGGGCATAGTGACCTTCCTTATGAACTATCCAGTGTGGCGATTACGCGCAAGTAGCGATACTACCACAGTTTTACTCATCAAGCTTGAGATTCTTCAATGCTGCAAATGGATTTTCCGTGGCAGCGGCCCATTCTGCCTCTGCCTGGGCGGCGCAATCGCATTGCTCGACGTTGAGATTGCAACCGCAAGTGGGGCACAGACCGCGACAATCGGGCTTGCAAAGCACCACAAACGGCGTGTCCATAACGACCGCGTCATTGATGGGCTCGCCCAGATCGACGATGCGGTCCTCACCCAGGAGCTCGTAGCCATCCTCGTAGGCCTCGGGATCCTCGGGCTCCTCAAAGAGGTAGAACTCCTCGATCTCGCCAGCGATATCAAACGAGGCGGGCTCCAGGCAACGGTCGCACTCGCCGGTGGCGTGCGCGCGGACCATGCCCGTGAGCAAGACACCGGTACCGGCATTGGTAAAGACAACGTCGTAGTCAATGCCATCCTGCAGCTGGTACTCCTTCTCGCCCACCGTGTAGGTGGCGACATCGACCTTACCGGTCAGCGGATACGAATCTCCAGGAAACTCGAGCTGCTCGGAAAGATCGACGGTAACGCTCGGGAACTCAGCCATTACCACTGACCATTCTGTTGGGCGGCACCCTCGTTGAGCTGCTGACGGCAACGGGTAACGGTGCCGGTCAGGCTCTTGAGGTTCTCCTCCAGGTGCGTAAAGACCTGCTCTGCGTAGTCCTCGGCAGCATAACGCGTCTCGCGCTCGTACTGCTGGGCACGATCGCGGATGTCGTCGGCCTGCTGCTGCGCAAGTCGGACGATCTCCTGCTCACCGGCAATGGTGAGGGCCTGCTGCTGAGCGTCGGCGATGATGGAATCGGCCTGAGCGGCGGCGGAAGCCATAAGCTCCTCGCGCTCCTTAAGGATACGGCGGGACTTCTGCCACTCCTCGGGATAGCTCATGCGGATCTCGTCGAGGATGTTGAAGAACACGTCGGCGTCGATGACCTTGAACTGAGCGTTCTTGCCGAAAGGCGGCTTGGCTTCCTCGATCAGCCCTTCGAGCTCATCGACCAAGCTGACGATCCTATCGCCAGGAAAATTCTCGCCCGGCATCCGGTCTCCTTTCATAGGTAACATATCATCGTGCTAGTTTACCACATGCCACCAGGCAATAAAAAACGTCACGAAAAGCGATGTCTGAGCGCTTCGACCACGTTGGACGGGACAAACGTCGATACATCGCTGCCGAGCGAGGCGATCTGGCGAACGACCGAGCTCGAGATATAGCCGTACTGCGGCGCACTCATGACAAAGATGGACTCCAGCTCGCTATCCAAGCGATAATTGAGGTCGGCCTGCTGCAGCTCGTACTCAAAGTCGGTCATAGCGCGCAGGCCCTTGACCACGGCCCCCGCCCCCTGCTCGCGAGCGAAGTCGACCAAGAGGCCGGTAAAGGGCAGGACCTCGACGCCGTCAATATCACCGAGCGCCTCGCGGGCCAGCGCCACGCGCTCATCGAGCATAAACGTGGTGCCCACACCGTTTTTACCCTGCGATTCGGCCACGGCGACAATCACGCTGGGAAAGATGCGTCGGGCGCGGCGGATCACATCGATATGGCCAAACGTGATGGGATCGAAGGTGCCCGGGACGATCACGCGGTTGATGGTGTCATTCATGGGCGTCCTCCTGAAACGTCGTGGCATCGTTGTTATCAGCATCGGTGACGGCACTATCGCCCTCACCGTCATCATCGCCGACCCAACGAAGCAGGTCGACCGAGGTAATGCCGTAGCGCTTCTCACGTACAGTCTCAAAGCCTACCGGATGCGCGCCCGCATCGGCGGCGGCATGCTCAAACAGGGCAAAAGCGCCAGGTGCAAACAGACCCTGCTGAGCCAGGTTCTGCAGCAGTTCCTCGACCGGCTCGGCACCATAAGCATAGGGCGGGTCGAGCAGGACCAGATCAAAGGGGCCGCCCGGCACACGACCGCGCGAGGCACTCGCCAGCATGTCGCCCGTGACCACACGCCAACGTGAACGGTCACGGCAGAGCGACTCGATATTCTTGGTAATGAGCCGCGCGGCGTTGCGATCGATCTCAAACGTCGTGAGCGAGCGGGCCCCACGAGAGAGCATCTCTAACCCTAAGGCGCCGGAGCCGCCAAAGGCGTCCAGCACACGGACCTCGTCCAGATCGAAGTCGAATGCCGACATGACCATAGATGCGCACGCCTCGCGCACGCGATCAGTCGTGGGGCGGGTGACACCGCGACCACGGGGCTCCTCGATTTTACGACCGCGCCATTCGCCGCCGATGATTCTCATCCTCCGCTGACCTCCTTAAAGATATGTCGATAACGCATGGCGACCGCATCGCGCAAGGGACGCGTCGCCACAGAGTCAAGGTTGCAAGCATACCGCAAGAGTTCGACCGCGTCCAAATGGGCCCACCCGATCAGCTCCTCGTCGGCATCCAGGTCGACGAAGCGCAGGGTCACACCGCCATGCTGGCGGTACCCCAGGATTTCGCCCTCGTGACGCAGACGCAGGTCCATCTGGGCAAGCGTAAAACCATCCGAAGTTTTTTCGAGCGATTGCAGACGATCTTGCGCCGCTGATGCGCCGCCGTTGCCCTTGGAGTGCGTCATGACCAGGCACGTGCCCGACACGCCGCCACGGCCCACGCGGCCGCGCAGCTGGTGCAGGGCAGCCAAACCAAAGCGCTCGCCGTTCTCGATGACCATGACGGTGGCGTTGGGCACGTCAACGCCCACCTCGACCACCGTAGTCGAGACGAGCACGTCAATCTCGCCACGCTTGAAGGCATCGATAACCTGGTCCTTCTCCCCCGCTGGCATGCGGCCGTGGAGGCGCGCGATGGCAAGACCCGGCAACGCCAGACGCAAGCGATCGAGCTCGGTCGCCGTATCGTGCAGCGGCACGGGGACCGTCACGCGGCCCTCGTCGTCGCGGGCGATACCGGGCACGTCTTCCAGCTCATCGGCCGAGTCACTCGGCTCCACGAGCGGGCAAATCACGTAGGCCTGCTGACCCTTTTCATGCGCCTCGCGGATGGCGCCATAGGCGAGGTCACGGCTCGACTCGGTGAGCACGCGTGTCGTCACGCCAGCGCCAGGGACTGGCCGATGGCGGATGATACTCGTGTCCAGATCGCCGTAGACCGAAAGCGCCAGCGTACGCGGGATGGGCGTTGCCGTCATAACGAGCAGATCGGCACCGGGGCCCTTCGCGCGTAGTGCGTTGCGTTGGCCTACGCCAAAGCGGTGCTGTTCGTCGATGACAACAAGCGATAGATGCTTGAACGCAACGTTATCCGAAAGCACCGCGTGGGTGCCAAAAAGCACGTTAAGCTCGCCCGATTCCAGCTGTGCATGGATGCGCTCGCGCTCTGCAGCCGGCGTGGCACCCGTCAGAAGCGCCCAGGACATGCCGGCCTGCGAGAGCAGAGAGCCGGTCTTATCGGCATATTGGCGCGCCAGCACGCCCGTGGGCGCCATAACGCAGGCCTGCGTGCCGCTATCGGCAGCCACAGCCAGCGCGCAGGCGGCAACGGCGGTCTTACCGGTACCGACATCGCCCAGCAGCAGACGGTTCATCACGCGCCCGCCATCGCACATGTCATGCAGGATGTCTTGGAATGCGGCCTCCTGCTCGTCGCTCAGCGAAAACGGAAGGGCCTGTTTAAGCGCGCCCAGATGCTCGCCCGCAGTGTGGGCATAGGGCACCACATCGACCAGGCCGCCGTCGTTGCGCAGACGCAGCGCCAGCTGCAGGTAGAGGCACTCCTCGTAGGCAAGACGCCGGCGTGCGATGTCGCGCTCAGCCATGCTCGAGGGAAAGTGGATCGAACGCAACGCGCGGGCATTGCTCATGAGCTTCCGCTTTGCGCGCAGCGGCGCGGGAATCGGATCGAACGGATTGCCGACGACCTCGAGCGCGCCGCTTACGATGCGGCGCATCCACGCCTGGCTCACGCCATCGCTCACGTAATGGACCGGCAGAATGGTGCCTGCGGCGCGCCCGTCCTCGAGCTTTTCAAAGTGGGGCGAGGCCATCTGCTTAAAGCCGTAGGCAAACTCGACCTTGCCCATCACGGCCAGGCGGTCGCCCTGCTTAAGCTGCTGGGCAATCCAGGGCTGGCGGAAAAAGGCGACCTGCAGCACGCCCGTCTCGTCAACAAGTGAGACCTCAGTCACCTGCATGCGCGGACGCGGCTGCTTTTGGACGATACGGTCGACCGTGGCGATGATGGTGCACACGGTACCGATGGGCGCCATCTCAATGGACCACGAACGGGTAAAGTCGAGGTATCGATGAGGGATATGGAGAAGGAGGTCCCCCACCGTCCGAATTCCCAGACGGCGAAGGGCCTCCTCACGTTTACCCGAAACATATTTGAGTCGCGCGATATCCTCGTCAAGCGCATTGCTCTGGGCAAAGCGCTCCGAGACGCGCGGCACGGAGCACAGCTCGGACATGGGCAGATGCCTACTCGATCGAGAAGATCACAGGATAGAGCGGCTGCTCGCCACGATGGGCATCGATCTCCAAGTCGGGCTGAGCCTCCTCAATGGCGTCGACGATCTCCTGGAAGGCTTCATCGGACAGCTCCTCGCCGGCCAGAATCGTCAGCGCGTCACCCTCCTCTTCCTCCTGCATGCGGTTGATGCAATCGAGCGTGACCTGCTTCACATCGGAGCCGACCACGTCGATGGAGCCGGCAATGATACCCATAACGTCACCGGAGTGAATCGGAGAGCCGTCAGAGGCGCTGGAATCGCGCACGGCACGAGTGACCTCGCCATCGCGAACCTCGCTGATGGCGTCGACCATGGCGGCAACGGCGTCCTCGAGCTCGGAATCGGGCAGGACGGCGAACAGCGCGGAGAACGCCTGCGGGACGGTCTTGGTGGGAACGACGGCGACCTTCTTGTCGGTACAGGCAGAGGCTGCGGCCTCGGCAGCCATGCGGATGTTGCCGTTATTGGGCAGGATGATGACCGAGGTCGCGTTGACCTGGTCCACCGCGCCCAGCAGGTCGGCGGTCGAGGGATTCATAGTCTGGCCACCGGAGACGACCACGTCGACGCCAAGGGACTTGAGGATGTCGGCCTCGCCGGAACCGGCGGCAACGGCGACAAAGCCCAGCGCCTTGGCGGGCTCGGCGGCCTTTTCCTGATCCTCGTGGATCTTGGCGGTACGGTCGTGGGCCTCCATCTCCATGTTGTGGATAAAGACCTCATAGATCTGACCGAGCTGCAGCATGTGCTCGAGCACCAGGTTGGGGGTGTTGGAGTGCACATGGATCTTGTAGTCGGGATAGGCGCCCACGAGCAGCTCACAGTCGCCCATGGAGCCTAGGAACTTAAGGCACTCGTCCTCGTCAAACGGGGCGTCAGCCTTAAAGAGGAACTCGTTGCAGTAGCGGAACTCCGAGCCCTCCCAGTCGTCGTTAGCCTCGATCTCAACACGGCCAAGAGCGGCATCGCGGGCAGAGCCGGCGGAGTCAAACGTAGCGGAGAAATCCTCGACAACGGTGCTGCGACCAAGCGCGGCGGCAACAAAGTTCTCCAGGAAGATGGCAAAGCCGAAGGCGCCTGAGTCGACCACGCCGTTCTCTTTGAGGACGGGCAGCAAGTCGGGCGTGCGGGCGACGGACTGGTACGCCTCGACGACGATAGCATCGAGCGCATCCTCGGCCGAGAACTTCTTCTTCTCGCACTCATCGGCCTTGGTCGAGACATCGCGCAGGACCGTGAGGATCGTGCCCTCGATGGGCTTGCGGACAGCCTGGAAGGCAACCTTGACGGCACGACGGAAGGCGAAGGCAATGTTGGCGGACGTAATAGGCTCGTCGGCAGAGACAAGGCCCTCGGCCACGCCGCGCAGAATCTGCGACGTGATAACGCCAGAGTTACCGCGGGCACCCATCAGGGAGCCGTGGGTGATGGCGCCGGCGATGGCTTCCATGTCGGCGTCGGCAGGAAGGGCGGAGAGCTCCTTGGTCACCGAGGCAAGCGTGAGCGACATGTTGGTACCGGTGTCGCCGTCGGGTACGGGGAAGACGTTGAGCTTGTTGATCTCCTCGGCCTTGTCGGAAACGGCAGCCGCAGCGATCGGAAAACAGGTGCGAATGGTCTTTGCAATCATGGGTATTTGAATCTCCGTTTTCGGATGCTAGTTCAGACGGCTCTTGAGCGCGTCGATATGGATGCCGATCTTAAGGCTGGCGGGATCGATCTGGGCGATCTCCTGCAGGGTAAAGGCAACGGAGCTCGAAAGATTGTGGCAAACGGACTTCATGTTGACGCCGTTCTCGAGCACGACGTGAAGATCGACCGTAAGGCCGTTCTCGTCGGCGGAGACAAGCACGCCCTTGCGGAGGCGCTGACCGGCAAGCAGGCGCACGCTCTCGGCGCCCTGGAGCTGTTCGGCCATACCGACGACGCCATAGCACGTCATCGCGGCATAACCGGCAATATCGGCAATAACGTCGTTCGAGACGCTCAGGCTGCCGTTAATGGTCTCAGACACAAGAATCTCCTTATCTGGTGCTCGCGGCACCATCTCGTGGGAGCAATCATTGGAATATTCTACAACGACCGCGCCATGTTGAGGTGGCGGGCCTCGGGATTACATCCTCGACACGAAATGTTGATATGGTAACGTTCGCGAACGGCGATCGCGGCATGAAAAAACCCGCCGCATAAGCGACGGGTTTTACAACCTGGCTCCCCGGGTAGGACTCGAACCTACAACAGCGCGGTTAACAGCCGCGTGCTCTACCATTGAGCTACCGAGGAATAGGTGCGTGCTCTCAAGCAACGAAGTTTATTATACGGACGAATCAGCTCAGGGCAAGAACTTTTTTAAGAAATTTTCCGACCCAGTCATTGGGGACGTTCTTAAACGACCAGTCATTCAAGAACGTCCCCAATGTCTACATGAAATCGCCCCCAAGCGGATGTGCTTGAGGGCGCCTCTTGCTTGACTAGCTCTCGATATAGTCCTTGAGCTTGCTGCTGCGGCTCGGGTGGCGGAGCTTCGCCAAGGTCTTGGACTCGATCTGGCGGATGCGCTCGCGCGTGACGCCAAACTCGCGGCCGACTTCCTCGAGCGTACGGGGATGTCCGTCGACAAGGCCAAAGCGCAGCTCGATAACCTTGCGCTCACGATCGGCAAGCGAATCGAGCACCTGGGTGAGCTGCTCCTGCAGCATGGAGAAGCTGGCGGCATCGGGCGGAACGATGGCCTGGGAGTCCTCGATAAAGTCGCCCAGTTGGGAATCCTCTTCCTCGCCGATGGGGGTCTCGAGCGACACGGGCTCCTGCGAGATCTTCTGGATCTCGCGGACGCGGTCGGCACTCATGTCCATCTCGGCACCGATCTCCTCGGGAGTCGGGTCGCGACCCAGGTCCTGAAGAAGCTGACGCTGCACGCGGACGAGCTTGTTGATGGTCTCGACCATGTGCACGGGAATACGGATGGTACGGGCCTGGTCGGCGATAGCGCGCGTGATGGCCTGACGGATCCACCACGTGGCGTACGTGGAGAACTTAAAGCCCTTCTGGTAGTCGAACTTCTCGACGGCGCGGATCAGACCGAGGTTGCCCTCCTGAATCAGGTCCAGGAACAGCATGCCGCGGCCGACATAGCGCTTGGCGATGGAGACGACCAGACGCAGGTTTGCGCTGATGAGCGCCTGCTTGGCTTCGAGGCCCACGTTCTCAATGCGCGTAAGACGACGCATCTCGGCACGCGTGAGTTCGAGCTCACCAGCATCGGCAGCCTCGAGCTTCTCGGTGGCATCGAGACCGGCCTCGATCTTCATGGCCAGATCGACCTCTTCGGAGGCGGTCAGCAGGTCGACCTTGCCGATCTCCTTGAGGTACATACGGACCGGGTCGCCGGTCAGCATCACCGTGGAGGCATCGATGCCGCGCACGCGCGAACGCGAACGGGACGTGCGCACGGTGCGCTTCTTCTTGCTCTTGGAAGAACCCATCTCGGCGTCGGCCTGGCGGGCCATCTTGAGCTCATGATCGTCGAGCGAGCCGGAATCGTGCTCGTCGTCGCCATCGAAATCGTCGGTATCGGTATCGTTATCGTCTTCGTCGACGTCCATGGGGGCGTCGTCGTTACCGCTCGCGGAGATAATCTGGATGCCGCTGTTGCGCAGCGCGGAATACACCGCAGTGAGCTGCTCGTCAGAAACATCGATATCCTTCAGGGCGACCTGAATCTCGTCCTCGGTTACCGAAGTCCTGTTTGAGCCGTTGCCCATAAGCTTTGCAACGTAGGATTCCAGCCCAGTACCCGTGCTCTCAGTCTTTTTTGGCACAGATTCTCCCTTCATAGTCCACAGGACTCAATACTTTAGCACACACATTGATGTCTATACCCAAAAAGAGGACTGGATATAGGCGAGAATACGCTGGTTGACCACAACATCTAGGCCTGTTCGGTTCCTGCGGTCTCCAAACCAATCAAACGGAACGGGTCCGCCACGCCGCCGATCGACTTTTGCAGCTCGCGTTGACGCTGCGAGTCCTGCGCGGCCTGCACGGTCAGTGCACGACGGGCCTCATCATCGAGCGAACGGTCCTGGCGCAGCTTGGCCTGTGCGGCGCGCATGCGACGCTTGATGGTGTAGAGCTCGAGCGTATCGAGCATAAACACGATGTTCGTCTCGGTGGGGTGCCTGCTCGTCGCCGAGATGCGCCCGGCACTCACAAGCGTTGCCGCATCGGGACACACTGAGCGCGCCGCATCCATGCAGGCTGCAGGATCGGTTCCCGGCGGCGTTGCCAGAACAGCCCATGCGATGGACTCGTGACGTGGGTCAACCCACTCGATGGAGCAGATGCGGTCGGCATACGTGCGGAACAGGTCGGGGTAGCTCGTGAGCATGGTCAGCAGCTCGCGCTCCCCTGCCAAGGACTTGCGCTCTAGATCGGTAAGAACCATAGGGGCCGAGGCGTCTGTCGGGGCACCGGCGGGCGCAGCGCCCATACCATCAGGCACATCGATCGGCGGAAGATCGTCGACGACCTCCACGGGCGCGGCACCGTAGGCATCGAGCGGGACGTAGTCGTAGGGCTCTTCTTCGACCGGCGCGGACACCGGCGGCGTAGCGCCCGATGCCCAAGCACCGCGACCGGCATCGCAAGAACCCGACGTCCGACCGCCCGCGCTACCGGACCGCTCAGCCTGTGCCCGCTGGCGCTCATAGTTCTGCTCACGACGTCGTTCCGCATCCTCGCGCTTGGCGACATCGCGAAACACACGGCCCGAGCTCGCACGCACGGTCTCCAGATCCAAACCCAACAGGTCGGCAATCTGGATAAAGTACGTGTCGATCATATAGCTGTTGCGCAACGGATAGATAAGCGTCAGCGCATCCTCCAGCGCCTTGGCGCGACCGCCCGGCGTGGTGATGTCGCTCGACTCCTGCAGCGAACGGTAAACAAAGTCCATAAGCGGCTCGGCAGCGTCGATGCGCGTCTGCAGTGCCTCGCCGCCATGCGCCGTGATGAACTCCATGGGATCGTTACCGTCGGGCAGCACCACGCAACGCAGATCCATAGAATCCTGCTCGATAAACTGAATCGCACGGCGAGCGGCCTTTTGGCCGGCGGCGTCACCATCGAACATGTACACGATGCGCTTGGCAAAGCGGGTGAGCGTCTTGACGTGATGCTCCGTGAGGGCGGTGCCCAGCGTGGCGACAACGTTTTTAATCCCCGCCTCCCAGCAGGCGATGCAATCGGTATAACCCTCCACCACGATGGCGGTATCCTGCGCGACGATAAACTCCTTGGCCCAATTAAAACCGTAGAGGTTTCGCTTTTTATGGAACACACTCGTCTCGGCGGTGTTGAGATACTTGGGTTGGCCGTCACCCATGATGCGACCGCCAAAGGCAATGTTGTGACCCTGCTCGTCAAAGATGGGGAACATTACGCGGTCGTAGAAGCGGTCGGCAAGCTGCCCGCGCCCGCGGCTCACGGCAACGTTGGCGTCGATCATCTCCTGCGGGGTAAAACCCGCCTGGGACAGGTGCGACACCAGCGCGTTACGGCCCGGTGCAAAGCCCAGGCAGTAGCGGCGGCAGACGTCGCCGCCCATACCGCGGCTGGCAAAGTACTCGCGCGGACGGCTGTCCTTACCGCGCATAAGCATGGTGTGATAGAACTGGGCGGTTTCGGCACACAGGTCATAGATGCGGGCGCGCTTGGTGCCGCGCTCGCGATAGGCGCCGGTATCGTGCAGCTCAATACCGGCACGGTCGGCCAGGTAGCGAATCGACTCGGGAAAGCTCAGGTTCTCGCGCTTCATGATGTAGGTGAAGACATCGCCGCCTTCGCCGCAGCCAAAGCAGTGCCAGACCTGCGTGGCGGGGATAATATGAAACGACGGGGTCTTTTCGCCATGGAAGGGGCAGCAACCCCAAAATTCATGGCCGCGGGGCTTGAGTTCAACCGTTTCCTGCACGATGGCGACTAGGTCGGACGCAGCGCGTACCTGGTCTTTTTCTTCATCGCTAATCACGGATGCTCACCCCCTGCTCGCCCAAGTTGTGACGAATATCTTCGATATTACCCTCGACGGTCGCGATCAACTCATCCAGCGAATCGAACACGCGCGACGGACGCAGCCAGCGCGTAAACGCCAGCGAAACGGAAGCGCCGTACAGGTCGCCCGTATAACCAATTAAATTAGCCTCGAGATGCGCCGAAGCGGCATCGTCGGCATACGTCGGCGGCAGTCCGACGTTCACGGCAGCGGGCCACGCGGTGTCATCGACCAGCACCAGACCCTCATACACGCCATCGGCAGGCACCTGAATACCGTCGGGAACCTGCAGGTTTGCCGTGGGAAAGCCCATGCCAGAACCCTTGTGACGGCCGCGAATAACACCGCCACGCACCATATACGGACGGCCGAGTAACTCAGCAGCCAGCTCCACATGGCCCTGTCCGAGCTCATGACGGATACGGGTGGCGCAAATGGCCTCACCGCCCTCGCAAAGCAAGTCGTGACCATACACGTCAACGCCGTGTTCGGCACCCCAGGCGCGCATCTCGGCAACACCAGATGCACCACCGCGACCCAGCCTAAAGTCGCTACCAACGCGAATCGAGCGAATGTCAACCAGACGCGACACCAGCGAGAGAAAATCAACATGGTCGAGTACCGCAACCTCTGGCGTAAAGGGAACGGCCACCACCACATCGACCCCGGTCTGAGCCAAGGCATGCAGACGGTCGGCCGTCGTCATCAATTTTTGAGCGGGCGAAGAGCTCACCACAACGTCCGGGTCGGGATCGAAGGTAACTACGACTGCCTTGCAGCCATGGGCACGGGCATCACGGACAAGCGCTTCGATGAGTTCCTGGTGTCCACGGTGCACACCATCGAACACGCCGATGGCAATCGATGCAGCACCCAAGTGCTCGCACTCATCAAACGCATCGGCAGTGACGATGCGGGCCTCGTCCGACTCGCCCTCGAAAAAGATACGCGCGAGCTCACGAGCGGACAACATCATCGAACACCGCCGATTGCCTGCGGAAACACGTGCTCCATGACAAAGCGGCCACTCTCAATGCGGGCAAGCGCCTTGAGTCCCCCATCGAGCACCAACGCAAAAGGCGCCTTCGCGGAATCGAAATCGACAAGCGTACGCTCAACGGGAATGCGTCGGCCGCAGAGCAGGTCGTCGGCAAGATTGTCCGGCAAGTCAACACGCGTGGCGCCCAGGGCCGCAATGGGATCCAGAGCAAAGCCAGCCGCGGACTCGGGAGAAAGCTCCTCGACCGCATGACAGGCGCCAATGGAAACAACACCGGAGGCCGTGCGGCGCAGCGCGGAAATGTGCGCGGCGCTCTCGCAGGCGCGGCCCAAGTCGCGAGCGAGCGCACGGATATAGGTGCCCTTGCTCACCGAGAACGCCACGGTCCACACACACGTATCACCTTCGCCGCCCACGGCGATCAGGTCGGCGGCATAGACCTCGACGGGGCGCGGAGGTAGGTCCACCGCATTGCCCTCGCGAGCAGACTTGTAGGCGCGAACGCCATTGACCGAGATAGCCGAAAACGCCGGCGGCACCTGCATCTGCGGACCCAGCATGGCGGCCAAGCGCTCACGAGCATAGGCAGGATCGCGGAGCTTGTTGGCAACAGTCACCGTGCGAACCGCCTCGCCCTCCGCATCATCGGTATTGGTCTCGGCGCCAAACGAGATGTCGGCGACATAGCTTTTGGTATCAAGGGTTAGCATGCCCAGCAGACGGGTGGCCTGGCCAACACCCACCACCATGACACCCGATGCCATGGGGTCGAGCGTGCCGGCATGGCCGACGCGCCGCTCATGGAGGGAGCGTCGGCATTGCGAAACCACGTCGTGGGACGTGCAGCCCACCGGCTTATCGACGGCGAGCAGCATATTCAGTTGAGAAGGCGTACGACGAGCCATGTACCATCCAAAAAGTTAAAGCTCGACGGTCACCGAAGCGGGATCCTCCCCTACCAGTTCGGCCAGCATGGGAAGTGCCACGGTGAGCGTCTCGAGAATTGTTCCGTTGTTGGAAAAGCCGGCGGCGGCATGATGCCCGCCACCGCCAAAGTTGGCAGCAATCTCGGACACATCGAGGTCGCCCTTGGAGCGCAGGTTGCCACGCACCTTGGTATCGCCCTCAATGCCCTTTAAGAACATGCAAACCTCGACGCCCATCACCGAACGCACCACATCGACCAGGCCGTCGCACTCGTCCGAGGTGACACCGCAGGCCTCAAGGTCGCTCTGGTAGGCATAGCTATACGCCACGCGCCCATGCGCGACCGTCTTAATGCGACCCATGACAATGGACTTGAGGTGCAAAAACTCAACGCGCATGCTCTGGTAGACCTCGAGCGCAACGCGCGCCGGATCGGCACCGTGCGCCACCAGGCGCGAGGCCGCATGGAACGCGGCGGCATCGGCGTTTTGGTACTGAAAACGGCCGGTATCGGTAACCAAGCCACACAGCAGACAGGTCGCAACGCCATCACGTGCGACAATGCCGCAATTGTCCAAGAAACGGTCGATGATCATGGCGCAGGCCGCGGCATCGACGCGCCTCAGGCTCAGCTCGGCAAACTCCTCGCGCGCCGGATGATGATCGAAGCACACCACATGCTTGGAGCGACGAAGCACCTCGGCGGAATTGCTGAGGCGCTCGACGACCGGCACGTCCACCGAGATGAACAGGTCGGGATTGCCGGTGTACGCAGATGCCGGCACCAGGCGATCGGAGCCTTCCATAAAGCGGTAGATGCGAGGAACCGGGTCATCGTCTGCCAGCAGCAGCGCAATGTCCTTGTTGGGGAAAAACTTCATGAGCGAAAGGCCCAGACCCAATACGGAGCCCAAGGCATCGCCATCGGGAGAAGTATGTCCCGAAATCGCAATGGAGGACGCACCCTCGATGAGCTCGAGGATGCGTCGCTGAATATCTGCAGACTCGCACGAGGCGAGGTCGGCGGAATTAGTCATCTAAAGCTGCCTCCTGGGCGGCATCCGCTATCGGATAGCCGTCCTCGTCCTTTTCGATCGCAAGCGTGGCGGGAACGTTTTCCAGCGCACGCGTGATGCGCTCGGCCTCATCGGTCGAGCGATCGATGCGAAAATCGAGCTCGGGCGTGACACGCCAATCGAGCGAGCGAGCCAACAGGCTGCGAATACGGCCCTTGGCACTTGCGAGCGCCTCCATGACCTCGTCGTAGCGGCTCGCATCGCACGACACGTACACACGCGCGAACGAACGGTCCACCGCGACCTCGACCGCGGTCAAAGTAACTAGGTCGAGACGCGGATCGGAAACCTCAAAGAGCAGGATATAACCAAGCTTCTCGCGAAGCTGCTCGCCCAGACGGCGGGTTGCCTGCGTTTGCTTCATAGCGCTACCCCCTACTCGGTACGGGCAACCTGGTCGATGCGGTAACCCTCGATCTGGTCGCCGGGCTTGATGTCCTGGAAGTTCTCCAGGCCAATGCCGCCCTCGGAACCGCTCTTGAGGCTCTTGGCCTCGTCCTTGTAGTGGCGCATCGAGGCGATCTTGCCGTTGAAGACCACGATACCGTCGCGCACCAGGCGCACGGAATCGGTCGCGGCGATCTCGCCCTCTTCGACGCGGACACCGGCGGCGATACCGACTTTGGGCACCTTGAAAGTGTCCAGGACAGTCGCGGTACCCGTGGCGACCTCGACCTCGGTGGGCTTGAGCATGCCGATACGGGCGGCGTCGAGCTCCTCGAGGCACTTATAGATGACGTCGTAACAACGGATCTCGACGCCCTCGCGCTCGGCAGCGGAGCGGGCCTTACCGTCGGGACGGACGCCAAAGCCGATGATGATGGCGTTGGAGGCGTCGGCCAGGACGACGTCGGTCTCGTTGATGGCGCCAACGGCGGAGTGGATCGTGTTGATGCGAACCTCGGACTGATCCATCTTGTCGAGCGAGTCCTGAAGGGCCTCGATGGAACCCTGGACGTCGGCCTTGATGATCAGGTTGAGCTCCTTGACCTCGGCGTCGGCGATGGTCTCGAAGAGGTTCTCGAGCGTGACGTGCTTGACGCGGCTCTGCTCCTCGATACGGGCCTTGAGCGAACGCTCGTCGGCCAAGGCGCGAGCCTCGCGCTCGTCCTCGAACACGCGGAACTCGTCACCGGCGTTGGGCACGGACTGCAGACCCAAAATCTCGACGGCGTCGGAGGGACCGGCCTCGGTGACGGCGCGACCCTTGGGGTCGAGCATGGCGCGGACGCGGCCGTAGGTAAGGCCAGCGACCAGCGTATCGCCCACGTGCAGGGTACCGCGGGTCACGAGCACGGTAGCGACCGAACCGCGGCCCTTGTCGAGCTTGGCCTCGAGGACGTTGCCGGAGGCAAAGGTGTCCGGGTTAGCCTTGAGCTCGAGCACGTCGGCCTGGAGCAGCACGGTCTCCAGAAGATCGTCGATACCGATCTTCTGCTTGGCCGAGATGTTGACGAACATGTTCTGTCCGCCCCACTCCTCGGGGATGACGCCGTACTCGGTAAGCTCCTGACGCACACGGTCGGGGTTGGCGCCCGGCTTATCGATCTTGTTGACGGCGACGACGATGGGTACGCCGGCGGCCTTGGCGTGGTTGATCGACTCGACGGTCTGGGGCATGACGCCGTCGTCGGCGGCGACGATCAGGATGACGATGTCGGTCACCTTGGCGCCACGGGCACGCATGGCCGTAAAGGTAGCGTGACCCGGGGTATCGATGAAGGTGATCTTGCGGTCGTTGATCATGACCTGCGAAGCGCCGATGGCCTGCGTAATGCCGCCCGCCTCGCCGGCAGCAACGCCGGTGTGACGGATGGCGTCGAGCAGCGACGTCTTGCCATGGTCGACGTGGCCCATGACGGTGACGACCGGGGCGCGCGGCTTAAGGTCGGCGGGATCGTCGTAGAACGAGAAGGTGTTCTCCTCCTCGGGGGTGATGATCTTGATCTGACGGCCCAGGTCGTCGGCAACGAGCTCGACGAGGTCGTCGGACATGGACTGCGTCATGGTGAGCGGCGTACCCAGCAGGAACAGGCGCTTGATGATGTCGTTGGCCGGAACGTCGAGCGCCTCGGCAAGCTCCTGGACGGTAACGCCCTGGGAGACCTTGATGGCGTCGAGGTCCTCGGGGTTCACGCCCTGGGCCAGCGCCTCCTCTATCTTGCGCTCCTCCTGAGCCTTGGCAGCCTCGCGCTCGCGCTTCTCCTTGCGCTTCTTGCGGCGACCGGTGGACTCGCGAGAGGCTTCCTCGACGGCGGCACGAGCCTCCTCGAGCACCTTCTCGCGGCTGTACTCCTCGGCCTCGCGAGCCATGCGGCTGTAGTGGTCCTCTTCGTTGTTGTGACCGCCCTTGCGCTTCTTGCCCTTGCCCTGCTTGTCGGGGTTGGGGAAGTCCATGCCGGCAGCGACGTTGTTGCTGGCGTTGGTGCGATGGCTGTGCGGACGGCTCTCGGAGGCGTTGCGCTCGGAGTTGTTGTCGGAAGCGTTGCGATCGTTACGACGGCCACCGCGGCGGTCGTTGTTGCCGCCACGACGGTTACCGCGCTCGGCGGCGCGCTCGGCCTTGGCCTTGTCCTCGGCGTCCTTCTTCTCCTTGAGCACGGTCTCCTGTGCGGCGATCTGGTCGAGCAGCGAACGGAAGCGCGAACCGGAGTCGGAAGCGGGAACGGCGCGGCGCTGGGCCTCGCGGGCAGCCTCCTCCTTCTCGCGGGCAAGGCGCTCCTGCTCGGCCTTCTTCTTGGCCTCGGCCTCGGCGCGGGCAGCCTCCTCGGCAGCCTGGGCTGCGGCAAACTGGCGACGTTCCTCCTCGCGGGCCTTCTCGGCGGCGATGCGCTCGCGCTCGGCCTCGGCGGCGCGTGCGGCCTCCTCCGCGGCAGCTGCCTGCTCCTCGGCCTGCTTGGCGGCCTCGACTTCCTGAGCGCGGGCCTCGATCACCGAGGCGAGCTGCTTGCGGACCATAGCGACATAGGCGTCCTCCAAGGTGGAGGAAGCGGACTTAGCGGGAATCTTCATATCGGCGAGATGACCCATCAGTTCCTTGGAGGTCATGCCGAACTCTTTGGCCAGGGTGGACACACGGACTTTTGCCATATGACTTCACCTACCCTTTCTGGCACCTTGGGTGCCTAGAGACTGAACGAGCGTGGGAGATGCGCCGGGACCCGCCCGACGCGACCGCGCGCTAGATCAGGTCCTCCGCATCATCGAAGGCGTCGGTATCGTGGACACCGCAGAAACGGGAGCCGGGACGAGCCTGGTTGCGGCACTGGATGCCGTCCTCGGACACGTACTCGCAGCGGCGGACGTCCTCGTCCTCCTCGTCACCGATCAGGTCGGTGGCGGGCTCCTCGTGAACCGGGACGTTCTTGAGGATGTCGGCGGCAAGCGTCTCGGACTTGATGTCGATGTGCCAGCCGGTCAGGCGCGCGGCGAGGCGGGCGTTCTGGCCCTCCTTGCCGATGGCGAGGGACAGCTGGTCGTCGGGCACGATGACGCCGGCGTAGGCCTTCTCCTCGTCGATGAGGACGCGGGTGACCTTAGCGGGCGACAGGGCGTTGGCGACGTAGACGGCAGGATCGGCATCCCACAGGATGACGTCGACGCGCTCGCCACGGAGCTCGCCCACGACAGCGCGAACACGGCTGCCCTTGGGGCCGACGCAGGCGCCCACGGGATCCAGACGGTCGTCGAGCGAGTGGACGGCGACCTTGGAGCGCTGGCCGGGCTCGCGGGCGATCGACTTGATCTGGACGGTGCCCTCATAGATCTCGGGCACCTCCTGCTCAAACAGACGACGCATGAGCTCGGGGTGGGTACGGGAGATGACAATCGGCGGACGGCTGTGCTCGCCGCGAACCGGCTGCAGGTTGGAGTTAGGGTCGCGAACGTCGATGATCACGGCCTTGATGTGCTGGTTGTGCAGGTAGCGCTCGCCCATCGGACGCTCGTTGCGCTCATTCTCGTAACGGCGCTGATCGAAGTGCGGAAGCTCGGCCTCGACGCCCTCGCGGATCTTGACGATCGTGAAGTCGGGCGTGGACTGCAGCACGGTACCGCTGATGAGGTCACCGATGCGGCCGGAGAACTCCTCGTAGATCTGCTCGCGGGCGGAGTTGCGCACAATGGCGTTAATCTCGGCCTTGGCGTGCTGGGCGGCGATGCGGCTCGTGTTCTTGGGGGTGACGTCGATCTCCTCGAACTCGGTGAAGTTGCCCTCCTCGTCCATGGAATCGTCGATCGGCTCCAAGCGGTAGACGTAGATCTTGCCGGTGGTGCGGTCGATGGTCACCTTGGCGCCCCACTCAAGATGCAGGATCTCGGCATAGCTCTTGGCGAGCGACTGCTCCAGGCGGTCGATCAGGTAGAGCTGGTCGATGTGCTTCTCCTGGCAAAGCTCCATCAGGGCGGACATCATGTCGGATGCTGCCATCTTACTTTCCTTCCTTCGCGGGCTTGAAGTCGTAGGTGGGCTTCAACTTGCACTTTTTAACATCAGAGAAATCGAGGGTAACGGACTCGCCGTCCTCGAGCTCGAGGGTCACGCTCGTCTCGGTGGCGGAGGCAATCTTGCCGGCGTACTTGCGACGGCCCTCGGTGGCGGTGGAGGTGAGCTCGCAGCTCTCGCCCACAAAGCGGGCAAAGTCACGCGGGCGGCGCAGCGGGCGCGCCATACCCGGGCTCGACACCTCAAGCGTATAGCTCGAAGAGATGGGGTCGAGCTCCTCAATCACATCGCCGACCCACTTGGTGTTGGCCGTGACGTCGTTGAGCGACAGGCTCTGACCCTCGGCACCCTCGATACGCACGCGCACGCAGGGGGCCTTGGTGGCACCCACGAGCTCGACGTCGACGATGTCGACATCGTGCTGGGGAGCGACGGCCTCGAGCGCGTCGATGATCGCCTGCTCGGTCTTGGTCTTGACCATTGCGGCACCTCCATCCATACAAAAAAGAAGCGGGGCCGAAACCCCACTTCTTTCAATTACAACTTCATTTGCAAACAAACTATACCAATAGCTGCGGAAACGTGCAAGCATAGTACGAATCTGCAGGTCAGCGTGTGCACAGCTTCTCCACAAGAATAGGACAATTGACCGAAGACACCTAGGCAGGTACATGCAAAACGAGGGACGACCCAACCGGATCGCCCCTCGTCTTTAATGCGTCAGCTAAGCGCGCAGTGCTTACTTGACCACCAGGTTGACCAGCTTGCCGGGCACGCAGATGGCCTTGACGACCGTCTTACCCTCGAGCCACTTGGCGACAGCCTCCTCGGCGGCAGCCTGTATCTCCTCGTTGGAGGCGTCGCGGGCGACGTCGATGCGGCCACGGACCTTGCCGAGAACCTGTACGACGATCTGCACCGTGTCCTCGATGGACTCGGCCAGGTCGAACTCGGGCCAGGCGGCGGTGTAGGCATTGCCCTCACAGCCGAGGGCCTCGTGCCACAGCTCGTCGGCCCAGAACGGGCAGATGGGGGCAAGGACGCTCACGATGTCCTTGGCCACGCCGTAGCACAGAGCCTTGTCGCGGTCAGCACCCTCGGTGGCGTTGAGATAGGCGCTCGCCGCGTTGACGAGCTCCATGACGGCCGAGATGGCGGTGTTGAACTGGCCGCGGTCGAAGTCCTCGGTGCACTTGGCGATGGTGCGGTGACGCTCGCGATAGAGCTTCATCGCGACCTCGTCGAGCGCGGACTTGTCAAAGGCCACGTTGGCGTCGCCGGACTGGACGAGCTGCCACACGATACGCCAGGCGCGCTTAATGAAGCGGTTAGCGCCCTCGACGGCCTTGGGATCCCAGTCGAAGTCCTTCTCGGGCGGGGCGATAAACAGGATCGCCAGACGCATGGTGTCGGCGCCGTAAGGCTCGATGACCGAGCTCGGGGGAACGACGTTGCCCTTGGACTTGGACATGGTGTCGCCGTTCTCGTCCTTGACCATGCCCTGGCACAGCAGGTTGGTGAAGGGCTCGTCAACACTCAGCAGGCCCAGGTCGCGCAGCGCCTTGGTAAAGAAGCGGCTGTAGAGCAGGTGCAAAATGGCGTGCTCGATGCCGCCGATGTAGTTATCGACGGGCATCCAACGGTCGGCCGCCTCGCGAGAGAAGGGCAGCTTGGTGTTGTGCGGGTCGGTATAGCGCAGGTAATACCAGCTGGAGCAGGTGAAGGTGTCCATGGTATCGGTCTCGCGCTTGGCCGGGCGACCGCAAACCGGGCAGGTCGTCTCGTAGAACTCCTTGCACTCGGCGAGGGTCTCGCCGGCACCCAGGTCCAGGTTCTCGGGCAGCGTCACCGGCAGCTGGTCCTCGGGCACGGGCACGATGCCGCAGTGCTCGCAGTGGATGGCCGGGATGGGGTTGCCCCAGTAGCGCTGGCGGCTGATGAGCCAGTCGCGCAGACGGAACTCGACCTTACGACGACCGCAACCCATGGCCTCGAGGTCGGCCACGATGGCAGCCTCGCCCTCGGAGTGCTTGCCGCCGCGCATGCCGGTGTACTTGCCGGACTGCACGAGCGTGCCCTCGGCAGCGTGGGCGCAATCCCAGTCGACGGTCTCGGCATGGAAGGTATCGATGGTCTCGCCGCTGGCCTCGACGGCAGCGCGATCGTCATCGTCCAGGATGATCGGCACGATGGGCAGGTCGTATTTGCGGGCGAACTCAAAGTCGCGCTGGTCGCCGCAGGGAACGGCCATGACGGCGCCCGTGCCGTAGTCGGCCACGACGTAGTCGGCGACCCACACGGGGACCTTCTCGCCGTTGACGGGGTTCACCACGTAGCGGCCGGTAAAGGCGCCGTGCTTCTCGAGGGTACCCTGGGCACGCTCGACGGCAGAGATATGCTTAGAGTCCTCGACGATCTTGGTCACGGCCTCCTCGTACTCCGTGCCCTCGACGAGCTCGTGCAGGCGCGCGTACTCGGGAGCCAGGACAAAGAAGGAGACACCAAAGAGCGTATCGGCACGCGTGGTGAAGACGGTGATCTTGCCCTCGTCGCCCTCAATGGGCTCGCCATCCTTGTCGCACAGAGTAAAGTCGACCTCGGCGCCCTCGGAGCGACCGATCCAGTTGGCCTGCATCTGCTTGACACGCTCGGGCCAGCCGGGGAGCTTCTCCAGATCGTCGAGCAGCTCCTGGGAGTACTCGGTAATCTTGAAGTACCACTGCTCCAGGTCGCGCTTCTCGGGCTCGGTACCGCAGCGCCAGCACTTACCCTCGGTGACCTGCTCGTTGGCCAGAACGGTCTTGCAGGTGGGGCACCAGTTGACCGGGTTCTTCTTGCGGTAGACCAGGCCCTTTTCCCACAGCTTCTCAAAGATCCACTGACCCCAGCGGTAGTAGTCGGGGCTGCAGGTCTTGACCATGCGATCCAGATCGTAGGAGAAACCCATGCGCTTCATCGTGGCGAGCGCCTGGTCCATGTTCTTATACGTCCAGGCGGCAGCCTGTGTGTTGTGCTTGATGGCGGCGTTCTCGGCGGGAAGGCCAAAGGCATCGAAGCCGATGGGATGCAGCACGTCGTAGCCGCGCATGCGGGCCTGACGGGCCATGGCATCGCCGATGGTATAGTTGCGCGCATGGCCCATGTGCAGGTCGCCCGACGGATACGGGAACATCTCGAGCACGTACTTCTTGGGCTTGCTAGCGTCGGTGTCGACGGCAAAGAGGTTGGAGTCCTCCCAGGCCTTCATCCACCTGGACTCAATGGCCTGCGCGTCGTAGACAGGGATCTCGTCCTTATGATCTGTGCAATCGCACATATCAGCTCCTTTAATCTTAGCTGGGGTCGGTCGGCTTGGCTTTATTCGCTACTGCGGACAGTCCTGCGCAAGACGAAGAGCACATTAAGTGCTCTTCTTTGCGTGCGGAACTTGTAGCGAACAAAGCCAAGCCGACCGACCCTAAGGTTAACTTGACTGATGATAGCAAATACGACAAGCGAGATGCCTGCGACTTGCAGGCATCTCGCTTTATCTAAATAACGTGGTTGTGAATCAACCGCTATTTGTTACCCGCCCAAGCATGGTCGGGTTTTCCAAGTGCCGCAGATTGCCGTGAAAGAGGAGCGACGCGTACCTTGGTACGCGAGCGACGGTTTGAACGGCAAGGTGCGGTGCTTGGGAAAGCCGCTTAGCGGTAGCTAACGCTTTGCTGCGAATCCTTGACCACAACGTCGTGGGCGCCGCCTTCGACGATTGAGGTGGAGCTCACCAGGGTCAGGCGTGCCTTTTCCTGGAGCTCGGGAATCGAGAGGGCACCGCAGTTGCACATCGTGGACTTGACCTTGTAAAGCGTGCCGCCCACGCCGTCCTTGAGGGAGCCGGCGTAAGGCACGTAGGAGTCGACGCCCTCGACGAAGCTGAGCTTCGCGGCGCCGCCCAGGTCGTAGCGCTGCCAGTTGCGGGCACGCGCGGAACCCTCGCCCCAGTACTCCTTCATGTACTGGCCGTTGACGTTGACGCGCTCGGTCGGGCTCTCGTCAAAGCGGGCGAAGTAACGGCCCAGCATCATAAAGTCGGCACCCATAGCAAGAGCGAGCGTCATGTGGTAGTCGTAGACGATGCCACCGTCGGAGCACACGGGCACGTAGACGCCGGTCTCCTCGTAGTACTCGTCGCGAGCGCGGCAGACGTCGATCAGCGCGGTGGCCTGGCCACGGCCGATGCCCTTGGTCTCGCGGGTAATGCAGATGGAACCGCCGCCGATACCGACCTTGATGAAATCGGCACCGCAGTCGGCCAGGAAGCGGAAGCCCTCGGCGTCGACGACGTTACCAGCACCGACCTTGACATCCTCGCCGTAGTTGGCGCGGATCCACTCGATGGTGCGCTTCTGCCACTCGCTGAAGCCCTCGGAAGAGTCGATGCACAGGACGTCGGCACCGGCCTCGATGAGCAGCGGCACGCGCTCGGCATAGTCGCGGGTGTTGATGCCGGCGCCGACCATGTAGCGCTTATCGCCGTCGAGTAGCTCGTTGGGGTTGGTCTTGTGGCTGTCGTAGTCCTTACGGAAAACGATGCCCATCAGGTGATCGTTGTCGTCGACGATGGGCAGGGCGTTGAGCTTGTTGTCCCAGATGACGTCGTTGGCAACCTTGAGGCTGATGTTCTTGTCGCCCACGATGAGCTGCTCACGCGGGGTCATGAACTCGGAGACCTTCGTCTGGTGGTCATCGCGGCTGGGGCGATAGTCACGGCTGGTGACGATGCCCAGGAGCTTACCCTTGGGAGTGCCATCGTCGGTAACCGGCATGGTGGAGTGACCGGTCTTCTCCTTGAGCTCGATGACCTGCTCCATGGTCATGTCGGGGGTCAGCGTAGAATCGGACTGAACGAAGCCGGCCTTGTGATCCTTGACGGCCTTGACCATAGCGGCCTCGGACTCGGCGCTCTGGGAACCGTAAATGAAGGACAGGCCACCCTCGGTAGCGAGCGCGACACCCATGTCGACGCCCGAGACGGACTGCATGATGGCGGAAACCATGGGGATGTTCAGGGTGATTGCCGGCTTCTCACCGCGCTTAAAGCGGGTCAGCGGAGTCTTGAGAGAGACGTTGTTGGGGATGCACTGCGAGGACGAGTAACCAGGGACCAGCAGATACTCCGAAAACGTGTGGGACTCACCGGGAAAGAACGTAGCCATGTTTCTCCTTTTTCCATGCGACCGGTCGGCTGCAGGCCTCGTAGGACCCAGCCCAACCTTGGGCGCCCAATACTGGGGAAGTATCTTAACGCACTTTGACTGCTACAATGCATGATTTAAGAAGAGCACACGAGGGTTTGACGCAGGCTTTGCGTTTACCCAGCAAACACTTTAGCGGGGAGACGTGGAGCGTATGGAGTACAAGACGACGGCAAAGTTGGTCATTCAAGCGTGCGACAAGGATTTGCCGGGCGTGTTCGGCCACGGCTGCGTCTTGCTGCTGCAGGGTATTGCCCGCGAGCACTCGCTCAACCGCGCCGCCAAGAGCATGGGCATGGCGTATTCCAAGGCCTGGCGCATTGTGAACGAGGCCGAAGGTCAGCTGGGCTGCAAGCTCATCGAGCGCGACGGAGCCCGCGGATCCACGCTCACCCCCGCCGGCGAGCGAGCCATAGCGGTCTACGAGGAGCTGCAGGCCGACATCAACAACGTCATCGCCACCAAAGCCAACGCCCTCATCGCAAGTATTAAAAAGTAGCTAATTTACGAAGGGCGTTGTCTAGGGCGGACGCTACGACCAGGGGGTCGTCGGTGCCGGCGAAGAGGCGGACGGTGCTCCCCTGCTTGCCGCGTGGGGCCGAAAGGCGCGTCGTTGCGCCGCCGGCGGGCGACGTGCTGAACTCCCCCGGCAATGTGTCGAACAGCTCACCCGCACTTCGCTCGATAAGGTCAAACTCAACCGCCGGGCCAAAGCCGTGCTCGAGGATTCCCGTTGCAACCGCATGATCGGGATGCGAACCCAGCCCAGGATAGCGAACGTTACACACCATCTCGTTAGCAGCCAGATACTCGGCCAGCGCACGGGCGCGATCGAAGTGCGCCTGCATGCGAGCATCGAGCGAGGACAGCCCGCGTTCTAGCACGTCGGTCTCCTCGGCAGACAGGCCAAGCACAGACGCACCGCAGTCCGCAAGCAACGCGTGTGCGCACTCTGCGGCGGCATCCACGCGATGGCGCTTGAGCTGCGAGCGCGCCACCGAGACGGCGACGAGCTTGCGCGGAGCTTCGCCGGCACACACACGGTCGAGTGCCTCGAGCGACAGCGCGGCACCCAAGCGCAACGGATCGCATCCAAAAACACCTGCCACGGTGTTATCCACCACAAGCAGCGCATGCGCCTCGCGAGCCGCGCGGCCCAGGGCACGAAGATCGGGCACACGCAGGCCAAACCCGCCGATGGAATTGACGAACCACCACAGATGCGGCCCGCCATCATCAAACGAAGCATCAAAGCCCTCGGACGCGGCAGTAAACGCCGCAACCGACGGCTCCCCCACGAGCACAACGTCGCAGGCATCAAAGCCGCGCGCAAACGCATCGGCAAAGTCGTCCGCAAAGGCCACCAGGCGATCACTAGGCCGCACAATCCCCAGCAGCGACAGCGCCGCCGGCACGTGCGAGGCCGCAACAAGACGCGCCTCACGCGCGCCGGCCCTTGCAGCCCAGGACTCTTCTAGCTGTTGCACGTCCACGCGGCACCATCCCTTACATAAAACCAAACCAAGACCAGCCCACCCAGGTCGAGAAAACGTCAGCGCAAGCAGCGTCGAGCGGTCCGGCGTTCGTTAGAACGCCGGAACAAAATTAGCCGTGATACTCGCCGTTGTATTGGATGAGCGTCAGGTCATCCACGCCATCGAGTGCGCGGATGGCATCGGCATAGGGCATATCCACACCGTCCGAGAACACCTCGACGGCCATCTCCACCTTGTCGCCGCGCATCGTCTTGGACTTGACGGAAAACTTAGTGCGCCCAAATGCGCGCACGATATCATCGCCGGTGGTCTGACCCGTGTAGTGAATGACCATCATGTACACGCGCGCCTTGTCCTGGTGGCTCGCAAAGCCAGCGATCATCACCACGATCACCACGGCCGTGAGCCCCACGAGCGCATACATGCCGGCGCCGGCCGTAATGCCCGTCGTAATGGCCCAAAACAGATACAGCAGGTCGAGCGGGTCCTTGACCGCCGTACGGTAACGAACGATGGACAGAGCACCGACCATACCGAGCGAGATGACCACGTTCGTCGAGATCGCGAGCGTGACCATGCAGGTGAGCACGCACATGCCCACGAGCGTCACGGCAAAACTGCGCGAATACACCACGCCGGTAAAGAAACGCTTGTACACGCAATAGATCAGGATGCCCATGGCAAGCGCCACGAGCAGCGAAAGACCGATCTTGGCAGGATCGACCTGGCCAAATGCCTCCAAGACGGAGTTCTTAAAAAAGTCTCTGGTGCTCATGGTCTAGATATCCCCTCGGTTCTCAAAATCCGATTCCCAGTAGTTAAAGCCGCGCAAGTAGGCAGTCTTCTCGTAGCACAGGCAGTACTTGGAGACCGCCGTGAGCTCCGCCGCCCCCGGCGGCACCATATCGCGCACGAGCTGCGGGCAAAACTCCGTAAACTTGACCTCCATCACCAACTTGCCCGGCTCCAGCACGGGCAACGCGGGCAGGGTCGCGTCAAAGATATCGAAGCTTCCCACCGCGGCGCGCACGTTCATGTCAAACGTAATGCGCACGGTGCCCTCGTCCATCACCCATGGTTCGCGCTCGTAGTCAACGATGGTCCGTGGGCGCATCATATTGCAGATGCACTCGATGTAGAACTCGCGGCAGAGCTGGTGCGGGCTATGCAGCAAAAAGTCGTAATCGCCAGCCAGGATCTGCTCAAACTCGCCACGCGTGAGCGGCGCGTCTTCCTTATAGATCCAGCTTCCGTACTTCTTTTTGCGCTCGAGCTTAATCACCTTGTCGCTACCGTTGTAGATGCGCACGCGATACTTCTTGCGCATCAAAATGCCGGCATCTTTTTCCTCGTAGGCCGAGTTGCAGTAGTCGTCAAAATACAGGCTGCGAATGGTGTAGCCGCCCGCCTGCGCATGCTTGTCCAGCTTAAACACCGGAGCCATGCGGCAGGCAAGCGCAGCATGCTCACCCTCATTGATGAGGTATTTGAGCTCGTGGCGGTAGCGCTCCTGCGTGGTGCGCACGGGAGGAGCCACCAGGCGCTCAAGCAGCGCGCTAGCCCTCCTCATACGTGTCCTCCACGACCTTACCGCCGTCTTGCACGTAAAAACACTTCATGCCATAGTGCTTGCCGTCGTCGGTCACATAGTAGTCAAACGCATCTTGCGTAAAGCCGTCGGAGTTGGTGGCACGCACGCGCACAAAATACTGGCCGGTATCGGGCGCATCGCAGGTCACCTCGGGAAGCAGCACGTCCTCGGCCTTAATGACCACATCGCTTATGGCATAGTCGCGCGCAAGCTCTACGGTGTAGCGAATATCGCGCGCCTCAAAGTCGTAGGACGCATCCCAGTTAATGCGCAGCTTACCGTTATCGATCTGCGGCACGCCGATGTAGAAAGGCATGGGCTTTTTAAAACTCTCGCGAAAGCTCTTGTAGTTCTCCTCGATCTCGGAGGGAATCGCCGCGGCGATCTGCTCATATTGGTCCTTGGTGACAGGCAGATTGTCGATATCGGGCGAAGCAAAGACCAGGGATTCAGTCACCTCGCGGTAGTGCTTGATCATCTTGGTCAGGCGAGTCTCGGTCAAATACGAGCGCAAGTCCTTGACGGCACGGTCAAGTTCGCTGCGGAACGACTTGCTGCGCAACGCGCGGTTAAACAGCACGTTGCCCCAGTAGTTGCTTGCGCCGCGCTCCCAGCTCGCGTAGTCCGAAAACCCGGTAAGAGAAAGCTCAAGCTTACGCAGCATACCGTCGTTATCCCAATCCAAAAAGTACCAGGTATTTGAGTTGAGAGGGCTGTACAGATAGCAGTTGCGGTTCTGCGTATCGCAGTTGCCCGTCAGGATCTGAAACGCCAACCAATAGACCAGGTTCTCGGTATCAAAGTAGGTGTCGAGCACGTCATCGATCTTTTGCGATTCGTCGTTGAGCGCATCGAGCATCTCGATGAGCTTGGTGTGGTCCGTATCGCCCTTAATCTCGAGCATGCCTTCAAAGCTTGCCTGGTTGTAGTCGGGATCATCGGCAAGCTTAATGGTGTCCTCGTAGCGATGGAAATCAAAGCTGTTCACCTTGTACAGGTGCCCGCTCTTATCCAGGCCATGTGCCTTAAGCGCCGTCTTATTGAGCTGCTCCACCTGCGTAAACAGGCCGTAGTCCTCAAAGGTATCGTTGGACTTTTCGGTCTGGTCGCACACCCACAGATGCACAAACTGCGTGCGCAGGCCCATCATCTGGGGAATCCCGCGGATAAGGTCATAGGCCATCTTGTTGCGAAAACGCATACCCTCGCCCATGTGCTTGTTGAGCGCAATCGCACGCTGCTGGCGCCAGGTACCTTTTCCTTTTTTGAGCTCCACCTTGTAGTTCTTTTGCGTATAGGTACTCGACGTCTGACCGCGCACCTGCACCGTGGCGTTGGGCGCCTCCTCGCCATAGCCCACCTCGCCAGCGACGGGGCCCTTATCATCGCCTGGCTGCAGCAGGCCCATAACCTGATAACGCGTCACGCCCATGTCGGCATAGTCGTAGACCGAGTACGTATTGATCTCGGCCCAGCTGTGGTCGGTGTTCTCGGAGCTGTTACCGCGCG
This sequence comes from uncultured Collinsella sp., assembly GCA_900550195.1. GTDB lineage: Bacteria > Actinomycetota > Coriobacteriia > Coriobacteriales > Coriobacteriaceae > Collinsella. The sequence goes on from URRB01000002.1 coordinate 154,293, forward strand.
AGACCGTCAGGTACATGGTCACAATGCCCGAGTCGTCGTAGACCTCGTACAGCTCGTCCTTATCGCGAAGGTGCTTGGTCTCGCCCGAGGCCTCAGCCTTTTTAATCTTGTCCTGCTTTTTGACCTTTTTGGTCGAGGATTCGTCCTGAGACGAGCAGCCCGAAAGCAACAGCGCACCGGCAGCCGCCTCGATCAGGCAGCGGCGAGACATCAACTTATCGATCATCAGAACCTCCCCAATGTTTTTGGTACAGGCGAACCACCATACGTTCAAACGCACTGCGCGGCTCACCGCCCACGCGCTTGTCCTCGTAGCGTTGCTCAACACGGTCGAGCACCCGGCCAAGTTCGGTAAACCAGCCCGTCTTGTCAGTAGCCACAATGGGCTGCTGGCTCAGGATACGATACGGCAAGTTGGCGGTATAGGTATCGAGCCGCAGCAGCGCCACGATAAAAAACACCGCCGCACCCAACAAAAAGCCAAAGCCGTAAAACTGCTGCGGCAAAAGCAACGACACCGCAGTCGCCAGCCCGGCAACGCCCGCAAACAGCCCCGAAGCCAGCACGGCCCCCTTATAGTCGGTAAAGTACAGCAAGATAAGCATCACCGTATTGCCCACGGCATACAGGCCATAGCCCACGCACAGCGTACGAAAATAACCGTGCATCAGGTTGTTAAAGCCCAACGGCAGGGCCGACAGCACCGTGGTCTCGAGCGAAATGACCGCAGCAGTCACAAACAGCTGCTTGAGCGCACAAAAGCGCAGTTCGCTGTTGAGGGTGGAGAGCATCCCCTCCTCTGCCACCACAATGTCGCCCACCACGCCACCGTCGTTGAACAGGCTGTAGTAGTCGCGGTAGCGCGGATAAAAGTTGACCTCGACCGAGACCACAAAGTTGACGGACGTGACCAGGATCGTCAAAAACGCGATGAGCGCCGGCACATCGTGGTACGGCGCACCATAAAACAAGCCCTTGACCTGCACGCCAATGGGACCGGCCCAAATTATCACCAAGTGCGCAAAGAGACCCAGGTTGGTAAACAAGCCCGTGAGCGCCAGCGGCATAAACTGATCGAGCCACTGCAAAAAGAGCCAGGGGCTGCGGTCGCTCTGAGGAAAATAACGGTACAGCAGCACCACGTCCCAGGCGAGCATGACGCCGTAGCCCAGAGCAATTGACGCCAACAGGCCCTCGACCGGCGGCAGTCCCAGCGCCAGCGCGGCCAGGGCGCACAGGCACGCCACGCCAATGGCAGCCGCAAAGCTGCATAGGATACCGCGGTAATCCTTGATGGCCGTGAGGTAACTCATGCCGTTCCAGTTGACGATCATAATGTTGAACAGCCACAGGCACAGCAGCCCCTGCAGCAGCGTGGCGCCCGAGAACAGCAGAAAGACGCCGTAGAGCACCGTGCCCGCAACGAGCATGACAGCATTGGAGCCCCAAAACGAGGGCAGAATCTCGTCCTCGCGCTCGGCAAACAACATATCAGCCAAAAAGCGCGTGACCGGCATGGAGAAAAAGCTCGTGAGCGTAAGCGACGCCAGCAGCGTATAGGTCACCATGCACACCAGCAGGTCTTGGTTGGCGCGTCCCACGCCCCACAGACCGCACAGCACCAAGATACCCACCTGGAGCAGCACGCCCAGCAGCATCGGGCCCGTGCACACAATGCCGGCGTAGCCATAGGCGCGCATCGTGGCAAACAGGCCCTTGCGCCTAAACAGGCGCTTGAGCTCAAAACCGATTCCGGCCACCGGCTACTCCCCCTCTCTGGGCAGGTCAAACGCTTGCGCCGTCACGTCGTACAGCGCGCGATAGTTGGCGAGCATCTGCTCGTGCAAAAAGTACGTGGCAACGCGACGCTGGCCTCGTTCCCCCATCTCAATGCGACGGGCGCGGCTTGTGCACATGCGTTCCATGGCATCGGCCAAGCCCTTGCGATACATAGGCGGCGTCACAAAACCTGCCACGCCAAAGTCATCGCCCGGAGCGCCTTCGAGCAACTCACGGCAGCAGCCCACCTCGGTCGTCACGCAGGGACGACACGCGGCAAGCGACTCCAGCACGCTGAGCGGCTGGCCCTCGGAGATGCTCGTCAAAATGGTAAAGTCGAGCTTTTCCATGTACTCGACCACGTTGACGCGGCCGGTAAAGATCAGGTCGCGCACGCCCAGGGTTTCGACCAGCGCGTGGCACTCGGCGCCGTACTCCTCGTCGTCCACGCCGCCCATGATGTGCAGGCGCACCTTGGGCAGGCGCTCGTGCAGCTCAAAGAAGGCATAGATCATGGTCTTAACATCCTTGATGGGCGCCAGGCGCACCACCGCGCCAATGTCCACCCAGCCGTCATCGGTCTTTAAGGGAATATCCTTAAAGCGATCGAACTGGATGCCGTTGGGGATGACCAGGCATTTGTCCGCATCGCAGCCCATATCAATCTGCGTCTTGCGGGCGTTATGGAACAAACTCGTCACGCGGAAGGCGCGGCGGTAGATCTCCTCCGAAAGCAGGTAGAAAAAGCGAATCCAGCGGTCCTTAAAGGACGGCACCACCCAATCGGCGCGAATGATCTCTTCCTCGCGCTCGCGGGTATAGATGCCATGCTCGGTCAGCAGCACCGGCGCATGGTGAACGCTTGAGCCCAGGCAGGCGAGCAGGCCACCGTAGCCGGTCGAGATGGCATGGTACACATCGGCCACCGGCACCTCGCTGCCCAACAGGTAGAGCACGGGCAGCAACATGGAGCGCATGGTGTGGAATGCATCGGCAAAGGGCGTGTAGGGATACTCGGCCAGGCACACGTCGCGAAAGATATCCATAAACGTGCGGCTCTGCAAAAACGAGAGCGGATGCACGCGACGGCGGTGGAAGATATCGAATAACACGTCCCAGTCCGGATTGGAGAGCGACACCAGACGGCGTAGCGCCTCGCGCTCACGGTCGTTAAAACTGGCTTCATGTTGCTCGCCCGAAAGCCGCAGGGCATCGTCCAGGAACACCTCGTGCACCTCGACCACGTTGCCGGGCAGCTCGTAGACAAACTTGCCACGGTCAGCAGCATGCGCGCCGATCACCCACAGCACAAACTCGTGCTCGGGCATGGCCGTAATGTAGCCATGCATCCAGGTAGATACGCCGCCGTGCACATAGGGGTAGCAACCCTCGAGTACCAAGCAGATTCTCATTTATCGCCACCCTCCTTGCGCTCGATCGTCACGGTCTTATCATTTGCCTTGAGCAGATACAGATTGCCCGTAAGGTGCGACAGTTCGCCACCCGTCACCGCACCCGGCTCGCCATTATTGGCGCGGAACATGAGCCACGCCTCGTCGTGGAAATTGCCCAGGCTGAGCATCCAGGCATCCGCGCTGGTATCCACGCTCACCGTCACGGACGAAAAACGCTGGATGGCACCGGAGCACTCCGACGCCGTCTGGTGCCGCAGGTCGGGCGCCGACTTGGTAAGCCAGTCCAGGTAGTCGGTCAGGCCGCCCTTGTAGACCTCCCAGCCCTCTTTGGCGCCGCGATCCGGATCGAGCAGGTCGTCCGGGTGCATAAAGTGCGTACTCACGTAGTGCATGTTGAGCTCGGACGCGGCGGACAGGCGCATATAGGAATCGTCGACCATGCCGCCCGAGACAATGCGCGGCTGCTCCACAATGCCATCGCTCGCCACGCCAAACTCCTGCACGTAGGGCAGGTCGGTACCGTCTTCAAAGTACGTACTGGCGATGGTCTTAATACGAGGAACGTCGGTACCGATAAGCTGGCGCGCTCGGGCCGAAAGAATATTCGACGGTGGCACGTAGACCGAGCCGTGCGCGTTGGGCAGGACCTCGTCCTGAAACGCAATAAGTTCGTTGAGTGAAGCGAGAAGCGTCTCTTTGTTCTTCCAGGTCTTGTAGTCGCACAGCGCGCCGTAGTCGGTGTCCCAGAGCGCGAGCGGCTGATGGTTGTAGCCGTGAAAGCCCAGCTCACCGCCCATCTGCAGCAGCATGCCGCCAAAATAGCGGAACTGCGTGGTATCGGCCTGTCGCGCGGGCTCGGTCTGGCTGACCGCGTCCTCGTAGTTTTCGATCATCACGCCGGTATAGCGAATGCCGTATTTTTGCGCGAGCTTTTGCAGATCGGGCCACCAGACCTTGGTGTAAAAATCGGCAATGGAAAGGCCGTAGTCACGCTTGATATAAGTACCATCGCCCGAGGGCACGGGGCTAGGAAAGTCGTCCAAAAAGAACACGGCGCTGTTGATGACCGGATAGGCCGTTGCATCGCCCAGGAGGCTGGTCGCCGCGGCGTAAAAGCCGCGCATGACCTTGTCATAGATACCGATATTGCAAACCACGGTGCGCCCGCTACCGCAGTCATTCGACCAAATGAGTGGGGCGCCCGCATCGCCGGTCTTAGCCCACACACGAGCCGTCTCGCGCAGCGATACCGAAAGCGACGAATCAAAAGGGTCCGAGAGCTCGTAGCGCTCTCCCCCGCCCAGCATAAAGTCCTCACTCGGCACAATGCTTTCGGCTTTTACATAGTCATATCCGGCCGATTCAATGCCAAGCTTGGAGGCAATCACTTGCAGATAGCTCGAGTTATCCGGCGGCATGGCGAGCATAAGCGAACCGCCGGCACTCACCCAACTCATAATGTCGCTCAGGTGCGTACTGAGCCCATCGAGCGACGGCATGAGCAAAATCACGCGATCGAAGGAGGTCAGTGAGGGAATGGCATCCGCACCATCCAGGGCAAGGTCCACGTCGCGGTGCGCGATCTTCATGTCGAGCAGGATCTGGTCGAACTGTTCCTTTACGTCCTCGACGCCAGCTTGATCGGAATCGGTAATGACCAGGCACGTGGGCTTTTGGCCAAAGATTGCCGAGGAGGCCGGCACCGCATCGTTGGCAGCAAGCATCCCCAGCTTATGCTGACCCGCACTGTACTGCACGCCGGCACGCTCCACCAGCAGCACGGCGGCCATGGCAATAAAGACCGCCCACACCACGAGGAGTCCCATCCAACGAAAGCGGCCTGCTCGGTCGCGGATATGTTGCACCACGCTCATCTGGCCTCCTCCCCGTCGCGCCAAAACGCCAACTTTTCGCGGTTGTCGGCGCTCAAATACACATGTTGGTTGTCGATCGCATCGATCACGCGGTGGACCTCGTCACCGTCGCAGCGCATCACGGCCAGGCGCAGGCAAAGCATCCAAACCTCCTGCTCCTCGGGCACGTCGAGCACCAGCTGGTCGATCACGGCCTGCGCCTCGTCGATCTGTCCGACATCGGCCAGCGCCGTCGCGTATCGAATGCGCAGCTCAAGGGTATCCTCGCGCTCGCAGCGACGCGCAAGCAGGCGCGCGTACTGTTGGCGCTGAATCTGAGCCACGCGCCCCTCAGCCAAGCCCGAGCACAAGTATTCACCAAGAAAATCGCAGTATTCGTTGAGGTTTTGCGCGCTCGGGTCCGTCTTAAAGGCACGCTCCAGCTGCTGCAGTTTAAGGTCGGACTCCTTGGAGATCTGCGCCACCGCCGTCGCGGCATAGTGCGCCACCTCAACGTCGTCGTTAAGCTTAGCCGCCTGCAGCTGCGCCAGGTACGCGTCGGGCTCCTCGGTGAGCATGGAGAGCATTAGGCGACGCCGGTATGCCGGGTCGTTGACGATGAGCGCCTCCTCGAGCGGCACTACGCCTGCATCGTCCTCACCACTCGGTACCGACATACTGCGATGCAGGTCGCCGTTGAAGCGCAGCGACTCCAGCGCAGACTCTTTCAGCCCCTCGCCAAACACCGCGCTGCGGACCGATAGCAGAACCACCAGCAACGGGCCCCACAGCGGCACCAGCACTATCACGGCCAGCATGTGCCCGCGCACCGGCAGCAGGCCCAGCTTCATGAGCGTCCACAGCATCAGGCAAACCAGCGCATGAATCAGCAGCAAGACGGCAGCAACGACAAGCGAGATCAAGCGACACCCCCCTCATCGTCACCGGTGTAAGCGATGTGCTGCAGCAGCGCCACGATGTCCTCGCCGTCGACGGGCTCCACAGCAATCTGCTTTGCGCTCAGGCGCTCGCGGATAATGGGCAAATCGCACGCCTTTGCCTGACGCATAAGCAGGTAGAGCACGTCGCCGTCGACCAAGCCCGCCGCGTCGCTCTCGCGGATTGCCGACCCAATTGCGCCCACCAGCTCGCCGACAGGCTCCATGCCCGGTACCACGCGCAGGAGCAAAAAACTCCCCATCTTGCTATCCGCCAGCGCCTGCTCCGCCGCAAGCTCTTGGCCAAAGGCAGCCTGCTTGAGCACGCAAGTGCCGTCAACGCAGCGTTTATCCTGCGCCACCGCCTCATAGTCAAAGGCACGGCCCAGCGCGCTTTCGACCAGCCCGCACAAGATGCGGAACAGGTTTTGATAATAGAGGGTCATTTGGTTTTCGGCCGCACTACGCACAAAGATCAACACGGCGGGTGCCCCGTCGCGCTCGATCGTGTATCCAAACATGGGAAGCCCCGGCGTCAGCTCGCGGTTCACCCACAGGTTCGAACGACCCCCGTCGCCCAAAAGAGGTGCAAGCTGCTCAAGCGTGAGCGAGCGTGCGGCATCTTCGGCAATCGCGGGACTTGCTGCCACCAGGCGTGCAAATGCCCCGCCCGAAACATGGTAGATCGCCACCGAATCGTTCTCGAGGATCTCGCCCAGAAGCTCGCAGCACTTGCGATAGATATCGCGTGGGTTGAGCACGTCGAGCTCCTGCGTCACGGCAAAGATCTTGCCAAAGCTGTCGTGGCGACCCACGATCTGGCGCCTGTACGCGCGCTTGTCCTCGATCGCGTCGTGGTAGAGCTGCGTAAGGAACGTATTGCGGTTGCGCACGAGCTCGTTTTGATCGCGCTCCGCCCTAATGGCTTCGCTGTTGCGCAGCTGCACATAGCCGCACACGGCACCCACCACAAAGTACGCAATAAACGGCAGCCAGTTGGACGGCTCGTAGAACAGGCCCTGGAAGGTATAGCCGTACTGAGTAAAGTAGCTCGCGGCCAAACCCACCGACGCCAGCAGCGCCGCAACCAGGCCAAAGTCCAAGCCATACAGCGTGCCGATCAACACCACGTAGAGCAGGCGATAATCGAGCACGTTGAGCTGGGCCGATTGTGAGAACAGATGCTCCAGCACCTCGAACAGAACCCAGGCAACGCCCGTCTCCAGGCATTTGATGGGCAGCGAGCGCATCTGGATGCGGTCGATGGCGGCACGCAGCGGGTTGATCTTTTTGATGCGTCCAGCGCCCCAGCGAGCTTGAATGGTCGAGAGATCGCGCAGCAAGTCATAGCGCTGAAACCAGCCATAGCGCACGCGAGCGACATCGCTGGCGGGCAGGACGTAGCCGGCAGAATCGCCATAGGCAACGGCAAGGCCGGGGAACAGCGCCTTGAGGGCGTCCCCCACCTCACCCGCCGTGTGATGGAAGGTATCGGCTACGTCGAGCGTCTCAAAGTTGCCATCCCAGCTGTCGAAGATACGGCGTACCAGCACCGCAAGCTCCTCGGCACACAGCAGGGGAAACGCCGCATCCTGCGTGCCCTGCAGAGCGACCGATCCGGTTGAGCACGCGTCGAACAGCGGCACCAAAAACGGGTCCTCCAGTGCGGCAGACGCGGTATACAGGAACGGCACGCGCAGGATCTTGGTCTGAACGCCCTCGCGAGCAGCGTAGTAGCGGCACAGGTCGTTGGCTGCGTGCGCGATAATGCCCTTGCCCGTTCGCCCCGCGGCATCGGCGGCGCCCTCGGCACCCGCGGGCCCCGCTACATACAGCAGTTGGACCCGGCGACCCGCGCACGCACGAAAGACCGTGCGCAGCAGCTCGATATCGCCCACGGTATCGGTATGCGGGGTAAGGTAATTAGACAGGTAGACCACGCGTTCGAACTCGTAGGCCTGATCCAGGTGCTACAGAAGCTCTTTCCACGAGGCATGGGGCGATGACTCATCGCGGCGTGCTTCCGCGGCAGCGACGACCTGCACATGGTCCCCGGGGAACGCCTTGGCACAAAAGTCATCGTCAACATATGCGGTGTTGCCAACAACCAGCACCTCCATGGCGCACCCCTCCCCTAAAATCCACTCTGTTCATAGTCAAACATGCGTATTTTACGCTGTCAACGCGAGCTGGGGCGCCTTTAAGGCTGTTTTAAGAACTTTTTTGAGGACGTGGGAGTGGCAACTCGTCCGACCCAGGCTCATTGAGAGGCTACTATTCGCTCTGAAAAGGCACATCGCAATCTGCTGACAGCTCTGCAGGGAGAATGCCAGGCGATGGACATTGCTCTCGCACGGAATCATTGGATGAAAGAAACGGCAGTTCTTTGGAATAACTGACGATAACCTGCGGAACGATCTTAATGCCCAGAGCAAGTTCGAACTTTGCAATCGTCTTCAAAGTCATATTAGGTTGAGAATTCAAGAGCTTAGAAAGCGACTGAAGGCTTATGCCCATACGATTTGCCAGCTCACTTTTGCTCAATCCCAAATGTTTCATTTCACGATGAACAATAAACTCAATATCTAGTGCATGTTCATAAGCGCGCGTTTCGATACTTTCTGTTTCGGCATAAAAATCAGATAGATCTACTTTAATCATTGTATTCTCCGTTTCGAAAACCATGTATAAAAGTCAGCGCTCAGATTCCAGAAGCTGACGTGCTATTCTGGCCGATCATTGTTTGAGCGGTTAATTTCCGCTCATGGTCTGACAACATTTTCTGGAATTGAGAGTTATCGGGAGAAGCCGTCAATTCCCAAAACGGTCGGCCCTTGAGGTCTCTATATTCGACAAGTTCATATCCTTCTGCCAAAGGGCACCTCCCATTTCTAGATGAACTTAACTTATAGGTTAAGTTCATCCATTTAAATACATATAACGAGGTCCAGACAAGATTCCTCTGCCCCAATCGATAAACAAACCAGTCGAGCTTATGCAAAATCCGGAAGTGTGTGGCAAATTCTAGACACGTCAACCACACTGGATAGTGACAAAGTTTCTACCTGCGAGTTCTTTTCATGAAAAGGACGATGTGCTCGAGGGTCCGAAATTTGCCGCATACTTCCGTCGGTCATTTTCGGAAGTGCGGTGAAAAAACCGAGATCGACAGACCAGACCCCTGTTTTAGCTTTCCGCGACCTGCGGTTTTGTTGCCGAAATTCGGTTTATGCTCGGAGGTTTCCGATTTTTTCCCCGCACTTCCGAAAAGCACGCTTAAACCGCGCGTCCCGAAGCGGAAAACCGCCGGATATTTGTTTCTCCCCAAATGAGATCCTTGTTTTGCCTGGCCGAATCTTACATCCAAACAAAAAAAGAGGACCGACGCATCAGCCCTCTTCAGGTGTCGCCCGAAGGCTTCCAGCGCAATTGATTTAATTCTAATCGATATCACTTGTTTGACCACGATCACGTCAACCAGTAGAAGCCGCCCATGCTCGATCATTCCATTGCCGGGATGGTGCTTGGCCAGTACGTCACACATTGCATACATGAAAAAAGGGCAACACTCTCAGTTTGAAAGCGTCACCCTTAAAGTTCCCAAAGAGCTTTTGTACTGCGGGAAGATACTCTACACCATCTTCCCTTGATTGGCAGGTCGAAACAGACACCATTGTGATTTCAAGCAGAAAGCGTTATATTAAGAATGCATTTGCACGTGGTGTTCGCACTATACGCTCAGATGCCATAGTTTACAAAGATGGCCTTCTTCATAGACGCTAGGTGGGATTACTCACTAGTAGCCGATATGTCGAAGGCCTTCTTGTACTTAAGGAAATCATACATTCTAATAAGCCGTTTCAGCTCGCTATTACCGTGGATTATCTTACGATCATCCGTGATGAGCGCCCTCAGATACTCGAGCAACTCATTTAAATCGAGCTCATCCTCCTCAAGTAAAACTAACTTTTTAAATGCTTCCTCAAAGCCTTCGTTAGCTATAACAGACTTAACCGAGTATCTAATTCCCGAAAGATGATAGCTACCTTTTGCCTTTCGTAGGCTGTTGTTTAGAAAAGCATCTAAATCCTTCTTCTCATCTATTTCCTTTAGCATCCTTGGATTAAGAACTTCCCCTGAATACGCGCTTAAATACTTATACATGGGCAAACCACCCGAGTTAGAAGCAAGCAGCGCAGGAAGATATTCCTCGACGGCAAGTTTGGGAGCGACATGTTCATCATCAAACACGACATCGCGATATAAAAGCTCGGCTTTGACCATATGGCCGTGGCCCAAAGATGCATTTGCGACACCGATGCCCAGCACAAGATGCTGTCCCTCCGGAAGTCTCTCGAGGTCGCTAAAACTCGCTTCGACTACCAGAGAATCATTTGGCTCGCCCTTATCTGCCAGGGCGTAGATACTCCTGCGCAACTCACGAATGATCCTGGGCGAGAAGGAGCATTTGGAATGTCCAATTGCTTCATACACTGCGCCAAAATCATTCGTCCTAATCGCGGTCATGCTTATCTCGCCAATACCCGGAAATGTAATCGAATGTGTCGAGGTTGCGTTTTCGCCCCTAGTTAGGAAAATAAAACGCTCTTTGAGCAATACAAGATTATTTGAACCGAGGCAGCGCGAAATCGACATGAGGATAGCTTGGATATCGGGGTCGTTAAGGGAATAGCCGATAAAAATAATTGGGTATTCCATAAAAATAGTTAGCAACTTGGCTGCCAAGTAATCCTGGGTTTCGGCGAGTTTTGCGTAATCTGCCTCCTCAAGAACCATAGATTCAGGATTATCCATAGACCCGTGGATCTTATAGATTTCACCCATTTCAAAAGTTCTGTGAAAGACAAGATCGTCCTGGCCTACAAAAACTTTAAACTCGGGAAACAGCGACTCCAGTAGACAGTCATAGTTGGTTGTAATGACTCCAGAAATACGCCGCCTGCCGACCTCTCTCAAGATATCAAGTTCATGCGTCATATGGTCAGGTTTGAACGAGGATAACCTCTCGGCCGCCATAATCTTTAAAACAGATTTGCGCTGACGAATGTCCTCTGCATGATCGTCTCTAAAAGAAGCGAAGCGAGGGTCCTCAAGAACAGCTATGCGCATATCCTTATCAAGCATCGTCGCGGCAGAGGGCAAAGCACCATAATCAGGATTATCTGGACAGCGAGCAAGGTAGGAATCGAGTCGAAAAGGATCATCAGAAAGACGGGAGCAGAGGTGCCTTAACAAGCCGTCCCAATCGTCGGTCCCCATATATCTACGGGAAAACCCCGAGCCAACGAATAAATAGGGGCTACGGCCCACCCCATTTATCAGACGGACAACGCTGTCTACAATGTCATCTCTTCCGACTTCCATCTAACGCCTCCAAACAAGTCTACTTCCATAAGTATAGAACATATGTTTGATTTTTGCTAGAATTGCGAGACTTCATCGAAGACAAAAGCTGCTCGACAATTGAAAATTCGAACCGCACAGGTGACCCAATATTCAGCAGTGCTCCGACGAGCAAATATTCATTTCGCGTCTCAGACAATCTAGCACAGCGGCATCAGTTAGAACGCCATGACTCTCTAGGAGTTCGATAAGTTGAGCGAAAGTCTAAAAATCTATCGCCAAAGTAACTCCTAAAATCAAAGAGCCGTTGCCGGCAACAACCGAACAACGACCCTCCTTTGTCATCGCCTCACTTAGAGTCAACGATGACTGTATCACTACCGACATAGTAACCTGTTTTCGTCGCTATTGCGGAGCATGCAGAACTACATTCAATGTCCGGGCAAATCGATTGGCCTGATTCGGCACGTCAGTCATTATTCTCCCCATCAACAAAATCAGCAAAGGTCAGCTGTTCACATCTTTTCATCGGACGGTAATCTCTAACTTTAGTTATATGGCATGCGGCGGTTCGGACTTTTTGCGTCCTCAAATTAATGACCTCTTTAATGGTCATATCGACACGCATTAGGTCGCCACTATTTAAGCGATACTCACCATCTCGCACACGTTCGAGAAAATCACGGTCGTCTATTTGAACCTTATTGTATGTTCGTTGCTCGTCCTCGTAGCCCGACTCAAATGTATATCCGGAAACATCTCCACCGTAGGAACCAAATAACGGTCGAACCCAGATATTGTGGGACGAATACTCAACCGTCTCTTCTTGCGTTGCCTTTAAAGCTTCTTCTTTATAGCTATCAAAATAAGTCGCCTCGCTTGAAGAAAAAGAAATAGCATCCTCTGAAGCCTTACTACCGGCAATCTTAATCTCAATCTCCCTCGAAGGCCTCTTGAAAGATTTCATCGGACCAGTGATGACCTTAGAAAATTTCTCAGCGATTTCTGGGGACTGGACTAGCGCGTGGATCTCAACAGGAACAACGACTGCGTCCGAACCCTCTCCATATACGAAAGTTCCATTGTCAGTTGGCTTATATTTAGAGATATGTCCTTTAACTTTTTTAATTATGTGCGCTATAGCAAATAGAACCTCCACAAGACCGCCGGCATTATTAATTGCAGATATAGCGTCACTGTTTAACGCGTCAACCAATCCGGGCACACAATGGATCACGAATTCCGTAATAAAAGAGCCTTCTTTAAATGGGCGCACTTTTATAGATGTATTTTCTAAGGTGCCCGACTCTTTTGCGACCTCTTTTATCAGTCCGTCAAATTGGCTTAGGAACTTAGAAAGGTCCTTGGCGTCCAGGCCTTCTTCGGGATCTACATCGACAAAGCGATATACGAGCGTTTGATTTTTTGTAGAAGTGTCCATGTTGTCCTCATACCCTTATAAGATCATGGGTCCTATTTCCTGCGACCGAAGCGTTTTATTCGAAAGCGATCGAGCGCAAAATTAAACGAAATAATAAAAACCAACGTAAACGTATAGATAACAAATTGATATATTTCAGATACCGAATCAGGCAAATAGACCGCACAGAACGCTTCCGCGACAAGCACGGTAAGAAGCGTACACAACCCGATAAATACCATTCTTCCCACGTCAATGCGAAAGACATTCCGATACTTCCAAAGCAGAAAAACTGCGACACAATAGATAGCAAGAAGTGAGATTAAGCCTGGTATTAGATTCCAACAAAATAGAGAAAGAGCAACGGGAAACGTCCAAATGGCATTCCCCGACGCAACTGAATCCATAAACGTATAGCCTTTATCCCTCATTCCGTTTCTCTCCACGACAAGCTGGAGATAACTTCTCAATATCCATCCTGAAAATGATGCAAAATAGATAATGAACAATCGGTCGACAGACCACAAGGAATTATCCCCAAAGGCAAGCGTAAGGATGCGCGAGGCGACCGGAAGGGCCGCAGAGGTTAAAACCGTGATCAGGACATCGGAGGTTTCAAACCCACCGTCCCTGCCCTCTCGGGACTTGTTAACCATCAATCTCCCAACACAAATAGAAATCAGCATAAGCTCAAGCACCATACCACTTCACTGCGTATGGAAAATAGCAGGTCTAGGCATTGTTAAACACTTAAAGGGTAAAACCTACGGATGAAAGTTAGACAAGAAGAAACCCTTCGATTCTATTTACAGAACGAATAAGACCGAAACGAAACCCCGCCCACAGAAAGAAGGCAGTCACCATGAAACGAGCCGACGAAGAACCTACACCGAAAGCAATTGAAAACGCTCTTACCCAAGACCCGCTTCACCGCAAGAGAGAAATCGAGGACTTTCTAAAGATGCTCATTGCGGTTGAGCCTCCGTATACCTTTGTCATTGATGCACCTTGGGGCTCTGGCAAGACATTCTTTGTAAAGCAAGTTGCGAGAGTCCTGCAAATGGCAAATCCGGCTCTCGATATCAACCTAGAGACACTTAACGCGACGCTAGGAGAAACCGCGACAGAACTCCCCGCGACGCCATGTCTGCCCATTTATTTCAACGCATGGGAAGACGACCATTTCGAGAATCCGATCTTGCCCATATTGGCCTCCATCGCTAATGCCGCAGACGAACAGAGCGTCAAGGGGGGAAAGGATTTCGGCAAGGGGGTCATTGGCGCCATAGAAGCGGCCGCTTCCCTTATCGGATATGGCGGTGACATCAATGGTGTCATTGAAAAATTCAGCGGAACCGATTTTCTCGAACAATACAAAAATGAGAAAGAACTTCGAGGCAAAATTGACGAACTCATTAAGACCAATCTTCCCGAGGTAGCCGACCGAGCCATCATCTTTATCGACGAACTCGACCGCTGCCGGCCCGAATTCGCAATAAAGGTACTCGAACAAACAAAAACGCTGTTTCAGCAAGACAACATCGTTGTAGTTTATTCGACCGACATTACGCAGCTTGCACATTCCCTCCAGGGCGTATATGGCCCAAGATTCGACGGCAGAAAATACCTCGAGCGCTTCTACGACAAACGTCTTGAGCTAAATCCGATAAAACCGGCTGATTACCTTCTGTATAAAGGAATCAATACAATGGATGGATATACCTTCATGGATATAACCATCGATTTGCTCGGCTACAAACAAGCCTCACTAAGAGCCTGCAACAGGCTTATCGACTCTATAACAAATCTATCTAGATACATTGCTAACCACTGGGAGCACTTTGGGAATGGAAGGGTTCAGCATTTCCCAGACCAGGGTCTGCTTCCTGTAGTAAACATTCTCGCTTACTATGACCCGCTCGCCTGGCACGAAATGAAGACCAGTACTGGCTACGAAGCTGTCTACGAACTTGCGAAACACAGCGATCACTTCATCCAATATCTTGATGAAGTGATTGAATCGGTATGGGGAGCCAATAAAGATGAGCTTCCCTATAAGCAGGATATTGAAAATAGACGCAAGCGTTTTGTAGAAGATCTATCCGCGTTGATATACGGCAACAATGACAGGGACCCGCGGGTCAAAGAACTGGGCAATAGTGAACTTACCAGAATGTCTTTCAATCAGCAGCTATATCAGCGTCTGGCACCGCCATTTTAGAGCACCGAAGATCCATCAAGTGGCCTTGTGCGCAGCTCCATGACGACTGCATCCAGGCCCAAAGTGATGGCGCTCGATCACTTCGTCCGGAAAGATACAACCATCGCGGATAGAGGCGCATAATACGACCTGCATCAACATGAGCGAAGCCAACATGCAACAGCGCTGCCAAGCCAGACGTTAGCAAATAGGCATTGGGGCCCATGTCGGCCACGGCGCCTAGGCTAATGCCACGGTGCTGCTTCACAATATTCAACAGTGGCTAATTAAACAAACACCGCATCCCACCAAAACGCTAGTGCCCAAGCCGTTCTAGCCAAAGAACAGCTTGGGCACACTCCATGAGACCACAGCAAGAGCCGCAACCGGACCTCGCGTCAGTAGCGGACACGCCCCATCCCGCCGGCAATCACCCCTCTCCGTCCATGACCGACCATCTCACAGGTTCAATGCCCGGAAGAGACGTTAGGCAAGAGGGGCGGGCAACCTGATAGTTCCCGTAATTTGTCCTGCGCTGCATAGAAGCGGAGACATATACCGCTTTGCGGGCGCGAGTGACGCCGACGTACAGCAGGCCTATTTCCTCAATAAGCCCATCTGGCATTTTCTTCGCATCAGCAATCTGGCAACCTCGCGCAGAACGTAAGCATATACCAGCATTTTCGCAACGAGAGCAAATCCCTCCAGGCCAATCGAAACGCGTAACGCCCGGAATGAAAACAGTGTCCCACTCGAGCCCCTTAGCGGAGTGAATGGTCATGATCGAGATGTCTGCATCAAGGTAATCGGAGAAACGCCGCAGGGAGCCCTCGGAAAAGATGCTAACGATATAGTCGAAGCGCTCAGATGGATCCATCGCGACGCAGTCAGTTTTAAGGTGTTTCCGCAGCGCCCCAAGAAGCATGGCATAGGACCGCCCATACTCGAATCTCCTGGAGCCAGTCAGCAGTTCATTAGAGACGGAGTCAATTATTTTGTCCGCAGCAGACAGGCTGACGCCCTTTTCTCCAGACGCTGCATCGGTAATCCTGGATAAAGCAAACGCATTGAATTCAATGAACTCTGGGGCTGTATCAGAGAAAAGCCCGTTGAAGTATGGCATCTCCTCCTTAACCAATTCGTTCATAATGAGATCGGCAAGGGCACCACGCTTACGAACAAGAATCGCGATCTTCCCGCCACCGACTTGGATGAGCGCCGTAACCTTGGAAACAATGGCTGTCGCTTCGTCCTGCTGTGCAGCGCCAACAAATATGGGAAGTCGGGGCGTACCGCTGACAATGGCACCCTTCATGTGGGAGCGAATCGCAGCACCGAGCTCTCCGACGATAGATCCCCCAGAAAACCTATGATTATGTTCGAGCTCCAGCGGCGATAGACACAGGTCGGTAGTGGCCTTTGCCTTTAAGCCTTCCATTGCGCCAATAAAACCATAGACACGCTGAATAGGGTCACCGAACATGCAGATTCCTGATTTATCAGAAACCAAGCCATTTAGAAAGATATAACACAACGCATTCGTGTCCTGCGCCTCGTCGACGAGCACGACAGGGTACGCTGACGACAGATAGGACCTTAACTTGGGAAAATGAGAGAGCAATTCAATTGCAAGGGAAATCATTCCAGAATATGGCAAGAGATCGTTCGGCACGAACCGATCCCTGATGATCCTATTAAAGGAAAACATCACGCGCCTCAAGTCCATGTCCTGACCGTTTCTCATAAAGCGGAGGAAGTCGTCAACGGCATTCTTTTCATTCCAGGTCAGCCTGACACCTCGCAAAACCAGCTCGTTAACGGCGCCGTTGTCATCAACCATAGAAAGCTCGTCAACGTTTACTGGGAGCGAGAGCGATCTCCAGTATCTGCGCAGCAGAGCCCAAGCAAAGCCGTGGAAGTTAGTCGCCATGACGCTGTCCTCAAAACGCTTGGCCACGGGACCAGGAAGCGCCGACATAGTGGCGCTTAAATCCGTACGCATTCTCCGCGCGGCAGCGACGCTGAAGGTTAGCGACAAAATCCTTTTTGGCGGCTGGACTTCCCCAGATGCCAGCAACCAGCAAGCTCGCCCAGTCATCACTGTGGTTTTCCCGTATCCTGCCGGGGCCTCTACGAATACCCTCTTCGATGGCGCAAAAATCGCAGAGCACTGTGATGTATCTCCGCCACAGCGCACCTCAATCGCAGCTCTAACACTATCCCGTAAGTCAGCCTGACTCATCACCATTAAAGCCCCACGGCCTTACAAATAATAGTTTTATAACATGCGGGAACGCCATCGGCACCAAAAACCTCCGCGAGGGCAACGCCAGACCCAACGCCCTTGTTCGATGAAAGCCATGCATACATAAGCGCACGCGATTCGGGTGTGTCGGCGAATAGTCCGTCAAACTCCGATCCCTGGAAATCATACTCAGGGCCCGTCAAGCTAACACCGTAGACAGCGCAGGCATTTTTCAATGCTTTGCTATTGCCCTTGATGGAAGTTGCCCTCTGACGATCCGTCGCCTCAAGAAGTGTAATAAACGAGCTTTGGTTCCTATTAACGAAAATAGTTTCGATGACCTCAGCTTCAAAATCCCGTTCAGTTGTCGTTATGTGGTCTCCAGAAGTTTCTAGCGAATCGTTATCCCTATCGACAATGGAATAATTTGGAATCTCAAACTTGTTCAGAAGTTCACAGAGCGGCTCGACGTTCTTTTTCCCGCCAGCCCTGATAGGCACAACTCCATAATCATCCAGATCCATCCCAAGGTTGCGTGCAAAGACCGGAATGGCCCCAGACTCCGTCTGCCCTTCAAAAGCCAATACCGACCGCGCGAAAAAAGCCTCTCGTATTGACTCAAAGTTCAGCATAAGATGCTTTTCAACCTTGTCAGAAAGGTTAATATCCTTGCCGCACATGACCCTTGGAGAATCTTCGCCCTGTCCAAATCGCACAATGTTCTTATAGCCGCGAGCAAGAATGTTTGGCGAATGCGTCACCATGATCAGCTGAGCTTTGATTGAATCAATCCCGAAATACTCCTTTAGAAGGGCGTTAAACTTGGTGTCCTCCCCTTCGCAAATCCTATGTAAGCTCTTCGAGAGCCGTCTTTGCATATACGGATGAAGATGAGCTTCGGGTTCGTCATAAGCCAGCACGGCATGCAGCACGCGCTTGTCATCGCCATCCGAGCAGAGGCTCTCTTGAAGGCGTTTAGGCGAAAGTCGCATAATGCTCTCGATTATCGAAAGCGAGGCAATGGCGAGGTACTGCAAGCCTACCCCCGCCTTTTTAAAATGAACGCCTCTCTTATCAAGCAAGGTAACCAAACTTCCAAGCGTTCCGCTATCCGATGAGTCGACGCCCGTCCTCACACCATATGATGACAAGATGGGTACGTCACCGACAATCGCACCGAGATCTTCAAGCAGACCTTCGAGCTCATTCCCGTCTAGAAAGTCAAAGACCTCTTTGCCCTCCTTATCCAGGTAAAGAGCGATACCTTTGGAGAGAACTTTACCGACGCCGCGCGTACCGTCAAACGCCAAGTCTCCCCTATTGAAAGATGCAGTAGAGTACCTGAACATATGAACGGATCTCATAAAAGAAGGGGGGATCTTTTCCCCGCTTTCCTCGGCCACAAACTCTATTCGAGAATCCGGATCGTCAGCAAAGGCGCAGACGGTAATGGTGTTTCCGGTCGTAGGATCGATGTCGATCCCCGATATTCCGATCTCGTCCTCGTCCATCTTTAAAGTTACTACAGCACCTGATCGCCTTTCGGTGTCTGCGAAATCTTCTTCGCTGATCATCGCTTGGTTGAAGATTGTATTGAGCAAGTCGAGCACATTCGTTTTGCCGAGATTGTTCTCGCCGACAATATAGGTCACGTCCTCGTCAAAACTAATCGCAACACCATCGAGATTCCGATAGTTCTCAATCTTCAGTTTAGAGATCCTCATGCAGCCTCCCGACCGTTAGGGTTTATGGCTACCAATAATCTAGCACGCCTCGTGTTGTACCGAGTGTGAGGCGCAACCGCTTCGAGTTGCTTCTAAATCGCAATAGCAATCCTAAGAAGGTTATTTGCACGCAAGGCCCTGTCTCTTATGAACACCAATCCCCAGTCTGCTCCCTCCCCTCCCCAACATTCCCCAGAACGTTCCCTGATGTTGACTGGGGTTCCCGTAAAATAATCCCCAACAAAATATGTGCGGAGTGTTGGCCTGGAGCTGCCTTCGGACCCTATTGGCTGCTCACCGAGAGGCTCCGCTATGAAACGACCCCTTTACTACCTGCTCTGCGCGATCGCGTGCACGTCCATGGTCGGCGCGACGATGCCTATGGCGGTCATCGCAGAAGCTATGCAGCCTCCGGCAACAGCCGAGCAGCAGGCGCAATCCGACGCCCCGAACAGCGACACAGGCAAGGCCGAAGACGACACCGACACAATCGCGACAGCAGATACCGTAGAGGACAGCACCGCAACATCCACCGGCATCAGCGCGACTAACACGGAAAGCGCAACCGGCACCGCCGCCGCAACCACCACGTCCACCCCATCCCTCCGCGCCCAAGCCACCCCCACGCCCGCAGCGATCTCCGCCACGCCACAAACCACCTACGCCCACTCCGCCACCGCAAGCCAAAACGGCGTCACCTTCACCGTCTCGTGGAACGACGCCCCCGCGGGCACCGCGACGACCTTCCACGTAACCCAAGCCAACGGCTCGTCCCAGGCCAAGGCGCGCATGGACGTGCCCACCTATTGGGACGGCGGCAGCCATGAGAGCGTCTGCGACCCGTCGCGCGCGGCATGGGGCAGCTACTACAGCCTGGGCACCGCGGGCCACGACTTTACCTTTGACTTCACGGCGTCGGGCACGTACCGCATCTACTTCTACTTTATGGACAACAACAGATACGACCCCCAAAACGACAAGGGGATCTACTACCTGCGCACCACGGTGGAGGTGACCGTAAACGACGCCGCCCGCCCAAGCGTCACGCAGATCGTCAACGACGCCGTGGACCTGTGCAGGCAAGAGACAAACGGCTCGGAATACGACATGGCGCTGTGGCTCCACGACTGGACGCTCGACCAGCTGGAGTACGACCACGGCCTCAACTGGTGCTCGGCCGAAAGCGGCCTCACGCGCCACCAGGGCACCTGCGAGAGCTACCAGCGCATCTACTCCAAGCTCCTTGACGCCGCGGGCATCGCCAACGGCCGCATCACGGGCAACGGCCACACCTGGAACGCCGTAAAGATCGACGGCAAATGGTGCCAGATGGACCTAACCTGGGACGACACTAGTGACAACTGGTACGGAGACCTGGACCAGCGTCATCTGTACTTTGGCCTGAGCGACGAGCTCATGGCAATCGCCCACTCCGACCACACGGCAAACCACCAAAAGGACGACTACGACTACCGCTCGACAGACCTATCTAACAATTACTTTGTGCGAAACTGCAAGGCCGAAAAATGAGCCGAGAAGCATACCGACCGCATTCAGCAGCACTTGGATGGCAAGGAAGAGAGCTTTTCCATCGATGCCGACAACCAGTCCTTCCCGCCGAGTATCTCGGGGATTCAGAACGTGATCGTTGCTTTTGCGATGAATCCGAGGGTGCAGAAGGCTCAAGGCGCCGAGGTTGAGCTAACCGCGACTTGGAACGTCGGCAAGGAATCGATCAGCAAATGGAGCGCTAAGTACGTCCTAGCAGCAAATTTCCAAAATGCAGCATAAGAAAAAACATCGAAGACGACGCACACCGCGTCGCATCCTCCCTCGACGGGGGGATGGCCATCGCGGTCTCCGCCTCGGGCCGCTCCCTGCCGTCGGGCGCGGGCGCGCTGACGTTCGAGCGCGACGGCGCCACAGGACTCTACAGGATCTCCTCGGACGGCGCGCTGCTGACCAAGTCGGGTGACCGGGCGGTCCTGGCCGAGGCGGACGGCTCCGCCTCACAACTCTGGCGCGTCTCGGCCTGCGAAGGCGGCTACGCCATCGTATCCGCATCGGGCATGGCGCTCGACGACTTCGCGAAGTCGACCTCCGAGGGCAACCGGGTGTGGCCCTACGCGCACAACGGGGCTACCGCCTAGGCGTGGCTACTCGCGGACCCGGCGGTCCCTGCAGCGGACAGGGTCGAGACGGCATAGGATATCAACTGTATTCCAGATTCTAGGACACAGGGCCGACTCGCTTCGGATCGGGCTCTACAACAACTTTCTCGACGCTACCCAAAATGGGTGCCGAGGCTCATACTTGCCCCGGCACCCATGTGCAATTTCTTCGGTACTGTTTCACAATATCTAGCAGTGCTCAAACGAGTAAATGCCCAATCAGACACCGCTTAAGCAGATTGCTTACGCTTTCCAACTACCTTCATGCCCTTGCGAGCAATGTCTAAGAGACCATTCCTGAGAACGAATAGAATGACAAAGAAAAGCAGGGACTCTGCAATTAGAATGCCATGAGAGAACGGTGCGAAAGACAAAGCCACTTGGGCGCCAATCAGAATAAAGCTGGCAGCAATCTCTCCCCTGTGAAAATCAAGTTTAATAAACTTACGTGTATCACGCGCACGCACCGCGGCGATAACGGCATAGCTAATAGCAGTAGCGCCAGCAGCGCCCATAATTCCAAACGCCGGAACAAGAAGCAGAGTGAGCGCTATGTTAACGATTGCTCCGATAGCAGTTGTAGAGAAGGCCTTCTTGCTTTCTTTGGTAACGACATACGTTGTTCCAAAGAAAGCGGCAACGCAGGAAAAGAGATTCGCAAGCGATAGCATAGCAACTGGCTGCCACGAGCCTTCATATGATGAACTCATGAGGAACGTGTAGACGGGGTAAGCAGACGCAGCGATAAGGGACGATGCCACAGCAAGAACCACAAAGATATAGCGAAAGACCGTCGACTGAAACTTAGCATTGTCCGCGGATTCTCGCTCTTCAATTGCGGAAATCTGCCATGCCTGCATGAAAATGTTGTAAACGATGTTCACGATCTGAGGGATTTTCTGGGCAACGTTGTAGATACCGTTTGCGCCGGCACCAATGAAGAACAGTATTACATACCTGTCGGAAGCCGACATAATCCACCACATAAGCGAGTTCGGAATTAGAGGTATGCAGTAGGTCAACATGTCATTTAGCGCATGTCTATTTAAGCTGGAGAATGCTAGGTAATTCCATAGTCTACAGGACACGATGATATGCAAAGCTCCGATGAATTGTGCAACAACCATAGAAGCAAGGTATCCGCCAACACCAAGGTGCCACACTGCAAGTGCAAGTACGTTCGAAAAGGCAGTAACAAATGTAATGACAACGCCATTTGCGGCGAATGCCTTTGAATTGCCGATTCCGCGAAGAAGCTGCATGAATACGTAGTTGAAACTGGTCAAGCAAAGTAAGAGCAAGAAATAAACGACGTTATCACCAATGACGCTGAACATGCGAAACAACGGGAACAGCAGCCAGCAAATAACCCAACCAGCGATAACAACAAGCAGCGAATTCGACGCAATGGTTTTAACATCGACTTCCTTTGAAACTGTAAAGCGAAGAACAGCTTCGTTCATGCCAACCATAGCAAACGGGACGAGCAAATTGACCGTAGTGGTAACAAGGTCAGCTGTGCCATACTCTGCGGTCGTTAAATAATAAGTATAAAAGGGAACAATAAGAAAGGTGATAACCTTGCTACCCAGGTTCCCAATAAAGAAAACCACAGAGTTCTTGACTAATTTCTTATATTTACTTTCTGCAGCCATCTGCCTATCCAAACCATATAGCGAAAACAACAAATACGGCCTACTTACCGAGTATCCGTTTGAGTTTTCGCCTCACACGAATCAAAAATGTATCCTCAAAGCTCCACTTCGAAGAAAGCTCCCTTATGCTCGCACCGTCGGCAAGAGCATGCAGAAACTTATTTCTTTGAGGATGAGGGGCTACGGAAGTAGCAAGCGCAGGATTCCCGCCAATCACCTCTTCATAGCTAGAAGGCCCTATTTCAAGCTTAGGCGATACCCTGTCGAACCATTTCTTTCCTTTATCGGTATTGCACAGAACGGCAGAGACCCCCATAGAGGAATCAACTTCGGGATGAATGGAGGGGAATCCCCAAAAATCACCAAGAGTTAAATCTGACCCGCAAGAGCGCTTTGCCGGACAATCAAAACATGAAGAACGTAATGACGCGTTATCCAAAAATGCTCTCATATACCAATCGTCGCCATAACGTCCGCCGGTGACGCGGCAATCGTCTTTCTCCGTCCTTGCGTAGTAAAGGACGGAGTAAGACGACCATCCGGTCGTCTTACTCCGGAAATTGATATCATCAATTTCAGAGTTTTGGGCAGAAGACTGGAATTCAATCCATTTTCTCCAGAGCAGAGGCGATGGGGCGCCGTGGCAGATAACGTCAGCAGAAATAAAGAAAGCGGAATCTGCTAGCTTGCCCAGATAGTTCCTCATGCCGGAAACCTGACAAGCAGTGCCCGTAAAGAAAACTAAGCGTTTCGCCAGAAGATATTCCTTGACCTCTCGATAAAGAGAAGCGGGAATCTCGCTTTGAACATATTTTGATCGTTGGAGTCTTTTAAGATCCTCTAAATCAGTAGCACACTCATGTCGAACCGTATGGCAGTGCTCCCGGAAAGAAGCCCCGACGACAACGCCATCGGACTTAATAGCAGCATCGGCAAGCACACCAAAGAGCCCTCCAGACGATGATTGCTGGAGAACGTCACTTGAAAGAGACTTGGCCCAAGACACTTCAACAGGCTCGACAACGGGATTGCGACTTAATACGGGGCAAGTCGAGTCACAAGCACCGCACCCGATACATAGGTCGGAATTGAAGCTGGGCCTTAAGAAGCCCACCTCGTCCGGCGTCATCGAAAGACATCCCTTCGGGCATTTGGCAGAGCAGGCGCCGCATCCACAGCAGGAATCACCCAGAGAGATGATTTCTGGTGCCCTATCAGCCCTTCCCGACTGTTCTTGCTGAGTCATTCTCATTTCCTCTTCTTTACGGCACGCAATGTTGAATTAAATGCCCTCGAAACAATTCGTGGAGCGTTAAGATACATCGCTCTACGCACCCTATCGACACCACTTAGCTGAGAACTGTCACACTCGGTAAACCTAATAGCGTTAAATAGTCGATCTTCCTCGTTGGAGCTCATTTGGCCCGAATCGATGCCCATTCCAAGAATCCTCAAAGCCTCATGAACCTTGAACTGACGAAGATGACTAACGATCTCAGGACTGTTCCCTTGATAACCAATCATCTGATCAATAGCATCGAGAGAGCTTAGCAAACTATGGTTGAAGCCGCTGGTGGTAGCGCTTCCAGGGCGATCCAAAATATTCCACAACGCAAGGGGCTCATAGTGAAGGCCGCGACATACCTTAAGATAGGTAAATACAAAAAGACCATCCTCGGTATGGGCAATCCGCTCATCAAACCTTAAGCCGCACCGTTCAATTAACTCACGAGAAAAAAGCTTATAGCAGGAACTGCCGATATGTATCGAATTGTAAACTCCAAAGCGGAGAATAGCGGCATCGGAGGATAGATCTTCAATGGACATGTCGACAATCTGATTGCCGCAAACCTCCAAGCCGTTAACCACAGAAACAAAATTTGCATCTGCAGCAATTAGGGCACCCGGTTTAAGGCTTTGCATCCGCATCATCTGCTCGCATGCTTCAGGTTCAAGCCAGTCATCAGAGTCGAGAAAGATAACATAGTCACCAGTCGCAAGATTCAGCGCATGGTTGCGTGCGCGAGAGACACCGGAGTTTTCTTGGCGTGAAAGCACCACCCTTGAATCAGCAGAATACGTCTGGAGAACACTCCATGTGCCATCAGACGACCCGTCGTCGACAACGACAACCTCAATGTCCTCATACGTCTGGGAGAGAGCAGAAGAGACACCGCGCCCGATATAATTCTCAACATTAAATGCGGGAATAATTATCGATACTTTGCCTTTCATAGGCGGCAACTACCCCAAATCTTTATAACCGAATTTATATTTAAGCCGCTCGTGAGGAGCCAAATTGTTCATGAAACGAAGCCACTGAAGTATTTCCGCCGTTGCGTCACCAAACCCTGGAATGCCATTCGCCATCTGGGAAAGCCAAATAGAGCCTCCCCTAATATTGGCTTCAATAACAATCGGCGCGCCATCTTCCCCGATGGTAAAGTCCCAACTGATAAGGCCCATTTGAGGCATCAACGAATGCATGCGCTTCGCCGCATCAATAGCACCGGGAACACCAGCAATCTTATATCCCTGAAAAACAACCCCCGTGTCAGGATGTTTCTCGAACCGATCATTAAACTCAGTAAGGGCCGATGGTGCAAGCAAACCTTCATTTGAAATGCCAAGGAACATGCCGCCAGCATGCGCATTATCCACCGCACTCTTTCCGCGACCAATCCTCATCAGCAGAGGTAAAGAACGGAGTTCGCCTTGCCAGCGGTATGTCATAATCCTCAGCGTATTAACGCTCTCAGGATGTAATTTAACCACTGAAGAATGGCATGAGATTACTTCTTGAACTGTAAAATCACTGCCGAGCAATTCGAATAATTCTTCAGCAGTTGTACCCGTCGCAGCATCGACACCGGAAGCAAAGCAATAAGACCCGCAGCCTTCGCCTGAACAAGTCCCTACTGTCGGTTTTGCAAAGCAAGCACCACAGTTGCCAATTAAATTAAGTGCTGTCTCTTTGGAAATCTCTTTGAAGTCGGAATTGCGAAGAACCCCAGACGTGCTTGTAACGATTGGACGTGGAGTTCTAACCCCAGCTCTTTCGGCAAACAATGGAAGAAGATTCTTATCCTCAAATACGGTGGCATACGCCACCGGCATATTCATATATCGTTCGAACTCAGGGATAAACAGGAGTTCCGGAAAAAACCTGACATCGAACTTGCCAGAAATTGCAAGATTATGCCGATGCCATGTGTAAGGGATTTTTCTACCATAGTTCTCAACATAAAAATTGTCGATGGCACGCATTTGCTCGGAAGAGAGCTCGACATCGCTGAGAATAGATTTTCTTTTGGGATCTTTAAACTTCGCAATTTCTGCCTGTCGAGCGCGATGAATCTTAACGTTCTCCAAGACATCATATAAGCCATCTTTAACATCTGATTTGAGAGACATGTGTTCTCCGATAACTGAAGGGGACGAATTTAACGTGACAAAGCGTCTAATAAGTATGAATTGGAATATGCCCTGCGAATATCTATAGCACGGTCGATTCCAGAATAGTCGCAGTTGAGCGCGCGTGTCGCATCCGAGATACCCCAACGTTCCTCGAGGCCACACAACTGCAGCAAGGTGTTAATACGACTGTTCATGTTGGAGCCGTTCGCATGCTTGCGATCAAAAAAGACAAAGGGACGCTTAAACAAAATCGAAAAAACCGATGCATGAAAACTATCGGTTAAGACGCAGTCGGCCTTATCGATATAAGAAAGGAAATCCGAAGGATCACCGCCAAAATAGCGGCACTTAGGATTCATGTAGTCAACAATTTCATACCCGAGTGACTTCAACTCCGCCGTCAATTTAACCTGAGCATCAGACTGCTCGCCAAGATTAAATTGAAATACGTACTTCTGCTTGCAAGCCACAGGCTTTTCTATCTTACGCCATTGATTTGCAGTCAAAAGCATGGTCGGATCCAGGGTAACCGGCACTTTTCGACCAGTCAGTTCCTCTACAATGCGAGCTCCGGCATCTTCTCGCACGCTAATATCCGAAAAACATTCAAGAGCTTCCTTAAAGGAAGACGCCCAATTCTCGGGAAGAGATGCCAGACCGAAACTGGCAGAGTAAGCTACTCGCTTATTGGCATCGGCAAATTGAAGAAGATAATCATTGGCGCATCTGCACTCCAACGAATCGCCCCACCAAAGGGGATTCCAGACCTGATCACTTCCGACAACAAAATAGTCGTACTCATCATTCAATTGAGTCGAAAGACCACTGCCGTTCGTTGAAATAATTCTTGTAGGAATTAGAGATTCCGTAAACTTAGAAAAAGCGGTATCGCGACCATGCTCCTTTTTAGTCCTGAGCCTTATCGCACCGTTCTCTTTTTCAAAATACTTGTGAAAAATGGATTTAAGTGCAGATGATTTTTCAAGAGTAACGAGCGTATCTACATCATGTCCCATTTGGCTCAAAACGGTATGAAGTGCATAATTCTGAAGTCTATTGCCGTAATTAAAATTACCGAATAGTGTAACGATACCAATTCTCATATTAATAATCACCTTATCGTGCTTCTAAACGAATTATTGATCCCCATAGGCAAGCGACAAATCAATGAGCGATCCGAGCCATAAATCGTTTTTCTCATCAATGGGGTCAAGTCCGGCCCCATTAAACAGCGTTAACTCTCCGAAAACCAAGCGATCGCCCAGAACGTACCAATCACAACGCACTTGAGGAATTCCCCTGGTGAGGACACTACTCAACTCAAGCATTTTCTCAAGCTTTTCAGGACGCTCAACCTCAACAGGAGAAACTGGAATGCCAGCCCAATCAATGGAGACTGGATTCCAATCCTGATCGTAATAGTTGCAAGTATGTTCGCCAAACCTGCCCCTATGCACCTCAATAAGGCGAGGATTTCCGTTAAAGCACGTGACTTTATAGTCAACCAGGCCAGTATCGAGACCTTCATCCTCAAGATATTCTTCCGCCATGACCATTGGGGTAACATCCTTATAGGGCCACTCCCTTGTCCACCAAAAATAATTACTATTGAGGTGTCTACGAAGAACTCTCTTGGCCACAGCAAAATCAAACGTGGATTTGTCGCGGCAGATAGCAACTCCCCCGCTGTCATGATTCGTCTTAAGTACGAATTGATCGGGAAGATTCTCGAGACCTATGTTCTCAACACAGTTCCAAGAGCCATAAGTCTTAGAAACGTATTGGGCGCCGATTTTGTCAGCAACCCACTGCTTAACGGCCAGCTTATCAACAAGGACATTGTAGAGAGGGTTACGATCATGAAGCTTTAGCCAGTTCAGCTTCTCGTTAAAGCCTTTTGGATTATCAAGATTGATATTCTTTCCAATCAGCGCCCTATACATTAATTTTAAGTGAATCTCATCAGGCAAGCAGCGAGTCCATCCCCATTTTGAGATTAATGAGTAAGCTCTCATAGGATGCTTCAGATACTGAACTGCTTTACTAATTTTTCCCATTAATTATCTCCGTTGCTCTTACGCACCCTTTTGGCGGGAAATTGAATTCCACCGGAGGCTGCAAGTTATCGCGATAGCAAAGAAATACGTAATCAGGTTTGGAATCGTTGTGAATAGAGCTCCGCTCGTGAACGCATAGCTTAAAAAGAAAACCTGAATGCAAAGTGAAAGGCGTAGAAAAGCTTTTTGTTGCCCCTCCACAACCCTCGAAATAGTCGTGAAGGTCAATACAAAACTTGTTAGACAGCCAGCAAGAACCAAGGCAGTTCCAAAAAAACCGGTTTCATATAAAAGGTTAAGGAGCTCATTGTGCGCCATATATGTAATAGTAAAACCGTCAGGCCAACGATAGCAGTAGCTAGTCCAGCCATGACCAAATAAGGGCGCCTGGGAAAGGCCATTAAGGGCGTAATTCCAAAGAAAGGTCCTATTGTTAACGTTATCCTCGAAGCTGGTACCGCTGGAAAAGGTTGAATTCAATCTTTCAATTGTCGCCTCAACGCCAGGAACAAGAGGCGCAAGGATGGCCACGGCAAGCAGCATCAATACTGTGACTCCAATAGCCTTTAGATATTTATGGCTATTGCCAGAAAGCAAGTAAACAAAACCAATAGCAAAAATCCCGCACAACAAATGAGCCCTTTTTGTAGTCAAAACAAGAGCAATAAAGAAAATTAACGCAAGAATGCCGTAGAACCGTTTAGCTGAACTTGATTCGCTGCCATAAAAGGACATAGAGGAAGCGAGTATTAAGCCTATCGTGCAGAAAGTTCCATTATGACTATAGTGTGACGCTAAGCCCGATCGATAGTCCATTGCCATTGGCACATTTGAATAAAACGTCGGTTTTATAAAACCAGTATAGAGCTGAGGCGCTACATAGCAGGCAATAGTTGCCAATGCAAAAATGAGTAACACCCCAATAATAACTTTAACGGCAGGCAGAATCCAATTAGGGTTTTCAACTGCAAAATAACTAATAACAACTACGGAGACAAGGGCAATAGTTGCAGAAAGGTCATAACCACCGCCCAGTACAAATCCGATAGCAGCCATGACAGCAACCGCGCCCCATGGCAATAGCGGCACGATTGCCCTCAGATCAAAGGACATAACCCTGCCACTTCGAACAGCAAGGGCAATCATCAGCATGATGCTCAAAGCAAAAATAACAAAACTAATTCTATAAGTTATCAGAGAAGAGCAATAAGCAAATAAGCAGACGAAAAGAGTTATAACGCCAAACGCAAATTCACCTTTGCCCCGCGTCTTCGGGCAATGCAAGCTTAGATACCTCCTCTTGCGAGTAGAAAAATAAGATGACTTGTCTTCCAAGCAAAATAACTAAGAAGAGACTTGCTATCTTCACGAAAATAGTACAATCAGATGCCGACAACGCTATAGCCCTACAGAGCCTCATGCGTCTCGTAAACGTGCGCGTCAGCCTTGGACGCCTCGGACAAACCATCGTTGATCTTGGCACACAGGTCACAGGTGGAGCAGGCGTCGAGCTGCTCCTTGGTCACACGGCCTTCCTCGTAATCGCGCACGACCTTGAGCTCGTGCATGTCGTAGGGCCTCCTGGTGAACAGGGCCTTCACCTTGTGCTTGAGCACCCACCAGCCGGGCTTCCAGATGTACTTGTGCATGGCCGGGCTCACCGAGCCGATCATCCAGCAGTTGCGGTCACAGTGGCGGACCTTCGCGCGGACCCTCTCGGCCTGGTCCGAGTTCCAGAGCTCATCCCAGGACTCCTCGTTGAGGTTGCCCATGACCTCCTTGTCCTTGGTGCCGTTGCAGGGCATGACGTCGCCGTAGGGGTCGATGAAGAAGGTGTCGAACGCCATGTCGCACGGCAGCAGGCGCGGCTGGCCGTAGATGTAGTTGATAAGGCCGTGGTTGAAGTAGGCGCGGAACCACTTCTTGGGGCTGTTGGACTTGAGAAGCTCGTTGACCAGGTCCTCGAAGTTCTTGGCCACCATGGGGCGGTCGTGGATGATGTTCTTTGCCTCGACGAAGTAGAAGCTGTTGTGCAGCGACGCCGTGGCGAACTCCATGCCCAGCTCGTCGGAGATCTTGTAGAGCGGCACCAGGTCGGGCGCGTTGAGGTCCTGGACAGTCATGCCGAAGCCAACGTCGGGGTGCTTGAGCTCGACGAGCTTCTTGAGCGTGGCGTAGCCGCGGTTGTAGCCGTTCTCCAGGCCGCGAATCTTGTCGTTGGTCTGCTGCAGGCCCTCGATGGAGATGCGGATGCCGACGTTGGGGAACTCCTCGCACAGGTCGATGATGCGGTCGGTGAAGAAGCCGTTGGTGGAGATGACGATGCGGTCGGACTTCTTGTAGAGCTCGCGCACGATGTCCTTGAGGTCCTGTCGGATGAAGGGCTCGCCGCCGGTGATGTTGGTGAAGTACATCTTGGGGAGCTTCTTGATGGTCTCGATGGAGAGCTCCTCCTCCGGGCGGCTGGGAGCCTTGTAGCGGTTGCACATGGTGCAGCGCGCGTTGCAGCGGTAGGTGACGATGACGGTGCCGTTGAGTTTCTTTTCGGCCATGTGGATTAGTCCTCTTTCTTAGCGTAGGCAGGGTTCAGGATCGCTTCGAGCTTTTCGAGATGGTTCTGCGGTGTATATTTCGTAAGCACGGCATTGCGGCCATTCATGCCCTGGCGTTTGGCCTCATCCGGATTCTCCAGGTAAATAGCGATGGTTTTCGAAAGGGCATCAACGTCGCCCAGGGGAAGCACGGATCCCGTCTCCCCGTTCTCCACCAGCTCCGGCATGCAGCCGATATCGAAAACGACAACCGGCTTGCCATGTGCGTAGGCCTCTAGCACGGTGTTGGGCATGTTCTCAAACCAAGTCGATGGGCAGAGAACGCAAGCGGCGCCGTCAATGAGGCGCTCCTTCTCCTCGCCCTTAACGAAGCCTACGAAATCTACGCGGTCCGATATGCCGGCCTCTTCTACAGCCGTTTTAATTGACGCAGCGTACTCGTCGTCGGTACGACCAGTGATCTTGAGCCTAACACCGCTGTTGCGCATGGCGGCATCTACGGTTAGATCAACGCCCTTTTCGGGACTGATCCTACCAAGATAGAGTGCGTACTTTCCCGTGGCAGGACAGACCTCAGGCCGAGAAGGAGCCGTAGTAAACGTCGGAACAACATAAATCTTCTCCCCTGGTACACCGGACTTCTTGAGAAGGGACGCCGTGAACGCGGAGGGGCAGACGAATGCATCCACATAATCAAACAGGCGCTTGCAGCGGTGGAACTTCATCGACGCGATGCGTACTGCAGTTGTGGCCCTCGAGCCATGGCAGCAGGACATATCGGCAGCCTTGGAGTAATCACCGTTGATACAAGCAGTACAAACCTCCCCGTTGCAAAGGAAATCGGAACGGGGGCACATGATATTGAAATCCGAAAGCCTGTGGACAACCCTTACGCCTTCATCGTGACACGCTTTGAAGATGCTCGGAGAAAGCGCGTTAATCTGCTGCAGAACGTAAACGACGTCCGGCCTCTCGTCCTGAATGAGACGGCGGAGATTCTTATATGCCTCGCGGTTATAGAAAGCGCAGGAGAGCAAACGAGCGACGTTCTTCGGAGTCTTCTTAACGTTGTTAAAGTAGGCGTCACCCGACTCGCTCTTCCCATGGGGAAAATAACGAGAATATGGCGTATCCTCATTGAGCGGGCTGCGGACCGAAAACGGAATAACAGTATGCCCGGCGTCTTCGAGAAGGCGCTTAACGTTGAACATATAAATCTCGGGACCGCCCGAGACATAGTAGCGATAATTCGCCAAGATTATCTTCATCGGGCCTCTCCTTGATAAAGCTCGAGGGTCCGTTCGACGACGGAATCCCAGTCATAGTTATTTCTCACGCGCTCGCGAGCACTCTCGCCGAGCTTGTTGGCCCTTTCCGGATTATCCAGAAGGCCACGAAGGACGCGAGTAAGCTCAGAAACGTTGCCTTTGGCAAAAGTTGCGCCGGCGCTTCCAAGAACGTCAGCGCATTCGGGCACATCGCTCGTAACGCAACATGTACCGTAGGACATGGCTTCCATAAGAGAAAGTGGCATACCTTCCACATCGGAAGGGAGCACGTAGACATATGCATTCGAATAGAGCTCGGCGAGAAGGTCACCCGTGACGAATCCGGTAAAAATAACGCGCGGGTCAGAACCAGCCCGCTTTCTAAGCTCAATCTCAAATGCATCGGTGTCAGAACCTCCGCCAGCAATGACCAAGCGCTTATCGGTATCGAGCCGACGGAAAGCATCAACGAGTAAATCACCGCGCTTCTCGGGCACCAGTCGGCCAAGATACAAGATGTAGTCGCCACGAGATAGGCCCCAACGCTCAGCGATTAAACTGGCATCAATACGCTCACGGATTTCCACTCCATTGTGTATGAGAGTGGCCTCACGACCGTATTCCTGCTTGAAGTAGCCCTCCGCAGACGACGACAGGACAATCAGCTCATTCGATTGGGTTGCAGCCGCCTTCTCACCCATCTTGATACAAGTGCTAGCAAGTCGTCCCCACTTGGCCCTCTGCCAGTCAAGACCGTGGATCGTTGCAACGGTGCGAATTCCTGCCCGACGGGCAAGGGGCAGTGGGACACAGGGCCCTTCGGCGTGGTAATGAATCACGTCAGGACGGTCCTTAATCGCCCGTCGAGTCGCAAAATAGGACGAAGAAAGTGCAGCAAGGCCCTTCTTATCAATTGTCTTTACCGGCACAATACGAACACCGTCAGCGATGCGCTCTGAAAGGGATGTCGCCTCGCCGGTCATTACGTCGGAGCCGGAGCGATCGTAACATGTAACCTCATGCCCAA
Source organism: uncultured Collinsella sp. (assembly GCA_900550195.1). Taxonomy (GTDB): domain Bacteria; phylum Actinomycetota; class Coriobacteriia; order Coriobacteriales; family Coriobacteriaceae; genus Collinsella. The sequence goes on from URRB01000002.1 coordinate 187,378, forward strand.
GAGCAGCCATACGACGCGCCAGTTCCGTAACAACGACTTCGACCCCGCCTTCGCGAGAGCCAAACCGCTTATGCCCAATCATTGCGATTCGCACGCTAGCAACAGCCCCCGTAATAGCGCTTATACCACTTGGCGAAGGCCCTCAGACCGTCCTCGAGCGGCGTCGCGGGCTTGTAGCCCAGGTCGCGCTGGAGCGCCGTGGTGTCGGCGTAGGTGACGGGCACGTCGCCGGGCTGCATCGGCACGAGCTGCTTGTGGGCCTCAAAGTCGTAATCGGTGGGAAGCACGCCCTCCTCCACCAGCACGCGCTGCAGCGTGTCGACGAAGTCGAGCAGGTTCTCGGGATGAGAGTTGCCGATGTTGTAGACGCGGTGCGCGGCGAGGGGCAGCCCGTCCTCGCCCATCTTCACCTCGGGGGCGGCGTCCATGACGCGCTTGACGCCCTCGACGATGTCGTCGACGTAGGTGAAGTCGCGGCGGCAGTCGCCCATGTTGAAGATCTTGATGGTCTCCCCGCGGCGCAGCTTCTCCGTGAAGCCGAAGTAGGCCATGTCGGGCCTGCCCATGGGGCCGTAAACCGTGAAGAAGCGCAGGCCGGTGGCCGGGATGGAGTAGAGCTTGGAGTAGGCGGCGGCCATGAGCTCGTTGGACTTTTTGGTGGCGGCGTACAATGACACCGGAGAGTCAACGCGGTCCTCCTCGGAGAACGGCACCTTCTTGTTGCCGCCGTAAACGGAGCTGGAGCTCGCATAGACCAAGTGCTTCACCGGGTGGTGGCGGCAAGCCTCGAGCACGTTGAAGAAGCCGACGAGGTTGCTCTCCAGGTAGGCGCGCGGGTTCTCGATGGAATAACGCACGCCCGCCTGGGCGGCGAGGTTCACCACGACGTCGAAGCAGTTCTCAGCGAACAGGCGCTCGATGAGGGCGGCATCGCACAGGTCGCCACGCACGAAAGTAAAGCGGCTCTCAGGGTCGGCCTCGGCCAACATGCGAAGGCGCGCGTCCTTGATGCCGGGGTCATAGTAGCTGTTGAGATTGTCGAGTCCGACAATCACGTAATCGGTTTCCTCGAGCAGCTTCTTGACGAGGAACGCTCCGATGAAGCCGGCGGCTCCGGTGACGAAGACTTTTATATTTGCCATTCATACCACCTAGTCTCGTTTGAACAGGTCGCGTGTATAGACCTTGTCCGCCACGTCCGCAAGCTCGTCGCTCCAGCGGTTGGCGACGATCACGTCGCAGCCGGCCTTGAAGGCCTCCAGGTCGTGGGTCACCTCGGAGCCGAAGAACTCCGGCGCGTCGAGCGTGGGCTCGTAGACCACCACGGGCACGCCCTTGGCCTTCACGCGCTTCATGACGCCCTGGATGGAGCTTGCGCGGAAGTTGTCGGAGTTGGACTTCATGGTCAGGCGGTAGACGCCCACGACCGGCCTCTCCTTGCCCTCGTACACGCGGTCCCACACCATCTGCAGCACCTCGTCGGCCACGAAGTCCTTGCGTGTGCGGTTGGCCTCCACTATGGCCTCGATCAGGTTCTGGGGCACGTCCTTGTAGTTGGCCAGCAGCTGCTTGGTGTCCTTGGGCAGGCAGTAGCCGCCGTAGCCGAAGCTGGGGTTGTTGTAGTGGGAGCCGATGCGCGGCTCCAGGCACACGCCGTCGATGACGTCGCGGGTGTTGAGGCCGCGGACCTCGCAGTAGGTGTCGAGCTCGTTGAAGTAGGCCACGCGCAGCGCCAAGTAGGTGTTGGCGAACAGCTTGACAGCCTCGGCCTCGGTGGTGCCCAGCACGAGCTCGGGGATACCCACGGTGCCGTCGGCGTTGACGCGGTCGAGCTCGGCGGGGTCGGCGCCCTGCGCGAGCAGGCCGGCGAATTTCTCTGCAGCCGCGACGGCCTCGGAGTCGTCCTTGGGCGCGCCAACCACGATGCGGCTGGGGTGCAGGTTGTCGTAGAGCGCCTTGCTCTCACGCAGGAACTCTGGGCTGAAGAAGATCTTGCTGTCGTCCAACCTCTCGCGAAGCCCAGCGGTGTAGCCGACGGGGATCGTCGACTTGATGACGATCCACGCGTCCGGGTTCACCGAGCGAACGGCGGCGATGGCGGCCTCGACGGAGCTCGTGTCGAAGAAGTTCCTATCGCTGTCGTAGTTGGTGGGCGTGGCGATGACGGCGTAGTCGGCGCCCGCATAGGCCTCGGCCACGTCGACGGTGGCGCGCAGGTCTAGCTGGCGCTCCCCCGCCTCGGCCTCCGCCAGGAAGCGCTCGATCTCGTCGTCCTGGATGGGCGACACGAAGTTGTTGATCTTCTCGACCTTCTCGGGAACGATGTCCAGCGCGTGCACCTCGTTGTGCTGCGAGAGCAGGACGGCGAGGGACAGGCCGACGTAGCCGGTTCCGGCGACGGCAATCTTCATTTTCTTCTCCGATTCGAATCGGGTATTAAAGTTAGGCATTAGTACGCATCGCTTCCGTTGAAGACCTCCAGAACCGTGAGGAGGACGATCTTGAGGTCCATGACGATTCCGCGCTTGGCTATGTATTCGAGGTCCCGGCGGACCATGCCGTCGAAACCGGTGGAGTTGCGCTCCGTAACCTGCCAGAGCCCGGTGATGCCTGGCTTCACGGCGAGCCGTTGCAGGTCGTACTCCGTGTACTCTGCGACCTCATTCGGCAGTGGCGGCCTGGGACCGACGACGGACATCTGGCCCAGGAACACGTTCAGGAACTGCGGGAACTCGTCGATTGAGTGCTTGCGGATGAACCTGCCGATCCTGGTGACGCGCGGGTCCTCCCTCATCTTGAACATGGCGCCGGCGATCTCGTTCTGCTCCTTGAGCTCGGCGAGGCGCTCGTCGGCGTCCCTGTACATGGAGCGGAACTTCCACATGCGGAAGGTGGACAGGCTGCCGTCGGGGCGGGTCTGGCCCACGCGGATCTGGCTGTAGAACGGGTTGCCCTCGCTCTCCAGGCGGATAGCGGCGGCAAGAATCAGACTGGGGATGGCGATGGCAGCGAGCACGACACCGCTGAACACGATGTCGAACGTGCGCTTCACGGCCCTATAGACAAGGCGCGAGCGATCCCAGTCCATGATGGATTGCATGGCCTTGTAGCGGCCGGCGCCCTCACGCTGGTCCATGGCCTGAGCAATCAGCGCCGCCCCCACGGGCGCATTGTTCTCTGTTACTTCTTTAGCAGCCACAGTCAAACTTACGTCCCCGTTCCCCAGGGACCCCCCATCGGTAAATTCAAAATTGCGAACGAACAACTAGTGCAACGTCTCCCTTTACGTTTTGCTGGGAACGTCAAGCGGTAGCAGCTCCCTAAAAGCGGAGTCGCCTTCGCCCACGTCCACCAGGCACCAGCGCTTATGACGGTCAATCTTCTTTACACGGGCCTCTTGCCCCACCAAGGGACCCTGCTCTATGTGCAACACGCCGTCTTCTATGCGTGCAACGCTGTTACGCACCACGCCGTCGTCGTCCAGCACGCTGCGGTACCAATCCTGCGCATCGTCCGGCATGGGCATGTACGCCCGCTCCCTACTACCGGCGATGCGACAGCCAAAGCTCAACTGGGCCAAAGCCCTATCGAGCGCAGCGGCATCGTGCGTGGCGACGAAGAAATATTCCTTGTACATAGGTTTGGTTTGGAGCGACCATGCGCCGTCCCGCTTAAACCAGAACTCCTTTTGCATCACAAAAGCGTCCTGCATAAGGTCGTGCGGGATAATGCGGCGAACCTTTTCGCAGGTCTCGCGCTCTTTTCCAATGGGGGTGTGGACCAGATACCAGCGGACGCGGCCGTGCTGGCTGTTGGTGGTGGCGCCGTTAAAAGCGCCCGGCAGCTGCTCTTGGCGCCGTGCCGTCTGTTCCATGTTCTCGCCCCCTCTTTTTGGCTTTGCGATGCACGCAAATGCAGGGGCGTTTAGAACAGGCTTCTCGCTCGCAGCTAGGCGCAGTCGCAAAAGTACAGGTTTTTGTAGGGGGGTATGGAGATGTACCTATTGGCAGTACATTTTGTGTAATCTGGGCAAACGCTGATTAATTGCTCGTATAATGTCTTCTGTCGAAAGATACAAAAATCTGTACCTTTTTGTGCAACAAAAAAAGCCGCTCAACCAGCGGCTTTTCTTATTTTGGTAAGAAAAAAGGCGACCGCCCTTTGTGGACGGTCGCCTTTGTTAATTGTTGTGAAGTTTGCCTTAGGCGCGGGTCTTGATCTCCTCAGCCACCTTGGCAACAAACTCGTCAACGCTCATCTGAACGGTCTCGTTGGAGCGATCGCGGACGGAGATGTTGCCGGCCTCGACCTCCTTCTCGCCCAGGATAAGCATGTAGGGCACGCGGTCGATGCTGCGGGCCTCGCGGATCTTGTAGCCGATCTTCTCGTCGCGATCGTCGCAGACCACGCGAATGCCAGCATCCTCCAGCTTGGCGCACACCTCGTGGGCGTAGTCGCGGCTCTTCTCAGAGACGGGAAGCGCCTTGACCTGCACGGGAGCCAGCCAGGTGGGGAACTTGCCCGCAAAGTGCTCAATCAGAATACCGATGAAGCGCTCGATGGAGCCAAAGCACACGCGATGCAGCATGATGGGGCGCTTCTTGGTGCCGTCAGCGTCCACGTACTCCAGGTCAAAGTTAAGCGGCATCTGGAAGTCGAGCTGCACGGTACCGCACTGCCAGGTACGGCCGAGCGAGTCCTCCAGGTGGAAGTCGATCTTGGGGCCGTAGAAGGCACCGTCGCCCTCGTTGACCTCGTAGTCCATGCCCAGCTTCTCCAGAGCGGTGCGCAGGCCCTCCTCGGCGCGAGCCCAGTCCTCGTCCGAACCCATGGAGTCCTCGGGGCGGGTGGAAAGCTCAACGTGATACTTAAAGCCAAACTTTTGGTACACGGAGTCGATGAGGTTGACCACACCCACGATCTCGTCGGTCAGCTGGTCGGGACGTACAAACAGGTGGGCGTCGTCCTGGTTAAAGCAGCGCACGCGGAACAGGCCGTGCAGGGCGCCGCGCAACTCGTGGCGGTGCACCAGGCCGATCTCGCCGGCGCGGATGGGCAGCTCGCGGTAAGAGTGCGGCTTGGAGGCGTACACCAGCACGCCGCCCGGGCAGTTCATGGGCTTAATGCAGTACTCTTCGTCGTCAATAACGGTGGAGTACATGTTGTCCTTGTAGTGGTCCCAGTGGCCCGAAGTCTTCCACAGCTGCTTGTTCATAATGAGCGGCGTGGAAATCTCCACGTAGCCGGCCTTGTGGTGAATCTCGCGCCAGTAGTCCAGCAGCGTGTTCTTAAGGATCATGCCGTTGGGCAGGAAGAACGGGAAGCCGGGGGCCTCGTCGCGCATCATAAAGAGGTCCATCTCGCGGCCGATCTTGCGGTGGTCGCGCTTCTTGGCCTCCTCCAGCATGTGCATATGCTCGTCGAGCTCTTCCTTGGTGGCAAAGGCGACGCCGTTGATGCGGGTGAGCATCTTGTTGTCCTTATCGCCCTTCCAGTAGGCGCCCGAGACGCCGGTGAGCTTAAAGGCCTTGAGAGCCTTGGTGTAGCAGATGTGGGGGCCGACGCACATGTCGATGTAGTCGCCCTGCTGGTAGAAGGTGATGCGGGCGTCGTCGTCCAGGTCGCCGATGTGCTCGACCTTGTACTTCTCGCCGCGCTCCTCCATAAGGGCGATGGCCTCGGCGCGGGGCTTCTCAAAGACGGTGAACTTAAGGTTCTCCTTGACGATCTTTTTCATCTCGGCCTCGATCGCGGGGAAGTCGTCCTCGCTGATCTTGACGCCCTCGGGCAGGTCGACGTCGTAGTAGAAGCCGTTGTCGGTCGCGGGGCCATAGGCAAAGTCGGCCTCGGGATAGAGACGCTTGATGGCCTGCGCCATGATGTGCGCGGCAGAGTGGCGGATGACGTGCGTGACCTCGTCCTGCGGGAGCTCGGCCACCGAACCGTCATTGTAGAGTGCCTTCATGGGTATGTTTTCTCCTCTCGGATGCCTGATGCAAGTGCGTGCGATGCGCTCGGCGTTTTTGACTTGCATCATTATAGGCAGGTTGCCTTGGTATACAAGCGCCCGCCGCACCTTAATGGCACGGCGGGCGATTTTCTACGCATGCTTCATCGTGTGGGCGGGGTCTGGGGCGCGCGTGGCTTGCGGCGTGCCCGGGACTTGCGGCCGGCCCGGCGATGGATGCGTTACTGGATGCGAGTTCGGCAGTAGGGGCAGACCTTCCAGTGCGCATCGAGCGGGCGATGACAGCTGGGGCATACGTTGCGAACCTGGGTATCGCACACCGGGCAGACGACGAAGTCCTTCTCGATGGGCGCGCCGCACTGCGGGCAGGTGCCGTACTGGGCAAGTTGGCGCTCGCGCAGGGCCATGTCCAGCTCCTGCTCCTCGCGGTCGGACGCATAGGAGTGCGGGCGCAGGACCAGGTAGGCAATGAGGCCCACAAACGGGATGAGGGCGATGATGCCCCATGCCACGTAGGCGCTGGCACCGCGGCGGCGAGCGTCGATGAACACATAGACGACCGACAGCACATACAGGGCGATGATAAAGCCAACGAAGGCATAGACGACGCCCATAAGCTGCGGCGACATGAGCTCGGAGATGTACTTGGACATTGGGGTGTACCTTTCGGAATATTAACAGTCCGGTCAAGTTTACCACGGGGTTTGTTTATATGGGACCACGGCTAGAGGCGGGGCTGACGCGGACACAAACATCTCAATCTGTAACAGGTGGAAGCGGAATCCGGGTCTAGATGTTACAGATAGAGACACAGGGAAACTTCCAGACCCAATGTCTCAATCTGTAACAGTTACTCAGCTTAAACGGGTCTAGGTGTTACAGATTTAGACTGAGGAATCTCTCACCGACTTCAATCTCAATCTGTAACATCTTGGGCCCCAAAACCCCTCTTACTGTTACAGATTGAGACAAAAGAAAACGTTCAGGCCGAATGTCTCAATCTGTAACAGTTACTCGGCAAAAAACAGGTCTAACTGTTACAGATTTAGACATTCGAAACCGACTGATAGGTTCATCTAAATCTGCAACTATTTACCGCGCCCGTTTTACCTGCTGGTTTGTTGGGAAATATCCCAATTTATCCCAAGTGCGTCAAAACGGAACGCGCCACCTGCTCACGGGAGGGACGAATATAATGTCGCCCCGACACGTCAGGCAGGGAGTGTCCCATGAGCATTTCCATGAGGTCCCAGGGCATGTGCAGCACCATCTCGCAGATGGTTCGCCACGAATTGCGAAGGTTCGACCACGGGATGCGTTCGATACCCTCGGCTGCGCACCACTTCTTCCATCCATGATTGCACATCCCTCGGTTCATGGGCAGTCCGTCCCCGCGATCTGCTAGCCACTCGGAGCCTGCCGCGCGGCGCTCGCCTGCAATTTCGAGTAGGCGCCCGGCAGCATCCGGCAGCACCACGACTGTGCGCATTGACTTCCGCGTCTTGAGTACGCCGTTCGCCGTGGGCTCGATGCCCGCTTGCTCCATCTGGCGCACGAGGTCGACCGTTGCGAGCGTTGTGGATTCCGCCGCAAACGGCATGACCTCATCGGTGCGGATGCTCAGCGACTCACCCGACCGGTATGAGCCAAAGCACGCCATGATGAACGGCGCCTCGAGTAAGGTTCCGTGCAGGCGTCCCAGACTGTCCTTTGCCTCGGCGAGCGTGTACAGGCGCTTGGAGCGCTCGCGCGTCTTGCGGGTGGGCGCGGTGTATTTCACAGTTGCGGCAAATGGGTCGATGGGCAGCACGACAAAGCCCGACACGGTTCCGTAAATCTTGCGCAGGGTGAGTAGGGCAGTGTCTGACGTTGCTGCGGGGAGAGTCAGGAGTCATTCCTGCAGGTGCACGGGGCGCAGCTGGTCGACCGGCATCGAGCCCCACGCGCGGCGCCTCTGCTTGCGTGTCATATAATGTCCCAAGGTTGCCCGGAGCTATCTCCGTGTTACTCCGGCATCCTTGCTATCACCCCAACGCGCCAAGGTTCCAGCCGTGCGCGGTGGGGTTTCTTTTCGTTTAAGGTCTCCAATCTCCATAACGTGTTCGGTTTACATTTTGTCGCAATGCGGCATAATATGGGTAGCCCTTTGCTTAAAGCTCAGGACGTGGCCAGCCTCGGAGCCGAAATCCGGGGCCTTTTTTATGGGCGTATTTTCTCCACCAGCTCTCCTCTTTCGCTAATCTTGCAGGAATATTTTTTGTCCCCTGGATAGGCTGTTCTGAGGACATAGCCCTTTTTCGTTACGCCGAGGATAACGACATAGTCTTGATCGATTCCGGATGCGACAACTTGAACTTTGTCTTCGCGGCCCCTTTGCCTTTGAAGGTAAACGTTGGCGGACACCCTGCCCTCCACTGTTGCTTTTAGGACCGGAAGCCTCACAACCCTGTTGAGATCAAGATTGACCAATGGGTTGAATTGCTCTCTGCTCTTCCCGTGCTTTGAGACGAGATGTAGCCATGTCGACTCGTATTGCATGTTTGTCACGGGGGACCCATCCCATGCGACAAGGTCCAGCAGATTGTCGTCATAGTATTCTCTTGAGAGATGTGACGCGCGCAGCATATCGCACGTAAGGCCTTGGTAGCAGGGCCCAAGGTCGAGATGCCCGTCGCGGTCGAGTGAGTATCCTGTTCGCATCACATATTCCTTCGTCCACGAAAGTGGAACACGTTGAACTTCTGCTCGGAAGGCCATGTCTCATAGCTCGCAAGGGTACTTGTATTTAAATTTCGACAGATGTCTCGGCATATTTGCAATTTTGCGGCACTTGACCCTTCGAGCTGCAGGTGTCCATTCCTTGAGGCGGCAAGGGCTCCGATGAATAAGTCTGCGAGCTGTATGAGGTCGTTCTCATTTGACTCGACTTCTTCGACAAATTTTACCGAGTTGCCAAATTGGAATGTGTCGATCAGGCACCTCCTCAATGTGTCCACTCGGTCACGTTCGTCAATGCGGCGATCGATAAATAGGCGGTATGAGTCTCTCCTGTCAAGCCAGTTGTTAAATACCTGGTAGTAGACCTTCTGAAACATTTCCTCAGTATCATCGAAGTTTGTCTCACGCCTACTGACAACGACTGCGCGGAATCTCAGCTCGGGGTTTGAGAAGAACAGGTCGACCAAAGCCTGAAAGAAGGAGAGTCTGGACGGGCACACCGTTTTCCACCCGAATTCTCCCTGCACGTTGTAATAGGCCCTGAGTCGGTCAACCGTCCTTACAATCTCTCTCTTTTGGTCCAGGGGGCACATGATGCCTCCTATGGCCATAAAATCGTCTGCAAGAGAAGATGTGACGCAGCTTTCGTCACAATAAACGTTGTAGGTCGTGCGCTCCTCGTTTTTATGCGCGGCATCACTTCCTGCTTCGCAGTTCGCCCCGACATCATTCGTGTTTAGCGGTCTCATATGATCGCGCCCTTCTTCGGATTGCCATATTTGTATCAGATATCGCGGTGCTAACGATTTGATTCGCGGCACCGCACCTAGGCGCCGAAGAGCTTCGCGAGCACACCGAGGGCCACCAGCGCCTTGGGTACGAGATCCACGCTCTTCGTTGCAAGGTCGATGACCCTTGCAGCGTGTTCGGCGAACCCTGTCCTGTTCTTCGCCTCGGCTGCCATGCGTGCCCGCGACAGCGCCAGCTCGAGTGCCTCTTTCGTCTCGTTGTCGAGAACGGAGTCGTTGCCGATTTCGGTCACCGCCTGGCTTACCTCTACCGAAACGTCCGCCGTCGCCGTGGCCTGTGAGACGCTGCTGGAGCTAACCGTCGTACCGTTTCCGCTGTTCGTGAGCGTGGCCATGTTTGCCACGAGCCATCCCTTTGCGCGCTTTACGCCATCCAGAGTCTTGTCTCTGGGAATTGTTAGCGATCCGGTGCACCTGAGCGGGAAGGAAAACCCTTCCATCTGCAGCATGAGGTCGTCGATGCGTTCCTGGGTGCTCTCACCATAATCTCCCGCAGTGATGCAGTCGCACTCGTAGATGAGATCCTCCACGTGCGTCTCCGCTAATGATTGAGACATGGTTATTACTCCTTCCCATAAATGAATTGAATAACGCGGTCTACGCGGACCTTACTTGATCCGCCTCCAGCCCTTCGCCTTCAGGAGCCGCAGCCTGAGCTTGGGACAGCTCGGCCTGGTCGCGTGCCGTCTCCAGGATCTTCGAGCGCCTCTTCTCGGTGCTCTGCCGGTAGCAGGTGATCAGCTCGCCCTCCGCGCCTGCCGGCGCCGTCGGCTTGTCCTCGGGATGCTCATCGTACCATCCGAGCAGGTCGTTGGGGTCGGTGTTGAATACTTCGCAGAGCGCACCTACGAGCTCTGCGTTCGGATAGCTCTCCTCGCGCTCCCAGGACTGAATAGTTCGGAATGACTTGCCGACTTTTTGTGCAAGCTCCTTTTGGTTTAGCCCCAGGGCTTCTCGGCGCTCTCTTAGACGAAGGTTCATCCTCGCTCCCTTCTTTATGTTAAGTGAATAGTAAACAAAAAATGTCTGTACGCAAAAAAATGTTGCTTATTTGGTTGACAGGGACATGAAACTGTTCGTTATGGAATTCGACAGACAGAAAAACGCCTCTAAGGAGGAACGAATGGATTTCGATAAGGAGCTGGCGGGGAATATCCGCGCCGCACGCGCCCGAGCTGACCTTTCTCAGGCTGAGGTCGCTTCCAAGGTCGGAGTGAAAGTCAGCACTTTCGCGAAGTACGAGAGCGGCGATTAGATTCCTGGAGCAGACAAGCTCTTGGCTATCTCGCAGGTTCTTGGTTATCCGCCCAACGACCTGATGGGCTGGAACACGGACGAGGCCGCATAGGAATGGAGGAAGAGGAATGACTGAGAGGAGCTACGAGCTGTCCGACGGCATCACGACCCAGGGCGACATGGTGATCTTTGTGTTAATAAACACGGATATTTGGGGTGCACGTCCGCGTGGCTTTCGTATCCCCAAATTATCCCAAGTGCGTGTGCTAACCCGTTTTTACGCGCTTGTGCCGTTGTTGCCGTACTTAAACCCGCAGGTATGCAGTGTGTTCGATTTTGTCGTTCTTACTGGTCAGTACTGTAACATCTAGACCCCAAAACGGTCCCCAGATGTTACAGACCGAGACAGAAGAATCTCTCCCCGACTTAAATCTCAATCCGTAACAACTGGAACCCAAATCCTCAGCTTACTGTTACAGAACGAGACAAACCTCCGATATCAAAGCCGGCAGACGAAGTTGTCGACGTTGCTGGATCTCCCCTCGCCTGCCGTTGGCGGGTGTTGCGGGGCTGTTCGCCGCATTGCCGCCGCACTGAGGGTGTGCGGACCGTAGGATAGTCTTATTGACGGCCTGTCAACTCGTCTGGGAGGCACTGTGGCAGAAACGTTTGATATCGCGATTGTGGGCGCGGGCATTACCGGGTGCGCCATCGCGCGGCAGCTCGCACGCTATGACTTGTCCATTTGCGTTGTCGAGGCGGCCAACGATATCGCGCTGGGCGCATCGAAGGCCAACGGCGGCTTGGTGCACGCAGGCTACGATCCGGCACCGGGAACCGTAAAGGCGCAGGTCAATGCCCGTGGTTGCGAGCTGTATGGCACCTGGGCTAAGGAACTGGGCTTTTTGTTCCGCCGCACCGGGTCGATGGTGCTGGGCTTCAACGACGAAGACCGCGCGCACCTGGAGAAGCTGCGCCAGAATGGCCTGACCAACGGCGTGCCCAAGCTGTCGATTATCGGCCCCGAGCGCATCCGCGAGCTGGAACCGCGTGCAAGCGCCCAGGCCACGTGCGCACTATGGTGCCCTTCGACCGGTTATGTTGACCCGTTTGAAGTAGCCATTGCTGCGCTGGAGAACGCGGTCGCCAACGGCGTGACGTTTATGCGGTCTGCGCCAGTGGAGGCCATCGATGTTGCCGGCTCGGATGACAAAGCCGCGCGCTTTACGCTGGCGACCCCCGCTGGCAACGTGCGCTGCCGCTACCTGATCAACGCCGCGGGCAACGGCGCCGCCGGCATCTCGCATATGGCGGGTGCCGAGGAGTTCCAGATGGTCTGGCGTCAGGGCAACATCGTGGTGCTGGACAAGGAGCCGCGCAAGCTCATACCGCTCTACCCGGTGCCGACGCCGGTGTCGAAAGGCGTTATCGTGACGGGCACCGTGCACGGCAACACCGTGATCACCGCCACGGCCGCCGTGCGCGAGCCAGGCGACACGCAGAGCTATGCAGGCGACGTCAACGCGCTGCTGACCGGCGCGCGCAAGCTGGTGCCCGATCTGGATACACGCCGCGTGGTGCGCGCATTTGCCGGAGGACGCCCGGTCATTGAGGGAACGAACGACTTCTTTATTGGACAGTCGGCCGTGGTGCCGGGGCTTTTCCAGGCAGCGGGCATTCAGTCGCCGGGCGTGGCGAGCGCGCCGGCCATTGCCGAGCGCATGGAGCTTGCGATGCGTGAGGCGGGCGTGGAGCTGCACGAGCGGGCGAACTGGAACCCAATTCGCCGCGCGCCGGACGATTTTGACCGCGCACCGCTGGCGCGCAAGGAAAAGCTGATTGAGTCCGATCCCGCGTGGGGACAGATTGTCTGCCGCTGCGAGACGGTGCCCGAGGCCGAGATCGTTGCCGCGATTCGACGCCACCCGGGCGCGGTTTCGGTCGAGGGCGTCAAGCGCCGCTGCCGCGCCGGCATGGGTCGGTGCCAAAGTGGCTTTTGCCAGAGCCGCGTGGTTGCGATCCTTGCTCGCGAGTTGGGCTGCGATCCCAGCGAGGTGCTGTTGGAGGATGCCGGATCTTGGTTGGTTGAGGGACCGCTGAAGGGGGTGCGCTAGGATGGCGGAATTCAAATCGAGCGCGGTTGATTGCGGCGTCGTAGAAGCCGTACAAACGCAAGCCTTCGACGTGGTCGTTATCGGCGGCGGACCTGCCGGCATGGCGGCCGCGCTGGCCGCTCATAAGGCCGGAGCGCGCGTGGCCATCGTGGAGCGCGAGCAGCACCTGGGCGGAATCCTCCGCCAGTGCATCCACCCCGGCTTTGGCCTGTCGCACTTTAGACAGGAGCTCACCGGTCCCGAGTACGCGCAGCGCTTTATTGACCAGGTGCACGCAACCGACATTGCGCTGTTCCTGAACAGCATGGTGATTGGGATTGATTCAGGCAAACCTGCGGAAGACATCGCGGTCCATACCGTCACGCTCATGAGCCCCGCCGGCATGCTGCAGCTCACCGGACGCGCCGTCGTCCTTGCCATGGGGTGCCGCGAGCGCACCCGCAGCGAAATCAAGATCCCCGGTAGCCGACCCGCCGGCGTGTTTACGGCCGGCCTGGCGCAGCGATACATCAATATCGAGAACCTCAAACCCGGCTCGCGCGCCGTCATTTTGGGTTCGGGCGATATCGGGCTGATCATGGCACGTCGCTGCACGCTCGAGGGGATTTCTGTCGAGGGCGTGTACGAGCTCATGCCATACGCCAACGGTCTGCGCCGCAATGTGAAGAACTGCCTGAACGACTTTGACATTCCGCTGCATCTGTCTACCACGGTCACGCGTGTGATCGGTCACGACCGCGTGGAGGCCGTGGAGGTCAGCCAGGTCGACGAGCACCTGACGCCCATTCCGGGTACCGAGCGCATTGTTCCGTGCGACACGTTGCTGCTTTCGGTGGGCTTGATTCCCGAGAACGAGCTTTCGGTTGCCGCAGGCGTAGAGCTTGACCCGCGCACACGCGGCGCTGTGGTGGACCAGAGTCTGCAGACGGGCGCGCCGGGCATCTTTGCCTGCGGCAACGTGCTGCACGTGCACGACCTGGCCGACAACGTGACGACCGAGTCCGAGAGGGCTGGCGCAGCTGCGGCGTCGTACGCGCTGGGGACCGACGCGGGCACCGTTCCGAACTGCGAGCTCACCGTCTCCCCTGCCGGCATTGCGGGATACGCGCTGCCGGGACGCATTACGGCCGTGGCGCTCACCAAGATCAACTTCCGCGTGCGCCGGCCAGTCGATGCCGCCTGCGTGAGGATCTTGGCCAACGGCGAGGAGCTGTTCGCCAGCAAGGTCCGCGCGTTTAAGCCGAGCGTCATGGAAAGCTTCCCACTGCCGGCAAAGGTCATCAAACAAGCGCACGACTTGGGCGCCAGCGAGATTGTCCTATCCGTCGATCCCATCGAGGAGGCATAGCTCATGAGAACGAATACGACCGAGACGCTGCAGTTCAACTGCACCACCTGCCCATCCGAGTGCCTCCTGACCGTGGAGGTGGAGCGTGACGCAGATGGCGCCGTGGCAGAGGTGCGCTCCGTGACCGGCAACAGATGCCCGCGCGGTGATAAGTTCGCACATCAGGAACTCACCTGCCCCATGCGCGTGCTCACCACAACCGTTGCCGTATCAGGCGGTGACGAAGCCCTGCTCCCCGTGCGCACGGCCGAAGCCATCCCGTTGGCGCTCCACGCCCAAGCCATGGCCCTCATCCGCGGACTAGTGGTCAAAGCCCCCATCCGCATGGGCGACGTCGTGCTAGAGAACCTCCTAGACACCAACATCAACCTAATCGCCAGCATGGACATCGACCGAGCCTAAGTAGCTAATTTAGTACGGGGGTCTTTAGCTACCCCCGCCATCCACCCCGCCCCTCCTCAATTGCGGTGAAATAGTTCCTGATTTCCGCCAAAACCCCGGCATCCAGGAACTATTCCACCGCAACTATCCTTGGAATCGGTATTTAGCTTGTGCCTACTTTAGTGCCATTTCAAAACTATGCCGGATTACGGGGCTGATTCGGAGACCCCCATCCATACCGGCCATTTTCAATTTTTGACAAGCCATCTACATGCGGTTTTAATTTCGCGATTTTTGCCATGGTCAAGTAATACAGGTCCAGCCCCGTAATCCGCCATACTTTTGAAACCAGCCCATTTGGGACGGGCCTCTTTTAGCTACTTTTGCCCGAACGTTCGCTAGACAGCCCATGCTAAGGAGTGTCCCAAGGTGCCGGCATAAAAGGAACGTCCCTATGTGCCGGGCTTGGGATACCATGGTGGCACCCTAGCGAAAGGACGATGTATGGCACATGTCGATGACCAGCGTGTGGCGCGCGTGCTCGATGCGCTCGAGGCTCAGCACCCCGGCGCACAGCTGCTCGTAAACGACCCGTGGTCGATCTATTACCTGACCGGCTTTTATGCCGATATGTTCGAGCGTTTTTGCGGCGTGCTGCTCGCACGCGATAGCGAACCTGTGATCTTGGTCAACGCGCTGCATCAGCTGCCCGAGTACGACAATGCCCGCGTGGCCTATCACACCGATACTGACGTCGTGGCCGACGCCATCGTTCGCGAGGTCGATCCGACCAAGCCGCTTGGCATCGATACCGTCATGCGCTCCGGCTTTTTGATGCCCCTTCTGGAGCGCCACGCCGCAAGCGAGTTTTTCCTGGGCGACTTTGCCGTCACCGCCGCGCGCACCTACAAGGATGCCGCCGAGCAGGAACTCATGCGTGCATCTTCGGCCGCCAACGACGCCGTGATGGCCGACGCTATCAAGCTCGTTCACGAGGGCGTGACGGAACGCGAAATTGCCGACCAGATGCTCGGCCTGTATCGCAAGCACGGCTGCGAGGGCTTTAGCTTTCCGCCCATCGTGAGCTTTGGTGCTAACGCCGGCGACCCGCACCACGAGCCCGACGACACCGTGCTCAAGCGCGGCGACGTGGTGCTGTTCGACATTGGCGGGCGTCGTCGCAACTACTGCTCGGACATGACGCGCACGTTCTTTTGGGGCGATCCGGACGAGGAGACGGCGCGCATCTACGACATCGTGCGCCGCGCCAACGAGGCCGCCGAGGCACTCATCGCACCGGGTGTGCGCATGTGCGACCTGGACCGCGCCGCGCGCGATGTGATTGAAGACGCGGGCTATGGGCGGTACTTTACGCATCGCCTGGGCCACTCGATCGGTCTTCAGGACCATGAGCCGGGCGACGTTTCACTCGTCAACGAGCAGGTCGTGGAGCCGGGCATGACGTTCTCCATCGAACCGGGCATCTACCTCCCCGGCCGCACCGGCGTCCGCATCGAGGACTTGGCCCTAGTTACCGAGTCCGGCGTCGAGATTCTCAACGCCTACCCCCACGATCCGCTCCGCCTAGACTAGGCAATGTGGCAAAGGGACAACCCCTTTGCCACATCCTGCCAAGGCTTCGCCACAAAAACGGCCTATCTACTACGTTTAACCCGCACGGGTCGACCATAACCGACTTTTCGCAAAATCCGCAAGCCATCTACCTGCGGTTTTAATTTCGCAATATTCCGTGTGGTCGAGGGTAACCGGTCAAACGTAGTAGATAGGCCAATTTCGTGGCAAGCGAGTCAACTCGGGGCACAGGGCAGCTAAAAAAGCCCCGTCCCAAATTGGCTGCTTTTGAGTTGCGGTGATATACGGACTGTTTGAGGCCTCTGGCTTGTAAAACAGTCCGTATTTCACCGCAACTGATGAGGGGATGGGTTAGCGGAGCAGACCGGCTACTTCGCCGGCTAGGGTGATGGTGCCGGCAGCTACGAAAGGCTCGTCTGCGGCATCGAAGGCCGCGAGGGCCTCGGACACGCTGGGGTACACGCCAACAAGCTTGTCAGCGTCCACAAGTGCGGCGAGCTCCTCCGCCGGCAGGGCGCGATCGGAATCGGTCTGGGTCACGACCACGCGCGGGAAAGCCGGGATCAGCACGTCGACGATGCCCGCCACGTCCTTGTCGGCCAGCGCGGCGCACAGCAGCGTGGGGCGATTCTCCACGCACGGATCAATCTCGTCCAGCGCGCTCACAAAGTTCTCGCAGCTCTGGGGGTTATGACAGGCGTCAATCAGCTTAAGCGGATCGGTCCCCAGCACGTCAAAACGACCCGGTGTGGGGCAACCCATAAGCGATGCATCCAGCGCATCGTGGTCGAGCTCGCGACCCAGATACCCCTCGCAAAGCATAATCGCGCACGCGGCATTCTGCGGCTGATAGGCCGGCTTGACCATGCTCGACGTATAGATCGCACGTGGCGTGGTGCAGCTAAACTCAACCGTGTCGCCCACATGCACCGGCACCTTAGTCGTGGCATGCCTCACCACGAGCGGCACAATGCCGCACTCTCGACAACGGGCATCCATCACGCGCTGAACGCTCGCCTCATGCGTGCCCTCGCCCAGCACAACCAGGCGTCCGGGCTTAATGACCGCAGCCTTCTCCCCCGCAATGGCCTCGAGCGTATCGCCCAAAATACGTGTGTGATCGAGCCCAATGCCTGTAATGGCCACGGCGACAGGATCGGTCGCACTCGTAGCATCCCAGCGTCCGCCCATGCCGACCTCAAGCACGGCCACGTCCACGCAAGCCTCGGCAAACACCACCAGTGCAGCAGCCGTCAGCAGGTCAAACGGCGTGATGGTATAGGCGCGCTCCCCCGCCGCCACACGACGGGCATTCACTCGATGCCCCGCCTCAACAGCGGCCGAAACGCCACGGGCAAACGCCTCATCGCTCACAACGCGCCCGTCAACCTCCATGCGCTCGGGATAGCGCACCAGCTGAGGCGACGTATACAGCGCGGTCTTGAGCCCCTCGCCGCGAAGAATAGCAGCCGAAAAACGCGTAGTCGAAGTCTTGCCATTGGTACCGGCAACCTGAATGCAATCGAAATACTCGTCCGGACGCCCCAACTCATCGAGCATATCGACAACCGTCTCGAGCAGAGGACCAGCATCCCCAGAAATCCGCCCCGTATCGGCAGCCAGCCCAACAGCCTCACCAAACGAAAGCAACTCAAACGAGAAAGGAACGACATACGACCCAGAACGCTTAGCCATAACCCAAAGTCCCCTCAACATAAAAAGAGGCCCGAATCAACAACGAGCCCCTCCCAAACAAAATATCAGCCAAACACCGCTTTACAGCGAGATCAAGGCCACAACCAAGTGGCCCTACCAGGCAGCGGACGCCCCCGTAACCGCTATGGGAGCGGTTTGGGGCTTTGCTCGATACAAGTTCCGCACGAGCCGAAGGCCACTTAATGTGGCCTTCGTGCGAGCAGGACTGTCCGCAGTAGCGAGCAAAGCCCCAAACCGCGTCCCCCAGTACCGCCTACGAGAAGTCAGCAACCTGCGAGTTCAGCGCCGCCAGGATCTCCTTGAGCTCAGCTGCACGGTCCCTCTTCTTCTGCACCACCGCGGGCGCGGCCTTGGCCACAAAGCCCTCGTTGGCGAGCGTCTTCTCGCAGCCGGCGAGCTCCTTCTGGGCCGCGGCAATCTCCTTCTCCAGGCGCGCCTTCTCGGCCGAAAGATCGACCTTGCCCTCGAGCACCACAAAGACCTCGACGCCGCTGTCGACCACGGCGATGCTCGCAGCCGGCTTCTCGACATCGGTACCCATGACCAGCGAAGCGGTGTTGGCCAGCGGCTCAATGGTCGAGCGCAGGCTCTCGAGCTTCTCGATATCCTCGGCACCGGCGCGCACGACCACGTCGAGCTCTGACTTGGGGCTCAGGCGATAACGCGAACGCGTGGCGCGGGCAGCGGAAACGACGGTACGGCACAGTTCAAACGCGCGCTCGGCGTCCTCGTCAACATACTTGGCGTAGTCGGCGGGCTCGGGCCACTTGGCGATCATGAGCGCCTCGGCACGGTCCACGTTGCCCTCGGCATCCAGATCGAGCACGCTCGCCGGCATGTTGTCCCAGATCTCCTCGGTGACAAACGGCATAAGCGGGTGCATCAGGCGAATGGAGGTGTCGAGCACAAAGATCAGGTTGCGCTGAGCCTGCAGACGACCCTCGCCCTTCAGGCGGGCCTTGGTGACCTCGACGTACCAGTCGCAGACCTCGTTCCAGAAGAACTGCTGCACGCCGCGGGCCATGTCGCCAAAGGTGTAGTTCTCGATGCCTTCGGTGACCATCTTGACAGCCTTGGCCAGGCGGCTGAACATCCAGGCGTCGGCCGGGGTCTCAACGACGGGCTCGCCGGGCGTGTAGCCCTCCATGTTCATAAGCAGGAAGCGGCTGGCGTTCCAGATCTTGGTCACAAACGACTTGGCCTGGTCGGTACGCGGGCTGTCGATAAGCTTCTTGGTCTTCTTGTCGATGTTCGCATCGAACTTGACGTCCTGGTTGTTGGTGCACAGCGTGAGCAGGTTATAGCGCATGGCGTCGGCACCGTACATGCCAATGAGGTCCATGGGGTCAACGCCGTTGCCCTTGGACTTGGACATGCGACTGCCGTCCTTGGCAAGGATCGTCGGGTAGATGACAACGTCCTTAAACGGCACCTCGTCCAGGAAGTACAGCGAGCTCATGACCATGCGGGCGACCCACAGCGCGATGATGTCGCGCGCGGTGACCAGCGCCGTCGTGGGATGATGACCCTCGAGCAGCTCCGGCTTTTGCGGCCAGCCCTGCGTGGCGAAAGTCCACAGCTGCGAGCTGAACCAGGTGTCCAGCACGTTCTCGTCCTGATGCACGTGATGGCCGCCGCACTTGGGGCACACGTCGGTGTCCTCAGTAAGGGCGTCCTCCCAGCCGCAGTCCTCGCAGTAGAACACGGGGATGCGGTGGCCCCACCACAGCTGGCGGCTGATGCACCAATCCTTGAGGTTCTCCATCCAAGTGGTGTAGGTCTGCGTCCAGCGCGCGGGGTGGAAGGTGACCTTGCCGGAATTGACGGCGTCGAGCGCCGGCCCCTTGAGCTTGTCGACGGCAACGAACCACTGCTCGGACAGCCACGGCTCCAGAGCGGCGTCGCAACGATAGCAGTGCATGACGGAGTGATCGTGCTCCTCGACGTGGTCGAGCAGGCCGTGCTCGTCGAACCACTTGATGACGGCCTCGCGGCACTCCTCGCGGGTCATGCCGGTAAACTCGCCATAGCCCTCGACGACCACCGCGTGCTCATCGAAAATGTTGATCTGCGGCAGATCGTGGGCCTGACCCATGGCGTAATCGTTGGGGTCGTGGGCCGGGGTGACCTTGACAAAGCCGGAGCCAAAGTTGGCGTCGACATGCCAATCCTCAAAAATGGGGATCTCGCGGTCGACGATGGGGAGCTTGACGGTCTTACCCACAAAGGCAGCCTTCTCGGGGTCCTTCGGGGAAACGGCAACGCCTGTGTCGCCGAGCATGGTCTCGGGGCGCGTGGTGGCGACGACGATGTAGTCCTGGCCGTTGACCGGCTCGGTCAGCGGGTAGCGCAGGTGCCACAGGTGGCCCTTCTCGTCCTTGTACTCGGCCTCGTCGTCCGAGATGGCGGTGGTGCAGTTGGGGCACCAGTTAACGATACGCTTGCCACGGTAGATCAGGCCGTCGTGGTACCAGTCGCAGAAGACCTTGCGCACGGCCTGTGCGTAATCCTCGTCCATGGTGAAGCGCTCGTTGTCGAAGTCGACGGAGCAACCCATGCGCTTGATCTGCTCGACGATGATGCCGCCGTACTCGTGGGTCCAGTCCCAGCAGGCGTCGACAAACTTATCGCGACCGATCTCCAGGCGGCTGATGCCCTCGCTCTTGAGCTTCTTGTCGACCTTGGTCTGCGTGGCGATACCGGCGTGATCGGTGCCGAGCACCCAGCGCGTGGACTTGCCGCGCATGCGGGCCATACGAATGATGGCGTCCTGGATGGAGTCGTCGGTGGCGTGACCCATGTGGAGCTTGCCGGTCACGTTGGGAGGCGGAATGGTGACGGTGCAGTCGCCCACGCCCTCGCGGCGCTTATAGTAGCCGCCGTCGAGCCACTTCTGTAGGATCGCCGGCTCGTTGGTCGACGGATCGTAGTTCTTGGGCATCTCTTCCATATATCTCTCCCTGTCCCGCCGGCGTGTCCGCCTGCTTGGTTTTCGCTCGGTCAAGTCCTGGCTCGCACGAAGAGCACATTTAGTGCTCTTCGGCTCGTGCGGAATCTACGAAAACAAAGCAGGCGGACACGCCTTAGGTATCGATTACTTCAGTCTGAATGACTTCGCTGAGGCTTAAACAAACACACAGAATAACACAGGTAGTTGGGGTTATTGCGCATATATAAAATAGCCTCCGACCGCGTGTGGTCGGAGGCTATTTGCAAACACGTTTTAGGCAGTTCTAGCCGTAAATGCGCTGGGGCTGTTCTTCGCCCTTTACGGAGGCTTCGGTCACGATAACCTTAGAAACTCCCTCCTCGCTGGGTAGGTCGAACATCGTCTGCTGCAGCACGTCCTCGCAGATGGCACGCAGACCGCGGGCGCCGGTCTTGCGGGCAAGCGCCATGCGGGCGATCTCGTGCAGGGCGGCGTCCTCAAACTCAAGCTCAACGTCCTCGAGCTGGAACATCTTGCGGTACTGACGCACCACGGCGTTCTTGGGCTCGATCAGAATCGACACCAGGTCGTCCTCGTCGAGCGCCTGCGTCTGGGTGACGACGGGCGTACGTCCCACAAACTCGGGAATCATGCCAAAGGCGTTGAGGTCCTGCGGGAGCACCTGACGCAGCAGGTCGTTCTCGTCGACCGAGGTGGGACCGGCGATCTCGGAGTTAAAGCCCACGCCCTTGTTTCCCACGCGATCGGCGATGATCTTGTCCAGACCCACGAAGGCACCACCGCAGATGAACAGGATGTTGGTCGTGTCGATCTGCAGCAGCTCCTGCTGGGGATGCTTGCGACCGCCGGTGGGCGGAACGCTGGCCACCGTGCCCTCAAGAATCTTAAGCAGCGCCTGCTGAACGCCTTCGCCCGAAACATCGCGGGTGATGGAGAGGTTCTCGGCCTTGCGGGCGATCTTGTCGATCTCGTCCACGTAGATGATGCCCACCTGCGCGCGCTCAATATCGCCATCGGCGGCGTTGATGAGCTTGAGCAGGATGTTCTCAACGTCCTCGCCCACGTAGCCTGCCTCGGTGAGCGCGGTGGCGTCGGCGATGGCAAACGGCACCTCGAGGATGCGCGCGAGCGTCTGGGCCAGCAGCGTCTTACCGGTACCGGTGGGGCCGAGCAGCAAAATATTGGACTTGGCGAGCTCCACCTCGTCCATATCGTCATCAAACTGGGCGCCCATGCCCGATGCCTCGTCAAGGGCGGACACCGCGGCACCGCCCTCGATCACGCGACGGTAGTGGTTGTACACGGCCACCGACATGGCGCGTTTGGCATCCTCCTGGCCCATAACATAGGCCGAAAGCTCGTCATAGATCTCGTGCGGCGTCGGCACGTGCGTGATGACCTGACGGTCGTCCTCGAGCTCAAAGCCCTCGGCCTCGGGGTCAACGGCGGGCCGGGACGCAGCCTGGCCGTGGTCGTTGAGGAAACCCGGGAGATTGCCGTTGCGGGCGGCGTCCATAAAGTCCGAAGCCAACGACTCCTCAAGGATCTCGGAGCAGGCGGCGACGCACTCGTCGCAGATAAAGATGTTGGTCGGACCCTTTACAAGACGACGGACCTGGCCCTGCTCTTTTCCGCAGAAGGAGCAGCGGATGGGGTTGCCGTTCTCGTCAAAGTTGTCCTGCATGTTTCCTGCCATCCTAGGCGTCCTTAGCGGCAAGGTCGCGCGAGGTGACAATACGGTCGATCAGGCCGTAGTCGAGGGCCTCGGCAGCGGTCAGGTAGTTGTCGCGCTCGGTGTCGGCCTGGACCTTCTCGATGGGCTGGCCCGAGGCGTCGGACAGGATCTGGTTGAGCTCGCGACGGGTCTTCTTGATCTCCTCGGCCACGATCTCGATCTCGGTCTGCTGGCCCTGGGCACCGCCACTGGGCTGGTGAATCATGACCTTGGAGTGCGGCAGGCAGAAGCGCTTGCCCTTGGCGCCAGCCGAAAGCAGCACGGCGGCCATAGACGCGGCCATACCGACGCAGATGGTGGAGACCTGCGGCTTAATGAAGTTCATAGTGTCCAGAATCGCCAGACCGGAGTAGACCTCGCCGCCGGGCGAATTGATGTAGAGCGAGATATCCTTCTCGGCATCCTGGCTCTCAAGATGCAGCAGCTGGGCAACGACCAGGTTGGCGCTCACGGAGTTAATCTCCTCGCCCAAGAAGATGATGCGGTCGTTGAGCAGGCGCGAATAGATATCATAGCTGCGCTCACCGCGCGGCGTCTGCTCGATAACGTATGGCACGAGGGCGGAATCGAACTTGGCGATCATACGCATCTCCATTTCTCTCTTGCGGACCAAATTGGTTCTAGATAAACGTACGGTGCCCGCATGCTATGCATTGGCTGGCACCGTACGAAGCAACCGGATAACCGGTGTATAACTTTACCCCATCACGGGCGCACGCATGCGCTCGCGGGCAAGGTGGCGAGAATTACTCGGCGTCCTTGGCGGTCTCGTCGACCTCGGTCACCTTGGCGTTCTCGACCAGGTGGTCGACGGCCTTGGAGCGACGGATGGACTCGCGGACGGCAGGCATGCGGCCATCGGCGATGAACTCGGCCTTGGAAGCCTCGACGTCCTTGACGCCGGCCTTCTCGAACTCGGCGTTGATGTCATCCTCGGTGACCTCGATCTTGAGCTCGCGGGCGAGGGCGTCCAGAGCCAGGGACTCACGGGCGACGTCGTTAGCCTGCTTGTGCAGGTCGCCGATGAACTGCTCCATGGTCAGACCGGAAGCGGGCAGCCAGGTGTCCAGGGTCATGCCGCGAGCAGCGAGGTTGGACAGGAAGTTCTGGCCAAGCTCCTCAAAGACGGACTGCTCGTAGTCGGCGTCCATCTCGTCAAGCTGCAGGCGCTCAGCGAGAGCGGAGACGCAACGGTTCTCCTTCTCGGCCGGCAGGCGGGAAGCCTTGTCCTGCTCGATCTCGATCTTGATGGCGTCGCGCATGGCGTCGATGCTGTCGAAGCCAAAGTCGGACTTGACGAGTTCGTCGGTGAGCTCGGGGGTGTTGCGGACCTTGATGCCCTTGACGGTGACCTCGACGGTGTGGGTCTCGGCCTCCTCGCCCTCCTCGACCTCGTCGGTCCAGGTGACGGTCTTGACGTCGTCAACGTTAGCGCCGATCAGGGCCTCGTTGAACTCGGCGGGGTTGCTGTCACTACCGGCGATGAGCATGCGGCCCTCGGCGGCGAAGTTGTCGGCGTTCTCGACGGCCTTGAGGTCGACGGTGACGTAGTCCTCGGCCTCGACGGCACGACCCTCGACGTCCTCGAAGGTGGCACGGTAGTTGAGGAGCATCTCGACCTGGTTGTTGATCTCGGACTCGGTGACCTCCGCAGGGGGCATCTCGATCTCGACAGCGTCGAAGGAGGAGAGCTCGGCAGCAGGACGCAGGGAGAACTCGACGGTGTAGGTGTAGTCCTCGTGATCCTTGGCGAGGTCGAGGTCCTTGTAGTCACCGTTCTTGGTGGGAACGATGTCCAGCTCGTTGAGGACGGCGGGCTCGTTGGCGGCGATCAGGTCGTTGGTGGCCTGAGCGAGGGTAGCCTCGGCGCCAAGAGCAGAGTCGATGACCGGACGGGGGGCCTTACCGGCACGGAAGCCCGGGAAGCGGTACTTCTTGGCGGTCTCCTTGTAGGCCTTCTTGATCGCGGCGTCGACGTCGGCGGCCGGGATGGTGACCGTAGCGGTGAGCTTGGCGTCCTTGACGTCAGAAGCGGTGATGTTCAACACGTTCCTCCTCATACTGCCCAGCTTATCTGAGGTGCTGGTACCTTTATGCAACAAGCGTCGCGAGGGCATAAACCGACGCGGGTGCGTTGGTGCGGGCGAAAGGACTCGAACCTTCACGGGGATCCCACCAGAACCTAAATCTGGCGCGTCTACCAATTCCGCCACGCCCGCATGAGCGCACAGATTAGGAATGATAGCAGATACGAGCGACAAGCGCACGCACACGTTTTACAGGCTCACGACCTCACCACGAGTGCCTTGATTATCAACTTCATCCGAACACTTCCCACATTCATCCGCACATGTGCGG
>URRB01000003.1 GCA_900550195.1 uncultured Collinsella sp.
GGCGCTGACCTTCTGGTCGCGCCCTTGAAGTTGAACGTCAGATTGTCCAAATGCGACCCGCGCAGCATCGAGCAGTTACGCGGTTCGTAGAACCGCGTAACTACAAAATGAGCATCGCGTCGCCAAAGCTGAAGAAGCGATAACGTTCTTCGATGGCAGCGGCGTAGGCATCCATGATCTGGTCGCGGGTGGCAAGCGCGCTTACGAGCATCATGAGCGTGGAGCGCGGCACGTGGAAGTTCGTGATCAGCGCGTCGACCACGTGATAGGTCGAGCCGGGCATGAGGTAAAGCTGCGTCGTGGCGTTCTCGCGCACCACGATGTCACCGCGGCCAAGCGTATCGGCCCCGTCCTCGCGGCCTTCAAAATAGCGCGCCGTCACGGCCGGATCGGACACCGGCGCGTCCGTGTCAAACGCGCTCTCGAGCGAGCGCACCGCGGTAGTGCCGACGGCGATCACACGATGACCCTCGGCCTTGGCCTTATGCACGGCGTCGACAACCTCCTGCGACACGTGGTAGCGCTCGGTGTGCATGACGTGCTGCGTAGGGTCGTCCTCCTCCACCAAACGGAAGGTATCGATGCCCACCTCAAGCTCGACGGCGGCAAACTTGGCACCCTTGGCCTCGATAGCGGCCATGAGCTCAGGAGTAAAATGCAGACCCGCCGTAGGAGCGGCAGCCGAGTGCTCCTCCTTCATGGCGTACACGGTCTGATATTTCTCGGGATCGCCCTCGTAATCGGTAATGTAGGGCGGCAACGGCACATGACCGGCGGCGTGAATGGCCTCGTCGAGCGTGCGCGGCTCGCCGGCGGCGTTGCAACCAGCCGGCTCAAAACGCACCAGACGGCCGCCGCGGCTATCGGTGACAAAGTCGACGACCTCGGCCGTCAGCACCACGGGAGCCCCCTCGGGCGCATGGGCGCCACCGGCGCGATACTCAATATGAGCACCGGGCTTCAGGCGCTTGCCCGGCTTGACCAAGCACTCCCAAACATGGCCCAGCGGATCCACGTCCTCGCGGCGCTTGAGCAGCAGGGTCTCGACCACGCCGCCCGAGCCGGCTTTGCGACCGATCAGGCGGGCCGGCATCACGCGCGTCTGGTTGATGACGAGCACGTCGCCCGGCTCGATATAGTCGATGATGTCACGGAAGATGCGGTGCTCAACGGTACCGCCGTGCTCCAGCGGCGTTCCCGCCTGGGAGCCCTTGCGATCCACCACCAGCAGGCGACAGGAGTCGCGCGGCTCGGCTGGAGCCTGGGCGATCAGTTCCTCAGGAAGGTTATAGTCAAAATCATCGGTACGCATCTTTGCCTCTTTCACAAAGCGCGTCAGTCGAAATAATCGACTGACGCGCGCATCATTCTCCCCTGTATCCTATCAGCTTGTTGAGAGAAATATAGTATGGCAAACAGATTTGCGACTGTTTTCTCAACGCCCCGCTACTTAAGCGTTGCGTACATCACCGCCTTAATCGTATGCATGCGATTCTCCGCTTCTTGGAAAACACGAGATTTATCGGACTCAAAAACCTCGTCCGTGACTTCCATTTCGGTGACTCCAAACTTCTCAGCAATTTCGGCACCAACAGTAGTATTAGTATCGTGGAAGCTCGGAAGGCAGTGGAGGAAAATCGCCTCGGGCTTTGCCATAGACATCACCTCAGCGGTCACACGATACGGCGACATTAGCTTAATGCGGCTTTCCCACAGCTCTGCGGGCTGACCCATGCCAACCCAAACATCCGTGTAAATTACATCGGCATCACGAGCGCCTTCCTCAATATCCTCTGTAATGGTAATCGTCGATCCATGCTCGGCCGCAATACGACTACATTCTGCAAGGAGTTCAGGGTCATAGGATGTAGCCCCCTCCGAATTTCCCCCGATTGGGCCGCAAGAACAGTAGTTAATGCCGAGCTTAGCGCAAATGACCATGAGCGAATCGGCGACGTTTCCGGCCGCCTTACCAAAAAATGTAAGTTTCCTGCCCTTAATCTCTCCAAACTCTTCACGCATGGTCAGAATATCGGCAAGCACTTGAGTCGGGTGGAATTCAGTAGTCAGCCCATTCCAAACGGGAACCCCAGCTTTTGCAGCAAGCTCCTCAACCTTCGCCTGTTCAAAGCCGCGGTATTCAATTCCGTCATACATGCGGCCAAGGACGCGAGCCGTGTCCTCAATCGACTCCTTTTTGCCCATCTGGGACGAGCCCGGATCCAAATAAGTTACACCCATGCCAAGGTCAAGTGCACCAACTTCGAAGGCGCAGCGAGTACGCGTGGAAGTCTTCTCAAATAGCAAAACAATATTCTTGCCTTCAAGGTATTTATGCGGAACACCGGCACGCTTCATGCTTTTGAAGTTAGCAGAAAGCTCAAGCAGATACTCAATCTCTTCCGTCGTGTAATCAAGCAGCTTCAGAAAACTGCGACCAGCGATATTAACACCCATATTCGCCATCTCCTGTCACAGTGGATTTGCAACTAAATATCTTCGCGCCAGAAGGGCATGCTCATGCAGCGCGGGCCGCCACGACCGCGGGACAGTTCCTCGGAGGGAACGACCAAAAGTTCCAAACCGTTCTTGTAGAGCTCATCATTTGTGACAACATTGCGCTCGTAAACACAGACTTTACCAGGAGCAACGGCAAGAGTGTTCGACCCGTCGTTCCACTGCTCGCGAGACGCCTCAACCATATCGCCGGCACCGCACTCAATAAGCTGCACCTTCTCCACGCCAGTAGCCATTTCAAGAATATGCTCAAGCGTGTCATCAATCTCTTGAACAGCGACCATTCCCTCAGAGTCACCACGAGTCAGACGATAAACACGAAGGGTCTCAAAAATACCGGGATAAACTGTAAACTTATCGAAATCCACCATGGTGCAAACGGTGTCAAGATGCATGTAAGCATAGCCGTTGGGGATTTTAATAGCGTAAACGGTATCGATCTCAGAATTCCCAGATCCCCAGAACAAATTCTTTGCAAGCTCCTCAATCGCAGCCGCCTCAGTTCGCTGGCTAATTCCAATAGCCAAGGTATGAGCGTTAATGTTAAGCACATCACCGCCCTCGATATGCCAGGGATTCTTATGGTCGTACCAAATCGGAGTCCCTGCATAATCGGGATGGTATTTGAAAATCGCTTCATAGAAGGGCACTTCACGATCTCGCTGTTTCCAATACATATGGTGAAGCAGAACGCCTTTGCCCACAGAAGCAAGAGGATCGCGAGAGAAATATGAACTCGGAAGAGGCTTCAACACCAAATCATCGGGCTTCGCATCCTCATTATCCATCATGCTAAGCGTAGTCGAGACGCGAGGCAGCTCAAGGTCACGATAACGATACCCCCCCATAGCCTCAAGTACAAACTGATACGAATCTGAAATAGCGTCGAGCTTTTCACGAACAGCCTGCTCAAGCATAGGATTGACAATTCCGCTCTCAGCCATAAATGTATCGGTAAACTCAGCGCGAGCCGAGGGGCATGCATCCAGCGCTTCAGCAACGAGTTTCTCCATATAGAGAACTTCAACACCTTCGCTCCTCAGAAGATCCGCAAAGGCATCATGCTCCTTTTGAGCCACATCAAGATAGAAACAGTCGTGAATCCAGACATCCTCGAACTCTTCTGCCTTTACGTTCACAAGGTCACGACCGGGGCGGTGAAGCACAACTTTCTTGAGCTTACCAATCTCGCTGTGTACATTCAGTCCTTTAGGCATTCCTGTTACTCCATTTCAGCCATGAAACCTACAGGGCAATAAGTCCCGAGATTGCTACGAATACGATATTGATGAGCGACACGACCAAGAAGAATTTCCAAACGGTCTTCCACCACTGGCCAAGCTTGATCTTGCACACGCCCAAACCCGCTACAAGAATGGCGCTAGTAGGACAGATCAAAGACATCGTCGCGCTACCCATGGAGAGAGCCCACACGGCAGCCTCGGGATTAAGGCCCATGAGTTCGGTCAAAGGTCCAAAAATGGGAGCGGTCAGTGCTGCAAGGCCAGATGAGCTGGGAACCAGGATCGCCAGGAGGTTCTCAACCGCATAAAGAAGCGTAGTAAAGAGAACCGCCGGGATGCCGCCCAGACCAGTGGCGAGCGCATTGAGGATGGTATCGATGATCATGCCGTCAGAGGCAATGACAAGGATGCCACGCGCAAGTCCAACGACAATTGCCGAGAAAGCAAAGTCAGCGATACCCGCAACAAATTCCTGAGCGATGACGTCCTGACTAAAGCCCGCAATAACACCAGCCAACAAGCCCATGGCCAAAAAGACCGCAGAAATCTCGTTCATATACCAGCCCTGGGTCACAAGTCCCCAGATGATAAGGCACATTCCAGCGATAAATACCGCAAGCACGCCTTTTTGACGACCCGTAAATTCCGCATCAAGGGCAGATTCATCGGCAGCGAACTCGACTTTCTTGGCGATATCATCCTCAAATGTGATCGATGACTCAGGATTCTTCTTTACCCTTCGTGCATAGAGGACAACCCAAGTAATTGCAACGGCGGTCAAAACAACCCAGGCAATCATACGCAGCCACAGCTGGGGGTTGCCCTGAATACCAAGAATACCTTGCGCAATGAGAACATTAAACGGATTAATCGTTGAGGCGATGTAACCCGTGCGCGCTCCAACGAACACGACCATGAACGCCGTCATCGAGTCGAAGCCCATAGCCATCATAATTGGCATGAAGATCGCAAAGAACGGGAGAGTTTCTTCCGCCATGCCAAAGCTCGTTCCGCCCAATGCAAAGAGAACCATCGCAATAGGAATAATTAGAATGTCTTTGTTCTTAAAGCGGCGAACGACACGACCCATTCCGCTCGTGATAGCGCCCGTTTTAGTAATAACCTGAAACGAACCGCCCACAATCAAGATGAATGCAACGACCTCAATTGCCTCTTGTATACCGCGCGTTGGAGCCTGAAGAACATCGAAGACACCTTGTCTGAGATCTACTTCATCCCCGGTTTCCTCGTCAATATATGTCTTTTCACTCTGCTCATACGTACCTGAGACAGTGACTTCACGACCGTTCACCTCCTGACGCTGATAGGACCCAGAGGGAACAATCCACGTGAGAACAGCGAAGATGACCATAAGTGCAAAGATGATCGCATATACGTGCGGGACCTTGAACTGCTTGATGCCTTTCGAACTTTCCGCTGCCATATCTCCTCCTTCATTCCTTTTCCCATCTATCCAGCTGGCACCATAAATGTATGAGGTTGCTCAGCGGTGGTCGGGCAACCATCGCTATCGTGTCGCTTTTCACCTATGAACGGCAGCTAAAGTGACGTTATTAATCAACCTGATATTTTAAATTGATGTTATTTGTCAATTACATACGTCTTTTAACTTTTCCGCAACACAACAAGGAACCTGCCTTAGCCTTATATAAAAACCAGCAGGACAGGAGACAGGCATGCAAGGCATACACATAACAAATGAAATCGGTCATTTAAAAGCCGTACTTGTCCATCGACCAGGAGCTGAAACACAAAACTACCCTGATGCCGACTTCAGCCAAGTTTTCTCCCTGCGAAAATGGAGCGGTCGTTTTGACCTCGACAAAGCAATGTATGAGCACGATTCCATGGTTCAATTGCTTAAGAAGCATGGCGTAGAAACCATTGAAATTAGGGACCTTCTCGAAGACTCACTTGAAACTGAGCCCCAATCACTTAAATATTTTATTGATGACTACCTCCGTTGCAGCGGGGCAACAGGCAGAGAGTTCCTCGAGGCAATAACCCAGCTGTTTGAGAACGCTAAGAACACCCAGGAATTGGTGAATATAGTACTTAACGGCATTCGCTTTGGAGACACTGAGCTATGTTCAAACCAGTCGGAAACACTACGGGCGCTCGTGCACGAGCAATTTGATCCCGCCTCGCTCTTGGTCAATCCCCTCAACACGCTTTTTTTCACTCGTGATCCTGCTGTGGTAGTCGGAGACGGCATCATCCTAAATCATATGTATTGGCCTGAGCGTGATCGTGAGGTCGCCTTATACCGGCAGATATTCACCCACCACAAGATCATGGGAGAAACTCCAATATGTGATTTGAACAGGAGTAGTTACCATATCGAAGGCGGAGACATTATTGTTATCAGTGCTAAGACAATATTAGTTGGAATCTCTGACCGAACTGAACCCGCCGCCGTCGAGTCACTTGCCAAAGAGCTCCTGACCTCAAATAAATTCCAGACCACCGAGCTAATTGCGATTCGAGTCCCCTCTGACGGGCTGCGTATCCACCTCGATACGTTCATAAGTAGAATTGATCACGACGCGTTCCTCATCGATCGTGAGATATGCAATGCCGTTGATGCATACAGCATTCAACTAAAACGATCCGGAAGGGGCCTTACGATCACTCCTATCGATCGCACGATTCCGGAAATACTCTCTGCAGCCTGTTGCGAACCAATAAAAGTGATTGACTGCGGAGGCGGGAATCAAACCGCCTACGAAAGAGAACGCCGGAACAACGCAACGTCTATCCTTGCGCTCTCGCCAGGAAAACTATGCGTATATGAAGAAAACGTTTGGACCAACGAAGCGCTTGAGAAAGCAGGAATGGAATTATTCCCGCTATCCATTGACGAGCTCACCAAAGGCTATGGTGGCACAAACTGTCTATGCCTCCCTCTGTGGCGAGAGGATCTATAGCCATGGGCTTCGGGGCAAATATTCGTAAACTCCGCACCATGGAGCATCTTGGTCAGGCGCAACTTGCAGAGATGTTGGGGGTATCTAAAGAGACCGTTTGTCGTTGGGAAAAAAGTCGGTATGCCCCCCGTGAGCGCTATATTGAAAAGTTACAAGCGCTCTTCGGTTGCACCCGCGATGAACTTGTTGGCGAGGAAAACGGTTTGGCTGTAAAGCTCGCAAATAAAAGAATCGTCACCGACGAAGACCCTGCTATCCACGAAATGGAGGGCACATTTCCCGTCATCGATATCGAATCGCAAAAGCGCCGCATCACGCACGGCCAACAAAATGCTTGCGCGCCTGTAGACGTAGCCAAACGTCACCCACATAGCGTTTTCGTTAAAATCAAAGGCGACGAAATGTCCCGCATTTACCCTCCCGGCAGCTTACTACTTGTCGATACCACCGCAAAGCCTTGGAACGGCTGTGCTGTATTGGCGCTCGCAGACGGTAAAACACCGGTAATTAGGCGATTTGCAGAAGGAAACGACATGATTGTGCTGTCGTCCCATTCATATGCAACAGCAAGTCCGGATCTGATGTTTAACAAACGGAGGATTAGAATCATAGGAGTCGTCGTTTGGTATCAAGCGAGCCACGATCACACGCTTAATTAAATCGACTTTCCCAAAAACGACCGTACCGCACAGACAGCTCAAAGTCCCAGCCCAAATGAACTACTTTTTGGCGGCTTTGCGCTCGTCGCGGATGCGGGCGCGGTCCATGGCCGCCTCGACGGCCGAGAAACGGCAGCCGCAGTAGTTCTGCCGATACATGCCCAGCTCGCGCGAACGACGTGTCGCCTCGGGGTAATACGTGCGAAAATCGCGAATCACCGGAGTGAGACCGCGGGCGGCAGCCAGACGCTCCAACACATCATTGCAGGTTTCGAACAACTGGTACGGCGAGACGGCGAGCGTCGTGCCCACAAACTCAAACCCGCGCTCCTGGGCCACACGGCACGCCTCGGCCAGACGCAGGGCATAGCATGAGCGACAGCGACGGGCTCGATCGGCGCCCAGCGGGGCCACGCCGGCCTCCCAGCGCTCCCGGTCCTCCCCCGCCTCGATAAGCTCGATGTCGCCATCGGCACACCACCGGCGCAGCTCGTCCAAACGCCGCTGCCATTCATCGCGCGGTTGAATATTGGGGTTGGTCCAGCAGATTGTGGGCTCAAACCCCTCCTCGCGCAGCAGGCGAACCGGCTCAAGCGAGCATGGTGCACAGCACGCATGCAGCAACAACGACTTCATCGACATCTCCTCACCCAAAAAAGCGCACGCCAAAGGACGTATCCTCGCAGGCGACAATGCGGCGGTCGCGCAAAATGGTCCGCACGTAATACCAGTCGCCTACACAGCCCGACAAATGCAAGCCGGCAGCCAGATAGCACAGCAGCGGATAGCCCGAATACGCAAACCCCAGGGCAAGCGTTGTCGTCACAACAACCGTCGGCGCCAGGCAAACCGCCATGTACCGCCGGCGCGAATACACAACGCCTTCGGCGCAGGCATAGATCATCGCCGTCTCGCGATTCGCCCCAAAGGTCACCTTCGCGCCCGCAGGCGCCAGCAGCCTAAAAAACACACCGTGCACCAACTCGTGCACGGCAAATGACGCTGTCGAAACCGCAGCCAAGCCGACAATCCAGCCCAAGATGGCCGTCCAGCCACCCGCGTCAGCCGCATCCAGATCCGCGGGCCCACCCAGCAGCATAAACACCGGCACCAGGCACACGGCAAATGCGCCAAGCACGGCCATCCCCCACACAAAGCAGGCGTGCAGGAAATCCTCGTCTTCAAACGCATGTATGTTGGAAATCTCATTCATAGCATCTTAGGATAGCGCCCCTGCCACGTACCCGTTCGCATGTGCGATAATGTCGAACGATATGCACGAATTGACCACCGCGTCGCCAGGCCTTGCGCCCGGCCGCGCTCTCACCATATGCGAAGGAGTCCCATGGCATCCAAATACTCCATGAACGACCGTCCCAGCTGGCCTCGCCGCGCCATCGTTACCGCCGGCGAGCCCTACGGCAACAAGGGCCTTCACTTTGGCCACGTCGGCGGCGTCTTTGTCCCTGCCGACTTCTTCGCCCGCTTCCTGCGCGACCGTCTGGGCCGCGAGAACGTCATCTTCACCTCGGGCACCGACTGCTACGGCTCGCCCATCATGGAGAGCTACCGCAAGCTCAAGGAGAACGAGGGCTACGACAAGTCCATTAACGAGTACGTCGAGTCCAATCACTCCCGCCAGGCCGCGACCCTCAACAACTACAACATCAGCTGCGACATCTACGGTGGCTCGGGCCTTGAGCCGGTGGCCCAGATCCACAACGAGGTGACCGCCGAGATTATCAAGCGCCTGCATGAGCAGGGCACCATCTCCAAGCGCTCCACGCTGCAGTTCTACGACGCCAAGGCCGGCACGTTCCTCAACGGCCGCCAAGTGATCGGCCGCTGCCCCATCCAGGGCTGCAAGTCCGAGAAGGCTTATGCCGACGAGTGCGACCTGGGTCACCAGTTTGAGCCCGAGGAGCTCATCGCACCCAAGAGCCAGCTCACCGGCGAGGTGCCCGAGCTGCGCCCGGTCGACAACCTCTACTTCGACCTGCCGGCCTACCTCGACTTTATGAAGACCTACACCGCCAAGCTCGCCCAGAACCCGCAGGTTCGTTCCGTGGTCTCCAAGACCATGGAGGAGTGGCTGCTGCCGGCCCAGCTCTATATCCAAAACAAGTTCCGCGAGGCCTTCGATGCCGTCGAGGACCAGCTGCCCGAGCACACCGTGCTGGAGCCCGAGGGAAACAAGAGCAGCTTTACCGTCACCTTCCCCAGCTGGAAGGAGCGCGACGACGCCCATGCGGTGCTCGCCAACGGCGGCGTGCGCTTCCGCAGCGGCAAAGCGCTCGTGCCTTTCCGCATCACCGGCAACATCGACTGGGGCGTTCCGGTGCCCCAGGTCGACGGCGTTTCCGACGTCACCTGCTGGTGCTGGCCAGAGAGCCTGTGGGCGCCCATCAGCTATACGCGTACCGTGCTCGCGCGCGATGCCAAGGCCGCCGGCGTGACCGAGGGCGTTGCCGCCCAGGATGCCGCCCTCATGGGCGAGCCCGCTGCCGACTCCACACAGGTGCCCGCGCCCACCTACCAGCACAGCTCGCTCGACTGGCGCGACTGGTGGTGCTCGGACGACGCACAGATCTACCAGTTTATCGGTCAGGACAACATCTACTTCTACTGCATCGCGCAGACCGCCATGTGGGAGGCCCTGGGCTGGGACCTCACGCAGAGCACCGTCAGCGCCTGCTACCACCTGCTCTACATGGGCAAAAAGGCCAGCTCGTCCTCGCAGACGCCTCCCCCGCCGGCAGACGACCTACTCAACCACTACACCTGCGAGCAGATGCGCGCGCACTGGCTGTCGCTCGGCCTGTCCGAAAAGCCGGTGAGCTTTAGCCCCAAGGCATACGACACGCGTGTGACCGGCAAGGACAAGGACGGCAACGAGGTGCGCGCCTGCGACGACAAGCGCGTTATCGATCCGGCCCTTAAGGAGAGCGCCCTTTTGACCGGCGTATTCAACCGTCTGGCCCGCAGCTGCTTCTACGGCGTCGCCGTCAAGGAAGGCGACGAGAGCCCCTATCGCAACGGCTGCATCCCCGCCGGTGCCTGCTCTGCCGCCGTGGTCGAGGCTGCCGAGCAGGCAGCTCTTGCCTTTGAGCAGGCCATGTACAAGTTCGAGACGCACCGCGCGCTTGCCGTGTGCGACGACTACCTGCGCGCCGCCAACAAGCGCTGGAGCGACGCCTCCAAGGCCGCCAACAAGCTCGAGGGCGACGAAGCAAACGCAGCGATGACGCAGGCCCTGGTTGATGCCTTTACCGAGCTGCGCGTGGCGACCGTCCTGATGCACGGTATCGTCCCGGCCGGCTGCGAACTCATCTGCGAGTACTTCGACGTCGATCCGGTCGCCTTCTTTAGCTGGGATAACATCTTTGCCTCCACGGACGAGTTCGTAGAGAGCCTGGGCGAGAAGCCCGGCGACCACCGCGTGAAGCCGCTGCCCCCGCGCTTCGACTTCTTCAGCAAGCACGAGAGCCAGTACTAAAGCACGCTAGTAGCAACGCGCCCGGGAATGATTATTCTGGGACGGGGATTAAAAAATCATTCCCGGGCGCCACAGTACAGTCTTTTTGTGACGGGAGTCATGGAATGATTATTTAATCCCCGTCCCAGAATAGTCATTTAGGTGGAAGGAAAGACGGATGTCCAAGCCGCGTCGTCGTAAGCAGAAAAAGCAGGTTAAGCCCGAGCTCAAGCTTAGGCAGTTTGCCTCCACCGAGCTTTCCGACCAGCTTGCCGCCCAACACTCCGCCGCCGACCTGCCGTGCTTTATGGTCGATACGGTCGCCGGCGCCTATGCGCCCGCCGATGCCGAGCTCATGATCGAGGGCTTCGGCGCCGCGGTCACACGCCCGGTCACACTGCGCGCCAACACGCTCAAGGCAACCGCCGAGGACATCGCTGCGGCGCTCGATGCCGCTGGCATCGCCCACAACCCCGTCGCCTGGTACCCGGACGCCTTTATCCTGCCCGAGGCCCAGGTTTCCGATCTGTGGGATCTCGACATCTACCGCGACGGCAAGATCTATCTGCAGAGCCTGTCGTCCATGATGCCGCCGTTGGTCCTGGGCGCCCAGGCAGGCGAGGACATCCTGGACATGTGCGCAGCCCCTGGCGGCAAGACGACGCAGATCGCCGCCCTCACCCAGGGCCAGGCACACCTCACGGCCTGCGAGATGAGCATTCCCCGCGCCGAAAAGCTTGAGTCCAACCTCCACCGCCAAGGTGCCAAAAACGTGCCCGTCATGCGCATCGACGCACGCGAGCTCGACGAGTTCTTCCGCTTTGACCGCATCCTGCTCGACGCTCCCTGCACCGGCACGGGCACCGTCATCAGTGGCAACGAGAAAAGCCTGCGCGGCCTCACCGAGCAGTTGCTCGTCAAGTGCGCCCGCTCGCAGCGAGCACTTCTGGACCGCGCCATGGGTGCCCTCAAACCGGGCGGCACGCTCGTCTATTCGACCTGTTCGATCTTGCCGCAGGAAAACGAGGACGCCCTGCAAGAGGCCCTCGACAAGCATATGGACTGCGAGCTCATCCCCCTCGACGGCACGCCAAGCGAAAGTGAAGCACGACGCACCCAGGAAGCTGGTGAGGAGCCGCGCATCGAGTCCAACGCTCTGACCGAAGCCATTGCCGCGGGTCAGGTATCGGCCATCGCCAACGGCCTGCCCGGCACGCTCACCATTCCGCCTAGCCGCGACTTTGAGGGCTTCTACATTGCCCTGATCCGAAAACGCAGCTAGCGCACGGATCCAAAACTCAACAAGCTATCTCTGTGCGCGTTTGCCCTGCTGGTCGCGATGTTGTTTAAGCATCGCGCGCTCCTTGCGTTCGGCCCTTTTGCCCTTAATGGCCGTGACCACAAAGTAGATGACCGCGGCGGCAACGATTGCGGCCACACACAGGCCGATCGAGCCAAACATTGCTGTCAATTCCATACCGCGTCACCTCTCTTTTAAACGGGGCTTTCAAGATAGCACCTCGATACCCGCCACCACAGCTCCTTCACGTTCGCCGGCCCTTCGGTCTAACGGATGGCGCGGCGGGGAAAAATCAACTCGTCAAACGATTTAGCATTCGCAATTCCGGCTGCATCGCGCCGGCCATCATCACATAGAATCGAGCCTCCATGGATACCCTCAACGATCTAAATGAGCGCGTCGACGCCTTCGTCGGCACCAGCTCCTTCGACACGCCTGCGGCGGCAAACGACCAAGCTTCCATCGATGTGCCCGCCGAGGTGCACGAGGACATCGTCGCCTCGGTCGATTTTTCCGAGGTCGAGCTTGCAGACGAGTTCACCGAGCCCCAAGTAGCCGTCACGCCCAACGGCCTGCTCCCTATGGAGCCCCTGCCCATCGACGGACGCCTGCGCAAGGCTGCCCTTCGCATGCCCGACGAGATCGAGGAGGCCAGCGGCTTCACGCTCTTTGGCCGACGCATCAAGTCGCTCATTTACACCACCGATGTCGCGGTTATCCGCAACTCCAACGCCGACGCCGTCTTTGCGGTCTACCCTTTCACGCCGCAGCCCGCCATTACGCAAGCGCTGCTGACCGTCGCCGAGTGCCCGGTCTTTGTAGGCGTGGGTGGCGGAACTACGACCGGTAAGCGCTCCGTGCAGATGGCAGCCGTCTCCGAGATGCAGGGCGCGGCGGGCTGCGTGGTCAACTCCCCCGCTACTGCCGAGATGGTCGAGCACATCACCAACATCGCCGACATCCCCGTCATCGCCACGGTCGTTCGCTGCGACGACGATGCCCACGCCAAGGTGCGCGCTGGAGCCAAGATTCTCAACATCGCCGCCGGCAAGAACACGCCCCAGGTCCTACGCGAGCTGCGCGAGCACTATCCCAACCTGCCGCTTATCGCGCCGGGCGGCAAGACGCCCGAGAGCATTCGCGAGACCATCGCCGCCGGCGCCAACGCCATCATCTGGACACCGCCTTCGGCCCAGCAGCTACAGACCGACATGATGCAGCGTTATCGCAAGATGAAGGAAGACGCCACACCTGTCATCTCGCGCGACGACGTGCCCATTATCGACCAGGTCGCCGCCGCCGAGGTCAGCCAAGTCGAGAACATGAATCCCGATGTGCCGATTCCCGACGAAGTCATCGAGCGCGTCGCTTCGATCCACGAGCGCGTCGAGGAGCATCGCGCCAACCGCGGCCTCAAGCCGTCACTGCACGGCTTTTTCTTCCGCGGAAAGAAACGCTAGCCGCAACAGCAAGGCCCGCCCCACAAACGTGAGGCGGGCCGTTTTCGTTTGAGCAATCATGCAGCGACGTGATGGGGCAAATTAATCCACGCGCTTGTCGCCCATAAAGAAGAGCGCCACCGTACCAGGTCCGGTATGCGAGCCAATCAGAGTACCGATGTCATTGATCTCAATCTTGCCTTTAAGCTGCGGAACCTGTTCCTCAATCAGCGCCGCGACCGCCTCAGCATCCTCGCGGCACGCTGACTGCGACATGATGCACTTACCCGAATAATCTGCACCGTCCTGTACGTGTGCCATCATGGTCTTAGCCATCTCGGAAATCGCGCGCTTCTTAGTGCGAATCTTCTCACGTGGCGACAGCTTACCTTCGCAATCGACCGTCATAAGCGGGCAAATCTTAAGCGCCGTGCCGATGATCGCGCTCGCGGCCGAAACGCGACCGCCGCGCAGGTAGCTCGACAGATCGGTCGAGAAGAACCAGTGGTGCAGGTTGAGCTTGTGCTCCTCGATCCAGGCAGCCGTCTCGTCGAGTGAAGCCCCGCTATCGCGCACATCGGCGGCATATTCCAGCAACAGGCCAAAGCCCGAAGACGCCGCCAGCGAATCGATGACGCGCACCTTGCCGCCCTCGGGATAGCGATCCGCAAGCATCTGCGCCGCGACGCAGGCCGATCCATACGTGCCCGAAATACCCGACGACAACGTCAGGTGCAGCACGTCTTTACCCTCGGCAACAAACGGCTCCCAAAACTCCTCGTACTCACCCACGCTCACCTGAGACGTCTTGGGCATGGCGCCCGCGGCAATCTGGGCAAAAAACTCGTCCGGCGTAATCGACTGATACAGATCGTCCGTATAGACAACATCGTCGATCTCGTAATGAAAACACACGACAGGGATATTGCGCGACGCAAAGAACTCACGGGTTCGATCGGCGGCGGATTCACAGGTCAGGACAAAATCACTCATATGAGGCTCCTTACTCATTGCTGCGCAAATTATCGCACAGTGAGCCTACATGCGGTACATATGTCCACTATTTACCAAATCGAACCAAAAATAGTGAACATCTTTACCACCATCGTCTCCACCGACCCGACGCATAAATATCTGAGAAAACACCCTCTGTCGTCTCCACCCGACCAACACATCTACCTTCACTAAATCGATTTACCAAACCGTTCAGCCGACAATTCAGCCGCCGGCGCAAAATCGAAACAAAAGCGGCGCATACTGATAAACGTTTGACGCTGTTTATCAGTTTTACCAGCCCCATCGGAAGGTGTTTCATGGTCGCATTCGATCGCAACCCGCAAGACTTCAAGTATCTGCGCCTGCTGTCGAGACAGTTCCCCACCGAACAATCCGCGTTTACCGAAATTATCAACCTCTCGGCCATCCTCAACCTACCCAAGGGCACCGAGCATTTTATGAGCGACGTGCATGGCGAGTACGAAGCCTTTATGCACATCCTCAACAACTGCTCGGGCGTCGTGCGCGAGCATGTCGACGAAATTTTTGGCGACACGCTCTCCTTTGACGAAAAGGGCGAGCTGTGCACGCTCATCTACTACCCGCGCGAGAAGATCGACCTGGTCCGCAGCCAGCGCGAGGACTCGCCCACCTGGTACAAGACGATGCTTGACCAGCTCATCATGGTCGCTCGCTCGCTTTCAAGCCGCTACACGCGCTCCAAGGTGCGTAAGGCCATCCCGCGCGACTACGCCTATATCATCGACGAGTTGTTGCACACGCACCCGGACGAGAACAACTATCGCGTGCGCTATCACGAGCGCATCGTGGAGTCCATCCTGGAGACCGCCAGCGCCGACGACTTTATCGAGTCGCTCGCCTCGCTCATCAAGCGCCTGGCCGTCGACCACCTGCACCTGGTGGGCGACATCTTCGACCGCGGCGGCGGCGCGGCCAAGATTATGGACCGTCTGCTCACCTACCATTCACTCGACATCCAGTGGGGCAACCACGACCTACTGTGGATGGGCGCTGCGGCCGGTGAGCCCGCCTGCATCGCCACGGTGTTGCGCAACAACCTACGCTACGACAATTACGAGATCCTCGAGAACGACTACGGCATCTCGCTGCGTGAGCTTGTCGCCTTTGCCGATGCCACCTACACCGCCGGTGAGTCCATCACCCCGCTGATCAAGGCCATCAACGTGCTGCTCTTTAAGCTCGAAGGCCAGATTATCCAGCGCCACCCCGAGTTCGATATGACCGACCGCCTGTTACTCGACAAGATCGACCACGACACCGGCACGGTCACGCTCGCCGACGGCAGCGTGTGGCCGCTCACGACCAACGACTTCCCCACCGTCGACCCGGCGGACCCCTACACGCTCACGTCTCAGGAGCAGCACATCATCGACAAGCTCGTGTCCGAGTTTGTCACCGCCGATCACCTGCATCGCCATATCGATTTCCTCTACACCCACGGCTCGATGTACAAGGTCGCCAACGGCAACCTGCTCTTCCACGGCTGCGTTCCACTCAACGAAGACGGCACCTTCAGCAGCATGAACTGCCTGGGCACCTGGCACGCTGGCCGCGATTATCTCGATTTTTGCGACCACATCGCCCGCCGCGCGTGGCGCGTGGGCGACCGCGATGCCCTCGACTGGATGTGGTACCTGTGGATTGGCTTCAATTCACCCGCCAGCGGACGCCTGGTGCGTACCTTTGAGCGCGCCTATATCGCCGATAAGAGCACCTGGGTCGAGCCGATGAACCCGTACTTTACGCTTACCAAGTCGCCCTCGGTCTGCGATGATATCATGCGCGAGTTTGGCGTCGCGGCCATGGCATGCTCGCCGACCGGCCACATCATCAACGGCCACACGCCCGTTAAAACCACCAAGGGTGAGCAGCCCATCCGCGCCGAGGGCAAGCTACTGGTCATCGATGGCGGCTTCTGCCGCGCTTACCATCCCAAGACGGGCATCGCCGGCTATACGCTCATCTCGAGCTCGCGCGGCTGCCGCCTCAAGTCGCACCGGGCCTTTACGACGGTTGCCGAGGCACTCACGCGCAACGTGGACATCGAAAGCGAGACCAACCGTTTTGACCAAGCAGACCGTCGCCGCATGGTGAGCGACACCGATACTGGCGCCAAGATTCGCAGCCAGATCCAGGATCTGCGCCAGCTGCTCGATGCATATAGAAACGGTGCTATCGAAGAGCGCGTCTAGCCCCACCCGCGGGGATTGGCTAAACTTGCTGAGTTTGTCATCCCCACGGCGTCCCCGCGCCACCCTAAGGCAGGTACCATGCAAAAGCTCCTTGCGCAGATCATGAAATTTGGCGTCGTCGGTGTCATTGCCACGGTTATCGACTTTGGCATTATGAATCTGCTCCACTACGGTCTGGGCCTCAACATCCTAATCGCCAACACCAGCGGCTTTATCATCTCACTCATCTTTAACTACCTCGCAAGCATGAAGTACGTGTTTGCGCACAAGGAAGGCATGAGCCGCCGCCGCGAGTTCATCATCTTTGTCGTGCTGTCCGTGATCGGTTTGGTGCTCAACGACGGCATCGTGCTGGCGCTCAACGCCGGCCTGGGACTCGAGGCCAATATCGCCAAGATCTGCGCCACCGCGCTTGTCATGGTCTACAACTTTGTGACCCGAAAAATCTTCCTGGAGGGCGACGAGACCAAGTAGCTCGAAACCCCTGCAGCATTACGGCGCCCACGGACGACGTGCACTCAGCGCAGTATCGTCCGTGGGTGCCGCTCGTTTACGGGCAAATTTTCAACGTTTGCGGATTAGCTCTTGAAAATTTGGCGAGTTCATATAGTTCTTGGCAAAGACCTTACGTTTCCCTTGTAAAAGCTCTAAAGTATCCTGATGCTCGATTCATCAACGCATTGGATGTGATTACGTGCGCAAGGCGCTGGCACAACCTCATACCAAGCAGTTCCTCAAGTTTGCTGTCGTGGGTCTTATCTCCTTTGGCATCGACTGGGGCATGCTCATTGCGCTCGTCGAGCTGTTCCACCTCGACTTTTTGATGAGCACCACGGTTTCGTTTATCACGTCCGTCGTGGTCAACTACTGGCTCAGCATGAAGTACGTGTTCGACCACCGCGAAGGCATGAGCCGCAAGCGCGAGTTCACGATCTTCACCATCCTGTCGGTGATCGGCCTGGGCCTCAACGACCTGTACATGTTTGTGGGCGTCACGTTTTTGAGCATCGGCTACCAGGCCATGAAGGCCATCGCCACGTTCCTCGTCACCTGGTACAACTACTTCAGCCGCCGCTTCTTCCTCGAGGGCGCACGGTCGTAGTCGATTCACTATTTGCTTGAATGTATAACCGGTTGGAATTCCCATTCCAACCGGTTTTTTGTTTGCCGAGAGACCCGGCGACCCAGTCCAATTCGCGTTAAAAACGGGCGGCCCGGATGTTTGTCCGAACCGCCCGTCTGACGCGCTATGTCGAGGCCTCTAGCCTGTAACGTAATACCAGACTACGTTGTCGCCGTTTGAGAGAACGTAGTTACTACAGGCCGTCATGGGCGTTGTGCCGTTGACGGAGTACATCCACCCGCTCGTGCCGCCGTACTGTTTCTCGGCCAAACCACCAATCGCGGAAACATACGTGCCGTACGACGAGCCGTGTGCGTTGACAGAAAGGCCTAGCGCGCACAGGGCATCGTAAACGGTAGCGCCTTCGTTAAAGGTAAAGGTGCCACCAGAGGACACAGGATTGCCCACAGCGCTCGATGTGACCGAAACCGTCACCGTAACGTAGTTGGACTCCTGCGAGCCGCCCTGGCCGTCCGAGGAAGCGCTTCCGCCATTAGAGGGTGAGGCTCCATCAGACGACTGACCGCCGCCCGAAGAAGCACCGCCAGACACATTGGAAGTATCACCGGCTCCCGTATTTTGGGCAGCGGATTTATCGCCAGACCTCTTGCTGTCCTGACCATCGGACTTCTTGCTATCCGAGTTTTTGTCCGATTCCTTGTTTGAAGACTCGGAATCGTCCTTGGCGTCGTTCGAACCCTTGGGCTCGTCTTTTGCATCATTCGAAGATTTGGAATCCTTGGAACTAGCCTCGCCCGAAGCGGCAGACGAGCCAGACCCCTTGGTGTCCTTGGCGACGACGCTCTCCCCCGTCACGGTCTGAACGATCCAGTCAATGGACCAGGCGCCGCTCTCGGAAGGATGGACGAAGCCCAGCGAGACGACGATCAGAATGGTGCACGCGGCAGCAAGAACGCCAAGGAGCGCCTTGCGACGAGAGGCGGACGCCGCCGAAGCGGCGCCCTGTTGCTTTGCATCGTCGAACTGAATGAACGAGGAATCTGGTTGCTTGGGGTCAGCGTCCTTGGATTTATTGGACACAGCCCTCACCTACCGACGTTTGGTGAACACGAACACGCCGACGATGGCGAGTCCGATGACGCCGGCGGCAACGCCAACAATGGCGAGCGGATTGGTGCCAGTCTCCTGCTCGGAAGCACCAGAGGGCTTCTTAGCAGTGGTCGTGGAAGCAGCACCCGTATCGGACTTGGAATCGGACTTCTTGTCGGACTTGTTGTCCTTGGTCTCGGTCTTGGTCGACACCGTCGTCTTGGTCACCGGCTTCTTGCCCGGGGCAATAGCGCCGCCCTTCGAGCCGGAGCCAGAACCCGCGCCAGCGCCAGTGCCGGAATCAGTACCGGTACTAGAACCGCCGCCGCCATTCGAACCAACGCCACCGTTGCCACCATTAGTGCCAGAACCGCCATTACCGCCAGGGTTAACGGCATTCTTGGTCCACTTGGCATACAACGTCAGGTCGGCCGTCACCGGCGTGCTAAAGTCATACGCCTGCGCGCAAGCCTCATCGGTGAACCAACCGCCGAAAGTGTAGCCATCGCGCGTCGGATCGGCCGGCTTGACCAGCTTGCCATCGGCCGTAGCAACAAACTTAGTATCGCAAGCAGACCCGCCGTTGGAATTAAAGGCAACCGTCCAAGACTCAACGGCCCCAAGCTTGAACAGCGTGCCCGAGTCATTGATGTAGTACAGGTTGCCAGATGCATCGGCAATGACCGGAGAGTCACAGTACTGGTAATGGCCAGCCGCATCATAAATCTGCGTCGCCTCTGCATCGCCGAGCGTATAGCGATACACGCCACCACCAGCAGAGCAGTTGACGTAATCCTTGCTATCCGCGCTGTTAACGGTGAAGTACACATAGGTCTTGCCGCCCTGAACACTCACCAGCGGAGTAGCAGCAATACCGTTGAGGCCAGCCGGCAGCGCCTTGCCGTCGGCAGCAGCGACCATCGTGGTCTTACCCGTCTTCAGGTTATAGAGAACCAGAGCAGAGCCCGTA
Source organism: uncultured Collinsella sp. (assembly GCA_900550195.1). Classification (GTDB taxonomy): domain Bacteria; phylum Actinomycetota; class Coriobacteriia; order Coriobacteriales; family Coriobacteriaceae; genus Collinsella. Next base: position 19,956 of record URRB01000003.1, read on the forward strand.
GCCGTCTGTCCGCCGACAATCAGATTGTCACCAGACACCGCAGGGGCGCTCAGATTATTCGTAAGGCCCAGATCAACCGTCTCTTGCTCGCTCAGTACGCCCTTCGCCGAGAGCGAAATCACATGGAGCTTTCCGTCGTGCGTCATCTGATAGAAGGTCGAACCATTGGACGGATCGGCAATGCAATCGGCATTTGCAACAGCGCCGAGCTTCATGGTCGAAACGACATCGCCCGTCGTCTTATCAATGCACTTAAGCGTACCCGCGCTCGTAGGAACGATGGCATACTTATCCGTCAAAGCCGCACCAGTCCAGTAATAGCCCTCGGCAGGGTCAATGTTCTGCCAAGAAACTTCGCCCGTGGCAATCTTAATGCGCATAAAGGAGCCGTTGCCGTAGGTCGCGTTGTAATTCTCATCATACGAAATATCGACCGAGCCTACATAGACGTACTCGCCGTCCGAAACGACGGTGCAGGAGCTCTGCGTCAAGTCCGTCAAACCAGGCGTCAGCCACTTGCAGATCAGCTTGTCTGCAGTAATCGCCTGGACCGCACCGCCGTTGAGCGGAACGATGATAAGGCCATTGGTGTAGATCGGACGAGAGGTATAACTCACCTTGGAGGCAAGCGGCGCAGAGGCAACCTTTTTGCCCGTGGACGAATCGATCTTAATGAGCTCGTTCTCGGTCGCAATGTACACAAAGCCGTTAGCGATGACAGGCTCGCTGCAGTTGGCATACTGCTGACCAGACTCGGCCTTCCAATCGAAGGCCCACTTAAGACCGGCGGCCTGCGCAGGCGTCTTGGCATCCGTTACGGTCGAACCGTTGCCACTGTTGCCGTAGCCGGCCCACTCGGCATCCCAATCAGGAGTTGTCGCGCTCGGATCCACGACAATCTTGTCGGGATCGGGCATGGGCGAATTATCGGTGGTATAGGCAAGCGTGACCTTATCGCCGCTCTGGAGCGTAATCTGATTGGCGCAGAGTAAGGAGGGCTCTCCGTTGATATACAGATGCCAATATTTATTGGTCGCAGCATCCCAACCATACGGCTTGTGATCGAACGGCGAAGTAATGGAATTCAGGAACCAGTACTCACCACTCTGGGAGCCGTTGTGCGCAACGCCCTTGGCCTTCAGAACTGCCTCAATAAGGTTCTGGGCCGTGGAGCCTTCGGGCAGAGAAACATTGCTTGCCGTGCCCCAACGCGTATTGTTCCCGTTGACATCGGGACCGATAACATCGGCGGATCCAAGCACCTGACCGGGGAGGGCATCGACGTCAGCACCATACATAAAGGTGACGGCGTCACCCTCCTGGAGCTTGTAGGCACCGGCGCCAACGTCGGCGAACTTGCCATTTACGTAGAAGCGCCAATAGCTATTGGTCGCAGCATCATAGCCACAATAGGACTTACCATCGAAGGGCGAATAAATGCCGTTGAGGAACCAGCCCCAAGACGATTCGCCAGCATCGAGAGTAAGGCCGACCTGCTCAAGGAGATCCTTGGCAGTGGAGCCTGCCTTGAGACTCGTCTGACCCGTCGAAGCCCAAACCTGCTGCTTGCCGTCCTTGTCCTTACCGAGAACCTGAACAGAAGCATGGACAGAATCGGACGGCAACTGGTCGCCCCAGCCACCGTAGAACCACGTGACGGTATCGCCGGCATGGATGGTGACATTGTCCGCCGTATAGTCACTCGACTTGCCGTTGATGAACAGCTGCCAATAGGTCGAATAATCTTGGGGCGTACCCAGCTCAACACCGTTGTACTTAAGGCTCAGAATGAAGGAGCCCGCAGCAACGGCGTCAATGTCGTTCGCCTCGAGTGCGACCTTCGTAAGATCAAGCGCGCTCGAACCGGACGTCACCACATACTGCGTATTATCGACCCAAGTCTGAGTCTTGCCCTGGGCATCGCGACCAATGACGGTCACATTTGCGGCAACTTGGTCTTTAACGACAGGGGACGAGCTACCAGCCGTATAGGCAAACTCAATCTTCTGCCCCTGGGTGAGCTTGACGCTGCTCGCGCCAACCGAGGAAGACGCGCCGTCGACGAACAGCTGCCAGAAGGCATAAGTCGTCGGATCGTAGGCAAGCGTGCGACCATCGCTCGGGGATGTGATGCTTTCGAGGTAGAAACCGTATGCCGTGTTCGGTTCGTACTTCGCCTTGAAGCCCGTCTTCTCCTGCAGCTTAATGAAGGCATCCGCAGCCGTCGCGCCCTCGTCGAGCTTGAGCTGCGTAGGTGCCACCCAGGTCTGAGCCTTGCCGTCGGCATCGGTGCCGATAATCGAGAACGAGACCTCGACCTGCTTCTTGGCGACATCGCCGGTTTCTGTCGGGTTCTCTGTCTGGATGGCAGCCGCGGCGGCAGATCCTGCTTGGCCAGCGGATGCCGTCGAAGACTGCTCGCTCGTGGCAGGACTCTCCCCCGTCGCCGAGCCTTCGTCGCCAGTTGCCGCCTCAGTTGTGGCGACACTAGTTGCAGACGCGCTCCCAGAATCCGAAACCTCGGCGCCGCTCTGCTCAGCGGCACCGCCCGCAAGCGCTGCGTCCTCGCCCGGCGTAGCAGCCTGAGCCACAGCCTCGGCAATGCCCTCAGCGCCCTCGGCCCACAGCTGAGCCGGCGTGGTGCCAAAGGCCATCGCGAAGGCCAGGAATGCCACCAGGCAGCGCTTTGCCACGCCGCGCGCGATTACGCCACGGCGACGAAGCGAGGCACGCTGGCACTCGTCCTCAAACATATCCATTTGTCTCCTACTGTCTGTACTTGGAGCGTTGCCTTGAAGCTGCCCCACGTCATCGCGCATGTTGCGCTCGAGTTCCCCCATCGGGGTCCCCCTTTCCTCCAGAGCCCTATGCACACCGGCGGCATACGCCGCAGCCGCATGCAAGATGGGAGGCGATCCGACTTAACCTTAACGACTCGGGCGCGCCGTCCGATCTGCGACGCGAACATCCCGAGCCAAGAGGAATTACGGTTACTGGTACAGCCGGGGACTTGCACCCCGATTCCCCCAAACGCGCAGGAAAACCGCGCATTCGTGCGTCTCCGCACCACCATCTAGGCCATCGATTAAAACCGTCAATATGCTATCACGCAAAAGGGCCTCGCACGCAGGCGAAGCCCAAGGTAAAAGCTATTGTTTGCGATAGGAGAATGCGGTGACGGTCGCAGCCTCTAGTGCTTGCCGCCGTGGCTGTTGAGCCAGATATTGCGACCCAGCATAAGCGCCAGCACCAGCGCGTTCACGTAGCCCATAAAGCCAATGACTGGGATACCAAACACAACCGGCTCGATGCGCGCGTAGTACACCACCGACGAACCGATAAACAGACCGGCGATCACAATCGCCATCGACATGCGGTCGATAATCCCACCTAGCTGTCGCAGCGCCTTATCGCTGCTCATGATCTGCGTGTTCACCTTAAGCTGGCCGCGCGTGAGCATGCGCGAAGCCAAGCCCAGATACTCGGCTGCCTCAAGCGAGCCTTTTGCCGCGCGATAGCTGCTCGCGGCAAGATCGCGTCCCATATCACGCGCGCGCGCATAGGCGCTCTTCTCGTTTTTGATGTGCGTCTGGATAATCTGGATCATGTTGACGTTGGGCATATACTCGGTCAGCAAACCCTCGAGCGTCACCATGCCGCGCGCGAACATCGTTACCACGCTCGGCAGCTCAACGTCATTCTTACGCGCGAGGTTTAACAGCGAAGTCAAAAACTCGCCGATATCCAGGTCTTTAAGGTCGAGCCCGGCAAAGTCGGCAACAATAAAGTCCAAGTCGGACAAAAAGGCCGAATGGTCAAGCTCGGCCGAATCGCCGCGCGTCACGGCAAAGCGCATGAGCGAATCCTTGAGCTTGGGCACGTCACCCTCGGCCACAGCGAAAATCATGTCTTTGACGATACCGCGGTCATGGCTCGACATACGTCCGACCATACCCAAGTCGATAAAGTAGACAATACCGTCCTTGAGGATGATGTTTCCCGCATGCGGGTCGGCATGGAAAAAGCCGTCGTCGAGCACCTGCGTCGAGTAGTCCTCGACAATCGCGGCACCGATCTTTTCCAAGTCATAGCCCTCGGCCACTAAGCGTTCAGGATCGGCGATCGAAATGCCGTCGACGTAGTCCATAACCACCACGTGTTCGGTGCACAGGTCCAGATAGGATTTAGGGCACGTCACGCCATGAACGCTCTTATGGAACTCGTAGAAGTCGTTGAGGTTTTTGGCCTCGGCCAAAAAGTTGGTCTCCTCGCGAAAAGAGGTCCACAACTCCTCGACTACGCCGTGCAGGTCAACGAATTGATCGGTGTTGACGAACTTGGAAACAATGCGCACCACCGAGCGGATGATATCGATGTCCTGCGCCATAACCTGCTGCGCACCGGGGCGCTGCACCTTGACGGCTACGTCCTCGCCCGTCACCAGGCGGGCGCGGTGCACCTGCGCGAGCGATGCGCTACCAAGCGGATTGGGGTCGATCGCATCGAACATCTCCCCCAGGCGCAGGCCGTATTCCTCTTCCAAGCAGCGGAGCACTACCTCGTACGGCACCGGCTCCACGTCGGAACGCAGACGGCGCAGCTCATCGCAAAAGCGCTGCGGCAGAATCTCGGACCGGTTGGCCAGAATCTGCCCCATCTTGACGAACATGGGGCCGAGCTCCTCGAGCAGGCGGCGCAAGCGAACCGGCGTGAGGTTATCCCACACACGGTACTTTTTGACCAAGCGAACAATCTGCCCGATGCGTTCGCGACGACCCGCCGGCGTGAGCTGGTATTCCTCGTCCGGCGCCATCGCGTCGGGCTCTTCGGGCACCATATCGACAGCGCGCGGCTTTTTGCGAGCGCCCGAGACGGCGGCATCGACCTCATCGACAACCGCCGCCTCGTCACCCAAAGGATCTAGATTGTTGTAATCGGTGGTGGAATCTGCCATCTGCGCTGCTACTCGGCCTCTTCGGTATCCTTCGCATCGTCGGGCTCAACGGACTCGACGGGCACCGAGGTCACGTTGTCCTCGACCGAATCGACGATGTCGCGCACATGGGCCAGGAAGGCAGTGCGCTCGGGAGCGGTCATGACGCGGACGCGGGCAAGGATAAGCTCGTCAAGCACGCGCTGGGCCGCGGTCTCGCCCTGCATGCCCAGACGCTCGGTCAGGTCGGAGATGGTGCCACCAGCCTGCTCGAACATATCGGACACGCTGCGGGCGATATCGGGGGCGCCTGCGTCCTTGCGCACCTGCTCGCCCTTGGTACTGAGGTCGTCGAGAACCTTCTTGCTGCCCTCGACGGCAACGGCGGCAGCGCCAAAGCCCACGTTAATGGCGCCGTTAACAAGCTGATCGAGTTTCATAACCATGGTTGTCTCCAATCACAAACAACTGCATTGGCGTTCTTGTACCCAAGATTGAGTGAAAGCGACAAAGCGTTTTAGCGCTATTCGATCGACGGGAAATCCCTACCTCACGTTGTCGTTCATCGCGAAAGAGTTCTTCATGGCGCAGCTCGTGGTGTAGAGCACCTTGCCCAGCAGAGCATCGGTCTCCACGCGAACACGCTCGGCAAAGGCCTCGTTGGCGCGTGCAAGCTCGGCAGGCACCTCGGCCTCGGGCAGAGCGGCTACGGCAGCGTCGACGTCATGGATCTGCTTGTGGCCCATGCCACCGATCTTCTCCTGATAATCCTCGACCGCGCGGCCGCACTCATGGAAGCGGACGTCAGCCAGCGCGCCGATCAGGCGGTTGGCCCAGTAGAAGTTTTCGGACGTCACGCGAGCCTGCGTGTCGGCATAGTACTCGGGCATAGTCTCGACGTTGGCGTACAGCGGAACCAGCGCGTTAAACGAGTTGGAACCAAAGGCCATCCACTGCACGGCGCGGTAGGCCGGCTGCGCATAGGGGCGCAGCTGCAACACGGCAAGCTGGCTGTTGCGGTTGATGCCGATGGGGCGATAGGCACCACGCGTAGCGGGCGTGCCCTTGCTGCCGTAGCAGTCGTACTCCGTGCCCTGGTAGTGGCTCGAGAGCACGTACTTGATGTCCTCGATGGTCACCTTGCGCTCGGGCACGCGGCTCCAGGGGATATCGTCGCTCTCGGGCGTGTAGTCGGCGTCGGGGCCATCCCACACGTCGCTGGGGTTGAGGCAGCGCTGCATGTACCAGGCGCGCGGCGTGTTGTAGACATGGTCGCTGTCGCTGTGCGAGCCAAAGGCCTCGCGCGGGTTAAAGACGGCAGCCGGGCCGTCGCTCTCGACGCCCAGCGTCAGGTCCAGATGCCACTCGGCCATCCAGACGCGCAGGTCGGCGGAGCACATATGGTCGGCCTGGGCGCCCTCGGCGTCATCCAGGTCAAAGCTGTCGATGCCCAGCTGGTTGGGCATGGTCACATAGGCGTCGTCAGGCACGCGCTTGGCGATCCAGTGGTGACCGCCGATGGTCTCGAGCCACCAGATCTCGTCCACGTCGCTAAAGGCGATGCCGTTGTTCTCGTAAGTGCCGTAGCGCTCGAGCAGGTCGCCCAAGATACGCACGCCGTCGCGGGCGGACTTGGCATACGGCAGCACCAGGGTCACCATGTCCTCCTCGCCCAGGCCACCGGGCTGCGCCGGCACATAGCCGTCCTCACCCTCGTTGCCCTTGGCGGGCACGTAGTCCACGAGCGGATCGGCGCCGCGGACGCGCTCGTTGGTGGTAAGCGTCTCGGTTGCGGACATGCCAACATTGAGCTCGTTGAAACCGGCCTCGGCCCAGATACCGTGGCCCGGGACAACATCGGGGACGCTCGTATAGCGCATGGGGTTATCGGGCAGCTCAACGGTCAGGTGGCTCAGAACGCTCGTGTAGACACGCGGCTGCTCGTCGGGATGCACCACGCGCATGCGCTTGGGCTCAAACACCCCGTTGGACGAGTCCTCGTTGCGGGCGACAAGCGTCGACCCGTCGTAGCTCGCGTTCTTACCAACCAAAATCGTTGTGCACGGCATGCGCATCCTCCTTAAGCGAAGAAATCAAACGATAACAGTGTATCGCTTCGACACGAAAAGGGCGAAACCACGGCTTCGGCAGCCCCTGTGGGCAAAAACGCCTATTTCGATGCGCGCTCCGCCGCCTCGATCACGTGTTTGGCGAGGATCGCCGTGGTCACAGCCCCCACGCCGCCCGGCACGGGAGTAATTGCGCCAACGATCGGTTCCGTAGCATCAAAATCGACATCGCCGACCAGCTTGCCAGCGGCCTCGTCCCAATTAATGCCAACATCGATGATCGTCTGGCCCTCGCGAACCGCATCCGCGCCAATCGTGCGCGCGCGTCCAACGGCCGCAACCACAATATCAGCTGCACGGCACTCAGCAGCCAAGTCGCGCGTATGCGTATGGCACGTCGTCACCGTGGCATTGCAAGCCGTAAGCATGGCGGCAACGGGACGACCAATCACCAGCGACCGACCGACGACCGCGACCTTTGCCCCATCCAGCTCAACACCGTAATGGTCCAGCAACGCCAACACGGCCTCGGCCGTGCAGGGAGCAAAGCCCTCGCCACGACCCGAAAGCGTGGTAAGCAGCGAGGCCGGCGTCATGGAGTCGACGTCCTTGGCAGGATCGAGCGCCGCGGCAACCGCATCCTCGTCAAGTCCAGCGGGAAGCGGGCGAAACATCAGGCAGCCGTGAACAGCGGGGTCAGCATTGATGTCCTTAATAGCCGCCAGCAGCTCGTCCTGCGAAACATCGGCGGGAAGCAAAATGCGGCGAGCCTCGATGCCAACCTTCTCGCAGCGCTTGAGGGCGCCGCGCTCGTAGGATAGATCGTCCTCGCGCTCGCCCACGCGAACGATGGCCAGCGTCGGCACAACGCCGCGCTCGCGCAAAGCCGTGCAGCGAGCGGCGAGCTCCTCGGTCAAAGCACGGGCAACGGGAGCACCCTTGAGCAGCTCTGCCATGGCTACCCCCTCTTCCTCGCGGCATCGGCGGCGCGGCGCGCCAGCGCATCAGCGCGCGGCAGCCACGTATCCAGCAGCTCATCGCACGCCGCCTCGAGTTCCTCGGCGCGCGCCCGGTCTTTCATAGATGTGGTGTTGGCAAAGAGCGTCAGGCTCGCGCCCTGCATGGCAGCGCGGCAGAATACGGCACCGCACGCCACGTCGGACAGCAACTGGCGCGAGCCTTTGTCTGCCATGTCCTCGAGCAGCGCCAGCGCGCGCCCGCAGGCATCCATGATCCGATACGGCGGCATGGCCGCCACGTGCAACGCGTCCTGAATCGCAGCCGGTCGAGCCGGGTCCTCGCGCGGAATACCGTATGCCGCAGACACCTGGCCGTACGCACGCACATCCTCGGCAACCAGGCCCACTAGTTCCTGCGCCAACTCGTCTGCCTGGGCAAACGCACGCGTCAGGTCATCCGCACGATCAGCAAGCGCGGGATTGGTCGCACCGTAGCGGGCAACCATTCCGCACAGCGAGGCGCCCAGCGCGCCCACAAAAGCGCTCGCGCTGCCACCACCGGGAACTGGCTCGCGCGCGGCCAGCGCCTCGGCAAAACCGCGACAGGTTTTATCCATCATCTCTTGGCTCATACGCACACGCACCTTCAAGTCATATATATCGGTCGGGCGGCCGACGTCGGCCGACCGCATCGATCACGTAATGGTGCTAAGTCTAGCCCATAAGTACGCGAGCGTCAGCGCACCTGGCCATCGCGGATTTCTATGGCACACGATAGGCCATGTCAACGCAAACATGGGACACATGGCCCACCTTTCGAGACTCCCGGACGTCAAAAACTGAGGCATATCTATAAACAAGGAACCTGTTGGGGCAACGCCCACGCACGCGCGCCCCATTAAATCAACGGGCACCTCACCCCGGGGAGGGCCGACAGCATCGGCCCTCCCCTCTTTTGCGACCGCACATATTGCCACTTGTCGGCGCAATTCCAGCCCCCAGAATGGGACACATGGCCCACCCTAGCGAGCCGTCCACGCGTACAGTAAAGGCAGGTAATCCATGGACGATTACAGATCGAGGAGGACACGACCATGAAAAAGAAGGCCTTTGCGATTCTCACCCTCTGCATCAGTCTCTTTGCCGCGGTTGCCCTGGTGGGTTGCGGCGGCAGCGGCGGCGCTACCGGCAGTGGCGGTGGCGGCGGCGCAGAAAAGCCAGCCGTGGATATGAGGACCGACTTCATTTGGTTTAAGGTCGAGGTCCCCGAGGGCGTCGAGATCACCGACGTCGCAGGCGACACCGCCGACAGGGCCCAGTTTAAGTTCACCGAGAGCGAGCACGCCAGCGACCGCTTCATCCCCGTCTTCGACTCTGACAAGAACGCCGACGAGCTGTTCGACTACGAGGCAAAGTGGAAGGCCAACTCCGGATGGACCGAGAGCGATCCCGTTAAGTACAACGGCAAGACCTGGCGCAGTGCCTACTTTACGCACTCGGGCGGCGTGACGACCGAGTACTTCACCGACGTTGACGGTGGCAGTGTGTATGTGCGCATCGACAACGTCGAGGAGCACAAGGACGCCGTCGAGACCATGATGAAGTCCCTGGAATTTGCCGATGACATCGCCGAGACCAAGACCGAGGCCATGGACGTCAAGCTCGACGATATCGAGATCAAGCGTTAAGCGACTGGCGAGCGCAGCGGGAAACACGGGCGCAGTGCAAACAAGCGACGGTTCCCTAGCGCTTCGTACCCAGGGAGGGCCGGTAAACCGACCCTCCCTTTCTTATGCCGGTAGCCAACGAACGCGAGGATGCCGGACGCCGGAACCGCTCCAAATGTAGCAACAGTACGAAAACGACAAACACCCCAACACGTCCGCCCGCCGATTTATTGCGCCGCGCAGACAATTGAACCAGCATCTTTAAACATCTGAGCAGTATAGTGACCAAAACTATCGCATAACCGCACTCTACGAATGGAGAAGTTATGACCGAACACCACGCCATCAGCCGCCGAGCATTTACGTTGGGCCTTGGACTCGCGGCGTTGTCGCCACTTGCAAGCCTGCCCGAAACCGCGGCATTGGGCATTGGCCCACGAGCGGCATTTGCAGACGACGCTGCCACAGCGTCGGTCAGCCTCAACAATTTCGTCATTCGCCTTCGCCCCGCGGGCTATTTTCGTACCGCAAGCGTTAACGAAGACGGCAACGTCATCGGCAACGTCTGCCATCTGTTTAATGACGGCACGTCCAGCAAGCTCATCCTTGAGAACGTAACGACCAAGAATGACGATACAAACTGGTATGCTATCCGCACCTTGCTCAATTTCGAAGAGCATAAAAAGACGGGCTACAGCATTTGGTCGGTCGATGGCGACTCGGACAAAGACGGAAAGGTCATCCACGTATGGAGTGGCGAGCATGACGGCAAGCCCAGTCGCTCTTTTGCGTTCGAGCGGCAATCAAACGGAACCTATATCATCCGAGACCGCACGGTCGAGAAAGAAACCGAGAAAAAAGACATTAAGTACCTGGCAATAGAATCGAACGGCGAAGACCAGGACAACAATAAGATCTGCCATAAGAGTAAGAGTAAGAGCATTCCGTGGGAGCTCGAACTTATCGGTTACGACATGAAAAAGAACGATGCCACGGTTAGCAGCCTCGACTGGATTACGTACAGCAGCTACGTCGATGGGCCATGTTGGATGAAATACGTCGACGACAACAAGTTCCTCGACGAGCTGAGCATCCCGGGCACGCACGATTCGGGCACCTGCAGCGTGGACAACGACACTGAGCCCCAATCCTCGCAAGTAAAATGCCAGCAGGATTACATTCCCACGCAGCTGCTCGAAGGCATTCGCTATTTTGATATCCGTCTCGGAAAGGGCAACAACCCTGGCATCGACCATGGGATGTACTACCTGCTCAAAAAAGACGCGTACTTTTTGCATCTTTCCGATGTCATAGGCTACTTCAAAACGTTTTGAACGAAAACCCGACAGAAGCGCTCATCATGCTTGTATCACGAGGCAACGACGAGGCTACCGACGAAAGTGTTACGACGGCTTTCGCCAAGGTTTTGGACGACAACCCCAAACTGTTCTATACGTCGAGCCGCGTTCCCACACTGGGCGAGGTGCGCGGAAAGATCGTCCTGCTACGTCGATTTGGACTCGACGGCGACAGCGTAAGCGGCCACACGTGGGGACTCGACCTCACCGAATGGGATAACAAAATCGCAGCGCACACCGACAGCAGTTCCATGTGCCTCGTCCAAGACGCGCGGGGCTTTGAAGCCGCGGGGGAAACAGGCGACAAAGAGCCCTATTGCACCAAGGTATACGCCCAGGACAAGTACAAACTCACGGGAACCGACAAGCTCAGCTGGGTCGATAATGCGCTGAAGGAAACGACCGGGCGCACGCGCAACGAGGTAGATGTCGAGGACGACAACGGGGCCAAGGAGAAAGTCCTGGAGCGTTGCTGGTCTATCAACTACACCAGCTGCACGGGCTTGTCGCACGGAGGCAATCCTTTTACCTCGGCACGAGTAGTCAACGAGCATCTGTATAAGAGCCCGTACATCAATCCCAGCGGCATCGAGGATACAAAGTCAGATTACCTCAAGCACATTGGCATCATCGCATCCGACTTTGTTGATGCGGCGCTGGCCCGGAGCATCTACCAGCGCAATTACGATACGGAGCACAAGCAGACGGCTTCGTACTATCTCCCGTACTATCTCCCGACCCGCATGCGCATGACGTACGGCGACTCGCTGAGCGATGCCTCATTCCAGGACGGCAAGACCGTTGGCGAGGGTCATTTCCGCCTCGTCGACAGCAGCAACGTACTCAACGTGGCAGCTTCGGGCCATGCGTTTGCCATCGAATATGTGGATGTCGACGCCTTGGGCAACGAGACCGTTACGGAGCTGCGGGGCTCCGTGCCCATCGATATCGATCCACGCGCGCTGACGCCCCATTTTGAGGGACTCGAAGGCCTTAAGGCCGGCGAAGACGTGCGCGCCAAGATTGCGGCATCACTCGAGGGCAAGCTCGAAACCGATGCCTGCACGGCCCAGCTCGAGTTTGTGCACGACGCGAACGGCGCTCCGGGAACGGCGATGGCCGAGGGCGAGGCATTTACCGCGGGAACGTACTGGGTGCGCGTGAACGGTCTCTTGGGCGACGCGGCGCAGAGCTACACGCTCGCCAGCGATGGAGCCGCAAGCTTTACCGTAGCGGCCTCGGGCAGTGCAGGCGGCACCGGTAGCGGCACGGGTTCCAACGCAGACGGCGCCGACAAGAACGGCGGCGGCAACAAGAGCAAGGGCTCGACCGGAAAACTCGCCGACACGGGCGACGGCTCTGGCGTTGCCGCCGGGCTCGCTGCCGCCGCCGTGGCGACAACGGTCGCCGGCGCGGCGATGCTTGCCAATGACCGCGAAAACGTTGGAGACGACAGCGAATAGGCAAGCCCGCCTTTTAGACACATCGACTCAATTGGGGGGGCGCAGAATACCGTTCTGCGCCCCGATTTTTACCTTAGCCCGAACACCGTTATCGGCTACATCACCATGTTCAGCGCATTCACGAACTCCTGAGCTTGGGAGCGGCTGCTCAGACTAAAGACACAGGCAGTCAACAGCCTGTTACGTAGGAAAACGTCGCGGCCCTTGATCCTGCTGACCCCCGTAATGTCCTTAAGATAAACAATCTCGGTGTGCTTGCCACCAAAAGTGCCCTTCTTGAGCACCTCGATGCGGTTAGGGTAGATCTTGACGTCTTTAAACCTACCCGAACCTTTGTCCTGGAACAGCAGCGTGTTGTTGTCCATACGCGTCACTCCCGCGGGGTTCGCTAAAACTGCCTCTATGGTCACATTTTAACCACCGCAAGGCTCCCATGCGAAGGTGCCAGACAACATAGCAATTCGTGTCCGCGCGAGGCTTTAAACTAAATGCGTTAAAGATGCATTCCACAAGAGGAAAGTGGGGCGACAGTGATGGGTGAACTAGTAAACCGTGGAGAATCGGCAATCGTGCCCGAAGGTTTTTACAAGCAGGTCTCCTCGATTCTCAACGCCGCTCGCGACAAGGCCTATACCGCCGTTAACTTTGCGATGGTTGAGGCATATTGGGAGATCGGCAAGAGTATTGTTGATGAACAGGGCGGAGAGGAGCGCGCCAAGTATGGCGATGCACTGATCGACGAACTTGCCGTTAGATTGACTAAGGATTTTGGCAGAGGCTTCAACGCCAGAAGCTTAAGATACATGCGTCAGTTTTATCTTGCGTTCCCAATCCGGAACGCGCTGCGTTCCGAATTGAATTGGACACATTACCGCAGGTTATCGCGTATAACCGACCCTGATGCTCGAACATGGTACATGAGCGAATGCGCCGATTCTCGTTGGAGCACGCGTCAGCTCGAACGCCAGATCAACACCATGTCCCCGAGCGCCTACTTGCCAGCAAGGACAAGGAGGCCGTCACCCAGGAAATCCAAAAGAGCGCCCCGGCTCGTCGCCCCGAGGATATCATCCGCGACCCATATGTACTGGAGTTTTTAGGTTTCTCGGACGATACTGCGTTTCGCGAGAGCGATCTAGAGCAGGCGCTCATCACGCATCTTCAGAAGTTCCTGCTGGAGCTTGGCCGTGGTTTCGCTTTCGAGGCGCGCCAAAAGCGCATCACCTTTGATGGGCGCCATTTCTATATTGACCTTGTTTTTTACAACTATCTGATGCGCTGCTTCGTGCTCATCGACCTTAAGACGGACGACCTTACGCATCAGGACCTGGGCCAGATGCAAATGTATGTGAACTACTACACGCGCGAGCTCATGAACGAAGGCGACAATCCGCCCATAGGCATCGTGCTCTGCGCGGACAAAAGCGATTCGATTGTCGAGTACACGCTGCCCGAAGACAACGACCAAGTGTTTGCCGCCAAATACCTGCCGTATCTTCCAAGCAAGGAAGAGCTGGCGCGCGAGCTGAGTGCCGAGTACCGCGCCATCAACGAAGCGACCAATGGCGAAACGCAAGGGTAGCAGCACGTTGCGACCGATACCCCCGACGGCGTTTCATATCCCCCGACATAAGAGGAGCGCTCCATGACAGACAGACCGAAAACAACACTACGCGATTGTATCTATGGGCTTGCCGTCGGCGACGCGTTGGGCGTTCCATACGAGTTTATGCCTCGCGGCACGTTCGAATGCACCGACATGATCGGCTACGGCACGCACGGGCAGCCCGCCGGCACCTGGAGCGATGACACGTCCATGACGCTTGCTACCTGCGACTCGATTAGAGAGCTTGGGCACATCGACACCGCAGACATGCGCGACAAATTCGTCAGCTGGATTGCCCGTGGCGAGTATACGATCGACGGCGTTTTCGATTATGGCGGCACGACCGCCCGCGCCTTGCACACCGGCAAAGGAGGCTCCGGCGAGCGCGACAACGGCAACGGATCGCTCATGCGCATCGCTCCCCTGGCGTTCACCGATGCGACAGACGACGAGGTCTGCGAGGTCTCCGCGATTACGCACGCCCACAGAACGTCGACCGATGCATGCGTCATATTTATCGAGCTAATGAGGGATGTGATGAACGACGCGCTTCCCTCGTGGGTGCTCCAGCTGAAAGACGTGCCCGAGCACGAAATCAGGTCTGGCGGCTTCGTGCGCGACACGCTTAAAGCAGCCACCTGGTGTTTCGTCAACACTAACAGCTACGAAGATTGCGTGCTTGCCGCCGTCAACCTGGGCGACGACACCGACACCACCGCAGCCGTCGCAGGTGCGCTCGCCGGCACGGCATACGGCATCGACGCAATTCCACGAGAGTGGATCGACGCCTTGCGCGGTAAAGAGCTGATAGAGCAGTGTTTGTTTTAGGGCGCACTTACGATAGAAACTGACCAGCAGGCGCCATGGAAAGAGAGATAGCGAATATTGATGAGTTCCAAATGGACGAAAACGGGATTCCGCTATTTCCAGCAGGACTGAAGAAAGAAGCCAACCTCTATGTCCTCCCCGACGGGCGCTACCTCCCCTGCGGGCTCTACAGGACCGCGGACGGCGGTTCACTCATTTATGAGCCATCCGGGCTCAGCTTCTTCGGGCAGATGCTTGCTCAATTCAAAGAGCGCTAGGGGTTTGATTGCCCGTTAGATCGACACTGCTCCAAACCAGGTGATGGGCAGGGTGCCTCCCACCGCGGCCTGTGAGGTAAAATCTTGACTGCCGCGGAATCCGCCTGCGGGCAACGCTCCGATCTCCGATTGGGGTGAAGCCTATGAACTTGTTTCTTGAAATCCTGCGCCTCTCGATGTATGTGACCGGCATTGCCCGGAACCTCTACTCGATCTGGCGGGAATATAAGCAGTAACGGATAGCGAAGGGAGTCATGAAAAGGGCCGGTTGCAGCCGGCCCTTTAGACATTAGCACCTGCGTTGCCCGCGTCTCCGAAGTTTGAGTAGCTGAGGAGCGGGTTCCGCGGCACATCCTGATTTTACCCAGCGAGGCGGATCTTTTGCAGCCGCTCCACCGTTTATTTACATCTACCAACATCGGGATCTAAAACCAAAAGTTTGCGCCCCGAATGGACAGAAAGGAGCGAGATTACGGAGAAGAAGTTGGACAATCGAGGTTCGGCTTGGAGTCTACATAGCATATGCTAGGAAAATGATGGAGAGGGTCAGGGCACTGCGCGGCGATGGGCTCACTATCCTGGAGATAACCGAGGCGCCAGATAGAGCGGCGACGCTTTTCGGGACATTTCCCAGACTTCTCGAGAGGCAATCGCTACCTCAACTCGGCATAAAAAGTTCGCCCCGGGGGACAGCCGAAGAGCCCTTTTTACGGCCACCTTTCATGACGGACAAAAGCTATGCGACCACGCCCCGCTTGGGCCTGCCCGAGCGGGGCGTGTCGGTCAGGCGCGCCGCTATGCTCTCCACGGTCACATAGGTGCGGCGGCCCTTGCGGTAGCCCGTGAGGATTCCCGAGTCGAGCATGTGGGTAATCCTGCCGGGGGAAACGGAGAGCCCGCGCGCGGCTCCGGCCGCCGAGACCGTCTCCCCCTCCACGATATACCCCTCGTCCGTGGAGAAGGCGACCATCATGGAGAGGCCGCCGTCTGCGGGCTCGATAAACTCGGGCTCCAGCACGGCGAGGCCGTCCCTCACGAGCACGGCCACGTAGGTGCTCGCCGCGTCCACGGCCTGCTCGGCGGCCTCGGCAATCGTGTCACCGCAGGCAAAGCATCCCGGTAGCGAGGGAAACTCCACGTCGTAACCACCGTCCTCATCGGGCGTGAGCACCGCCTGATAAACGTATGTCTTCATATCTTTCGACCCCCAAGGGAGCGGAGCTAAAGCCATCCCGCCGTCTAAGCCACTCCCCGGACTTGCCCAGGCACTCGCAGCCCTCCACGCTCGTCAGAACGTGACGCTCTACCCTGTCCTCTAGCGTGTCGAGTCACATCGTGACGAGACGGTTCGGCCGCCTGACTTCATCCTCGGACAGGCAGGGATCATCCCCGCGTGTGTGGGAAACAGCAGGCTAGCGCAATGCCCGTTGTATTACCTGAGGGATCACCACCGCGCGTGCGGGGAATAGCTATCGGCTACATAATCGAGTTCAGGACCCTTACGAATTCCTGTGCCTGGGAGCGGCTGCTCAGCCTGTAGTCATAGCCCGTCCGCAGCCTGTTGTTCAAGATCACCTGCTTGCCATTGATTCTATAGACACCGGTAACGTCATTCAGGTAAACCACCTCTTCATGCGTGCCGAAGAAGCGGTTCTTCTTGAGCGTGGTGATCCGGTTCGGGTAGATGCAGATTTCCTTGAATACACCGGCACCCTTATCCCTAAACAGCAGTGTGTCGTTGTCCATTTCTACTCCTCTTTGTTGACGTCGGTTAGATTGCGGTTCGAGCTGTCATATTGCTAGATTACCAGTTAGATCGGCACTGTTCCAAAACCGTGAGATGGCATGCCGTGCGCTCTCGTCCTCAACAGTGAATAGATTGAAACAGCAATTGCGCGCTGCTCCGATTCAGCTCTCATGCCTTTATCCGTTACCAAATCATTAGCTTGTGGGCAAAACCAGCTGGCTCCGACGGATCAATGCGACTAGAACAAGGGCTTTGGTTATAAATAACCTGAAATCCATCTGGTTATCAATAACCTTATGTGCTATAGTTCAATCAGCGGTTATTGATAACCAATCAATGAAAGGATTCAAATTGTTTAACGTCAACACACAGGCAAAGGAAATCGGCTGGACTCTCACGACCCGTCTCCGCAGTTCATTGCCGTCCGACTATCTCTATCCGCTCGTTTATCTCGCGCGCTTCGCTCAGAAAACCGGCAGACCCGATAACTACGCCGAGATGATCAAGTTTGCATCCCAGGGAGACGACGATATCGCCGCACTGCTCGATCGAGCCTATAAGCGCCTTTCCGCAGACGGATCATTCGACGAACTCCTTGCCTTTCTTTCAAATTTCAGCGGAGAAGCAATCGACGAATACCTTCAGAACGGTCCGATCAGCCAGGGAGTCTTTGGCGGCGAGTCCTCAACCCCCGAGGGAATCGCACAACTCGCACTTGCCGTTCTAGATATAAAATCCGGCGAGAAGGTCATGGACTTCGGCTGTGGAACGGGCAATTTCCTCGAAGCTGCTGCGGCGAAATGCCCGGATGCGAAGCCCATGGGCGTCGAGCTCAATCAAAGCACTCTCGCCATCGCAAAGCTTCGATCCAAAGTCACGGGATCGCAGATTTGCTATGCCCATGATGATATGTTCCGCTATTTCGACAACAGCATTGAGCACAATCCCGTAGACAAGGCGTTCTCCAACTACCCCTGGGGCATGCAGACCAAGATGTTCTCCAAGAACTCTGATTACATTGAGAAAGTCATGAAGGGCCAGGAGCGCTACAGGCGTCCGTCGTCATCCGATTGGGTTTTCAACCGCCTGCTTGTCGATTCCCTCAAAAAGGGTGGGACCGCCGCCGCAATCATGTCAAATGGCGCATGCTTCAATGGTACGGATAAACCAGTTCGCGAATACTTCGTTAAAAACGGTTTCATTAAGGCAATCGTCGCACTACCAAAGGGGGTCTTTGCCCCCTACACGATGATCCAAACGTCGTTCGTCGTCCTTACCACGGGCGCCTCCAAGGGGGTCCGTTTTGTCGACGCAACTGATTTGGGCACCAATGATCGTCGCAGCTGTTCAATTGACGAAGCCGCCATTAACGCGATTGTCGAGCGCCTTGGCATCGATTCCGAAAAGAGCGTTTTCAAAACACTTGATGAAATTGCGGCACGCGACTTCGATCTCTCTGCAAAGCGTTATCTCGAAAAAGAAATCGAGATCCCGAATGGAGTTGAACTCGGGAGCGTCGCAAAAATCATGCGAGGCGCAAGCGTTCGCGCGGCAGAACTCGATGCACTTGTCTGTGACGAAGACACCGGACTCAGCTATCTCAACCTGGGCAATATCTCTGATGGGTCTATCGACGACGACCTTCCGAACCTCTCCACGCTCGACACGAAACTTGAGAAGTATCGTATCCACAACGGTGACGTCCTCATCTCAAAATCCGGCGCCCCGTTCAAGGTTGCGGTTGCCGAGGTTCCTGAAGATCGAAAAATCATCGCGAATGGAAACCTGTACGTGTTAAGCGTCAACAGGGAAAAGATTGATCCGCACTACCTCGCCGCGTTTTTTTCGAGCCCTTCTGGCAAAGAACTCCTTGCCCGTGAAGCAGTCGGCACTACCATACCCAGCGTGCCCATCAAAGCTCTCAGCAACATCAAGGTGCCCCTCGAGGACGCTGATCGTCAGAAGACGATTGCCGATGCCTATCTTGCCAAAACTGACGAGATCAAGTTGTTAAAGTTACGCCTATCTCGAGCTCGCCAGGAACTTACCGACCTTTTCGATGAGGAGGGTTAGCTTTGGCGCATCTCACCATTCAGGAGCTCTCCGATCTTTGCGACGAGATGATGGGGCGCATGGGCCTCGAACTACTACCCGCCATAACAAAGGCAAATCGCGAAGACACTCTTGAGGATCTTTTGGCATCCCTTGGAATGTCCGACCTTCTCATAAGTGAAAACGATCCCTCTGAGGAACGCTTTCTGGGTAAAATCCTCGTTGTGGGCGCCAGCGTCGTTAACGTCGATAAGTTGCGCAGCATCGCCCGCAAGAAAGGGTTCGATCCGGATCGATTCGAGTTTCAACTCGAATACTCCCGACTCAAGCACTTCAACTTCGGCAAAATACGCGGCTCGATGGGCTACGCCGCAATCCTTGCTGGTCCCATGCCTCACAAGACCCCGGGCGCCGATGAAGCCTCAAGCTTCATCGCTCGCATCGAGAACAATCCGGACGACTACCCGACACTCATTAAAATGCAAGCGGGAAACGATCTCAAGATCACCAACAACAGCTTCAAGCAAGCGCTTGGGCAACTGTCACAACACGAGCGCCCATAAATAGAAGTCGATTTAAATAAGTAAGAGAGCCTTGCCACCAATTGTCATTCTGGCGCGGTCAACCGCTATGTCAAATGGCAACTAACGGGTGTCAGATATACCAATATATGCAAGATTAACTGCTAGAATGCAATGGTGGACAGGCTCACCAACGTCAAAGAAGCATAAGGTAAGGAGTGCGCATGATTGCTGTCGACTACAGCTCCTCAACGTCATTTAATGAGGATGCTTTCGAACAAGGCATCATTGACCACTTGCAAACGAGCCTGGGGTACGAGCACCTCTATGGACCTGATGTCGCTCGTTCCTCCGACGCGTTTGACGACGCCTTCCTGCCTGACGTCATTGGGCCCGCTCTTGAGAGCATTAACCCCACCCTCAATCGACGCGCGATTGATGCCTCAATAACCAGACTAAAGGAAATCGAGGGCAGCGACCTCATCGCCAAGAACAGCATCTTTATGGACATGCTCCAGAACGGCGTGGAGACAAGCTGGTTTGACGGCAAAGAAGAGCATACGGACATCGTGCGCTTGGTCGATTACGACAATCCCGAAAAGAACTGCTTCCACGTTGTTAACCAGTGGACCTACATCGAGTGTGGCACCAACAAACGTCCAGATGTCATCGTATTCGTCAACGGGCTTCCGCTCGTTCTCTTTGAATTGAAGTCACCCGCTCGAGCCGACGCTGGCAGCGAAGATGCCTACCAACAGATTCAAAACTACAAACGACAGATTCCATCGCTTTTCGTGTACAACGCCTTCTGCGTCACCAGCGACATGCTTCACACCAAGGTTGGCACAATCACCGCCAACGAGTCACGCTTCGTTGAGTGGAAGAGCGTCGATGGAAGCTACGAGGCCACCCAGTACGCCGATTGGAAGACGCCTCTGGACGGCATGTTCCCGAAGGAGCGGCTCATCGACATCCTGAAGAACTTCATTCTGTTCTCCGAGGACGCGAAAATCCTCGCGGGATACCATCAGTACTTCGCGGTGAACAAAGCGCTCGAAAGCGTGCATGAGGCCATCGGCGGCGACGGCAAGGGCGGCGTCTTCTGGCACACGCAGGGCTCGGGCAAGTCGCTTTCGATGGTTTTCCTTGCCCATCTGCTCGAAGAGAAACTCGACAGCCCGACCATCGTGGTGATTACCGACCGCAACGACCTCGACTCGCAACTGTTCGCGCAGTTCTCCAGATGCTCAGATTTCCTGCGCCAGACGCCCGTTCAGGCGCAGAGCCGCGCCGATCTTGCGCAGCAGATCTCGAGCCGCCGCGCCAACGGCATCATTTTCACCACTATGCAGAAATTCGAGGAGGAGGCCATCGCCCTCTCCGAGCACAAGAACGTCGTCGTGATGGTGGATGAAGCGCACCGCGGGCAGTACGGGTTCGAGGAGAAATACGACCGTGACGGCAAGAAGCACACGGGCACCGCGTTGCTCATCCGCCGCGCCCTTCCGAATGCGACTTTCATCGGCTTTACCGGTACCCCTATTTCTGCCGAAGATCGATCGACTCGCGAGGTTTTCGGCGATTATATTGACGTCTATGACATGACTCAGGCAGTAGAGGACGACGCAACTCGACCCGTGTTCTACGAGAGCCGCGTCGTCGCACTCAAACTGGATCAGGGCATCCTTGCAAAAGTTGATGATGAGTACGAAAAGCTCACCGAGCAGGCTAACGCCGAAACCATTGACGCAAGCAAGCGCAACTTTGCAAATCTGGACGCCGTTCTAGGTGCACCCGAAGTTATCGATGCCCTATGTCAGGACATCGTAGAGCACTATGAGACCAACCGTGCACACGAACTCACCGGCAAGGCAATGATCGTTGCGTATTCGCGCCCCGCTGCCATGGCTATATATCAACGTATATGCGAGCTGCGACCGTCTTGGAAGGACGAGGGCAAGCTCGGCGTTGTCATGACCATGGGCAATCAAGACCCCGAGTGGTGGTTCGACGTCGTAGGCAATAAGGCCCATGTTAAGGAGATGGCAAAGCGGTTTAAGGATGACGCCGACCCGCTCAAAATCGTAATCGTCGTAGACATGTGGCTCACCGGTTTTGACGTGCCGAGCCTTGCCACTATGTATGTGTATAAACCCATGCGCGGATATAACCTGATGCAGGCAATCGCACGCGTAAACCGAGTATATAAAGACAAGGTTGGCGGACTGGTTGTTGACTACGTAGGCATAGCTAACGCCCTTAAACGCGCCATGAAGGACTACACCAAGCGCGACCAAAAGAAATACGGCGACATGGATATCGGGAAAACCGCCTATCCAAAGTTTTTGGAAAAGCTAGCGGTCTGTCGCGACAAAATGTTCGGATACGATTATTCGGAATTCATGAGCACCGAGTCCGCCGCACATCGAAGCGAACTCATAACGGGTGGAGTAAATCATATCCTTGCACCCGGCGACGAAGATACCACCCGAGACTTTGTTGAGCAGGCAGGGGTCATGCTCAAAGCCTATGGACTCGCCAAAAGTCGCGCAACAGACATGCAGCGCATCGAGGCTGGCTATTTCCAGGTTGTTCGAGAGCTCATCCTTCAGCTCACCGAGCAGGGCGGCACCCGCAGCAAAAACGGAGGCAAACTTACCCTTAAGCAGGTAAATGAGCGCATCAATGCGCTACTCGAACAGAACATCGTCCACACCGACGGCGTAATAGACCTGTTTAAGGTGGAAGACGAAACGGTTTCGATTTTTGATCCCAAGTTCCTGTCGAGCCTCTCGCGCATGAAAGAGAGGAACCTGGCTTACGAGCTGTTGAAAAAACTCATCGACGACCAGATTAAGGGCTACCGCAGAAAGAGCATAACGCAGGCAAAAAAGTACTCGGAACTCATGCAAAGCATGGTAAATGGCTATCTCAACGGGCAGCTCACAAACGCTGAGGTATTCGAAGAAATGCTCAAGATGGCGAAAGAGATGCTTTCCGAAAACCAAAAGGCAAAGGAGCTTGGGCTTAGCGAAGAGGAGTTTGCGTTTTACGAGGCGCTAACACAACCGCAGGCAGTCGCCGACTACTATCGCGAAAGAAATGACGAGCTGGTCGCTATCACGCAAGAGCTCGCTGCGAAGATGCGCGAAATGCGCACGGTCGATTGGCAAAAGAAGCAAAGCGCTCGTGCTGCCATGCGTGTTGCAATCAAGCGCCTGCTCAAACATCATAAGTATCCGCCAGAGGGCATGGAGTCGGCACTGGCCACCGTGATGGATCAGTGCGAACTCTGGGCCGACAATGCAGCATAGGGAGTTAAAACAGCATGGCTAAAAGCAAGGCTAAGGACACCAAGAAGAACACGGCCGACGTTGGCTTTGAGGATCAACTGTGGAACGCTGCAGATGTGCTGCGTGGCAACTTGGACGCTGCCGAGTACAAAAACGTCGTATTAGGCCTCATTTTCCTGAAGTACCTCTCGGACCGTTTCGACGAACGCTACCTAGAGCTCGTCGCAGAGGGTTACGGCGACGAGGAGGATCGCGACTGCTACATGGAGCAGAATGTCTTCTTCGTTCCCGAAGAAGCACGTTGGGTGAATATCTCACAGGCGGCGCATACGCCCGAAGTTGGCCAGATCATTGACAATGCCATGCGCGCCATCGAGCGCGAGAACGACAAGCTCAAAGACGTGCTGCCCAAGAACTTCGCTCGTCCCGAACTGGACAAGCGGCGCTTGGGCGACGTCGTTGACTTATTCACAAACGTACAAATGACCGATAACGAGAGCGAGAAAGACCTGTTAGGGCGCGCATACGAATATTGCCTGCAGAAATTCGCATCAATGGAGGGCAAAAACGCCGGCGAGTTCTATACGCCGTCGTGCATCGTGCGCACGCTGGTTGAAATCCTCCAGCCTTTCCACGGTCGTGTGTACGACCCCTGCTGCGGCAGCGGAGGTATGTTCGTGCAGTCCGCCGCCTTCGTCGAGCACCATGGCGGCAACGTGGTACAGGACATCACCATCTTTGGCCAGGAGAGCAACCCTACCACGTGGAAGCTCGCAAAGATGAACCTCGGCATTCGCGGCATCGAGGCCGATTTGGGCAACTATGCAGACACCTTCAGCGCCGACCAGCACAAGAATGAAAAGTTTGACTATGTGTTGGCAAACCCACCCTTCAACCTCAAGAACTGGGGCGGCGAAGCGCTGCAGGAAGACGTACGTTGGAAGTACGGCATGCCGCCCACGGGCAACGCTAACTTCGCTTGGATGCAGCATATGATTTGGCATCTTAACGGCACGGGCAAGATTGGCCTCGTATTGGCAAACGGGTCGCTTTCGAGCCAGACGAGCGGCGAGGGCGATATTCGACGCGCTATCGTAGAGGACGATTTGGTCGAGGGCATTGTAGCCATGCCGGGGCAGCTGTTCTACAGCACCCAAATTCCCGTGTGTCTGTGGATCCTGAACAAGAAGAAGGCTCAGTCCGGCAAGACGCTATTCATCGATGCCCGCGAAATGGGCACCATGGTCTCTCGCAAACTACGCGAGTTTACCGAAGAGGACATCAACAAAGTTGCATCCGCATTCGACTCCTTCCGCAAGGGCGAATTCGAGCCCGTGAAGGGGTTCAGCGCCATAGCGGATTTGGATGAAATCGCCAAGCAAGATTTCATCCTGACACCCGGTCGCTACGTAGGCATTGCCGAGGTAGAAGACGACGGTGAGCCGTTTGATGAGAAGATGGCGCGCCTGACTAGCGAGATTTCGAAGTGCTTTGAGGAGTCCAACCGCTTGCAGGAGCAAATTAAGAAGAATCTGGAGGCGATTGGTTATGGGATGTAGAGTCGCACTTGGTGACGTTTGTAGCTTCTACCGCGGCGCCAGCGTCCCCCGTACCCGCATGTACGATAAGGGTGCCTATTTTTACATTCACTATGGAGATCTTTACAAAGGTTTCGACCTACACATCGACGTTGAAGACCCCGCAAAACCCATCCCATACATCCTCAACAACGAAAAGATAAAAGACAGTCAGCGTCTCAGAGACCAAGACATCGTATATGTGCTGACCTCAGAGACAGTCGATGACCTTGGTCATGCCTACTTGTTTAACAATCCAAAGGACAAGCCTGCCATTTCAGGCACCGAAACAACCATCGTGCGCGTCAATCGCCGAGACCTCGTCGTGCCGGCTTACCTCAACTATCTCATGAGCTCTCCGCGCTTTATTAGAGAGCTCCGGCAGTACACGAGAGGCATGAAGGTATTCCGTGTCCATCCCAAAGACGTGGCACGAATCGAAATCGATTTACCGCAAACTGAGGTGCAGCATCAAATTGTTTCAATACTTGACGCGATATACGCAAAGCAGCAAGCAAACTCTAAGCTAAATGGCTATTTAGCTGCGTAAAATCGACCCTTGAGACGTCGATCTCGCCCGACATAAGTTTGGGGAGAAGAGCGTCACGAAGAGCAGCCAGTTTTCGGTTCTGTGTCGAATTCTGAACAATCTGTTCTCTCAATGGCTCTGCAATAGTATTAAACCTCTCGAGATCTCCTCTTGCAGGAATAGGCACGTTCAACGCTTCCAAATCGCCTTTTCCCATATGCGCGACGGTAGTACCAGAGGCGTAGTTCTGGATGAAAGCCAACAATGGGTTCAATGCCATAAGCAAATAACTTCTTGAAACTCCCGAATTGGCAGCGGGCTCGAAAAGGCAAACTCGCTGATTCAGTACAGCCATTTCACCCTGCCAGAGACATGGCGTGAATTCGGCATCCATTCCCGCTAAAACGTCACCAGGATGTACGAATACCCTTTTTGGATGAGCCTCATTTGTCCAATACTGCGGAGAGAAGGTGCTCAAATCACGTATGCGGATCAGGGGATACCCTACCTTTTCCTCGTTAAACAAGGCAGACTTGAACGCTGCTCCATAAACAACATCAGCAATGTCATAAATTGACCCGAGGGTTAACTTGTTGCAGCAGAAGGAATGTTGGTACTGAACATTCATCAACTCAAGTAAATAGCCATTTAGCTGAGACCCTACGACCATTCGGATGCCATATCCCCGCGATACAAAAAACGGGGCAGCTCGCGCTCCTGCGAACCGCCCCGTATCCCCGGCCATCACGTTGCAGCAACAACCAGCACCGCTCCCCTACTTCCCAAATAGCGCGCCCAGAAGACCGCGGCGCTTGGGCTTCTCCTCTCGGCAGGAACCCTCGACGGCGGCTGCAACCTGGCGCGGTTGCTCGCCGCCTCCACGGCGCACGATCTGGTACAGGAACGGCGATTTAACGTATTTGACCTCGATGGGCATGGCATGCACGGTGCTTTCTCCGGACAGATGCAGGCTCGGGTTGAGCGGCGCCACCATGTGCGTTTCGCGCTTGTCACTAAACACCACCGCGGCCGCGCGGCCCGTCTGGCCGTTCACGGCGATGCGCACCTGCTCGCCGTCGCGGCTGTCCGTTGCCGGACGGTCGACAAAGTACACCGGCACCATAACTAGGCCGTCCTTATGCTTGCGGGCCTTGCGCGCCCACGTGCGGATACTCTTTTTATTGAGCCCCAGTACAGCCTCGGCGTCGTTGCCCGCAACGTCGAGCGCCAACTTATCAAT
Source organism: uncultured Collinsella sp. (assembly GCA_900550195.1). GTDB lineage: Bacteria > Actinomycetota > Coriobacteriia > Coriobacteriales > Coriobacteriaceae > Collinsella. The sequence continues at coordinate 46,055 of URRB01000003.1, forward strand.
GACCACCTGGTCCTTGGTAGACGCATCGACTGAGACGACGCGAAAGTCACCTTCCTGCATGGCAGGGTCAAACGGCCCAACCTTGGCAAAGTCCCACGGCTCCAGAATGCCCATAAGGCGAACATCCAGATAGTTTGCCCTCGGATACGCCCAGTCGAGCACCTCGTAGTACACCAGGGTTTCCTTGCTCAGGCCCTTGCCCGGGAAGCTCGCCATCATGCGCAGGTCCGCCAGCGCCATGGGGAAATAGAAAAGCATCATGTCGTTTTGGATCGCATCTTCCACGTCGTGCCCGGCAAAGGCATCCGGGTACTGGCGCACCAGCTGCAGCGCGTTGGCACGTGCCTGCTGTGGCGAGATTTCGCAGGGAATACCCTGCCCAGGTACATACTCCGCACCAACGCCCAAGGTCAGGCGCTTGCTAAACGTCCCCGGCTTGAGCAGGTCGGCAATGCCGATCTTGTTGCCGCAGGACGGGCACTCAAACACACGCTGCGTTGACTCGCCCTCAAAGGACGCTCCGCAGAAGGGGCAAGGAATGCTCACATGCGTGGCCTCTTGGAACTCCTGCGCCGTGCCGCGATCCTCCCACAGCAGATGTTCCAGGACCGACTGATTGCGCCAGTGTGCATTGAAGAAATACCAGTCCGGGTCCTGCGGGCGCTCGAGTTGCGACACATGCGTGAGTTTGAGCAGTCCATCCACCACCGTCAACGGCGTATGGCGAATACCCAAAGCGCTCTTGGGCTCTCCGGCGTCCGCCTGCCACGGAACCACCGTGCCGCAATAGGCGCATTCAAAGCTGCGCTTAGCCTGGTGCGAGTACATAGGGCCGCCGCAGTTTTGACATTTAATGGCAAACATCTCGTCCATGGAAACGTCCTCCTTTGCACAGGGGCTGTCGACATTAAGTATGTCGAGCAAGCAGGCACATGCCCATACCCATGTGGCCCAAAATGGACCACCCAGGCAGACGAGAAGGCTCGCTCGTTAGCACCGGCAGACTATTGCTGCATTTTCTGAGCATCGGCGCACGGCGCCCCCGTGCGAGCTACACTATCCCCTTAAACATGATTGTGAGGACGACCGCTATGCTATTTGTAAATCGGCTGGTACATACGCTTGTTCCCGGCAGCGAGAGCGAGCCGGTCGATGCATCTTGCCGCACCAACGCGGGCTTTTCCGCAAGCCTCGTCTGCATTGGCCTCAACATCACCCTGTGCCTGGCCAAGGGCATCGCGGGTCTGCTCGCCGGCTCCGTCTCCCTCATCGCCGACGCTTTCAACAACCTCTCCGATGCCTCGAGCAACATTGTGAGCCTGCTCGGTTTCCGCCTTGCCAGCCGCCCGGCAGACGAAGGCCACCCCTATGGTCACGGCCGCTACGAGTACCTAGCCGGCCTGTTCGTCGCCGTCCTGGTTTGCGCCGTCGGCATCAACCTGATTCTCGAGTCGGTCACTAAGATCATCAAGCCCTCGCCCACCGCTTACACGTTTATTTCCCTTGCGGCACTGGCTACGTCCATGCTCGTTAAGCTCTGGATGGCAGCGTTCAACCGCACGCTGGGCAACCGCATCGATTCCGAGACGCTCATCGCCACGGCGCAGGACTCCAAAAACGACGTCATCACCTCGGGCTCGGTCTTGGTGGCGGCGCTTATTTCGCAGACGACCGGCTTTGACCTCGATGGCTGGGCAGGCCTGGGTGTGGGCATCTTCATCTGCATCAGCGGCATGGGCCTAGTGCGCGACGCCATCAGCCCATTGCTGGGGCAAGCGCCCGACCCCAAGCTCGTCCAGGCAATCCGCGATAAGATCATGTCCTATCCGCAGGTCTTGGGCACACACGACCTGATGGTGCACGACTACGGCCCCGGTCGTCAGTTTGCCAGCGCCCACGTGGAGATGCCCGGCGAGGGCGACGCATTTGAGCACCACGAGATTTTGGACACCATCGAGCACGACATCAAGCGCCAAATGGGCATCGATATCACGCTGCACTGCGACCCCATCGCCACCACCAGCGACGACCTGCGCAGCTGGGTCAAGCGCGGCGTCATGCAGATCGATCCCGCGCTCTCCATCCACGACCTGCACGAGCACGACGGGTTCGTTTCGTTTGACCTGGTGCGTCCCGACGGCTTTGACATATCCGACGAGGAGCTGCTGGAGCTCGTCACGCGCATCGTGCACGAGCGCCGACCCGATGCCTCATGCGTCGTCACGTTTGATTCGGGCTTCAGCTCGCCCGAGCGTCCGGCCGAGCAGCTGTAGCCCCGCTCCGCTCGTCCGCTAGTTTCCCTGCGCGCCCGAGATGCCGTTTTGCAGGGCGTTCCAGGCATCCGTCGCCATGCCGCCCAAGTTCTGCGCGGTATCGCCCAGGTTCTGAGCGGTGTCGCCCAGCTCCTGCGCCTTGTCTCCCAACTCCTGCGCCTTGTTGCTCAAGTCCTCCAGCGTATTGGAGCTCGAGCTGTCGGTACCGCTTTGGCCGTCGGACGAGTTGCCCGAACTGTTCTTGTGCGTGAGTTGAATTTCGAGGTTGCCGTTGTCGTTATAGTAGGCAGAAGTAACGACCCAGTTGGCATCGACGACGGGCGTTGAGCCATCATCAGTCAGGACCACGGCATTCGAAAGATCGGCGCCGCGCGACTTGAGGATCTTCTTGGCGTTGGACCAGTACTGCCCCGGGATATCACTCAAATCGACGGTGCTAGACGAGGCGGACTCGGTTTGCTCGGCAGTGGTATCGGCCGTTGAACTCCCTCGCTTGTTGAGCATGCCCGACACGATGGCAAACACAACCGACAGCGCAAAGAAGATCGCCAGCACGATGAGGATCTTCTTAATCACGCTCGACGAACGCGACGGCGTCTCTTCCTCGTCCTCGCCATATTGCGGAATCGACTTGGGGTACTCGCGATACGGCTCGCGCGACTCGTAGCGAGGCTGCGCCGTGCGAGGCATATACGTCGTCTGCTGAGGCTGCGGAATGGGATTCTGCGGCAGGTCATCATAGGGATTCGGCGTCGAGGCGGCATAAGAATCCTGCGGCGCGTAATCAAACGGGTCTGCCGCCGCGTTGCCATAGGGGCTTTGCAAAGATGCAGCGTAAGGGTCCTGCGCCGCGTCGCCATAGCCCATAACTCGTGTGGGCTCGGCAGAAGGCTGCGTCGCGGCGGGGTCGACATAACCGGGGTTGGGAACAACGCGGGTCGCATCGGCGCTATCGCCAGCCTGCGCGGAACCGCACCCGCCCATCACGGTTGTCTTGTCCTGATCCATGCAACGATTCCTTTCCGTCGCCTGTAAGCATCAAGTTATCCATGCATTCTACCAGCGCAAAAGCCTATGATGGGCAGAGTCCGTCGGTATCTACAAGACATGCGCGGGCCTAAGGATCAAAAAGCCCCGCCGGGCCTTGGTAGGCGCGACGGGGCGGGCAAGCGGCTATGAGCAGCGAGCTTAGAACAGGCCGGTGATGTTGCCGTCGTTGTCGACGTCGATGTTCTCGGCCGCAGGGACCTTGGGCAGGCCCGGCATGGTCAGAACACTGCCAGTCAGTGCGACCACAAAGTGGGCGCCGGCGGAAACCTTGAGCTCACGCACCGTGATGCGGAAGTTCTCGGGAGCGCCCAGGGCCTTGGCGTTGTCGCTAAAGCTGTACTGCGTCTTGGCGACGCACACCGGCAGGTTGCCAAAGCCATTCTCGCGCAGCTCGGCGAGCTGGCGCTTGGCGGCCGGCGTAAAGTCAACGCCGTCGGCGCGGTAGACCTTGGTGGCAACGGCCTCGAGGGCATCAGCGACATCAGCGCCGTCCTCATAGGCAAACTTGAGCTCGCTCGGCTGCTCAATCAGACGCATGACCTCATCGGCAAGCTCGAGCGCGCCCTCGCCGCCCTTGGCCCAGACCTCGGAAAGCTTAACGTTGACGCCGAGCTTCTGGCACTCGGACTCAATGAGCGCGAGCTCGGCCTCGGTGTCCGTCGGGAAGCGGTTGATGGCGACCACGCAGGGCAGACCATATACGTTCTGGATGTTGTCGACGTGACGCAGCAGGTTGGGCATGCCAGCCTTGAGTGCCTCGAGGTTCTCCTCGTTGAGATCGGCCTTGGCGACGCCACCGTTGTACTTCAACGCGCGAGCGGTGGCGACGACCACGACGGCGTTGGGACGAACGCCCGTCATGCGGCACTTGATGTCCAGGAATTTCTCGGCACCCAGGTCGGCACCAAAGCCCGCCTCGGTAATGGCGACATCGCCAAAACGCATAGCCATACGCGTGGCCATGATGGAGTTGCAGCCGTGGGCGATATTGGCGAAGGGACCGCCGTGGACAAACGCGGGCGTGCCCTCGAGCGTCTGCACCAGATTGGGCTTGAGCGCATCCTTGAGCAGTGCGGCCATAGCTCCCTGGGCCTTAAGGTCGCGGGCACGGACGGGCTCACCGGCAAAGCTATAGCCGACGACGATCTCGCCCAGGCGCTCCTTGAGGTCGTTAATGCTCGTAGACAGGCACAGGATTGCCATGACCTCGGAGGCGACGGTGATATCGAAGCCGTCCTCGCGCGGCACGCCCTGGGCCTTACCGCCAATGCCATCGATAACATGGCGCAGCTGACGGTCGTTCATGTCGACGACGCGCTTCCAGGTGATGCGCTTAACGTCAATACCGAGCTGATTGCCCTGCTGGATGTGGTTATCGAGCATGGCGGCCAGCAGGTTGTTGGCAGCACCGATGGCATGGAAGTCGCCGGTAAAGTGCAGGTTGATGTCCTCCATGGGAATGACCTGGGCCCAACCGCCGCCAGCGGCACCGCCCTTGACGCCAAAGACGGGACCGAGCGAAGGCTCACGCAGGGCCACGGCGCTCTTGATACCGCGACGACGCAGGCCATCGGCCAGACCGATGGTCGTGGTGGTCTTGCCCTCGCCCGCGGGCGTTGGGTTGATAGCGGTCACGAGGACGAGCTTGGCCTGGTGATCAGTCGGCTCGTTGAGCAGTGAATAGTCGACCTTAGCCTTGTCGAAGCCGTACGGAATAAGGTGCTTAACGTCGACGCCGGCGTTCTTGGCCACCTCGGTAATAGGCAGCGGCGTGACAGAACGTGCGATTTCGATGTCAGTAGGCATGGGCGGTCCTTTCGTTACCGAATGAGAAAAAGACCAATTCAGCATAGCACGGGCGCGCAATAGTAAAACGCCCATAACCGATGAACGGCGATATGTTTACCCGATGCCCAGCGATAGTCCAACAGCCCGCCAAAACAAAACGCCCTAAACGGTAGGTTCAATCCCCAGGTGCTCAAAGGTGCGGAGGGTTGCCTGACGGCCCTGCGGCGTACGAATCATCAATCCGCACTGCAGCAAATAGGGCTCATAGACATCCTCGAGCGTGCCCGGGTCCTCGCCCACCGCGCTGGCAAGGGTCGTAAGCCCCACGGCGCGACCGGAGAACGTCTTGGCGAGCGTCTCCAAAATGCGAATATCCATCCAGTCCAGACCGAGCTCGTCGATCTCGAAGAACTCGAGCGCCTGGCGACAGATATCGAGCTCGATGGGGCCGTTGCCGCGCACCTGTGCGTAATCGCGCACGCGCTTGAGCAGACGGTTGGCAAGACGTGGCGTGCCGCGCGAACGCGAGCCGATCTCGAGTGCACTGGGATGGTCGATCGTCACGCCCAGGATAGTCGCCGAGCGCGTCACAATCTGCGCGAGCTCCTCGACCGTGTAGTAATCCAGGCGATATGAAATGCCAAAGCGGTCGCGCAACGGGCCGGTCAACATGCCTGAGCGGGTCGTTGCCGCCACCAGCGTAAACTTGGGGATATCCAGGCGAATCGAGCGCGCCGCCGGACCCTTGCCAATCACGATATCGAGGGCAAAGTCCTCCATCGCGGGGTACAGGACCTCCTCGACCGAACGGTTGAGGCGGTGGATCTCGTCGATAAACAGCACATCGCCCGGCTGCAAGTTAGTAAGGATGGCCGCCAGGTCGCCCGTGCGCGCGATGGCAGGGCCACTCGTGGTCTTGATCTGAGCGCCCAGCTCGTTGGCGATAACGGTGGCCAGCGTGGTCTTGCCCAGGCCCGGAGGACCCGAGAAGATCACGTGGTCGAGCGTCTCGCCACGGCTCTGCGCCGCTTCGATCAACACGCGCAGGCTCTGCTTGATGTGCTCCTGGCCGCAGTAATCGTCCAGGCGCTGAGGGCGCAAAGTGCGGTCGACATCGAGATCCTCGGCCGTCAGCTCCGAGCCCACCATGCGCTCGCCGTGCGCCATGGATGCCGCCGGCGAGTTACCGGGCGTCGCCCACAAGTCCTGAGAGTCATCGGCTTCCCACATCACGCATCCATTCCGAGTCGCTTAAGCGCCGCGCCGAGCAGATCCTCGACACGCATATTCTGCCCATCATACCCGCTCAGGGCAACATCGGTCTCCTGCGGGCTAAAGCCCATGGAAAGGAGCGCCGCACGGGCATCATCAATCGCCGAAGGAGCGGCGGCGGGAACCGGCATCGCAACCTGGCCGGGAATCACGTCGACCGGCACAAAGCCCTTATCCTTGGCAAAGGTGCTCTTGAGTTCCAGGATCAGGCGCTGAGCTGTCTTTTTGCCCACACCGGGTACCTTGGACATGCCCTTGTCGTCCTCGGCCATCACCAGCGAATACAGCTGCCCCACGGTATAGGTGGAAAGCACGGCGAGCGCCAAGCGCGGGCCAACGCCCGAGACGGACACGAGCCGGTCGAACATCGTGCGCTCATCCTTTGAGGAAAAACCGAAAAGTGTCATGGCGTCCTCGCGCACCTGCATACGCGTGTAGAGGCGGACCTCGCCGCCGGGCGTCGGCAACGTGGCCGCAGTGCTGCCCGAGATGCCGAGCTCAAAGCCAACGCCCGACACATCGACGACAGCAGAACTCATCGTGGACTCGACAAGCGTTCCGTGGAGCTGGGAAATCATCAGTATCCGGTTCCTCTCTGTTGATAGAACTCGCCACCGGTGAGGGCGCGGGTGCGGCTGAGGTTTACGTGGCATATGGCGCAAGCCAGGGCATCGGCGGCATGGTCGGGATGCGGGTCGTGGTCGAGCTGCGTGAGCGTGCGTACCATGTAGGCGACCTGCCGCTTGTCCGCGGCGCCGGTGCCCACCACAGCCTGTTTGATCTGCATGGGCGTGTACTCGCCAATCTCGAGCGCGCACTCCGAAAGCGCCACGAGCGCAGCACCGCGGGCATGCGCCGTGGGGATGGCCGAACGAACGTTGGCGCCAAAGTAGATGCTCTCGACAGCAGCCGTGTCGGGTCGATAACGCTCGACGACATCCTTGAGGTCGCGGGCGATATGCGACAGGCGCACCGCGAGCGGACTTCCGGCACTGGTCTCGATGCAGCCATAGGCACGGCAGCGAACCTCGCCACGCCGCTCCTCGATAATTCCCCAACCCGTATGAGCCAAACCGGGGTCAATGCCCAAGATAACCAAGCCAACCTCCCCTCGCCACAAGCACAACGCAAGACAAGGCCCCGCGCATCATTCACGAACGTCTGTTCTAGAATAACACAACGGGGCCAAGATGCTCAGTTGAAGTGTCGGGGTTGGAAGCGAATCCTATCCCATAGTTAGTTCTGCGAGAAAAAGGGGGACTGCCTCGGATCCACCGGCGGATGCGGCATCGGACCACCCTGGGGACTACCTTGCGAGCCGCCCTGACCGCCCATCATCTTATCGATGGCGTCCTGAACCTCGCCCTCGAACTTTTTCATTCCCTCATGCAAACGACGCTGACCGTCCTCAGAGCGCAGCTCCTCCATCTGCTCGGGCGAAATACCCAGTAGCTCGCCCAGCACGCCCATCATCTCGTTTCGCACGCGCTCGCTCGTATCCTCGTCAGCAAAACGGCGCACCTCGGCGCGCGCCAGCGAATCGACCGTCATACGCTCCTTGCCGTTAAGCCCCAGGTCGGACCACGCGAGCATATACGGCCAGGCACGCTCGGCAAACGAACGGGCCGAGACGATCGGCGCCGTCGGCAGCATGCGGCGGGCGGCCTCGCCCTGACGCACGAGCATCAGCAGCAGCGAGCAGGCCTCAGGCTTGCCAGCGGCCATCGGGATGTCGTCGAAGGGTCGGCTGCGGTCCACGTGCGCCTCGAGCGCGCCATCGACCTCACCCGGCTCAAGCCCGCCGAGCAGCTGTGCCGCGCGGTCGAGCATATCGACCGGACCATCGAGCGTCGAGAGCGCCTGCGCCAACACTCGCTCCATGCAGTCTTCCACCGCGTTGAGCGTCACGAGCTCTTGGGGCACCACGGCAGACGTGCGGTTGCGCACGCGCGCCACAAACTCAAGCGTCGACAGGTACACATCGCCAAAGGGCGCAAAGTCGCCCTGGTAACCGCCGCAAAGCGCCGGCGCCGCCAGCGCATACTCGGTTTTGGACAGCGGGCTCAGCGCCATCGCGCCCAGCTCGAGCGCCGTGTCCTCCAGCATGAGGCCCAGCGTGCGCAAGCGCAGACGCTCGGCATCGCCCGCCGACACGTCGCGATCGAGCACACGCGCCGCATCCGGTACATCGCGCTCGACAGTGCGAATGTGCAAACGCTCGGCGATGGCACGGACGGCGGCACAGCGGGCAGCCTCGGCCTCCTCCTGCGCCGGCGTAAAGATACGGTTGCGCCCCAGCACCAAGCCAATCACATTACGCGGGCCCAGAGCGTCGACGGCCAGCGCCGCCAGCAAAGACGACGGCAAGTCGCCCTCGAGTGCCACCACAGCACGCGACGTACCGTGGGCTCGGGCGTTGTCGCGCACGGCGAGCACCAGCGCCTGCCACAGCCACTCCTCGGAACGGAACTCGGGCAGTTCGTGATCCTCCAGGGCATCGAGCATCACGCCGCGCTGAATCTCCTGAACCAGCAGGCTCTCCTCAAAACACGGCGCCTGGGCCACCACGCGACCGCAGTCGTCGAGCACAAACGAACCGCCGGTATACACCGACTCGTCATAGGCACCGACCGGCACCATGCAGGCAAACCACACGCTGCGCTTGGATGCGATCTTGCGGTAGGCGCCGCTGCGAACGGCGGCAATGGCGGCAGTCTCGCGGTCGGTCATGTCAAACGCGTTGAATTGGAAATAGGCAATGAGGTCGACGCCGGTCGGCAACATCTCGAGCTCGCGGTCCAAGTCAAAAATCACGGCGATGCGCACGCCGTCCACGTCGAACACCGGCGGCGCCCAACGCGTGTCGTTGTTCTCGCCACGCTGCAGGGCAATGCTCGAACGCGCCGGCACCACATGACCGTCCTTGAGCATCATGTAGTCGAGCAGCGGCTGGCCCTCAAACGAAACCGCCGCGGGCACGATGCAGATCATGTCAAGCTCCTGGATACGCTCGGCGACACCAGTCAAACCGGCAAGCACGTCGTGCTCAAAGTCAGCAGCGCCCACCAGGCCACCGGGCATGGCGCCCATAAAGAGCGGAGCCGGAACGCACAGCACGCGCGCCCCGCGCTCGTGGGCCAGACGAGCCTGGTCCTCGATGCGGCCGCAAATGCCCTCAATATCCCCAAGGCGCATATCGATCTGTGCAAGCGCGAGCTTCATGGCTCAGCCCTTTCCGTCGTAAACCATCGAAATCGTAGTAAAAGCGCCGGCCGCATAATGCAGCCGGCGCTTGCATGTGCATATGCTAGCTATGATACCCCGAGCGGGGGCGCGCTCCTAGAATGTCGCGGACCACAGCCCGTGCAGGTTGCAGTAGGCATAGACGGTACCGGTCTTGGAGCCGCCCGCGAAAAACGTCGCGGGTTTCATGCCGGGCTCAAGGTAATGGACCTCTAAGCGGCCCTCGGCCTCAAGCGCGATCCACTCAATGTAGTGCTCGGGCAGGCTGGGGTGCTCGACCGAGCCAACGCATGCGCGAATCACGTGACCGTCGCGCTCGGTCTCGACAACAGGCACGTGCTTCTCGTGCGCCGCGTCCTCAGTGTTTGCAGTCAGTTCCGTGCAACCGGCAGGGGTCGCAACGCCGTCGCCAAGGGCAGCGATGAGCTTGCCGTCAGGGTCCTTAAAGAATTTCGCCATGATGTTCTCCTTTGCTGATGTGCCAATGTTCTTGATGGTTCTTATGCCCAAAGGCAGACAAACCATCCACGGCATTGCAAATGAACACATAACGGATCAGGCAAGCGGTCGGGCCAAAATGCGTCGACCGTCCTGCCCATTCCAGCAGTCCCACCCCGCGCGCGGCTAGCGCCCGTCGCCGCCGAGCAGCGCCAGAACATCCTCGCGGGTAAACAGCGCCGACGAGATGCCGTCGCCGCCGAGCACGCTGTTGACCAGGTCGCGCTTGGACTCCTGCATCTGCATAATGCGTTCCTCAATCGTGTCCTTGGCGATGAGCTTGTACACGGTCACGGTATGTTGCTGGCCAATACGATGCGCACGGTCGGTCGCTTGGTCCTGCGCCGCCACGTTCCACCACGGGTCGTAGTGGATGACCACGTCGGCCGCCGTCAGGTTAAGGCCCACACCGCCCGCCTTGAGCGAGATCAAAAAAACCGGCACCTCGCCCGCCTGGAACTGTGCGACCATCTTGGCGCGGCTCTCTTTAGACGATGCGCCCGTGAGCTTGAGGAAGGCGATATCCTCCTTGGCCAGGCGCTTGCCAATGATATCGAGCATGCCCGTAAACTGGCTGAACAACAGGATGCGATGACCACCGTCGAGTGCGCCGTGCACGAGCTCCATGCACGTATCGAGTTTGGCGCTCCCCGCCTTGTAATCCTCGTAGTGTAGACGCGGGTCGCAGCAGATCTGGCGCAGCTTGGTGAGCTCGGCGAGTACCTTGAGCTTGTCTTTCTTAAACTCGGATGCCTCGCGGTGCTGCACTTGCTGGGCAATGCGGTCCTGGTTTGCCAGGTAAAGCTTGCGCTGCTCACCGGCGAGCTGAGCCACGACAGTGTCCTCGATCTTTTCGGGCAGATCGGCCACCACGTCTTCCTTGACACGGCGCAGCACAAACGGCGACACGAGTGCCTGCAGGCGAGCGGCGCTGTCGCCCTCGGAGTGCTCGACCGGACTTTCGAAGCGCTTTGCAAACGATTCACGCGTGCCCAGCAGGCCCGGCATCAAAAAGTCGAAGATGCTCCAGAGCTCGGATAGGCGGTTTTCGATGGGCGTGCCCGTCAGAGCAAAGCGCACGCCGGCAGGCAGGCGCTTGGCGGCGCGAGCCACCTGGGTGAGCGGGTTTTTAATGTACTGGGCCTCATCGAGCACCACACGGGCAAAGTTCTGCTCGACGTACTCGTCGATATCGCGCCGCATAAGGTCATACGACGTCACGACCACGTTATGCTCAGCCACGCCGGCAATCTGCACGCGGCGCTGCGCCTTGGCGCCCACGATTGCGCAAACATCGAGCGAGGGCGCAAAGCGCTCCAGCTCGGCAGTCCAGTTGTACACGAGCGAGGCCGGGCATACCACGAGCGTGGGCTTGATGTCCCCCGCCTCCACGCGCGCCAGGACATGCGCGATCATCTGGAGTGTTTTGCCCAGGCCCATGTCGTCGGCCAAGATGCCACCAAGGCCCAGGTGTTCGAGCGAGCCGAGCCACTGGTATCCGTCGACCTGGTAGCCACGCAGCGTGGCCTTGAGCGAGGCGGGTACCGTAAAGTCCATCTTGCCGAGCGTGTCCAGGCGCTCGACGGTACGGCGGAACGCAGCGTCGCGATCGGCCTCGAGCGCGGGCGTGCGCGCGAGCATGCTATCGACGAACAGGGTGCTCGATGCGGAAAGCGACACGCCGTCGAGCAGGTCGACGGCATCGACGCCCAGGTCCTTGGCGAGGCCAAACGCGGCTCGAGCGCCCTCGTCCAGGCGAATGATGTCGCCGGACGTAAGGCGCGCAAACGTTTGATGGCGCTTATAGGAGTCGAGGTAGATGGCAAGATCTGCCGCCGAAAGACCGCTCGCGCCCAGTTCAACATCGAGCAGGTTGCTCTTGACGGTGGCACGCACCGAAAGCTTGGGCGCAGGGCGCACCGAGATCTGGCGTAGGTGGTCGCTGAGCATGACCTCGCCCAGCTCGGACAGGGCAGACAGGCCCTCGGTCAGCAAGCAGAACAGGCTCTCGTCGTCGCGCTCCTCAAACGCCAGGCCGCCCTCGTAAAAGTCGAAATACAGGGCCGCCGTGTCCATAACGCGAAACTCTGCTATCTCGTCGCGCGGCGGCACGCCCGGGCGCTGTTCTTCGAAGGGGCTTCCCGGAGCACCCAGGCTAAAGAGATCTGCCGACCAGTCGCCGTAGGAAACCGTAATCTTGCAGGTCACGAGCCCGTCGTCGACACCGATTGCCATGGCAAAGCTCGGCTCGGGCGCCACGGTGTCGAGCACGGCGGGCGCGGTAAGGTCGGTGTAGTCGCGCAAAATGGGCAGCGCCATACGACAGAACTCCCCCACCTGGTCGACAGCGATATGGATCGGCGTGCGACAGGGCAGTAAGCGCGATAGGAACGGCGCCGCATGCTGGGCAAACGCTACATCGGCGCGGCGCGCACGGCGGGTGTCGACCAGATAGGCAACGTCGCCCGAAGCAAAGCAGTATGCATCGGCCGGCAGGCGTAGATCGTAGCTGCCGCCAGCCGCCGGCGCGATTTTGGCGGCAAGGAGCGGTGGGCGCTTAGACAGAGCCTCGTCCTCCCCTTCCGGAGGCATCTCAACCGCCACGTCATAGGTGCGATGCGTCGTCGTCCCCCGCGACCAGGCGGGCTCAAAGGAGATGGTCTGGCCACGCAGCAGGTCCAGCACATATACGATGCTATGCTCGGACAGCGGCAACTGACGCTCGGCGACAAAACCGCTGCGGGCAAAGTCGTACGACGCCGAACGCGAGCTTGTGATGTCATCGAGATAGGCAACTGTCGTCACAACAAGGTTGAGCAGCTTTGTCGACACGTCCTCGAAGGCTTCGGGCGTATGGACAAACGTGAGCTTCTTGCCGTACGAGAAGGTGCCGCCTCGGACATAGGCGTCGGCCATGCCGTCGATATCCTTGACCACGTAGGAGACCGATCCACAACGAATGCGAAGCTCGAGCGCCCAGCTAAAGCGGTCGGCAAACAGTGGATTGTAGTACGGCACCAACGAGGGCTCCAACACCGCCTTGGGGGCATCGGGATCCACACTGCTGGCGAGCTTGCGGCGCATGCTCGCCAGCTCATCCATGCGTGCGTCCGAAAGATCGGAGAGCGCCGCCATGAGGCTGGGACTCGTGGGGACGGGCGCCGGAAAGGGAAAGTTGGGATTGACGGCCGGCGCTTTGAGCGCGGTGCGCGCGGGCTGTTTCGGCTGCGCCGTAAACGTGCGGACCGGCGTGCGCAAACCTTCGACGGGCTCGGCGCCGCTGGCATCCAAATACGCCAGAGCCGTGGCAATAGCGTGCTTGCACATACCGGGGTAACGATAGGCGGCGGGGCAATCGCAGTCGTAGTCGATCACCTCGTGCTCGTCCATGTCGAGCGCCACGTGCGTCTTGTACAGGTCGCCGCGCGAACCGCGCACCGAGCCCTCAACCGTCACGTTTTTGGAGAAGCGCGAGCCGCTGTCCTCGATCGACAGCACGGCGCCGTTGAGCATGAGCGAACGCCCCTTCATAAAGGTACCGCTCAGCGCCGCCTCTTTCCGGAGCGCCTGTGCAAACGTCCCCTGCGCCATCACTTCCTCCAATCTCACCCGGGGTAGCTAATTTGGGACGGGGCTATTTTAGCTACCCCCATATGTCGGTTGAGATGCATTCCGACCCCGACTCATTCGCCGTCAGTCAAAGGGTAGCTAAAATAGCCCCGTCCCAAATTAGCTACCCCGCCAACGCCGTCCTTAAATTACCGTCACTCTGCCTTGGTTACCCACGATGGCCTTTGCCTCGGCCAGCAGCGGAATCGAGCGTGCGTTGACCTTGGCCGGTACCTCGACACGCAGTACGCGCCCGTCCACCTGCTCGATAAAGATCTCCACGCGGTCGCCGCCCGGGTTGGCGGTAAGCACCGTGGCAAGACGCGCCATATTGCCCTGGCTAAAGCGGCTGTTGGGCACCATGACCTCAAACACCTTGGGCTTGTTGTTCTCCTCGTTGAGCTCAAGCGGCACGATCTCCTGCGCGATGATCTGGTCGCCGCGGTCCGAGCGCTCGAGCTTGCCCTTAATGCGCACAAACGCATCGGACAGCTGCGCGCCGGTCTCGGGATCGACCTCGCCGTACAGGTACCCCTCGGCCTCCTTGTAGGTCTTGGGGAACACCACGACCGTGGCCTCGCCTTCCATGTCCTCGAGCTGCACAATGCCCATGGGGTCGCCGTTTTTGGTCACGCGCTTGGACACGCTCGAGACCATGCCGGCCCACCACAGTGCTTTGCCCTCGGGAATCTCCTGGTTGATGGTGCCGCCCGTGGGGTTTTGTACCTCGTAGCCGGTATCGATCTGCGAGAACGAGAAGTCGCGCGCCTTACTGAGCGCATACTCAAACGGGCGCAGCGGGTGGTCCGAGACATAGATGCCCAGAACCTCCTTCTCCTGGCTCAGCTTAAGGTGACGGTCCCACTCCTGGCCATCCGGATCGGGCACGCTCACCTCAAAGCCCGAGCCCTCAACGTCGCCGAACATGTCGAAGAACGACGTCTGGCCGCTCGCGCGATCTTTCTGGCGCTTTACCGCTGCATCGATGATGTTCTCGGGGTTGTTCTTGTCCACAAAGTGCATCATCTGGCGACGCGGATACCCCGTGGAGTCAAAGGCGCCTGCCTTGATGAGCGATTCGATCACGCGACGGTTGGCCTGGCTCGAGTCCACGCGCTCGACAAAGTCGTGCAGCGTCTTAAACGGACCGCCCGCCTCGCGCTCGGCGATAATCGCCTGCGCCACGCCGGTGCCCACGCCGCGGATGCCGGCCAGGCCAAAGCGCACGCCTTCCTTGGTAGCCGTGAACTCGGTGCCGGACTCGTTGACATCTGGCGAAAGCACGGGGATGCCGTCGTAACGGCATGCCGAGACGTAGTGAACGATCTTGTCGGTCTTGCCCGTGTAGGACGTCAGAACGGCCGCCATGTACTCGTGCGGATAGTGCGCCTTAAGCCATGCCGTCTGCATAACCAGAATGGCGTAGCCGGCGGAGTGCGACTTGTTGAAGGCGTAGGACGCGAACTCGAGAACATCGTCCCAAATCTTCTGGGCGACCTCGCGCGTGTAGTTGTTCTTGATGGCGCCGTTCATCCAGTGGTCGTAGGTGGTCTCGTCCGAGCCATCCTCCCAGTGGAGCACCGTCGACGTGAGCAGCTTGATCTTTTTCTTAGCCACGGGCTTACGGATACGCGAGTCCGATTCGCCCTTGGAGAAGCCGCACATCTCAACGGAGATGAGCATAACCTGCTCCTGGTAGACCATGGTGCCGTAGGTTTCGCCCAGGATGTCGTCCAGGCGGTCGTCGTAGGAGACGGCCGGCTCCTTGCCGTTCATACGGTTGATGTAGGACGAAACCATGCCGGCACCCAGCGGGCCCGGGCGGTATAGAGCGATCAATGCCACAACGTGCTTGTACTCGGTGGGCTTCATATTCTTGATCGTGGCCGTCATGCCGGCGGACTCGACCTGGAAGACGCCGGCGGTGTGACCGGAGCCCATGAGCTTAAAGATCTCGGGGTCGTCAAAGGGAATCTCTTCCTCTTTGATGTCGATGCCGAAATTCTTTTTGATGTTTGCCTTAGCCTTGGAGATAACCGTCAGCGTGCGCAGGCCCAGGAAGTCCATCTTGAGCAGGCCCATGTCGGCAACGGTATGGCCCTCGTACTGGGTAATCTCGACGCCGCCCTTGGTATCGAGCTTGGTGGGCACATGCTCGTTGACGGGATCGCGGCAGATCAGGACGGCGCACGCGTGCACACCCTCGCCACGGGTGAGGCCCTCGATCGAGAGCGCCGTGTCGATGATACGGCGGGCGTCGTCATCCTTTTTATAGGCCTCGGCAAAGTCGGGGTTAAACAGATCCTCTTTGCCGGGTTGCTTTTCGAGCACCTGCTTGAGCTTGACCTTGGGGTCGCTCGAGACCATCTTGGACAGGCGCTGGCCCATGTAGACCGGGTAGTCCAGCACGCGCGCGGCGTCGTTGATGGCCTGCTTGGCCTTAATGGTCGAGTAGGTGATGACGTGGGTGACCTTCTCGGGACCGTAGAGCTGGCGAACGTGCTCCACGACCTCGAGGCGCCGCTCATCGTCGAAGTCCATATCGATATCGGGCATCTCGGTACGCTGCGGGGACAGGAACCTCTCGAACATCAGGCCGTTCTCGAGCGGGTCGAACGCGGTGATGTTCATGGCGTAGGCGACGATAGCGCCGGCGGCCGAGCCACGGCCGGGACCGACGCCGATGCCGTTGTCCTTGGCCCATTGCACGTACTCGGCGACGATCAAAAAGTAGGCGGCAAAGCCCTTGTCGCAGATGACCTTGTATTCGTACTCAAAGCGCTCTTTGATGTTGACGCCACAGATCTCGCGCGTGGCCCAGTCGTCACCGTAGTGTTGGCGCAGGCCCTTCTCGCACTCGCGGCGGAACTGGCTCTCGTGCGTCTCGCCGGGATCGAGCAACGGGAAGCGCGGCAGGATGATGGAGTCCCAGTCCAGCTCAACGTAGCACTTGTCGGCAATCTCGAGCGTGTTGTCGCAGGCCTCGGGGCAATACGGGAACATCGCCCGCATCTCCTCCTCGGTCTTCATGTAAAACTCCGAGCCGGTCATGCGCATGCGGTTGGGGTCGTCGACCTTGGCGTTCATGCCGATGCACATGATGACGTCCTGCACGGGCGCGTCCTCGCGGCGCAGGTAGTGGAAGTCGTTGGTGGCGATGACCTTGACGCCCACCTGCTTGGCGATGTCGATGAGCGTGCGGTCCATCTGCTCGTCGGTCAGGCCGTTGTCGGTGGTGATGCCGTGTTCCTGGATCTCGATGTAGAAGTCACCGGGGTCGAAGGTGTCGCGGAAGGTCTCGGCCCACTTGATGGCGCCCTCCATGTCACCGCGGTCGATGTATTTGGGGATGATGCCCGCGATGCAGGCGCTCGTGCAGATCATGCCCTTGGCGTGGCGGCGCAGGTTGTCGAGCGTCACGCGGGGCTTGTAGTAAAAGCCCTGCACGGCGGCCTCGGAAACCGTCTGCATCAGGTTGACGTAGCCCTCCTGGTCCTTGGCCAGAAGGATCATGTGGTAGAGCTCGGGCTTGTGGTCGCGGGCGAGCGTCTCGTCCGGCGTAAAGTAGACCTCGCAGCCAAAGATGGGCTTGATGACCAGGGGCGGCTTGAGCTCGTCGATGTTGCCCTTCTCGTCCCACATGGCCATGTCCTTCACATACTGGGCATGCTCGCGCGGGTTTTCCTCGGGATCGGGCTCCACCAGCTCGTCGCGGCGGTCCTTTTCCAAGAAGGCCTTGTCGTGGCTCCAGGTTTTGTACTCGGGCGTGTTGTGATTGACGGCGTCGCAGGCCAGCGCCAGGTCGGGCACGCCATACATGTAGCCGTGGTCGGTAATGGCCACGGCGGGCATGCCAAGTTCAACGGCACGATTGACCATATCCTGGATACGGGTTGCGCCGTCGAGCATGGAGAAAACAGTGTGATTGTGCAGATGGACGAATGCCATGTGATGAGCTCCGATGCGGGTTCGTGTTCTGACTGAACGATTTTACCGCACGGCGCGGACGGCACCCGAACCTAGCCAAACCAACACGGCTCCTCTTGCAGTTGCGGTGAAATGCGGACTGTTTGGCGGCTTTTTTGGCCAAAACAGTCCGTATTCCACCGCAAGTTATCTGAGGGCTAGAGATTGTAGGTGACTACTTGAGGTTCGGCGGGTTCGATGAAGATGGCTGGATTCGTCTGCTCCACGCGAACGAACTTGACCGTCACCGCCTCAACGCCCGCCTTGTGCAACACGTCGGCGTAGACGCGCGCCTGCAGGGCGTGCTTCTCGAGCAGCTGTTCCGGCGTCTCATCCGGCGTGCCACCCGTCTTGTAATCAATGACCAGGGCGCGCGACGGATCGGCCGGGTCGGTGGCCAGTGCATCGATGGCGCCCTCGGCATAGGCACCGTAGCGAGCGATGTCCTCGTCCTCGCAGCCCAGCGAAAAGAACGGCACCTCGGCGCGAACGCACGGCCACGCGAGCAGGTCGGCACGAACAGCCGACTTGAGCCAGCGGTTCAGGGCAACGTCGAAGTGTTCGCGCTGCTCCGGCGTCAGGCGCCACAGACGCGCCAGTGCATCGGCGCGCGCAGCGGGCAACGCGTCGGCACCCATCTCGATGAGCCACTGGCAGGCGGCGTGGAACGCCGAGCCCAGCGCCATGGGGTTGCCGGCGGGCTCAACGACGGCCACGTCCGCATCGGCCATCTCCGAGCCATCCGACTCTGCATCATCGCCAGCCTCGTCCATGGGCACGTGCGCCTCGGCGGCACGGTCCTCGGACTCGGCATGCAGCGCCGCGGCAATTGACGAGAAGCTGTACGAATCGCGCTCCGGATACGGGCAGGTGCCCATGCGCACGCCCACCGCCTGGGGATACACGAGCTCAAACGCATCGGGCTCGGGGCCGGCAGGACCGGGAACGGCGGCGCGGGCATCTGCACCGGCACCCTCCGGCTCCGCATCGCCGCGGACAAGCCTGCCCTCGGCATCCAGCGAAGCGTTTGCCTCAAACGCCTGCTCGCCAAAGGTAAAGTCCGTGAGCGAAATGAGCTCGTAGTCGCCCGGCTGGGAGTTGTCGAACACCAGGCGGTCGCTATCGAGCTGCGGCGTGTCCAGAGCGTCGGTCGGCAAAATACGGCGCAGCACGTCGTAGGTCAGATCCGTCTCGACATCGAAGGTCGGCGCCGTCACCTTGCCACGGCTCACGCCGGCATCCATCGCCAGAATGACCAGCTCTCGCGCACGCGTCATGGCGACATAGAGCAAACGAGCCCGCTCTTCGAGCGAAAACTGCAGGTCGTCGTTGCGCAGGCGAGCAAATGCCTCGGCGGGAGAACCCGTCGCGCAGACATCCTCCATGAGCTCCGGCGGCAGCCACAGCGACGTGCCCTTGCCCTTAAACGCATGCTCAAACTGCTTTTTAACGTCGTCGCCCTTCACAAAGGTCCCGTCGGCGAGCTTAACGCCGTCGAAGCGTGCCGGCAGCGCCACGACCTGCGCTCCGCCCTCAACGCGACCCATCTGAGCCGCACCGGACGATTTGCGCACGCCAAAGCACTCCGCAACCGCCACGACCGGATATTCCAGGCCCTTGGAGGCGTGCACCGTCATGATGCGCACCGCGCCGTCACCCTCCTCGTTGAGGGCACCCGGGGCTTCCTTGCCCGCCAGGAAGCGATCGAAAGCAAGCGCGATGGAACGCGGCGAGTTGCCGAACTCGGCCTCCGCCTCGGCCACGGCGTCGAGCGCCTTGAGCACGTTGGCGGCAATGGCCTTGCCCTCGGGACCACGCTGTGCCAGACGCACAAACCAGCCGGAGGCGTTGACCACGTCGCGCGCGATGGCGGCGAACGAATCGCGGCCCACGCGACGAAGCGCATACCGCAGCACCTCGCGGGCGCGCGTCACGAGCGGCAGATCTTGCAGACCCGGCACGTCGAAATCACTCATGATGCCCGCGTCGATATTCCGGCGCGAGGTCTCCCCCGTCTCGCTATCGAGCTTGGTCGCCAGCGCCAGGAACTCCTGAGCGCCGAGCGCAAACATCGGCGAGGCGAGCAGCGGCATAAGGCCCTGCGCCGTATCGGCCGGATTGGCGAGCGCACATACCAGGGCGCGCACCGTCTGCACCTCGGCTGCCTGGGCAAAGACCGAACCACCCGCGATGACGCAGTCGAGCCCCTGGTCGCGGAAGGCCTGGGCGTAGACGTCGGCGTTGGTCATGCGGCCCAGCAGCAGCACCATGCCGCCCTGGGGCTGGCCGGCATCGGCAAGCGCGCGGAAGCGCTCGGCGATCGCGCGGGCCTTGGCCTGTGTGCGCTCCTGCATACTGCCGCCGGCAACAAAGAGGGCCTGGCGGCGCGAGGCGTCCGCCACCAGCGTGTCCTTGCGGCCATCGCTCGCCTCAAGATCCAAAAAGCTCTGCATCAGGCCGCCGTCATCGCCGTCGAAGACGCGTGCCACGTAACGCAGCACCTCGTCATGGCTGCGGAAGTTGCGCACGAGTTTGACGAGTTCGCCGGCAGGGGCATCGGCCACGGCAGTCGCCTCGGGCGCGGCAGACGAGCCCACCTTGCGCTCCTGACGACGGAACACCTCGACCTCGGCGCCACGGAAGCGATAGATGGACTGCTGCGCATCGCCCACGGTGCACAGCGCGCGCTCCCCCGCACCCGTCAGGTAGCGTATCAGATCGACCTGCATCTGGTCGGTATCCTGAAACTCATCGATCATGACCATCTTAAAGCGGCCCTCGTACGCAGCACGGATGGCAGGGTAATCGCGCAGGGCCTCGTAGGCCATACGCAGCAGGTCGTTATTATCGAGGGCGGACTGGGCAGCCTTCAATGCGCGATACTCGGCCTCGACGGAACGGGCCAGGCCCACCAGCGCATCGAGCGCCGGGCCACCGCAGGCAAGCACGATATTGATAAACGCATCGGCGGCCTCGGCCTTGAGCAGCTCGACCTGCTCCTTAGGGAATGCCTTGCTCGCGCGCGGCATGGTGCACGACATCATGAGTCGCGCTGCATCGGCCATGGTCTTGCCGCTCGCCTCGAACGCGTCAATGGCGTCGAGTGCCATCTGCGCCTTCTCGGTCGCGGCCTTGCTTGCGCCCAGCGCTGCGCGATAGGCATCGGCGAGTGCCGAGGTATCGGCCTGGCCGCGCGCCACGCACACGTCGTCCATACCGCCCGGCAACTGGCTCGACAGCTCCAGCAGGTCGCGCACCAGGCCCTTGATGGTCGTGCCGGTGCCAAAGGAACCGCCCTCGCCCGCCATGGGATACCAGGCATAGAGGGCCTTGAGCGATGCCGCGAGCTCGGGGGCGGCATCGGGCGCCGTCGCGCGGGCCAGCACATGCTCAACAGCCTGGTCCATAAGCTCGTCGGTATCGGTGAGCACCGTGAACTCGGGGTCGATGCCCAGCTCCAGCGCATGCGCGCGCAGGATACGCGAGCACATGCCGTGAATGGTCGAAATCCACGCGTCGTCGACGGTCAGTGCTTCCTCGTCCATGCCCTCGTCGATAAGCGCACGGCGCACGCGGTCGCGAATCTCGGCCGCGGCATCCTTGGTAAAGGTGATGGCGAGCACCTGGTCCAGATGCTCGACGAACGGACCGGATTCGGGCGAGAGCGCGTAGACGATGCGGCGCGTGAGGGTAAAGGTCTTGCCCGAACCGGCGCCCGCCGAGACAAACAGCGGACGGTCGAGCGTCTTGACGATCTGCAGCTGTTGCGGCATCAAAGTCGAAAGATCCATGGTCTACACGCCCCTCCTTACAAACGTTCCTTGGTGGTTATACGAACAGCGCGCATGCGCGGCTTGCGCCGATGTCGGGTCGACAGCGGCGACGTCACCTGCCTCGAGCTCGCGCAGGCGCTCGGCAATGCCGGTCTCCACGCGGTCGAGCAGGGCATCGAAGTCCATGCTGCCGCCCTCGCCCGGGAAACCCTTCTTGAGGCCCGGGATGCGACCGTCACCACGCTCTTCCTCGAGCAACTCGGCACTCGCCGCGCCTCGCAGCGCCGGTTTGCCGCCCTTGGTCGAAAAATAGAGCGCCGCACGGGTATCCAGATCCAGCGCCCGGCGCATGGCCTGCGCATAGATAAGCGTCTGGGTATGGGGCGGCAGCCACCGCGGGTCGTCGATGGCGGCCTCGCCCGATTCCTCGTCGCGCACCGTGGGGTCGGCGAGTTTAAACTCCTCAACGCCCGTGCGATGCTTGTAGTCGATCACCACGGCACGATTCTCGGCGTCCACGTCCACGCGGTCGATGCGCCCGCCAAGCGGCCAACCGGCATACTCGACCTTGAGCTCGTTGAAGGCGAACTCCAGGTAGCGCGGGGCAAAGGGGGCAAGTGCCTCGGACTCGTAGGCAAGCACACCCTCCAGCTGCGGCAAGATCTCGGCCACCTGGCGTTCCTCCACCGCAGAGAGCGGCACCAGCGGGCCCTCCGTGCCGCGCTTGCCGGCGTGCTCGGCCAACGTCTCGTCAAAGACCTCGTGCAGCAGCTCCTGTGCGCGCGGCAGATTCTCGGGCGTCACGCGCTCCATGCCCTCTTGGGGCAGACGGGCATGCAGATGCTCCAGCACGTCGTGGACAAAGTTGCCCTTTTCCATGTTGCCAAAGCCCGCGTCGATCGACTGGGGCTTCACGCGGTACGAGACGAACCAGCATAGCGGGCAGGTCGAATAGGCCTCGATCTGCGAGGCGGACGTCAGACGCGGCACGAGCGGCGCGTCCTCACCCTCGCCATCGCGACGGCGCAGGACCAAATACGGCACGGCCTCGGCACTCAGATGCTGAGGGGCTTCACAGGTCACGCGCTCGCGCTTGAGGCCTTCACCTGCCGCGGGATCAAAGTCGGTGATGATATCGCCCTCGCCCACGCGCATGGGCTTGGCAGCGCCAGCGGCCTCGGCATGTGCCCACAGCTCGGTCCATACGGCTGCCGGGTAGCACTCGCGTGCCTGGCGATCGTGCGTCACACGGGCGAGCGCGACCGGACCGCTCGCCGCCTGCATCGCACGGCCAAAGCGCACGCGCAGCAGGGCAGCGGGCTCCAAAGACACGCCGTCGCGGCGCAGCTCGGCTGTCAACGTGGCAAGCGGGCCCTCTTCGTGCGAAAGCGGATAGCTGTCCAGGTCGACATCGGCAAACAGCACGGCATCGTAGCTGCCAGGGCGAAGAACCGACGCATCGGCAAGCGACGCGAAGCGCACTTGTGCTCGTGGTGTGCGATCGACCTCATAGGTCTCGTAATCGTAGGCGGTACTGCGCTTGTCCACCTTGGTTCGAACGCCGTCGAGAACCGGCACGGTCGCGGCCTGCGACACGTCGAGCGCGCGAGCATCGTTCATAAGGATGTCGATGGCATGGCGCAGCAAAGCCGTCTCTGCCTGGCGACGGGCCTGGCCGTCAAGGCCGCCTAGAGCGCGATCGGGCAACGCCTCGGCAACGGCAAGCATGGCCTTAAGCGCCGTCACGGGCTTGTCACGCCGCAGCGCCTGGAACACGTCCGAGACCACACACGGTACGTTCTTAAACCAGTTATCGTCGCTCGTCGCCTTGCGCGCGCCCCTCACCTGGCCCTGAACGCTCTGCAGCAGGCTCTTGACGCCCGCGGTAGTCTTGCTGCGCGAGAGACGCATATTCTTATCGAAGGTACGGGCATTGACGGCATCAGCGCCCGAAAGCGGACTGTAGATCCAGTCGGTAAGCTCCGGCGCGGGCCACCACTCAGTCTTGGAAGCGGTGCCCTCGTCGGCGGCTTTCATACGCTCGATCAGGTTGGCGAGCGCCGTAAACTGCCTGCCCGCGATGGACTGGGAAAACGCCGTGAACTCAGTCGTCTCGGCCGCAATGTGACGCGCCGCCAAACGGGCGGCGAGCTCGCCGAACAGCTGGGGTGCCCGGGCAGAAACGACGAGCACGCGCACGGGGTCGGCGGGCGTTGCAGTAGCTTTATCGGCCTTGGACTCCTTGTGCGCTTTCACCAACTTATCGATGGCGTCCGCATAGACATGAGCACGGGCATGGGGGCCGGCGACCTCAATAAAGGCAGGCTGAGCGGCGGCCCCGCAAGCGACATCAGACGCGACGGCGTCCTCCCCCAGCGGCGCGATCTCAAACAGCACACCGCGGGCATCAAATGCCGTGGCAAGCTCCTCGCGCATCGCCGCCTGCTCGCGGGCAAGCAGCACGACGACCTCTCCCCCATTGTTCGCCACGGCAGACAGCAGCTCGAGTAGACCGTGCGTAAACGACGTGGTACCGCGCACGCATACGGCGCGGGCGCACGCCGGCAGGCTATCGGCCAGGGCACCGGCCATAATGTCGGCTGCCTCGCAGGGCTCGACCATATCTCGACGGTCCAAACCGCCCGCGTAGGCACGCAAAAGCTCAAACACACGAGCCTCGGCATCGCTTTTTGGCTCAGGCTGGCAATTGTTGCCACCGCATCGCTCGGCCGTCGTCCCCGCCACACCCGGCAGCACATCGCGGGCCATGCGCGCAAGCATGCGCACTGTGCCTTGGCTGCGCGAAAGCGGCCGTAGGTCGGCATCGTCGAGACGCGTGACCATGTCCGAGAACAGCATCTGGCGCTGCAGGTTGTCGACGAAACCGCGCCCGTCGCCCAAAAGCTCCCAAAGCGAGCGAAGCCACGATGTAGACGTCTTGTAGTCGATACCCAGCGAAACGCCGGCTTCCGCCGCATCATGACGGCACAGGTCGAGCTCGGCAAACGTAGGTGCCAGCAACACGGCACGCCCGTGGCGGACAATAAGGTCGGCAAGCAGCGCCGACTCGGCATCGCTCAAATCCGTGCCGGCATTGGTGGTATAGATTCGAACAGGCATGGTCCTCCGCTCAAACTGTTCGCAATAATCAATGCATCCATCCTACCCGCCCACGCGGACACATTGCCACCACAGCTCCATCTTTTGGTACAAAGCAACCTGGCCCCAACGAACCAGCCGATTGCGGGCATATAAAAACCGCCCCCGGAGGAGCGGTTTTGCACAATTCGTTTTTGTCGCCGGCCTACTCGCCATCCTCCAACTTAATGAGGATCTTGCGGTAGCCACCGTACTCGCCGTTCAGCGCCTTTGAAACGCGGCTCACCGTGGTGGACGAAGCGCCGGTACGGGCCTGAACCTCAACATAAGGCTCGCCCTCGTCCAAATAGCGCGCAACCTGCAAACGCTGAGAAAGGTCGCAAATCTCGCGCGGCGTGCAGATATCGGTCAAAAACGCTTGGATATCCTTCTCGTCGTCCAAAAGGCTAAATGCGTGGACCAGCTGCTTGACATCAGGCTTGTCAAACATGTTCTCGATATTCATCGATCACCGCCAAACCCGCCAAAAGGCATCGAAGTTGATACTGACATCGGGCATCGTTCGCCCGTTCTATGCAATAGGGCAACGCCTGTGGCTTTTGCCCGTAGCAGTGTAGCACACCACCAAACTAAAGCGACAAGACTCTCTGCCAGCGGCGCGTTTTTCAGGACGAACGCCGTTTAGAAACCATATGCGCACGTAAGCTCCACGAATATTTGAGACAATGGGCGCCCAAACACCGCGGCGCGCCCGCGCAACCATCCAGGTCGCCGCCGCAAGCCGCTTCACGCGACGCCAGCAACCCCGGCGCAAGAAAGGATTCACGCCATGCGCTTTATGCTTAACTGGCTCTTCACCTCGATCGCCATCGCGATCGCCACGTTCCTCGTCCCCGGTATCCAACCCTTCGGCTTTGCCGAGGCTTGGGTCTGCTTTGCCTTCGTGGGACTGTTCCTCAACATCGTCGACTCGCTCGTCAAGCCGTTCCTGACGGTCATCTCGCTGCCGCTCACTATTATCACGCTTGGTATTTTTCAGCTCGTAGTCAACAGCTTCATGCTCGAGCTGGCCAGCTACCTGTCGGTCAATCTGCTGGGCGCGGGTATCTCCATTGCCGGCTTTGGATCGGCCTTTATGGGCAGCATCCTGGTATCCATCATGCGCAGCATTCTCGACAGCATCGCCGAGGGCTAGAACTGTTCAATACGAACCGTCATATCGACCCAAGACAAAGGCCGCCCATCGCAAAAATGGGCGGCCTTCTTATTTGCCAAGTCTCAAAGGACGAGAGGATCTACCATTTCTACCCCGTCCCCAAATGCAGGTGTGGGTTAGATGACGTAGTCGTAGCCATGGTTGGGAGCGACAAGTTGATCGAGCGTCACACCGTCGAGGTAGTCGTTGATGAGCTTGTCCAGGTTCTTCCACACGTCGAGCGTGGGACACTCATCCGAACGCGAGCAGCCCTTGCAGTCGCCATCCAGGCAGGCGACCGGCGCCAGACTGCCCTCGGTCAGGCGCAGGATCTCGCCCACCGTGTACTGCTCGGGCGGGCGCGTAAGCACGTAGCCGCCGCCCTTGCCACGCATGCCCGAGAGCATGTTGGCGCGCACAAGCGTAGCCAAGATGTTCTCGAGATATTTCTCGGAAATCCCCTGTCGCGCCGCGATCTCTTTGAGCGGGATGCGACCGGCTGCCTGGTGCTCGGCCAGGTCGACCATAACGCGCAGGGCATATCTGCCCTTAGTAGAAACCAACATGTATAGTGCTGCCTTTCGGTCATTTAGTCCGTAGAAATTCTAGCCGAAATATTGGTTTTGAAAATACCCATTCCCGTCAAGATGGTTAATCGACTCGTCATAATCTTATATTTCCTATTGCGTTACTAGGCTTTAGCGTCTACTATGCTTGCCAACAGCAAAACGAACAACCTATAAGGTTTGTGGGTTTCGCTGCTACACACACCGTAAAACCACACGGCATCCAGTCATTTGAACACTTTGGAGGTTCACCATGAGCAATGTTTATACGTCCATCGATCAGCTTATCGGCCACACCCCGCTTCTGGAGCTCACTCACTTTGAGGCCGATGAGGACCTCAAGGCCCGCGTGCTCGTCAAGCTGGAATACTTCAACCCCGCCGGGTCCGTCAAAGACCGCGTCGCCAAGAACATGATCGACGAGGCCGAGAAGGCCGGCAAGCTCGTGCGCGGCGGCGACTACACCATCATCGAGCCCACGAGCGGCAATACCGGCGTCGGCATCGCCTCGGTGGCGGCGGCTCGCGGCTACAAGGTGATCATCACCATGCCCGAGACTATGTCCGTCGAGCGCCGCAAACTTATGCAGGCATACGGCGCACAGCTCGTGCTCACCGACGGCTCCAAGGGCATGAAGGGCGCCATCGCCAAGGCCGAGGAGCTGCAGAAGGAGACACCCAACAGCATTATCGCCGGTCAGTTTGTAAACCCCGCCAACCCTGCCATCCACAAGGCCACGACCGGCCCCGAGATCTGGGATGACACCGACGGCAAGGTCGACATCTTCGTCGCCGGCGTCGGCACCGGCGGCACCGTGACCGGCGTGGGCGAGTTCCTCAAGGAGCAGAACCCCGAGATTCAGATCGTCGCCGTCGAGCCCGCTACCTCCCCGGTGCTCTCTAAGGGCCAGGCCGGCCCGCACAAGATCCAGGGTATCGGTGCCGGCTTTGTGCCCGACGTCCTCGACACCCAGGTCTATGACGAGATCATCCCCGTCGAGAACGACGACGCCTTTGCGACCGGCCGCGCCGTGGGCCACAAGGAGGGCGTGCTCGTGGGCATTTCGTCCGGCGCCGCCGTGTGGGCCGCGCTGCAGCTGGCCAAGCGCCCCGAGAACGAGGGCAAGACCATCGTGGCCCTGCTCGCCGATACCGGTGAGCGCTACCTGTCCACGGCACTGTTCCAGGACTAGAGCCTGTCGCCCATAGGTTGAGCCCACGGACGAGCCGGTCTCCTCTCTCTCCCGGCAGTCTGAGCCCATCTCATTAGGGCGTCCCACAGGACGCCCGAACTTGCTACAATGTCTGCGGCGCGGAACCAGCCTCCCGCGCCGCTTTTCTTTTTTGGCCACATGCCACCAAGGAGAACCTCCCCATGCACAACAAGCGCGTGCTCGTCGCCATGAGTGGCGGCGTCGATTCCAGCGTGACCGCGTACCTGCTCAAGCGCCAGGGCTACGAATGCGTCGGCGCCACCATGCGCCTCACCTGCCCCGCGCCCGATCCCGTCACGGGCATGAGTAAGGTCGACCGCGACATCGCCGATGCAAAGGCTGTCGCCGAGCGCCTGGGGATACCCCACCATGTGCTCGACCTGCAGCAGACCTTCGACCGCAACGTAATCGAGCGCTTTGTTAACGCCTACCAGGAGGGGCTGACGCCCAATCCGTGCATCATCTGCAACCGCCATATTAAGTTTGGCGCGCTGCTCGGTGCGGCACTCGATATGGGCTGCGACTACATCGCCACAGGTCACTACGCCAAAACGAGCCAGGCGTCCGACGGCACCTGGCAGCTGCATCGCGGCGAGGACCCCAAGAAGGACCAGAGCTACTTTTTGTATTCGCTCACGCAGGAGCGGCTGTCGCGCACAATCTTTCCGCTGGCCGGGCTGGACAAAGAGCGCGACGTGCGCCGCATTGCCGCCGAACAGGGCTTTGCCAACGCCAAAAAGGCCGAGAGCGAGGATATCTGCTTTATTCCAGACGGCGACTACGCGGGCTATATCGAGCGCCGCTGCGGACATGCCGCCGAGCCGGGCGATATTGTATGGCGCGACGGCAGCGTGGTCGGACGCCATAACGGCGCGTTGCGCTATACCATAGGCCAGCGCAAGGGCCTGGGCGTCGCGATGGCGCATCCTGTGTATGTGACGGGCGTCGACGCCGCCAGCAACACCGTGCATCTGGGCGAGGCCGAGGACCTGACGGCCACAGCGCTCACGGCCAACGACTGGATCTGGAGCGCCCCTGCCGACCGCATGGAGGCAGAGCTCACGTCCGGCGGCATTCGCGTGGGCGCCAAGTACCGCTACCGTCAGAAGGACCAGGCAGCGACCCTTACGCGCGGCGAAGACGGGCAAATGCTGCTGACTTTTGACGAGCCGCAGCGAGCCATCGCCCCCGGCCAAGCCGTTGTAGTCTACCGCGGCGACATCGTCCTCGGCGGCGGCACGGTAACCGGCGCACTTAAGTAGCCCCATCCCCTTCATAAATTGCGGTGAAATAGGGACTGTTTAAGCGTTTAAAACCGCCAAACAGTCCCTATTTCACCGCAACTTAGAGAGGACGGCCTCGGTCGGTACTGCCGTATCAGCCGAGGCCGCTGCATCGCTAGCGCTGTACGTAGGCGCGGACGAGCTCGAAGGTGTTGCGCACGCCGTCCATGTGGCTACGCTCGTAGTTGTGGCTCGCATACACGCCGGGGCCGATCAGACCATGGCGAATGTCGTAGCCGGCAGAGAGCGTGGCTTCGACGTCCGAACCGTAATGCGGATACACGTCGATAGCGTAATCGAGCTCAAGCTCGCGCGCGATATTGGACAGCGCCGTCACCAGGTCGTAGTTGTACGGACCGCCCGAATCCTTGGCGCAGATCGACACCATGTGCTCGGTGCAGCCTAGGTCGTCGCCCACGCAGCCCATGTCAACGCTGATCATCTCGCGCGTGTCGGCCGGCACGAAGGCGCCGCCGTGGCCCACCTCCTCGTACACGGTAAAGAGCAGCGAAACCTTACGCGAAAGCGTCACCTCGCCAGCGGCGACGGCACGCGCCAAGCCCAACAAAATGGCGGCCGATAGCTTGTCATCCAGGAAGCGGCTCTTAATGTAGCCGCTCTCCGTCACCGTCGTGCGGGGATCCATAGCGATGATGTCGCCGGTCTGAATACCCAGCTCGAGCACATCGTCCTTGCTGTCGACGTTCTCGTCGAGCAAGATCTCCATGTTCTTCTCGATGGTCTTGACCGGCTCGTCGGCCACGTGCGCCGAAGGCTCGGTGTTAAGAACCACGCCCGTGTAGACATTGCCGTCGCGCGTGTAGACGGTGCAGTTCTCGCCATCGGCCGTAGACCACTGATGCCCACCGAGCGTCGTGGGGCGCAGGCGGCCATTGTCCTTAATGGAACGCACCATGGCGCCTAGGGTATCGACATGGCTCGCCAGTACGAGCGGCTCACCCTCACCACCAAGCTCAACGAGCACATTGCCCTTGTTAGAACGCTCGGGCCCAAAGCCCATATCGCGCAACGTTTCCATCAGATAATCAGTCGCCGCACGGGTATAGCCCGTAGGCGAAGCAATCGAGGTAAGCGCCTTCAACTGGTCAGTAATATAGGAGAGCGTAGAATCCATCTTGGACACCAAAGTCACCCTTTCGTATCGAATTAAACCCACAGCAACAATACCACCGCGAACCATCTTTTTACCTAGCGAGATGACCCATCGAGCTCTTCAGAACTGCGCCCGCCACGATAACGAGCCGTCGGGCCCCTGCCCGTTTGCCCCACAATCTTTCCGCAGGACGGAGGAAGCCCCCGCCGCACGAAGTGCGCAGCGGGGGCTTCCGACATGTCCGAGGACGATTGTGGGGCTAACGGGCAGGGGCCCGCCGAACCAAGTTAGGCAGCCGGGCAGATCTTCTTGAAGAGCTCGATGACGTCGTCGAGCGTCGCCTCGCGCGGGTTACCCGGGAAGCAGGCGTCGGCCATGGCGTCCTTGGCCAGGACCTCGATCTCGTCAGCCTTCATGGCCTCGCAGACGTGCGGGATGTTCACGTCGGCGGAGAGCTGCTTGACGGCGGCGATGGCGGCATCGGCGGCCTCGTCGGTGCTCATGCCCGTGGTGTCAACGCCCATGGCGACGGCGACCTTGGCCAGGCGCTCGGCGCAAACCGGCTTGTTGAACTCCATGGCGATCGGCAGCAGCATGGCGCAGGCGACGCCGTGCGGGGTGTCGTAGTGAGCGGACAGGGTGTGAGCCATGGCGTGGTCGATGCCCAGGCCGACATTGGAGAAGCCCATGCCGGCGACATACTGGCCAAGAGCCATGCCCTCGCGGCCGGAGCCGGGCTGACCGGACTTGGCCTCGGCAACGGAGTCGCGCAGGTTCTCGCTGATCAGCTTAATAGCCTCAAAGTGGAACATGTCGGAGAGCTCCCAAGCGCCCTTGGTGGTGTAGCCCTCGATGGCGTGGGTCAGAGCGTCCATACCGGTGGAAGCGGTCAGGCCGGCGGGCATGGAAGCCATCATGTCGGGGTCGACGACGGCGACCTCGGGAGCGTCGTTGGTGTCGACGCACACGAACTTGCGGACCTTCTCGGGGTCGGTGATGACGTAGTTGATGGTCACCTCAGCAGCGGTACCGGCGGTCGTCGGCACAGCGATGGTGAACACGGCGTGGTTCTTAGTCGGAGCAACGCCCTCGAGGCTGCGGACATCGGCGAACTCGGGGTTGTTGATGATGATGCCGATAGCCTTGGCGGTGTCCATGGAGGAACCGCCACCGATGGT
This sequence comes from uncultured Collinsella sp., assembly GCA_900550195.1. GTDB lineage: Bacteria > Actinomycetota > Coriobacteriia > Coriobacteriales > Coriobacteriaceae > Collinsella. The sequence goes on from URRB01000003.1 coordinate 77,175, forward strand.
CACGATAGCGTCAGCCTCGGCGGCCTTGAAGGCCTCGACGCCGTCCTTGACGTTCTGGATGGTGGGGTTGGGCTTGATCTCGGAGTAAAGGCTCCAAGCGATGCCGGCGGCGTCGAGCTCGTCGGTCACCTTAGCGGTAACGCCAAACTTGACCAGATCGGGGTCGGAGCAGACGAAGATCTTCTTGTAGCCACGACGCTGGAGCTCGCCGGGGATCTCCTTGATGGCGCCGGAACCATGGTAAGAGATGGTGTTGAGAACGAAACGATTAGCCATTGATAGCCTCCTATCGTGCGCGGGGCACCCGTTACGCCCCGCAATATATGTTCCATCCTAACGCTTTTGAAACAAAAAACACGTGAGAACGTCAAAGGTGTTAAAGCGTTTCAACAACTGGCATCGTCACTACCCGACCACTAAACAAAAAAAGGGGCGACCGAGATGGCCGTCCCCTCCCCATTATCGATCTATCTGACAAGGGGACTGCCCCCTTGTCACATCTTGCCGCTATTTTTGGCAGGCGTCTTTCCAATCTTCGCAGGCACGCTTCCAGCGAGAGCGCAAATCGCGCTCGCGGTCGATAAACATGATGGCAAACGCGACAAACAGCAGCAAGCTCGCCACGACGATGGCGTGCAGGCCCATGCGCTCAATACACCAGTTGCCCAACACGGCGCCAAACACAAAGGTAAAGATCACGCCAAAGTACAGCAGGCCGTTTTCCAAAAAGCCGCGCCTGTGGGTGATGATGTAATCGTCCACGTTTTGCAGCGCGTTGCGCAAGTTGCCGATGCACATGGTCGTAGCGATGCCGTGACCGTGGATCTTGCGGAAGCTCTCAACTTGCATACCGCAGGCAAACGAGGTGAGGCAGTTGGCGAGCAGGTTGAAATTGCCGCCGGGGATAAAGCTCACGCCCAGCAAGATAACGGCTTCAAAGAACACCGTCACTTGGCGCCAGTGAATCACGCTGCCAAACCGCTCGTGTACCAGATCGGCAAGCATAATGCCCACGGCAAACGACACCACGGGGAAGAAATAGCGTCCCGCAAGTGCCCAGTTGCCCTCCGAGATGCTCACGCCCACGAGCAGGATGTTGCCTGTCTGCGCGTTGGCGAAAACATGATCGCGCCCAATGTACGAATAGACGTCCATAAAGCCACCGGCGAGCGCCAAGATAATGCCCAGCTCGATGGACTCCGATATCTGTTTGGCACGCTGCATCGTCGTGCATCCTCCTTGTTGACGACTCTCTCGTGCGTTGGCGGAAACATAGCCGCCGTTCATACTGTAACCCATTGACAACATGGCGTGCGCGCGAGACGGGTTCTCCAACGCGCAGATACACAGTCTGGAAACAAACAGCGGGCGCGGCGCCGACACCCGACGCCTCGTGTACTCCACCAGTCTTTTTAGCGCCGTCCCAAAAAGACTGGTTACAATTACGTGCAGCATACAGACACCGGGAGGGATCGTGGCAAAAAAGCCTCAGCACGCTCAGAACAACCAGCGCAGTCAACAGGGCAAACAGGGCCAGCAGCAAAAGCGTGGCGGTAAGGCGCAGGCCACGGTCGCCCGCACCAAGCATTCCCAAGCGACGCCCGCCCGCCCCTGGCGACCGGGCCGCGATAAGTTCCTCCCCGTCAGCCGCGCCGACATGGATGCGCGCGGCTGGGACCAGTGCGACTTTGTCTACATCTGCGGCGACGCCTACGTGGACCATCCCAGCTTTGGTATGGCCATCGTCAGCCGCGTACTCGACGCACACGGCTACAAGGTGGGCATCATCTGCCAGCCCGATTGGACCGACCCCGCCAGCATCACCGTGCTCGGCGAGCCGCGCCTGGGCTTTCTCGTCAGTGCCGGCAACATGGACTCCATGGTCAACCACTATTCGGTGACCAAGCACCGCCGCCACACCGACGCCTACACTCCCGGTGGCGAGGAGGGGCACCGTCCCAACCGAGCTGTCACGGTCTACGGCAACCTCATCCGCCAGACGTTCAAGGACGCCCCCATCATCATCGGCGGCATCGAGGCGAGCCTGCGCCGCCTGGCCCACTACGACTACTGGCAGGACAAGCTCAAGCGCTCGGTACTGCTCGACTCGGGCGCCGACATCCTCATCTACGGCATGGGCGAGCACGCGATTGTCGAGATCGCCGACGCGCTCGACGCGGGGCTGCCCATCGATCAGATTACCTATATCAATGGCACCGTCTACCGCACGGGCTCGCTCGACGAGGTCTACGACTACGACCTGCTGCCCAGCTGGAACGACCTTGCCGCCGACAAGCTCAACTACGCGCGCAGCTTTAACGTGCAGCAGCAGAACATGGACCCCATCACCGGCCATCGCCTGGTAGAGCCCTACCCCAACAACGTCTATGTGGTGCAGAACCCGCCGTCGACGACGCTCACCACCGACGAGATGGACGAGGTGGCCGAACTCCCCTACGCACGCGATTGGCATCCCGACTACGACGCGGCGGGCGGCGTGCCGGCCTTTGCCGAGATCAAGTTTTCCATTAGCTCCAACCGCGGCTGTTTTGGCGAGTGCTCGTTTTGCGCCCTCACCTTCCACCAGGGCCGCGTGTTGCAGATGCGCAGCCACGACTCGATCATGCGCGAGGCCGAGCTGCTCACGCGCGATCCCGAGTTTAAGGGCTACATCAACGACGTAGGCGGACCGACGGCCAACTTTAGCCGTCCCGCCTGCGACAAGCAGCTCAAGCACGGCGTGTGCAAGAACAAGCGCTGCCTGTGGCCGAGTGTGTGCAAGAACATGGTGGTCGACGAGAGCGGCTACACACAGCTGCTGCGCGACCTGCGCCAGCTGCCGGGCGTCAAAAAGGTCTTCGTGCGCAGCGGCATCCGCTTTGACTATACCATGGCCGATGCCTCGGACGAGTTTTTGCGCGAGCTGCTGGAACATCATGTCTCGGGCCAGCTCCGCGTGGCACCCGAGCACGTGAGCGACGCGGTGCTGAGTGTGATGGGCAAGCCGAGCCGCGCCGTCTACGATGCGTTCTGCCGCAAATTTGAGCGCCTTAACCGCGAGTACGGACTCAAGCAGTACGTAGTGCCGTATCTGATCTCGAGCCACCCCGGTTCTACCATGAAGGAAGCCGTGGACCTTGCCGAAGCCGTGCGCGACATGGGCTACATGCCCGAGCAGGTGCAGGACTTCTACCCCACACCGTCCACCATGTCGACGTGCATGTACTACACCGGCGTGGACCCGCGCACCATGCAGCCGATCTACGTGGCGCGCGACCCGCACGAAAAGGCCATGCAGCGCGCGCTCATCCAGTATCGCAAGCCCGAGAACTACAAGCTCGTGCGCGAGGCGCTGGAAAAAGCCGGCCGCCGCGATCTGATTGGCTACACCAAGCATTGCCTGATTCGCCCCGTGCCGCCACGCCCGGGCGAGACGTCTGCTGGCGGTGGGCATGGCACCGGCAAGAAGGGCGGCAAGGCCCACGGTGGCGCTGGTGATGCCGGCAAGGGGTCTAAGGGCAGCAAGAGATACGGCGGTATGTCCCGCGCGCAGAACACCGCAGGCCGCAACCGCGCGGCACAGGGGCGTCAGGGCGCCAACGGAGGCGGCAGACGCAACTAGCGCGGCGAGGCGGCATGCCGCCGTTGGCGACACGACACGCCCCACCAATAAAATGCCGCTCGCCGGGGCGTCGCAGAACGATTCCCCGGCGAGCGGCCGATTAATATTGTCTATCTCAAAACGTCGTTACTTTTTGTCGAAACGACCATAGAGCGCAAACGAGAGCGCCGCAGAGATAATCCAAGTCAAAGCGATGCAGACGACAATCATGATCAGGTTCATGGGATTGCCGCTTGGATCGGCATAAACGGGCAACGAGGTAATGCCGGGCATAACAAAGCCGAAGCACTTTGCGCCGAGAACAACGGTAAGCGCACCGCCAATGCCATCCGCGATCATCGCAGCGATAAGCGGAGTCCTGTTAGGAACCTGAACGGTAAACAAGGCGGGCTCGGAAATTCCCATAAATGCTGAGAAGGCGCACGTCATTGCAGCGGACTTGAGCTTTTCGTCGGTCATGCGCAGGGCTGCACCAAAAGACGCACCGCTTTCGGCGAGGTTATGGCAGAAAGAGATCGGGAGCAGATAGTCATACCCAAGCGTTGCGATATTGGAAATCTGGATAGGGCTCGTTGACTGATGCATGCCGAAGAGCACGATAAGCGGCATAAAGAAGCCCAGCAGAAAACCGGCAACGGGGCCTAACGTCGAGAATAGCCAAACGATACCGTTGGCAAGACCAAGACCGCACCAGGCACCAATCGGAGCGAGCACAAACAGGTTGACGGGAATCACGATAGCAAGGGAGAGCGCCGGAACGACAACGAGCTTAAAAAGATCCGGCACGACTTTGTCGATTGCGCGATATACAAAAGACAAGCCAATGACGCCAAAGATAACCGGGAACACGGAATCGGCGTAGCTAAAAATCGGCACCGCAAAACCGAACAGCGCAAGGGGCGTCTCGCCCGTACCGACAGCGTTGACAATGGTCGGGTACATCAGCGATCCGGCAACGCAAAGCGCAAGCGAACGGTTGACCCGGAACTTATCAGCTGTAGACATTGCCAGCAAAAACGGCAAGAAGTAGAACGGGATATCCGAAATCATATTGAATATCGCAAAGTCGCCGGCACCCGTGTCGATTCCAAAAGCCGCGATAGCAGCCAGGATGCCCTTTACGATGCCTCCCGCCACCAGTGCGGGAATGATAGCGGAGAAGATGCCGGTGATGATATCGAATACGCGAGCCGAACCTTTTTGGAGCTCAGGCTGCTCGGCGTCGGCGGAGACCTCGCCACCCATCCTGTCACCTAGCATGGGCTCCAATTCGTCATATACCGACCCCACGCTGGCGCCGATGATAACTTGCCACTGTCCGTCTTTAACCTGCGCGCCCAAGGCGCCGTCAAGCGTCTTAAGGGCCTCCAGGTCTGCCTTGCTATCGTCCTTCAGGTTGAATCTGAGCCTTGTAATGCAGTGCGTTGCCATAACAACGTTATCGGCGCCGCCCACGAGCTCGAGGACACGAGCGGCCAGTTCCTTCTTGTCTGCCACGACAATCACTCCTACCCAAGATCCTCGCCATTAGTGGCGATACATTTCTGATACCAATAGAAAGAGTCTTTACGCGAGCGCTCCGCAGTGCCGTTGCCGCAATTATCCAGATCGACATAGATAAGCCCGTAGCGCTTGTCCATCGTAAGAGGACCGCAGGCAACAAGGTCAATGAATCCCCAGATCATGTATCCGCGCACGTCAACGCCATCGATCACTGCTTCCTTAAGGCACTTTATGTGCTGGCGCAAATAATCGATTCGATACTCGTCGTGGATGCTGCCATCCTCCTCGACTACATCAGATGTACCGAGGCCGTTCTCGGCGATATACAGGGGCAGCCCATAGCGGTCATACATCTGGTTAAGGGTAACCCTCAGACCAATGGGATCGAGCTGCCAGCCCCACTCACTCGTCTCGAGATAAGGGTTCTTGTTTGCCATGACCAGATTACCCGCAGTCTTCTCCCATCCCTGATCGCAGGTGGATACCTGGGAAAAGTAGTACGAGAAGGCCAGGAAGTCGACCGTGTTGCGAGCGATAAGCTCTTCATCGCCCGGTTCCATTTGAATCTCGATATCGCACGCATCGAAATAGCGATTCATATAAGCGGGGTATTTTCCACGAGCCATCACATCCGTATAAAACCAGTTGGAATACTGGTCGTCGTGAATAGCCTGCATGTTATCTTCGGGACGGCAGGTGGCGGGATACGTACAGAATCGAGCGATCATGCCGCCAACGGGAGTATCGGGCGAAAGACGATGGACAATCTCGACGGCACGCGCATTGGCAACGAACTCGTGGTGCAGGCACTGGAAGATGGCTCGATCGAAGTTCTCCCCCTCTTCGTCTTTGACCAGACAGACCCCGTCCCAAGGCGAAAAACGCGCTGCATTGAACTCGTTAAAAGGCAGCCAGAAATCGACCAGATCGCCCAATTCCGTAACGATTGTCTCGACATAGCGGGCGAAGAAATCAATCGTCTTGCGATTCTTCCATCCCCCATATGTGGTGACAAGATTTACCGGGATGTCATAGTGGAGCATGGTGACGAAGGTTTTAATGCCGTGCTTTTTGCACTCACCCAGCATGCTTCGATACCACTCGATGCCTTCGCGGTTAGGCTCAAGATCATCTCCGTTAGGATAGATTCGGCTCCAGCAAATAGAGGTGCGGAACAGCTTGAGGCCCATCTCCGCAAAAAGCGCGATGTCCTCACGGTAGTGATGATAGAAGTCGTTACCGCGCCTAAACGGGTAGAACTCAACACCATCATCTGCGAGAGCGTTCATTAGTTCGTCATGGCAGAAGGGGTTGTTTTGATGCTTGTCCTCAATCTGGTCATGAGTCCAGGTACCATCCAGCCATCGACAATCCTGCGTCGACTTTCCCTTTCCGCCCTCATTCCAGGCGCCATCGGCCTGCGAGCACGATATGGCTCCGCCCCATAAAAAGTCGGAGTCAAACCCATGTTTTAACTTACTCATTTGCCCTCCTTGATCGGATGCTCCAGCGGATAACCCAATACTAGGAAGAACAAGATGCATAAGATATCGCATAGAAAGCGTGGGTTTATAACATTTTTTTAGATATAATACCGTTTAAGGCATCGATTCTACCGTTCACCCCTGGAGCACCCCATGGATTCGAATCTCAAACAGCTGCTCTATACGCATACCGAGACCGAAGAGTGGCATCGCACACATCCGGGAGAGCTCAGCCCGCGATATAACAGGGTGGAAACCACAACCATTAACGGCGAAGAGGTCTATCTGTTTGATTGGAAAGAAACTCTCGACGAAAACCCCGTGGGCCTTATCAAGGAGTCGCGCTTTACCGATATTCCTCCTCATATCAATCGGGATATGGAGCTTAACTACGTGTACGACGGCGTCTGCACGTTTATCGTCAACGGACGGCGACTACTCCTTAAAAAGGGCGACGTGCTCATTTGCAACACCGGCGTAGTCAGAAGCGTTCCATACGTTAAGGGCGAGCATGATATCGTCATTTCGATCGTCTTCAAAAAAGAAATGTTCGATTCGTTGTTCCTGAGCCAGCTACCCGGCGCGTCACCATTAACGAATCTTCTATTTGATTTTGTGTCCAAAAACTGCGAGGCCCGAAAATATCTCATTCTTCCAGAGGAATACGCCCGACATGCGCGACGCCTCATCGAGATGCTCTTTATCGAATATCACTTTAAAGATGCCTATTCCAATGAACTCATGAGGCACCTCGCCGTCAGCCTATTCCTTGTTCTCATTCGAGGACTGTACCGACGCTCCGCAACTGATAACCAGGCGATCATGTCGGACGAACGCATCGTATCGATTCTGAATCATATTGAGCGAAGCTACGGCGACTGCACACTCGAAAGCATTGCGAGCGATACGGGTTATAGCACCAGCTATCTCAGCAGCTTGATCAAGCAAAAAACCGGCAAAACGTTTTCGCAAATAAAGCTCAACCAGCAGCTCACAGAGGCGGCATATCTTCTCAATAACACCGAGCGCAGCGTGCAGTATGTAGCCCGAAAAGTCGGCATCTCCAACATGTCATTCTTTTACTCAAAATTTAAAGAAGCATTCGGCGAAACGCCAGGTGCGTTCAGGACGCATCGGTCTAATTAAAGGCGTTATTACTCAGGCCGATCAGCTTCGCGCGACACGGGAATGCACAATCGAAGCAGCGAGCGCATCGCCTCTACCAGCAGAAAGCCGGCGATGCCAACCGTGACCACAAGGTCGAGCGGTGTGCTCACAAACCACAGCAGCCCCATGAGATACGACCCGGCATTAAAGGCAAAGTGCAGCAGGATCGTGTAGCGGAGCTTTCCGGTCGTCACGAGCACCCAACCAAAGATGAGGCCGGCGGCACCCGCGTAGCAACCCTGCACCCAGTTCATGTGCATAAAGCCGAAGACCGCCGCCTGCAGCACGATTGCCGCGGCGACGCCCCAGGTACTCGGGGCCGCCCAGGGCACTATAGCGCCGTCTTGCGCGTTCGCGCGGCGCCGGCGTTTCCAGAGCGGACGGCACTGCGGATTAAACGCACGCAGCGAACACTCAAAGATGATGCCGCGTACCAGGAGCTCTTCGCAAAACGGCGCGCCGAGCACCGTGGTCAGGACGGCAAGAAGGCTGGTATCGCCCATGCCCGTTTCCTCGACGAGCTCGCTATAGTCTGCCGCGACCTCGGGCAGCAGCGACAGCACGCCGTCGCATAGGTAGCTAATGACCACCTGCATGGATAGGCCGATCACGACAACGCAGGCAATGCGCTTCCATGCCGCGCTTGCTCCCCCACCGAGCGGGCGCTCGCCTTGCCGGCGCGCCATGAAGGAGCGGGGCCACAGATAACGCCACCACAGCAGCGCCATCAAAAATGACGCCGTCTGAGCGGCAGCCTGGAACCATTGGATATCGAGATTGTCGATCGGGAAACCCGTCAGCGCCGACACGGCATCGAGAGCTGAAAACAGAACCACGCTCAGGGCTATATCGGCAGCAACAACACCAAAACAGGCAAGCGCCCAAATCATCGCATTGAGCATGCCAACCTCCTCAAAACCGTTCCCTAGTTCTACCACAACTCGGCAGAGAGCTGATCACATGGGAACGGAGGAAAACGGATCACTTATTGATGAGAATCGGGCGCAGCGCCAAAGGCCCCGTTGGGCGAAATGTCGAACGGAAAGGTGCCGCAGCGATTGAAGGCGGCGATGAACATGCGGATGGCGTTGGACGGCGTAGTGCCCACGAGCTGGGTTTCCGCCGCGAAGGCCGCCTTTTCCTCGGGCAAGACCTTCGCGACAACCGGGGTCATGTGTTCTGCCATGGCGCTTCCTTTTTGAAACGACGGTGGTGCGGATGGATGCGGGTCACGCGGCTGGGCGACGGGCTGTGAAGGCAACCCGATTGGCCCGCATCTGGAGTTTGTTCTACGGTGTTGGTATTACTTGGTATTCCTAAGTATTACCCCGCAGATAGAATACCATACCCGACCCCATGGGGACGGAGAAAAAACGGATCAATTTGTTGCTGAGTAAGTCTTTAGAGCGTGATGATGTCCGAGATATTGAGGGCCCGAGCGTCAGCGGAATCGTGCGTGGCAAGCAACAGCATACGGCCGTCGAGCAAGTCGAGCACGACCTCGGTGCATGCGTCGCGCGCAGCGATGTCTAGACCGGTAAAGGGCTCGTCCAGAATCACTGCGCCGCCCGGACACAGCAGGGCTCGGGCAATCTCGACGCGACGGCGCTGCCCGCCCGAGAGCTCGGCCACGCGGGCATGCACATCGATCCCCGGTACCAGCAGGCACAACAGGGCTGCAGCACTCGAGGCATCCACGCGCGCGTCGGCGCACACCAGCACGTTATCCAAAGCAGAGGCGTCCTCAACCAGGCGCGTATCCTGAAACACCATCGAGCACGGCGTGCGCTCCCCCGCCGCCAGCGCAAGCAACGTCGACTTGCCCACGCCCGAGGCGCCCATCACGCAGGCGCGCCCACCGGCAGACACATGAAGCACCAGTCCGTCGAGCGCCGGCGCCCAGGGCGCCCGGTCGCCCACAGCAAGCGCAAGCTCCGCCGCAGCCCTGCCGCCAGCAGAACCGCCCGCACGCCCGTGCAAGCCGCGTCCATGCGACAGCACCGCCGCACGCCACGCCGCAGGCCCCGAAGCCCGCAGCAGCCACACCAGCACGCGCTCGCATGCCCACGAAGCCATAACAACCAGCACGGTCCAGGCCAGCAAATCGGCAGTCTCAATCAAAAGCTTCGCCTGATAGATGCGCTCACCCACGGTGCCCACCGCCATGCCGATCAGCTCCGCCGCCACGCCGGCCTTCCAGCTCATGCCGATCACAGCGCGGGCGCACGAAAGCACAAACGGCAGGACCTCGCGCCAGGTGTGGGCGCAAAACAGACGCCAACCCCGCACGCCATGCAGACGAAACATCTGCTCCAGCGGCTTATCCACTTGCGCCAAGCCCTCGACCAGCGAAAAATATACGCCCGGCAGCGCCATCAAAAAGACCGCCGCAATGCTCACGCGCGCCGACCCCAACCAAATGAGCAGCAGGACCACCACGCAGGCAACCGGTGTCGCCTTAACAAACGAAAGCGCCGGCGCCACCAGGCGGGCAAACGTCCGCGACCGCACCGAGGCTCCCGCCATCACGCCGCCGCACACCGCGGCAAGCGCCAGCCCGCCCAAGATTCGCGCACCCGAGCCCGCCAGAATCGCCCATGTGCCGGCATCGCATACCAGTCGCAGCAACGCCACCACGACAGCGCCCGGCCCCGGCAAAATCAACGGCTGCGCCACGAGACCCGCCACCAGCACCCACACGGCAAGCCAAAAGGCGGCGACGACACCACCTGCCGCCACCGCCTTCATACGCTCTGTCATTTGTCGAGCAAACGCACGCACGGGCTACTCCATGTAGTAGAAATCATCGGCCGGGAGCTTGCCGCCCACGGCACTCGCGTCCGCATCGACCAGCACCTGTAGGTACCCACCGAGCGCCGCCTTCATATCCTTCCCCGTCTGGCACACGAGCATGCACCCGGGAATCGCCTTTTCGGCAATCGTGGCGTTATCCACGATGCCCGCATCGACCACGGCCTGCGCCCAGTCCGCCGGCGCCGCATTGACGGCCTTCACACTCGCCGCATGGCAGCGCAAGAACTCCGCCACGGCCTCGGGATGTTCCTCGGCAAACGCGCGGCGCACCACGGTCACGCCCGTCAGCAGGCGCGAACCCGTGTCACCTGCCAGCTCATCCCACACATCGGTCAGACTTACTGGAGCCGACAGCTTGCCTTCGCTCTTGGCGATGGCAGCGGTCTTGAACGGCTCCGGCAGCACGCCCACGGCGGACGGGTCGGCAAGCAGAGCCGACAGCACCTCGGTGGGCTCGCTCTTAAACTCGAGCGCCACCTGGTCGGTCAGGCCCGCGCGCTCCAGCAGGTAGTTCATGACGTACTCCGGCGTGGTGCCCTTGCCCGTCATATAGACGGTATGGCCCGCCAAATCGCCAAACGAGGCCACACTCGCGTCGCCCGTCACCACGTTCAGCACGCCCAGCGTGTTGATGTCGATGACCTGCACCGCGCCTTCGGTCTTGTTGTAGAGAACGCTCGCCACGTTGGCGGGCACCAGGGCAATGTCGACATCTCCCTGAATGACCTTGGGCACGATCTCGTCGGCGGCAGTGTTGATCGCAAAGTCGAACTCGTTGTCCGTGGCACCGTCGGCAGCCTGGTCCATAAACTGCACCAGGCCAATCGAGGTCGGACCCTTGAGCGACGCGACGTGCACCTCAACCGGCTCGACAGCAGAACCGCCCGCCGCAGACCCGGCAGCCAAGCCCGCGGCGGACCCGGCACCGGTAGCTCCGCCACCACAGCCCGCGAGCGCAAGCGACAGTGCACCCGCGGCAAGCGCCGAGGCAAACCCCCGGCGCGACACCTCAACATCAAACGCGTGCATCGCTAGCACGTCCCCTCGTTAGGCATCGTCCAAGCGTGATGGTCGGTATGCAGCAACTCCTCGGCCAGCGGCGAGAGCGGCTCGCCCAAAAACTCGCTGTAGCACGCCTGGACATCGGGATTCTCGTGCGAGAAGCGAATGTCCGCAGCGGCATCCAGGCCCCACAGCACCTGACCGCGCTCGGCTGCCAGCTCGCAGCCGTCGTGGATGGGCTGACCGCCGCCGCCGACGCAGCCGCCCGGGCACGCCATGACCTCAACGAAGTCATAGTTCACGCGGCCGTCGCGAATCGCGTCGAGCAGGCGGGCGGCGTTGCCCAGCCCGTGTGCCACGGCGACGCGCACCTTGGTGCCATCGATATCGGCCACGGCCTCCTTCCAGCCGTCCAGGCCGCGCACATCGGTAAAGAAGTCCGCGTCGGGGTTCTTGCCCGTCACCAGGTAATAGGCCGAGCGCACGGCGGCCTCCATCACACCGCCCGTGGCGCCAAAGATCACACCAGCACCCGTGCCAAAGCCCAGCGGCGTATCGAGCGGCTCCTCGACCAGCGTATCCACGCTCACGTGGCTCGCGCGGATCATGCGCACCATCTCGCGCACCGTCAGCGCAACGTCCACGTCGGGCGTGCCGTCCTCGCCCACCATGCTCGGCAGCGCGCACTCGGCCTTCTTGGCCGTGCACGGCATAACGGACACCACAAACAGGCGCTCGGGCTCCACGCCCAGCACCTTGGCGTAGTAGGTCTTGGCGATGGCGCCGAACATCTGCTGCGGCGACTTTGACGTGGAGAGCCTGTCGACAAACTCGGGGTAACGTGCCTTCACAAAGCGTACCCAGCCCGGGCAGCAGCTCGTGAACATGGGCCAGCCGCGGCTGTCACCCTCGCCCTTGGCGGCCTTACCCAGGCGCTCGAGCAGCTCGGAGCCCTCCTCCATAATGGTGAGATCGGCCGAGAAGTCGGTGTCGAACACGTACTCAAAGCCCACGCGGCGCAGCGCACAGGCCAGGCGCTCGACGGTGGCCTCCTCGCGCAGAATGCCGAGCTCCTCGCCCCAGGCGCTACGCACGGCCGGCGCAATCTGCACCAGCACGATCTTGTCGGGATCGGCGATGGCATCGAACACGGTCTCGGTATCGTCACGCTCGCGCAGGGCGCCCGTCGGGCAATGCGTGATGCACTGGCCGCACGCGACGCAATCGGTCTTGCCGATCGGCGCACGCCCGCGGGTGCCCACGGCGGTATGCGTGGCGCGGTTGGTCAGATCCCAAATCCCTAAGCCCTGCACGCTCTCGCACACCTTGATGCAACGCATGCATTTAATGCACTTGTCGTTATCGCGGATGATGGGGAAATCGAAGTCCCAGCCCTCGCGTGCCAGGTGCTGCTCGTACGGCAGATAGAAGATGCCCAGGTCGTTGGCGATGGTCTGCAGGTTGCAGTTACCACTGCGCACGCAGCTCGTACAGCGCGAGTCGTGTTGGGACAGTAGCAGCTGCACGTTGGTGCGACGCGCCTCGCGGGCCTTGGGGCTGTTGGTGTGGACCACCATGCCGTCGAGCACGTAGTTGTTGCAGGCGGCAACCAGCTGGTCGCAGCCCTCAACCTCGACCACGCACGCGCGGCAGCCGCCGATCTCGTTTAGATCGCGCAGGTAGCACAGGGTGGGAATCTGGATACCGACGGACTTGGCCGCGTCCAGGATCGTGGTGTGCTCGGGCACCACGACCTCGCAATTATCGATAGTGAGCTTGACCATGTTGAGTGCTCCGCTTTCGGTGTTGTCGCTGACAGTGGGGTTGTTGGGCTCTACCATTCCAGGCTCCTCCCTCCGCGGAACGCGCCAAAGCCAAAGTGGTCGCAACGCAGGCAGCGGCTTGCCTCCTGGCGTGCCTCCTCCTCGGTGAGGCCCTGCTCGACCAGATTCCAATCGTGGATGCGCTCGCCGGCCTCGCGCTCGCCCAGCTCGCAGCGGCCGCACTCGTGCTTGCCCTTAAACTGCACGGTCGGCAGCTCCACGTCGAGCTTTATCTTGTGGTCAAAGCCCAGGTAGCGGTCGATGTTTGCCGAAGCAACGCGACCGGCGTTGATCGCCCGGATGACGGTGGCGGGACCGGTCTGGCAGTCACCGCCGCTAAAGAGGCCATCGAAGTCGGGCACGGCGCCATCCGAATCGGTGACGATGCGACCCCACTTGCAGGCGATGCCCATGTCCTCAAACGGCTTGGAATCGATGTCCTGGCCAATGGCCACAAACACGCGCTCGCAGGGAATGACGCGCTCGGGCGTGGCTGCGGCACGCGGGGCCGGACGTCCACGGCGGGGCTCGCCGATAATCTGCGGCTGCACGCACAGGCCACTCACGCGACCGTCCTCGCCCGTCTCGATAGCGAGCGGTGCGGTGAGCTCCAGAACCTCGCACCCCTCGGCCTGGGCGCCGGCGATCTCGGCATCCTGGGCCGTCATGTCGCAGATGCGGCGGCGGTAGACGATGCTCACCTTTTCGGCACCGCAACGCACGGCAGAGCGCGCCACGTCCATGGCCACATTGCCGCCGCCGATGACGCACACGCGCTGGCCGCTCAGGTCGGGCAGTTCGTCGTCGCCGATGGCACGCAGCATCTTGACGGCCGACTCCACGCCGGGCGCCTCTTCGCCCGGAAGGCCGAGCTTCTTATCGCTGTGGGCGCCAATGGCTAGGTAGACGGCATCGAACTCGTCGCGCAGGCGGGCAAGCTCCTCGCCGTTGACGGAGTGGTCGAGTTCCACGTCGATGCCGGCGCTCAAGATCCAGTCGATCTCGGCCTGCAGGCGCTCGCGCGGCAGGCGGTAGCTGGGGATGCCGTAGCGCAACATGCCGCCCAAGTGATGACGCTGCTCAAAGATCGTCACCTTATGGCCCATCACGGCCAGATAGTAGGCACAGGAAAGGCCGGCCGGGCCGCCGCCGATCACGGCAATGCGCTTGCCGGTGTTGTCGGCCACGCTGGGCTTGTAATCGTTGAGGTCGCTGTGCTCAACGGCAAAACGCTTGAGGGCGAGGATGTTCATGGGATCGTCGACCATGCCGCGACGGCAGTGCATCTCGCAGGGATGCTCGCACACCAAACCGCAGACGAGCGGCAGCGGGTTGTTCTTGCGGATGACCTTGACGGCATCGGCATAGCGGCCGGCCTCGACCAACGAAATGTAACCGGGAATGTCGACGTGCGCCGGGCAGCCCGAGACGCACGGGACGCGGGCCTCGCGGTCAAAGCCACAGGAGTGCTCGCGGATATGGTGCTCAAAATCATCGCGGAAACCGCGGATGGCGGTGAGTGACATGGCGCCGGCCTCGTAGCCGATGGCGCAGTCGCTCGAAAGGTAGATGGTGCGGGCCGTGCGCTCAATCAAGTTGAGCGTGGACTCGTCGGCGCGGCCCTCGAGCACATCGGCGAGCAGGTCGCTCAGCGCGCTCAGGCCCACGCGGCAGGGCGTGCACTTGCCGCAGCTCTGGGTGGAGCACAGGTTGACGAGCGCCGCCGTAAACTCGACGGGGCACGGGGCGAGCGAGCTCACCGCCAGACGACGTCCGAGTGCATCGTGCAGGTCGTCCATGACGGCCTGAGCGTGGCTGCGTTCCATTACGTGCAGTCGAGCCATAAGATCCCCTCTCACATGGCAGCCCGGAGGCGAGGCCGGGCGAAATTGCTACACGCACAACATTGACCTAAAAAGTTGTGAGGTCTCCATACGGTTCGGCAGGCGGTATAAAATGTCACCCTCAGCGGTGAAATAGAACATTACCGCAGATAAATGCCATATTTGATAAAACGCGTTACCAAATTGCAATATTCAATGTGAAAAAGAGCGCCTTACTATTTTTCCTTTTTGATCCGTTTTCCTCCGTCCCCTTCGGATCACATGATCCCTTGGGAACGGAGGAAAACGGATCGTTTTTGGTGCAAAAGGGCCAGGTTTGTTTGCACCAATCTCACTTGCGCTAGATGAAGAGCTCGCATTCCTTCCGCGCGACGCAAACCTTGCTCAGCATCTGGGAAACAGCGGATAGTTTGTTGGAATCAAGCTTGCGAGCACCTCGCGGACATACGGCGATGCAGCGCATGCAGGAGATGCACGCCTCGCCAGCTGCTCGTTTGGGGTCACTCTTGTCGATAGCGCAAACGGGGCACGCCGCGGCGCATGCACCGCAGGAGACACAATCCTCTGTTGCCTCGGGTGCCATGCGGTGACCTCCGGCTTGTTTATAAGGACGATTGCCGGGGATAGAGGGCCCGGACGCATCCTCAGCCAACAGCTTTTGCTGAATTTGCTGCGCAAACTCTGCGAGCTGCGCCGCATCCTGCGCATCCGGTCGCCCAGCAGCAAACTGACGAGCAACGGAATGCTCAGCAATAGCAGAAACCGCTGCAACAACCCTAAATACGGCGCGCTTCGCAACGTCCTCCAGCTCTACGAGCGTGTCCTCAAACGCGCGGTTTCCGTATACGCAAACCAAAACAGCCCGAGCCCCGTTGCCGCGCACCATGCCCAACCGGTCAGCCACCACAGCCGGGATTCTACCGGCATACGCCGGCACAGAGATTACGGCCACGTCGTCCTCAGTCATCGAGACAGCGCTGAAATCTAGCCCGCTATCGGCCAGATCGACGGTAACGGTATTCTTGTCCAGTGCCCCGGCCACAAGGCCAGACACCTTCTGCGTTCCACCCGTCGGACTAAACACAATTTCGAATACGCTCATCGAGACACCCTCCCCCTACGTCTGGCAACGCGTCAAGCCGTTTTCACATCCAGCCAGAGTATACGGCACGTGGGATCCCCATTTTGGTGCATCAAGCACCCCAATGCACCAACCCTACGCTGTCTGCCTCTTCGTTTTGTATAAATTACGGTACAGATTGTATATATTTACGGGATACCGCCGTGTTCTCCCGAGGTACCCCCTCCTGGCCCGTGCAAAAAACGGAGTATTCTGCAACGTGACCGCGCCAGCAATACCCCGAGCGGGCAAACCTTTAGGGCGCTGCGTCATTTTGGGTTCCGACATGGCGAGAATGACGCGCCCCTGCTCCGGAAAACGACGAAATCTGACTCAGAACGCTCGCTAGGGATATCCGAAAGCCACCGTTGGCGACGTCAAATCATATGCAGACAACTCGAACTGCAGAATACTCCAAAAAATGCACGGCGCACCCCATGGGACCCATTGCCGCATGGTAGGAAACAGGCCCACGGCATCCTCTAGATGCATTCCCGAGGAAATCACATTTGAACTAGCGATCGGATACGGCAAACAAAAAGGGCCCCGAGCGTAGTTGCTCGGGGCCCTTGGTTCACCTCGCTCTAGCGGGCGATGCGTATGTTACTTGCGCTTGCCGCCGCCGTCGCCGGGGCGACGGGAGCTGCCACCGCGCTTGCCGCCACGGCTGTTGCCGTAGCTGCCACGGTTATCGCGACCGCCGGCACGGCCGCCACGGGAGCCGGCCTGGTTGCCGCCACGACCACCACGATAGCCGCCGCGACGCTCTTCGCGGGTATCGTCGTAGTTGCGCCAGTCATCGCGACGATCGCGGCTGGCACGCGGGTCACGACGATCACGCGACTCGTTAGAACGACCAGCGCCGCCGCGGCCGCCATTGCCGCGAGCACCCTCGCGACGCTCGCCGCCGCGGCTACCGCGCTCTTCAAAGCGCTTGCCGCCACGGGACTCACCGCCACGGGCAGTACGCTCACCGCGACCCTCGCCGCCGCGACGCTCATCACGGCCGCCGCGCTCGTCATCACGACCGGAACGCCGGCGGTCGCCCTCGCGCTCGACACGACGACGACCGCCGCGGTCCTCGTCCTCACGACGACGGCGGTGTGCCTCGCCCTGGAACTGCTTGGCACGGCGCTCGGCACGGTTGCCGCGCGGGGCCTGCTCGACGGCACCAGCACCGCCGCGCTCCTCGGCAGCAACCTCGCGGGCCACGCTCTCCACGGCCTCATCCACGCGAGCCTGAACGCCCTCGCGCACGCGAGTCTTGCCGCCGCGCTTGGGACGGCTCGGACGCTCGCCGTCGCCGCGACGCTCGTCGCGACCGCGGTTGGAACGACCGGCCACATCGCCGTAGTCATCGCCGTTGCGCTTGCCATCGCGACGTGCCTGCTCAAGCTTCTTCTTGCTCTTGGACTTGCCGCGCTTGGTCTTCTTCTTCACCTTGAAGGCCGCAGGGTCGCGCTCGGGATCAACCGCAGGCGGGTTGGGACCCACATGCAGGTCGCCGGCCTCGTAGATGTCGGCGGTCTTGTCCATGAGCTTCTCGATCTCGTAGAACTCGTCCACATCCTGCTCGGTCACAAACGTAATGGCCCAGCCCAGCTCGCCGGCGCGGCCCGTACGGCCAATACGGTGGATGTAGTCGGTCGGCTCGGCCGGCACGTCAAAGTTCACGACGTAGCGCACGTCGCTGATGTCGATGCCGCGGGCAAGCACGTCGGTTGCCACCAGCACGTCGACGGTACCGTCGCGGAAGGCCGAAAGGGCACGCTCGCGCTGGGCCTGGCTGCGGTTGCCGTGGATCGCGGCGGCCTTGATGCCCTTGCGCTCCAGACGACGGCAGCAGCTGTCGGCACGGTGCTTGGTGCGCATAAAGACGATGGTGCGCTCCGGGCCCTCCTTCTTGAGGAACTCGGGCAGCAGGTTGTTCTTGGCCTCGATGGACACCGGGAACACAAACTGGTCGACGGTGTCGGCAGTCGACGTAGCGGGCGCGATCTCCACGCGGGCCGGGTCGCTCACCAGGTCGGTGATCTCGCCCACGGCCTCCTCGTCGAGCGTCGCCGAGAACAGCAGCGTCTGGCGCTCGGCCGGCGTCTCGCGCACAATGCGGCGGACGGCGGGCAAAAAGCCCATGTCGAGCATGCGGTCGGCCTCGTCGAGCACCAGGACCTTGACCTCGTTCAGGTGGCAGGCACCCTGCTCGATCAGATCGACCAGACGGCCCGGCGTGGCGACCAGGATGTCGCAGCCGTACTTGAGTGCCGCGGTCTGCGGCTTGTAGCTCACACCGCCCACGACGGTCACGGCGACATGGCCGGTGACGTCGGCGATTTTGCTTGCGACCTCGTCGATCTGCTGGGCAAGCTCGCGCGTGGGGGTGATGACGAGCATCACGGGGCCACGGCCGTTGCCCTCGGGCTTTTTAGCACCGCGACGGCGGTTGCGGCCGCCACGCTCGCGCACGGGTTTGGGAGGAGCGATGTGCTCCAGATTGTTCATAGTCGGCAGCAAAAAGGCGGCCGTCTTGCCGGTGCCGGTCTGAGCGGCGGCAAGCAGGTCACGGCCCTCGAGCACTACGGGGATCGAGCCGGCCTGCACGGGCGTGGGCGCCGTGTAGCCCAGGTTCTCGATAGCACGAAGCATCTCGTCGGAGAGGCCCAGCTCGTCAAAGGCGGGCAGGCTCTCGGTAGCGGACTCGACGGCCTGGGCGGCATTGGCCTCATCGGCGGCATCGAAGGCAGCCTGGGTCATGGCCTCGCGGGTCTCGTCCAGAATCTCGGCGTCGGTGACGTCAGATACAGAATTACGCATATGTTGTTGTTCCTTATCTGCACGCGCAATGGGCACGGCATGCGGCCGCGCGGGCGTGCTTGGTAGTGCGCTAATACATACAAAAACAGGTGCGCACAGAGAGGACGTTGCTCAGCACGCTGGCGATCGCTTTGGCAGCCCTATCACGCGCCGTCCAGACGCAGCAGCTCTAAGCGATGGAGCAGATTCGCCGCCGGTTAGTATACCCGTGCTTCGCATGCCCCCACGTAAACCACAGATGACGAGGCGGACGAGGTGGGCCCGGCTGATTGTCTCAATCTGTAACATCTACAGGGCGAATCTTCCTCTACGTGTTACAAATCGAGACAAACGGTCGACACGGCTCACAAACGTCTCAATCTGTAACAGATGCAGGGCAAAACCGGGTCCAAATGTTATAGAACAAGACAGAGGGGGATTTCCGTTCAGTCCAACCAAAATCTCTCGGTCTTCCTGCAATTTCGAACATGTGGCCTATAATGTTGCTTTGGTTACGCTATATATTGCGCAGCCATTTAATACGTCGCCCACCGGGGGCCATTAATTCCTATCGCCATATTGGCTAGGAAGCAATCAAAGGAGGTATCCGTGGCAGCAGAGACGCCTTGCTCGGTCCTCTATAACGATATTCGCTCGTTCGGCGGTCTTAAACATCTCGAGATCGCCCGAATGCTCATCAATGGAAACTCTTATCTCGGCAGTACCCTGCTCGAGAAATGCTCTTCCAACCGCTCGTATCTCACCCGTTACATCGTCCATCGCAAGCCTGACCAGTGCGCGCCCTCCATCTACAGCGACTTTACCGTCACCACGCTCAACCTTTCCTCGGCAATCTGCAGCAAGCTCGGCGGCGGCGAGTCCGCCTATCGGGCAATCGCCGAGCACTATCGCGGTCCGGCCGCCAACGAAATGATGTCGGCTCTCGCCAGCTACAAGCTGGACAGCCGCCTATATGCAAATGCCCTCAATCGCATCGACAACTTTGACGGCAATGCCGTGCGCGAGAAAAGCACGCTTTACCTTATGCTCTTTGTGGCAACGGGGGCGCTCGCCGATCCCGTTCAGGGCGTGACCACCGTCGAGCGCTTTTGCGCCAGCAAGACGGGCGGGCACTTTGGCACCACCGAAACTACCGTCGGACGCGGCTTTATGAGCAGCCTGGAGCAGCCGCACACCGTCGCTCCCAACCTCGGTCTGCTCAGAACCCATGCCGACAACTGCGCCGACATGCAAATCCATCCCCTCACACGCGATCCGCGCGGCACCGTGATTGGTTCTTTGCCCAAAACCTCGCCCAGCATCACCGATGTAGGCGCCGACGCCTCGCGCGAGCATCTTCGCATTTGGCTCGAGGGTGAGCACTGGTACGCCCAGGGCCTTGGATCGACCAACGGCACAGTGCTCGAATCGGGCGCGGGCGACGGCGATATTGTGATTGAGCCGCCGCGCGACCAACGCGAACCCGGCAAAGTCTATCCCCCCGTGGAAATCGCCAACAGCGACAGGCTCCATCTGGGTCTCTACACGACATTCCTTGTCATTGTGGACTAGCACGGACAGCGATCGGAAGACGGTCGCCGTCCGTCTTTCGTCTTCTACCTTCTGTGTCGTAAACGACAATGCTCAGCGGTATACGTGGGCAGTGCGGCTATCATGGTACTTTACCGATATCCGCACTGCTCGCGTAAACGTGCGGCAACCCATGCCAGACAAAGGAACGCCATGGATACTACCGATAGCGCCTATGGCGACAAACTCGTCCGTCTCGATACGTTCGATACCGCCGTGGCGGTCGACCCCAGCGCCGAGGACGACGCCAAGCGTCGGTTTATGACGCTTATTCTCCAGACGGCCCACCGCAACAACGGCAACATCGGGCACGTGCTGCGCGCGACCAACACGAGCGGCGAGGTCTTTGCCGTCAAGCTACTCAAGGACAATGCCATCCTTTCCGGCCAAGCCCCCGACCGCTCCGCCGAGCAAGCGGCTGCGCACCTGGCCAATACCGCCGCGCTGTTCGAGGAGTACCGTCATCTGTGCACTGTCTCGCACCTGCGCGGATTTCCGCGCGTCTATGGCTATGGATCGTGCGAGGACGACCCGCTCATCCTCATGGAGTGGGTCGAGGGCACCTCGCTCAAGCAGGCGCTGCCCTTGCTTCCGCACGATGCCTCGGGCGGGCTAGCCACCCAGATGGTGGCCGCCGTTGGAAACGCCGTGCTTCGCGCACTCCTGATGACCCAGGGACTCGTAAATCCGGTCGTCCATCGCGACCTGTCGCCCGCCAATATCATGTTCCGTACCACCAGTCGAACGCTCGAGCAGCAGATCGTCGATTGCTCCTTTGACCCCTGCCTCATCGACATGGGCTCCGCGACCATGGCCCTCGGCGATGACACGATCACCCGGCGCGCCGACATCTGGCGCTTTGCCACGCCCGCATACGCCGCGCCCGAGATGCTCACGCAGGATATCGAAGGCATCGCGGCCCTTCGCCGCTCGCCCGCAATCGATGTCTACGCGCTTTCGAGCATTCTGTACCAGCTCTACAGCGGTCGCAAACCGTTCGATGTGGAGTCGACGGGTGCCGCGGCAACCGGTTCGTTCTACCTCATAAAGACCAAGACCAAGCCGGCGCCGCTCGAGCCGCGATGCAGTGACGACGAGGCGCTCGTCCAAATCATCATGAAAGGCATCTCAGTCGAGCAGCGTGATCGTCCCACCGAACAGCAGATGCTCGAGGTGCTCTCGGCATACCTCACCGATGCCGAATCCGAGGGCCGCGAGGGCGCGGGCAGTGACACCGCAATTGACATCGACTCCGGTACGCACCTTAAGGTCGACGTCGCCGGCGAGCGCGCGAGAGAGATCCTGGAGCAGGCCCGGCACGATGCCATGACCCGCCGCCGCTTTATTATCGGTGGCGTTGTCGCAGCCGTTGCGGGGCTAGGCGTTATCGGGGCGGCAACCCATGGCTTTGGCATCCCCGACTACCTGGACGGCATCCGCAGTTCACTTGACGACTACACTTGGGATCAGCTGCAGGAGATTTCGCTCAAGATTAAGGCCACCGAGACCCGTAGCGAGGCACGCGAGATTGCCAGGCGCTATCATCTGCTCGATGCCGATGGGCATATCCCCTATCCGTGTACCAAGCGTGTCACGCTCACCAACGGGCTGCAGGTTGGCGCGCAGCTTGTGGGCATCCGCCACGATGAGCTTCTGGACGGGACGGGCAAGGCCGGACTAACGTTTATGTTCGACGCGGGTATTGCCGAGCGCAACGCTGCGGCTGAACCGCCGAGCGCCGGCTGGGCAGATTGCGAGCTGCGGGAATGGCTCAACGGCGACGGCCTTAAGCTGCTGCCCAACGAGTTGCGCGCACTCATTAAAGGGGTCAAGAAGGTCTCGAACAATGTGGGCGCCGCCAACAGCGCATCGTGCCTGAGCGAGTTGCCCGCAACCCTTTGGCTGCCCGCCATGGTCGAGCTGTGCGGTACGCAACCGCCCGATTCGTTTACCGAGGGCTATCACTACCTGGCAGACATCTACAACGGCGAGGGCAGGGAGTATCAGCTCTTCCGCGAGCTCAAGGTGAGCCCGTATTCCACGAACGAGACGATGGTCCGCCAGTGGAAGGGCAAGGACACCTGTTGGTGGGAGCGCACGGTGAGCCCCGACACATCGGAGAGCGAAGGCACGCTCTATATGAACCGCGTGGGGCACGACGGCGACGTCTTTACGTACGCAACGCCTGCGGAAAAGCCAAGCAAGCTAACCTGTGTGATCCCCGGGTTCTGTATCTAGGCGGCGGGCGTCTTGCCGTGACGGGACCCCTCCCCGGCAATTGTCTCGATCTGTAACGGTTAGAGGTCATATTTGCTGCTAGATGTTACAGAACGAGACATTAGCTTGCCGAGAACTTCGACTCATAAATGTGACTCAAGTGTGTCGATATTTTCTTGCCAATGTTGCGCAACAGAAACCCTTTCGGCGGTCGTAACGTACGAATTGTCATAGGTACCCCTTCAACGATTGGGAGAAGAAATGGCAAAGTACGCACCTAAACACTTGGAAGTCTCAGTCGGCGCCGAGCCCTATCGCGCATTCGCGGGTCACAAGACCGCGCGACTCGCCGTCACCGCAGCCACCACCATCGCAATGACCGGCTCGTCGTTGCTCGCCCCGTTCTCGGCATTTGCCAACGATCTGAGCGACACCACGGCACAGGACGCAATCATGTCCCCGCTCGCCGCCCACGCCGGCGAGGCGGCAGGCTCCGCAGTAAAGACGAACGCCCAGAAAATTGCCGACTTGCAGGCCGCAATCGACGCCGCAAAGGCTGCCGAGGCAGAAGCCAAGTCCGACTACGACACGGCGGTTGCCCCCTATACCGAAAAGCAGACGGTCCGCGACAACGCCCAGACTGCCTACGACGCTTCCGTCTCCGACAATTCGCAGGCAGAAGCCGCCGCGCGTGCCGAATACGCCCGTCAACTCGATGAAAGCGTCAAGGCGGCCAACAGCGCCAGCGCCACGTTAAAGGATGCCCAGAGCAAGCTCGACACGGCCAAGGCCGATGCCGAAAGCAAGACGAAGGCACTCGACTCCGCAAAGCAGGCGGCAGCCGACGCACGGGCCAAGCTTGAGGAAGCCCAGAAGGCAGCCGCCAACGCAACGCCGGAGGAAATCAAGGCCGCCGAGCAGTCTGCCGCAGATGCCCAGAAGGTTCTTGACCAGGCAAAGGCCGCAAAAACCGCTGCCGACTCCGCACTCGCCGATGCCCAGCAGGCTCGGAGCGCCGCGCAAAGCGCTTACAACGAGGCGTCAGGCACGCTGGCTTCCGCTCAGCAGGCAAAGACCGCCGCGGATGGTAAAGTAGTCGCGGCACAGGCAGCGTATGACAGCGCGCAAGCCGATTTGGCAGCCGCAAAGGCAGGCGCCGAGGGCCCGGAGTATGACGCCGCTCAGGCAAAGGTCGATACCGCCCGAAGCGCACTCGATCAGGCGAAGCAGCAGCAGGCGACTGCCGAAGCAGGTCTTTCTCAGGCAAATAGTGACGTTGCATCCAAGCGGGACGCCCTCACCGGTGCCGAAAGCGAGCTCGAAGCCAAGAAGCAGACAGTCGCAGCAGCCGAAAATGATGTAACGGCAGCCCAGGCGAAAGCCGATGCGGCGCAATCGGAGTTGACCTCGGCAAAGCAGGTGCATGCTGCCGAGCTGGAGAAGGCAAAGGCCGCTCAGAAACAAGTCGACCAGGCAAAAGCCGAGAAGGAGCAAGCAGACAAGGCGCTCGAAACTGCCAAGACAAACCAGGCGGCCGCCGATCAAGCCGTTGTCGATGCACAGAAAGCATACGATACGTGCAAGGCGGCAGCCGATAAGGCTACGACGGCGGAGGCGCAGAGCGTCATCGGCTTTTACCAATTCATCGGTGCCAACGATGCTGCAGACATCATCTATAAGCAGAGCGACTTAAACCCAACGACCATCGGCGATAAAAAGGACGGCACGTCACTCGACAACGCCAAGCTTTCGTTTGGCAAGCTGCGCGAGATTAATGAATATCGCAAAAGCGTCGGCCTTAGCGAGCTTAAGGTGACGGCCGAGCAGATGGCAATTGCTCAGTCGAACTCCAATTACTCAGACGCCATGTTAGACCATTCAGACTATGCGCGATTCGAAAATGCCGCATGGAACTATGACTTGAAAAGAAATGTCGCACACCAGTGGGTTGATGAGGAAAAGATTATATTTGACCAGGCCGCAGCGAAAGCCGGCCTTGGCGAAATTGCCCCCAAAGATGCTTGGGATACTTTCTGGAGCCACGGCACCGAATTCGGAGAGCAAAAGGTAGGCTTTGGCACCGTCGGCCACTATTTGAATATCGTACAGCCCGACGCCAAAACCATGGGATACGGCATTAATTCTCGAGGAACTCATCTCTCATATACCTACATCTTGGAGGTTGACGACAACTACGGTTCGTACGAGAAAGAATATTCAATCGATGAACTCGAGAGTCTCTTTGATCAGTATCAGCTGAGTCTCTCCAAGGCCAGCGAAAACCTTGCCGCTGCAAAAGCGAACCTTGAGCAAAAGCGCAGCACAGCGGCATCGAAAGCCGATGCCGTAAAGGCAGCAGAGACCCTCGTCGCTCAAAAGCGAGAAGGCGTTGATACCGCGAACAGCAACCTTGCCACCGAAAATGGCAACGTGGCAGGTGCCGCTGCCGAGGTCGCTCAAGCAGGGCAGAATCTCGCCAAGGCAAACGGAAAAGTTGTCGAAGCCGAAGACCAGGTTAAAGCCGCCCAAAGCAACGTGGCGCCCGCAGAGCAGGTCGTCAACCAGAAGCGCGCCGAGCTTAAGGCATCGCAAGAGCAAGCCGCTCAGAGTCAGAAGAAGGTTGATGACGCCAAGGCAGAGGCTCTCTTAAAGCAGCAGGCTCTGCAAGATGCAAGGAAGGAACTTGCCAAGTATTCTGCCGATGTTGCTGCGGCCCAGGAGAAGGCTGACAAGGCCCATCAAACGCTCGATGAAGCCACGGCGGCTCAGACGTCTGCCCAGAGCGCTCTTGAAAAGGCGGAGCGCGACGCGGCTGCCAAGAAGCAGGCCCTCACTATCGCCAAGGACGGCGTCGAGGCCAAGGCAGCGACCGCGGAGCACGCCGCGAGCGATCTGACCACGGCGGAAAACGACTTTGCTTCAAAGCAGGCACATGCCGATGCGTTGAACAACGCGGCCGATAATCTCGCCACGGCCGAGGCAGCCAAGAAGGACGCCGACGCAGCAGTGACTGCGGCCGAAACTGCTCTTAGTGCGACGAATGATGCCGTAGCGAACGCCGAGCAGGCGGTCGAGAATTCTCAGGCCGCACCGGACGCCGCTGCCGCCGCTCTCGGAAAGCTCAAGTCCGTCAATGTCGAAAACGGCATCGCAACCGGCTCCGATGCAAACGCGAACGATACACTCAATGCCCTCTTTGCCAAGTGCGTCGCCGCCAAGCAGGCAGAACATAACGCAAAGGCCGCACTTGATGCCGCTCAGGCAGACCTTGATGCTGCGACGCCCGCCTACACCGCGGCGCTCAATGCCTACAACGAGGCGAAGGCAAAACGCGTAGCCGCCGAGCAAGCCCTGAAGGACGAGATCGCCCGCCAGGAGCAAGAGGCAGCGAAGGCCGAGCAGGCCAAGATCACGCAGGCTGCCGCTAAGCCGGTTGCTGGAAAGCCGTCTACCGGCAACGCCAAGACGGCCGCCAACTCGGCACTTCCCACCACGGGCGACAAAGCTGCGCTCGCCGGTGAGACGTTTGTCATCGGAGGCGTCGTGCTTGTAGCCGCCGGCGTCTTCCTAACCGACAAGAAACGTCGTCAGGAGTAGGGATTTCGGGAGGACGGCTTCTCCTCCCTCCCACTGCTTCGCAAACCCTGCTCAGCATGCGCCGGGGTGCCCATCTCGCGGGCGCCCCGGCGTTTTACGTTGTATAGCCGGGGCATCTGCTCCGAGATTGTCTCGATCTGTAACAACTAGGACCCAAATATCGGTCTTACTGTTACAGATTGAGATGTTCGGGTTACCCTCGAATGGTTTGTCTCGATCTGTAACATCTAGCAGGCAAAACAGTCCCCAGATGTTACAGATTGAGACGTTAAGTTGTGGCTCGATGTAATATCTAGATCTGTAACAGTTACTCGACAAAAACGGGTCTAGTTGTTACAGATTGAGACATTAGACCGGCTACGGTCCGCCGACCTGGCTATCACCTCGGCCAATAACAGAATGGCATACATTTCAATCTCCACTGTATACCCCCAGGGGGTATGGGTGTATAGTATCAGCAGGTTAACAATTCCAACACCAAATTACAGAAAGGAGAAGCCATGGCTCAGGATAAGTTTGACGTGGGCGGTATGACGTGCGCCGCGTGCCAAGCGCACGTGGACCGTGCCGTGAGCAAGCTCGACGGCGTCCAAAGCGTCGCGGTCAATCTGCTCGCCGGCTCTATGCTGGTGGACTACGACCCTGCGCAGGTCTCCCCCGACGATATCTGCACCGCTGTCGATCGCGCTGGCTACTCGGCCTCGCCCATCAGCGCGGGCACCGACGCCGCCTCAAGCGGCAGCTCGCAGGCCAGGTCTGACGTCACCCATATGGAGTCGCCCACCAAAAAGCTGGAGGCCGCCGCCTCTGCCATGCGTACCCGCCTCATCATCTCGATCATCTTCCTCATCCCGCTGTTTTACACAGGCATGGGGCACATGCTCGGCTGGCCGCTGCCCGGCATCTTCACCGACCATACTCACAGCATGACGCTCGCCCTCACCGAGCTCGTCCTGCTCATCCCCATCGTCTATGTCAACGACGCGTACTTTATCAATGGGTTTAAATCGCTCGCGCACGGCGCGCCCACCATGGACGCCCTCATCGCCGTCGGCGCCACCGCGTCCATTGCCTGGTCGCTCTACGCCATGTTTATCATGGCCGACCAGCTGGCCACAGGTCAGGTACACGAGGCCATGATAACGGGCATGGACAATCTGTATTTTGAGAGCGCCGGCACGATCCTGTCGCTGGTCACCGTGGGCAAATACCTCGAGACGCGCAGCAAGTCCAAGACCGGCGGCGCCATCGAGGCGCTCATCGACCTGGCGCCCAAGACCGCGACCATCGTGGCCGACGACGGCACCGAGACCGCTGTGGACGTCGACGCCATCCTTCCCGGCCAGGTGCTGCGTGTGCGCCCCGGCGAGTCCATCCCTGTCGACGGCGTGGTACTCGAGGGCGCTTCGGCCGTGGACGAAAGCGCACTGACCGGCGAGTCCATCCCCGTGGAGAAGACCGCCGGCGCCACCGTCAACGCCGCCACCGTCAACCGCACCGGATCGTTTACCTTCCGCGCTACGCGTGTGGGCGCTGACACGTCGCTCGCCAAGATTATCCAGCTCGTCGAGGACGCCAACGCCACCAAGGCACCCATTGCTCGACTGGCCGACAAGGTCGCCGGCGTGTTCGTGCCTGTGGTATTCGTGATCTCGGCCGTGACCTTTGTGGTGTGGATGGCGCTGACCAGCGACGTGAATGAGGCGCTCACCTCCGCCGTCGCTGTGCTGGTGATCAGCTGCCCGTGCGCGCTGGGCCTGGCCACGCCCGTCGCCATTATGGTCGGCACCGGCAAGGGCGCCGAGATGGGCATTCTGTTTAAGAGCGCCGAGGCGCTGGAGAACCTGCGCAGCGTGGGCACCGTGGTGCTCGATAAGACGGGCACGGTCACCCGCGGCAAGCCTGCCGTGACCGATATCGTGGTAGCCACGCGCGCTGACGGCTCGCCCGCCATGAGCGAAAAGGCGCTGCTCAAGTTGGCCGCCGCGTTGGAGCGCTCGAGCGAGCACCCGCTGGCCGAGGCGATTATGGCCGAGTGTGAGACACGCGGGATCGTCGCGCGCATGGTCGAGGACTTTACTGCCGTGCCCGGGCGAGGCGTTACGGCGCGCGAGGGGCAAAACGCCATTGCAGCCGGCAACGTACGCCTGATGGACGAGCTGGGCGTTACCGTGCCCGCGGGTCTTGCCGAACAATTTGCCGCCGAGGGCAAGACGCCGCTGTTCTTTGCCAAGAACGGCGAGCTTGCCGGCACCATTGCCGTGGCTGACGAGGTCAAGGAGACGAGCGCCGGGGCCATCGCCGCACTGCGCTCGCTTGGCGTCGACGTGCGCATGCTCACCGGCGACAACCGCGTGACGGCCGAGGCCATCGCCCGCCGCGTGGGACTGACCAGCAAGCAGGTCATCGCCGACGTGCTTCCCGCCGACAAGGAGCGCCACGTGCGCGAGCTGCAGGATGCGGGCAGTAAGGTCGCCATGGTGGGCGACGGCATCAACGACTCCCCCGCCCTGGCGCGCGCCGACGTGGGCCTTGCTATCGGCACCGGCGCCGACATCGCCAAGGAGGGCGCCGACGTGGTACTCATGCGCAGCGACCTCATGGACGTCGCCCGCGCCATCGAGCTTTCGCGCGCCACGATCCGCAACATCAAGCAGGACCTGTTCTGGGCGCTGTTCTACAACGGCATCGGCATTCCGCTGGCGGCGGGCGTGTTCTTCCCGCTCACCGGGTGGCAGCTCTCGCCGATGTTTGGCGCCGCGACCATGAGCCTGTCGAGCGTATGTGTCGTAAGCAACGCTCTGCGCCTAAAATCCTTTAAGCCCAAAGTGGCAAAATAGGATCACCATTAAGTCCATTTAGAACGGGTTTTCCAGGTGCCCGAGATTGACCTGAAAGAGGAGCGACGCGTACTTTGGTACGCGAGCGACGGCTTGAAGGTCAAGGTCGGGTGCCTGGGAAAGCCGACACAACAGAGAGGAATACCCATGCGTTACACAATCAAGACTTCCGGCCTCATGTGCGGCCATTGCGACGCCACCGTCGAGACGGCGTTGCTCAACGTGGCCGGCGTGACCGACGCCGACGCCGATCACGAGACCCAGACCGTCCAAGTGGAGTGCGCCGACACCGTGACCGCCGAGCAGCTCGCCGCCGCTGTCGAGGCCGCGGGCGAGAAGTTCCACGCCCTGTCCGTGGCCGCCGCGTAGCAGCTACCAGAAGCATTCGACCCCATCGACCAGAAACGAGGACCCGCTATGATGGCAGACCATAAATCGGTGACCCGCATGCTCAAGACGGCACGCGGTCAGATCGACGGCATCCTGCGGATGGTCGATGAGGACCGCTACTGCGTCGATATTTCCACGCAGCTCATGGCAACGCAGGCGCTCCTCGCGCGCATTAACGCCGACGTGCTCAAGGCGCATATCGAGGGCTGCGTGACTTCGGCAATCGAATCGGGCGACGAAGACCTCAAAGCCGCCAAGCTCGCCGAAATCGAACGCGTCGTCGACAAGCTCTCCAAGTAATAGGGGCATTGGGGACAGACTTCTTTGCACCGTCTTGGTATTCCGGGGACAGGTATGTTTGCACCACATTGGTGCAGATTAACCTGTCCCCCTTGCTCTAAATCGGGTATAAAGGCGTGCGGCATATCGAACGAAAGGCAATTTGCATGAATGACTTTATGAAGGGTCGCAATGGTACCGATGAACTCACCATCGTGATGGGTTTTGCCGGCATCGTCATCGCGATGATCGGATCGATAGCCCGCATCCAGTGGCTCAGCTGGATTGCCATCGCCGTAATCGTGATTGGCGTGCTGCGCGGCCTGTCCAAAAATATCGACGCACGTCACAAGGAGAACGAGGCCTTTGTCGCCGCGACTGCAAACGTACCCGGCTTGGGCAAGTTTGTAGCTAGCTTGGGCGGCGGAGCTGCAGCGGCCAACGCCTCGCGCGCAGCCGGTACTAGCAAGGAAGACTTTGAACGTGCCAAGCGCACAGCCAAGAAGATGTGGAAGGGCCGCAAGACCACGGCCTATCTTAAGTGCCCCAACTGCGGCCAGATGCTCTCCGTTCCCAAGGGCAAAGGCAAGATCCGCGTCACCTGCCCCAAGTGCCATGCCAAGATGGAGACGCGCTCATAGCTGCCATACTATGGGACAAATAAAAGCCGAGGCCTCGCACTGGGACCTCGGCTTTTTCTGATTATGACAAAAGGATTGTCCCTTTGTCGCATCGCCATATCGCGCGCTTACGCCACGCCATCGCGGGCAAGCTCCTCGGCCAACGCCTCGGCAGGCATGGCCATAATCGCGTCGAGCTCGGCGTCCACCTCGGGAATACGCTTCACCTTGAGCTTGCGCACCAGATCACCGCGACACATCACGTGCGTCGGATCACGCAGTGCGCACAGGTCATCGAGCGGGTTCTCGCGCGTCACCAGAATATCGGCGGCCTTGCCGCACTCGATTGTGCCGGTCTCGCCGCCCAGCCCCAGCAGCTCGGCATTGACCTGCGTGGCCGTATGCAGCGCGAAAGCGTTGCCCACGCCGACATACTTGGCAAAATAGGCCACCTCACGCCACATGTCGTACTGCGTCACGAACGGGCAGCTCGAGTCCGTGCCAAGGCCCACCTTAACGCCAGCTTCCAGTGCGGCACGGGCGCTCTCGATGATGCCCGAGCACACGATGTCACCGTTCTTCTTTTGTGTATCGGTCGAATGGGTCTTTTCCGGGTCGAGCAATACAAACGGCAGCGCCGGGCTGATAGTGCAGGTAACGCTGGGCGCACGCCCCTCGAGCTGCGTGCCCGCGGCGCCGCGGTACAGTTCCAAGATCTCGGGAGTCATCGGGGCACCGTGCTCGATCGTATCGACGCCGGCCTCAAGCGCGGCCTTCACGCCTTCGGTGCTCTCGACATGAGCCATAACCGGCAGGCCCACCTCGTGCGCCGCCTTGCACGCCGCCGCGGCAACCTCGACCGGCATACGCAGCACACCCGGCTCGCCCACCTCGGTAGCGTCGAACACGCCGCCCGTCACGAACAGCTTGATGACGTCGGCACCGCGCGCATACAGGTCGCGCACCTGTTCGGCTGCCTCGGCGGGACTGTTGGCCACCTGGGCGAACAAACCCGCACCATGGCCGCCCGGCACCGTGACACCCGTTCCCGGCGCCACCAGGCGAGGACCTTGATACTTGCCGGCATCGATAGCATCGCGCACGGCAAGATCGGCAAACAGCGGGTCGCCCGCGCCGCGCACCGTGGTCACGCCACTTGCCAGTTGTTGTTGGGCGCTGCCCTTAAGAATATGGCGCACGATGGCGCGCCCCACGGGATTATCGAGCTTCTTCATCAGCGCGCCCGCATCGCCCGCCGAAACCGGCTTGCCCGAACCGCACAGATGCACATGCATATTGATGAGGCCTGGCATGAGATACGCACCTGCCAGGTCGATAACCTCGGCACCCGCAGGCGCCTGCGCCACAGCACTCGGCCCCATCCACGTGATGACACCGCGCTCAACGGCCACGGCCATATCGGGCTGCGGCTCCATATGTTTCGAGCCATCCAGGACGGTCGCATTGATAAACAACGTGGAACGATCGGCAGACGCCATATCGAGCTCCTCCCCCTCAGAAAACTTGAACATCTGTCCATTATTATCCAGCGCGGCAGGATTGCTGCGGACATATCGGTTAACGGAGGGAAGAGGGGATGTGGGGGGGACGGAATACGTTGCAGCCCCACCCCAGCAACATCAGGGGAATGTCTCGATCTGTAACAGGTACAGGGTTATTGGGCCCCTTGATGTTACAGATCAAGACATTCGGTCGACGTTTCACCGGTTTGTCTCGATCTGTAACAATTACGAACTCAAACAACTTCTAAACGTTACAGATCGAGACAAAACCTCTCAGCGCCCATACCACTGGCGTCTCCATTCCTCAGCCAGATCGGCCCGCTGTTGAATTCCCGCCAGTCTCATCTTTTCAGCCAGCTTCCCCGGGTTCTTGAGTTCATCAAACGTAAACCGAAGCACCTTGTGCCCGAGCATCGTCAGATGAGACTCTCGCTGACGTTCTGCCACGAATGGGTCGACCGACCCCCGATCCCCACCATCCTGCAGGGTATACTTTCCCTTCCCGTCGAGCTCGCCGATGACACACGTCCCGTTCTCGAGCCGCCAAAAATAGTCGACGCGAAACACCTGGCTCGAATCGAGCGGGTCGCGAAACTCCACCTGCAGCTCCGGAACTGGAAAGCCGTACGCAATAAAGAACGCTCGGAACCGAGACTCGCCGCCGTTTTCGGACAGCCCGTCCGCATACGACGCAATCACCTGTGCCCTGCGATACCCTCGCCTGCCCTCGCAATCGGCGCGGAGGCGCTCGCACAAATCCCAACGTGATACGCCTTTCGCCCGCAGTGCAGAATCGGCAATCGCCAACCCGTAGGAGAACGGCGCACGCAGTAAGCAATCCTCCACCGTGCGCCAAAACGACGTCACCCGCACGCCATCAACACGCTCGAGCGCGCCCGCCATCTGCGGACGCAACAACCTGCACCCGCCGCTCAACGTCACCGAACAACCCGTCTTAACAAGAAAGCGCGGCCCGAGCAGATCATTCGGTACCTCCAGACCCCACAAAAGCGCCGCGTCATAGCCCCAAAACGCCCAATCGGGATGAAATTCCGCAAGCCCTTTGATAGTCCTCAGCGCTCGCTCCGCCGGCGTCAATGCATCCCAATCATGCTGAAAACAGAACAGGTACGGCTCGGGCTCCGCGATATCGTCGGTTCCAACATGGCGTCGCAGCCACATGAGCTCGGTATTGTCATGCGTTGCGAGCAGCGCACCTTGCTTGGCCGTCTCCGTGAGCCGCGCGAGCATTCTATTCCGCGCCAACGTGTTGCGAGTCGCATGTTTGTGTTTGAGAACGATATTAGACACTTTCGTCACCACCACGTCAGACAAATGGACCATCGTCACCGTTGCCTCCGCTGACAAATGTCTTGATCTGTAACAGGAAGACAGTCTTTGAGCCTCTAGTTGTTACAGAACAAGATCTTTCGACAGCCGCCAACCTTCCGTCTCAATCTGTAACAGTTACGGGCTCAAACAGCCGCTAAACGTTACAGATTGAGACAAAGTCAGGGCTGTAGGGCGACACCAGTCACATCCCCTACTCCCATTCTTGTTCGTAGATGTTGAGGGACTTTACGTAGCGCCCCTGGGCGCCCATGATGTCGCGGACCAGGCGCAAAAAGAAGCTGATGCACGAGGTGTCAAAGCCATCCTGCAGGTCCTCAGGATGCACCGCACCCGGCCCATCGACTGCCGTGTCACTCAGGCGCGCGATGTCGTACAGATAGAGCTGTCCCGCCGTCAGCCAGACATCGTCGACGCAAGCGAGGCGCACCGCA
Organism: uncultured Collinsella sp.; assembly: GCA_900550195.1. Lineage (GTDB taxonomy): Bacteria > Actinomycetota > Coriobacteriia > Coriobacteriales > Coriobacteriaceae > Collinsella. Next base: position 111,187 of record URRB01000003.1, read on the forward strand.
ATCGCGCCGTCGCTCCAATGCTCCTTTTGCACGATATGCGGGTCGTAGACATCAAAGCGACGGTCGGTGCGCGTATCCTTCAGCGCAACTATGCCGTTCGCAGGATCCTTGTCCAAAATGCCAAAGCGCGAGAAATACTGCGTGTCGCGTACCTGCTCGAGCCGCTTGAGCGAGGCAGGCGAAAGCGATGCCGGCGGCTCGTCAACATACAGCTCGAGCAGCGTCTTGCCATGGCGATAGGAGCGCTCGAAGAGCAGCCAATCGGTAAACGCCATGTTGTAGGCCATGATTTCGTTTTGCGAAGGCTCGGTGCAATAGCTGAGCCACGGGTCGACAATGATCTCGAACTGTTCGCGCGCCGGCTCCAAAAACTGGAACTTCCGCAGCATCCAAAAATGGGCTATGTCGGCAATATCGTTGCCGACGGCTTCGGCTAGCTGCGCTCGGTCTAAAGCGTGGTCAGTCATGGCATCCTCCTCAAACTGATAGACCTCAATTTGAGCTTACGAGGAGGGTGGTCGGCCACGACCAGCGCGGGCAAAATAGGCCTCCGGCTGCAAACCAGATGCTGACCAAACACTTGACGAAAAGCTTGACCGAAAATGCGCACCGCAACAAAACCGCAGGTAAACATAGACGGCCAACCCGCCCTTTTGAGCCAGATACCCACAGCCACCACAGAAACAACAGGTGACCACAGCCCAAGAAGTCGACAAATAAACACCCGTACGTCGACAAACGAGCAAATCGCTCGCAAAGAGTGTCCCCAACGACTAGACAAAAAATGACTAGTCATTGGGGACGTTCTTAAATGACTACTTTACAGCTCCAGCGCGTCGGCGACTTCGGCAGCGCAGGCCAGGGCGTCGGCCATAGCGTTCACCACGAGCGAGCTGCCGTTACGAGCGTCACCGGCCACGTATACCGGCGTGGCGTCCGCGGCAACGTTGTCAGCACGTGCCGCGAGGTGCGAGCCCTCAGCAGCCATCACAGGCAGCGGACGACCAGCGGTGGCAACAGGCACGCCTACCGCATCGAACACGCCATGCTCCGGACCCGTAAAGCCACAGGCGATGAGCACCAGCTGGGCCGGCACCTCGTGCTCGGAGCCCGCGATGCGTTCGGGCTTGCCAGCCGACCAATCCAGATCGACCACGCGCAGGCCCGCTGCCGCGCCCTTCTTGTCCAGCAGCACCTCGAGCGTATCCACGCCCCAGGCACGCATCTCGCCGCCCATGGCAGCGATAGCCTCCTGCTGACCGTAGTCGGTCTTCTTAACGTTGGGCCACTGCGGCCAAGAGTTGCTCGCCGCACGCTTATCGGGCGCGGCCGGCAAGAACTCAAACTGGCGCACACTGCGCGCACCCTGGCGCACCGCGGTGCCCACGCAGTCGTTGCCGGTATCGCCGCCGCCAATGACCACAACGTCCAAGCCACGCGCGTTCACCGCGGGCTCACCACCATCGAGCACCGAGATGGTCGAAGCCGTCAGGTAGTCCACGGCATACACCACGCCGGGCGCATCGATGTTCGCAGCCGAAAGCCCACGCGGGGCGCGGGCGCCGGCAGCCACCACGACGGCGTCAAAGCCATCGAGCTTGGCGGTAACCTTGGGATCGCTCACGTCAGCACCCAGCTCGAACACAATGCCCAGCTCGCGCATAAGTGTCACGCGACGCTCGACCACGGACTTCTCGAGCTTCATGTTGGGAATGCCGTACATGAGCAGGCCGCCCGGGCGGTCGTCACGCTCAAACACCGTCACGCGCGCGCCGCGACGCGCAAGTTCCCATGCAGCCACCAGGCCAGCCGGGCCAGAGCCAATCACAGCGACCGTGGGCGCATCCTCCCCTGCCGGCTCAAAGCGGCGCGGGCCGCCGTTGGCCCACTCATGGTCGCTGATCGCACGCTCGTTGTCGTGAATCGTCGTGGGCTGGCCGTCGACCGAGCCCAGGTTGCACGCGGCCTCGCACAGCGCCGGGCACACGCGGCTCGTGAACTCGGGCATGGGCGAGGTGAGTGACAGACGCTCGGCAGCCTCGTTCCAGCGGCCGCGATACACTAGCTCGTTCCACTCGGGAATCAGATTGTGCAGTGGGCAGCCACTCGAACGCGCCTTGCCAAAGCTCGCGCCCATCTGACAAAACGCCACACCGCACATCATGCAGCGGCTCGCCTGGGCACGGCGCGCATCGCCGTCGAGCTCCACGTACAGCGGATCGAAATCGCGGCTGCGCTCCTCCACGGGGCGCAGCTCGTGGGTCACGCGATCGATATCAAGAAAAGCACCGGGCTTACCCATGGCACTTACGCCTCCTTCTTGGTCGAAGCAACAGAGCTGGCGGCGGCGGGCACAGCGCCAGCGACACCACCCGCCACATCGAAGCGAGCGACATCGGCGGCGTCGGCGCGACCGGTCACAATGTCAAACGCCAGCTCCTCGGCCTGCGCATGCGTCTTGCCGACGGCCTCGGCGGCGGCGACAATCGCCAGCACGCGCTCGTACTCGGTTGGAATGACCTTCACAAAGTGCTTGCTCATCGTCTCAAAGCTGTAGAGCAGCTTAATGCCGCGCGGGCTCTGCGTCGCGTCCACGTGCTCCTGGATGAGCTCGCGAATCTGCGCCAGCTCACCGGCCGTCGGGGCTTTAAGCTCAACGCTCTCGTGGTTCACACGGGCATCGAGCGTGCCGTACTGGTCAAAGACGTAAGCCACGCCGCCCGTCATGCCGGCGGCGAAGTTCTGCCCGACCTCGCCCAGGATGAGCGCCAGACCTCCCGTCATGTACTCGCAGCCATGGTTGCCGCAGCCCTCGACCACCACGGTGGCACCGGAGTTGCGTACGCCAAAGCGCTGGCCGGCCAGGCCGTTAATGAAGCCGCGACCGCTCGTAGCGCCAAAGAACGCAACGTTGCCCACGATGATGTTCTCATCGAACTTGTAGGTCGCATGCGGGTTGGGGCGCACCGACACCTCGCCGCCCGAAAGGCCCTTGCCAAAGTAGTCGTTGGCGTCGCCGCACACGTTGAGCGTAATGCCGCGCGGCAGGAAGGCGCCAAAGCTCTGACCGGCCGAACCATCGCAATCGATGGTGATGGAGCCGGCGGGCAGGCCCTCGGGATGCGCCTTGGTCACCGCGTTGCCCAGGATGGTGCCCACGCAGCGGTTGACGTTGGCGATATCGGCGCGGAAGCGAATCGGACGCAGGTGCGCACGGGCATCGGCCGTATAGGGCACAAACAACGTGGAGTCGAGCGTCTTGTCGAGCTCGCTATCCGCGGCCATCTGGGGCAGGAAGTGGCGACCGTCGGCACCCGGGATATGGGCACCGAACTCACAGGTCGCGCTCGCCAGCACGGGCGACAGATCGAGCAGGTTTGCCTTGCGGTTGCCCGGGACATCGATCTGGCGCAAGCACTCGGGATGGCCGACCATTTCGTCGACGGTGCGGAAGCCCAGGCTCGCCATGACCTCGCGCAGCTGCTCGGCAACAAAGAGCATAAAGTGCTCAACGTGCTCGGGCTTGCCGCGGAAGCCGTGACGCAGGCGGCAGTTTTGCGTCGCGATGCCGGACGGGCAGGTATCCTGTTGGCAGTCGCGCTGCATGAGGCAACCCATGGAGATGAGCGGCATGGTCGCAAAACCAAACTCCTCGGCACCCAGCAGGCAGGCGACAGCGACGTCGGTGCCGTCCATGAGCTTGCCGTCGGCCTCGAGCACCACGCGGGAGCGCAGGCCGTTTTGCAGTAACGTCTGCTGAGCCTCGGCAAGACCGAGCTCCAGCGGCAGACCGGCGTGCCAAATGGAATCGCGAGCAGCGGCACCCGAGCCGCCGTTGTGGCCGCTGATCAAAATCTTGTCGGCAGCGCCCTTGGCAACACCAGTGGCGATGGTGCCGACGCCGGCCTCGCTGACCAGCTTGACCGACACGCGCGCGCCGGGGTTGGCGTTCTTAAGGTCAAAGATGAGCTCGGCCAGGTCCTCGATGGAGTAGATGTCGTGGTGCGGCGGAGGCGAGATCAGGCCGATGCCGGGCGTGGACTGACGGACCTCGGCAATCCAGGGGTAGACCTTCTTGCCGGGCAGGTGGCCGCCCTCGCCGGGCTTGGCGCCCTGGGCCATCTTGATCTGAATCTCGAAGGCGCTGCACAGGTAGCGGCTCGTCACGCCAAATCGCGCACTTGCTACCTGCTTGATCGCGGAGTTCTTGGAGTCACCGTTAGCCAGCGGGGTCTCGCGGCGCGGGTCCTCGCCGCCCTCGCCGGAGTTGGAACGGCCATGCAGGCGGTTCATGGCGATGGCCATGCACTCGTGTGCTTCCTTGCTGATGGAGCCGTACGACATGGCGCCGGTGTTAAAGCGGCGGACGATGTTGAGCGCGGGCTCGACCTCGTCGAGTGCCACCGGAGTGCGGCCGCTGGCATCAAAGTCCAGCAGGTCGCGCAGGCGCACGGCACGGCCGGTGCGGTGCAGGCGGGCGCTGTACTCCTTAAAGGTGTCGTAGCTGTCCTCACGGCAGGCGGTCTGCAGCAAGTAGACAGTCTGCGGATCGATGAGGTGATCCTCGCCGCCGAGCGGGCGCCACTTGGTCAGGCCCAACGTGGGCAGCTGATCGGGAGCCGGGCTCTTAAGGATAGCGAGCGCGGCGTCATAGCGCTCATTTTGCTCGCGTTCGACGTCCTCGACACCCATACCGCCCACACGGCTCACTGTGCCGGCGAAGTACGCGTTGACGAACTCCGGCGTAAAGCCCACGGCCTCGAAGATCTGCGCGGAGTGGTAGCTCTGCACCGTGGAGATGCCCATCTTGGACATGATGGAGACGATGCCCGCCGTCGCGGCCTTGTTGTAATTGGCGATGCCCTGCTCGGCCGTCACGTCCAGATCGCCGCGTGCCGCCAGATCGCGGATGCACGCATGCGCGTTGTACGGATAGATGCCGCTCGCGGAGTAGCCCACCAGCGCCGCAAAGTCGTGCGGGGACACGGCGTCGCCGCACTCCACCACGATATCGGCAAAGGTGCGCACGCCGGCACGGATCAGGTGGTTGTGCACGCAGCCCACGGCGAGCAGCGACGGCACGGGCACCTCGCCCGCTCCGGCGCGATCGCTCAGCACCACGATGTTCACGCCATCGCGAACCGCAGCCTCAACGTCCTCTGCAAGCTGCTTGAGCGCAGCCTGCAGCGCGCCCTCGCCGGCATCGCGGCGGTAGACGGCACGGAAACGGCGGGTCTTAAAGCCAACACGGTCAATCGCGCAAATGCGGTCGAACTCCTCCTCGCTCAGCAGCGGGCGCTCCAGGCGCACCAGCTGGCAGGCCGTACGGGAGTCCTCGAGCAGGTTGCCGTGGTTGCCCAGGTAGAGCGTGGTCGAAGTCACCATATACTCGCGCAGGGCGTCGATCGGCGGGTTCGTGACCTGGGCGAACAACTGATAGAAGTAGTCAAAGAACGAGCGCGTCTTCTTGGACAGGCAGGCCAGCGGCGCATCGATGCCCATCGAAGCGAGCGGTGCCTTGCCCTGCTGGGCCATGGGACGCACGACCTCGTCGACGTCATCCCAGTGGTAGCCGAGCTTGGCCATACGCACGGCGGCGGGCACCTCGGCGTCCTCGGCGGGCGTTGCCGCAACGGGCTCATCGAGCGCGTCAACGGTTAGCGTCTCCTCGGCAATCCAATCACGGTAGGGCTTTTCCTTGGCGTAACGGGCACGCAGCTCATCGTTGTAGATGACGCGCCCGCGGGCAAAGTCGACCTCGAGCATCTGGCCCGGTCCTAGGCAGCCGCTCGTCAGGATGTTCTCGGGGCTCACCTCGATGGTGCCCACCTCGCTCGCCAGCATAAAGCGACCGTCGCGCGTCACATAGTAGCGGGCGGGACGCAGGCCGTTACGGTCGAGGGCGGCACCCAGCGTGCGACCGTCGGTAAAGGCGATGGCCGCCGGGCCATCCCACGGCTCCATGAGCATGGACTGGTAAGCGTCGTAGGCGCGGCACTCCTCACTCAGGCTGTCGTTGTGGTCCCACGGCTCGGGCAGCAGCATGGATGCGGCACGCGTGAGCGGACGACCGTTCATGACCAAAAACTCAAGCACATTGTCCAGAATCGCGGAGTCGGAGCCCTCGCGGTTGATGATGGGCATCACGCGCTCAAGATCGTGCTGCAGCACGGGGCTGTACAGGTTGGGTTCGCGGGCGCGAATCCAGTTGACGTTGCCCTTGAGGGTATTGATCTCGCCGTTGTGGATGATAAAGCGGTTGGGATGTGCGCGCTCCCAGCTGGGCGTGGTGTTGGTGGAGTAGCGCGAGTGGACGAGCGCCACGGCCGTTTTGACGGCGGCGTCGTTGAGGTCGATGAAGAAACGGCGCATCTGCGTGGCCACAAGCATGCCCTTGTACACGATGGTGCGCGAGCTCATGGAGCACACATAGAAGATCTTGTCGCGCAGGGCGAACTCAGCGTCGGCCTTCTTTTCGATGGTGCGGCGGCACACGTACAGGCGACGCTCAAAGGCATCGCCGGCGGGCGTGTCGTCCGGACGGCCCAGGAAAGCCTGCAGGATAGTAGGCATGCAGGCGCGGGCCGTCTCGCCCAGGTCGTGCGGGTCGACCGGCACCTCGCGCCAAAAGAGCAGCGGCACGCCGGCCTCGGCGCAGCCCTCCTCAAACACGCGACGGGCATCCTCTACGCCCTTGTCGTCCTGCGGGAAGAACAGCATGGCCACGCCATAGTCGCCCTCTGCCGGCAGAATCTGGCCGCACTTTTGGGCCTCTTTACGGAAAAAGTGATGCGGAACCTGGAACAGGATTCCGGCGCCGTCGCCGGTGTTCTTCTCGAGTCCGGTGCCGCCGCGGTGCTCCAAGTTGACCAGAATGGACAGTGCGTCGTCCAGAATCTGGTGATGGCGCTCGCCGTTGATATCGGCAAGCGCGCCGATGCCACATGCATCGTGGTCGAATTCGGGGCGATAAAGGCCCTGCTGCTGAGCGGAATCTGCCTGCATCGCGATCCTCCCCTTGGTGTTAGACAGTCAGTTGAATAGGCATACTAGGAGCATCACCGGCCCGTTGTGTTTCCCGCCCGTTTCGAAACAATCGCGTAACGCACGCCCTACGAATGGACACCGCCGACCTCAAGGGCGACAACATAGGCCCCAAGTTCGGCCTGCAAACTCACCTCTTCAAACATCTCAATCCGTAACAGGAAGACCCAATTTTGGCGCCTAGATGTTACAGATTGAGATTTTCTGCAGGACAGTTTTGGTTTGTCTCGATCTGTAACACGAAGGGCCGGTTTTGGCGGTCAGCTGTTACAGATCGAGATATTCCATAGGACCATTTCTTCCTGTCTTGACCTGTAACACCTAGGTCCAATTTCCATCCCTAGTTGTTACAGATCAAGACATTTCGGCAACTCCTTTCCCCATCCTATTCAAATACAACAATTTTGTTAGTCTCAGTTAACCTTTAAGCCTAAAACGGGTATCCTTTGCGACGTCAAACAAACGGCACGCAGGAGCTCACTATGCTCAACCATCTCAAACATCATTTTGGCTCCCGGCGCACCGGCAGTCACGGAGGCCTAGACCTTGCGCGGCACATCGGCCCCGGGCTGCTCGTGACCGTCGGCTTTATCGACCCGGGCAACTGGGCCTCCAATATGGCCGCGGGCTCGCAGTTTGGCTACGCGCTGCTGTGGATCGTCACACTGTCCACGATTATGCTCATTGTGCTGCAGCACAATGCGGCGCACCTGGGTATCGCCACGGGCGCCTGTCTTGCCGAGGCCACGACCCGCTTTCTCCCCCGCATCGTGGGACGCGCGGTGCTCGGCAGCGCCTATCTCGCGACCATCGCCACCGCCATGGCCGAAGTCCTGGGTGGCGCGATTGCCCTTCAAATGCTCTTTGGGCTGCCCGTGCGCGCGGGCTGCGTCATCGTGGCGGCAGTATCGATGGCGATGCTCATGACGAACTCCTACAAGCGTGCCGAACGCTGGATCATCGCCTTCGTAGGCGTGGTAGGACTCTCGTTTTTGGCCGAGCTTGCACTAGTCAAGGTCGACTGGCCGCAAGCCGCCGCAAGCTGGATCACGCCCAGTATGCCCACTGGCTCTGCCGCGATTATCGTGAGTGTCCTGGGTGCGGTCGTTATGCCCCACAACCTCTTTCTACACTCCGAGGTCATCCAATCCATGCACTTCGAAGGCCAAGGCGAGCAGGTTATCGAAGAGCGTCTGCGCTATGAGCTCTTCGACACGCTCTTTTCGATGGGCGTGGGCTGGGCAATCAACTCGGCCATGGTCATCCTGGCCGCAACGACCTTCTTTGCGCACGGCATTGTCGTAGACGACCTCGCCGTCGCAGCGGACACGCTCTCCCCCATTCTGGGCCCAGCAAGCTCGACCATCTTTGCGGTGGCGCTGCTGTTTGCGGGCCTCTCGAGTAGTGTGACGGCAGGCATGGCGGCAGGCACCATCACCGCAGGCATGTTCGACGAGGAATACGACGTCCACGACCGACATTCCTCGATCGGGGTGGTGGCCTGTTTCGCCGGCGCAGTGGCGGCGTGCCTGGTCGTCCCAAATCCTTTTGAGGGTCTCATTTGGAGTCAGGCGCTGCTGTCGCTTCAGTTGCCGATTACGGTCTTTGTGCTCATACGACTCACCAGTTCGCCCCGCGTCATGGGCAAATACGCCAACTCGCGCCCGCTCAACGCGTTGCTCGTAGGAATCGGCGTCATCGTAACGGTTCTCGACATCGTGCTGCTAACGGGGATGTAATTGGGATGGCGTGACTGTCCAGATATAACGTCTTAATCTGTAACACGTGAGACCGTTTTAAACCGTCAGATAAATCAAAAGGGTCCCGGCCGAGAATTCGACCGGGACCCTTGGACAGAGCTATGTTCGGCTTTCGCCGTGTGTCTACGAGTTACTCCTCGACGAGCTCAAACTCATCGGGGCCGACGCCGCAGACCGGGCATACGTAATCCTCGGGCAGCTCGGGCGTGTCGACCTCAACCTCGTAACCGCAAACGGTGCACACGAACTTATACGTCTTCTTTTCCTCAGCCATGATGTTCTCCTCTCGAACGTGACTGCTGGTGTACTTACTTATTAGTATATATTCTCAATAATATAATGCAAGTATTTTTAGAACATTTCTAGCCTTGATACGACGAAGCCTTGGGCGGCGTCTTGCCCTTTAACACCTTGTGGTAGTAGTCATAGGTCAGCGGGGCCTCGCCGCTCAAGCGCTCGGCATCCTCCACCTCGCCGATAAAGAGCAGGTGCGTGCCCACATCCACGGTATCAATCAGACGGCAGCTAAACAGCGCCGCCGCGTGCTCGGGCACATAGGGCATGCCCAGCGCGGTCTCGTGGGTCTCGTACTTGGCAAACTTGTCGTAGCCACTGCTGGTGCGGAAGCCAAAGTTGCCGATATAGAGCATATCGGCCGTCTGATCGATCACGGTCAGCGCAAAGGCCTTAGCCGATACGATTACGCCGGACGTGACATTTTCCTTGTTCACGGCAATCGAGATGCGCGGCGGGGCGGATGTCACCTGCACTGCTGTGTTGATAACGCAGCCGGCACGCAGCCCGTCCGCCACGGCGCTCACCACGTACAGGCCACTCGGCATGGTAAAGAACGCAGTTTTGTCCATAACGATCACTCCCCTAGCTCGGGTTGGAACCTCATGGATGTATGTACCCACAAAAAAGGCGGCACCCATAACGGACGCCGCCTTTGAGACATATGTGTCAGAACAGTAAGAAAGATAAGACGCCCGCAGTTGCGGTGAAATAGGGACTGAATAGCCCCTCAAACAGGCAAAACAGTCCGTATCTCACCGCAACTTATATAGAGCGCCTACCGGTTGCGTTCCTTGAGGGCGCGGTCGATCTCGCGTTGGACATCACGCTTGGCCATGTCCTCGCGCTTGTCGTAGAGCTTCTTGCCGCGACCCAGACCCAGCAGCAGCTTTACGCGGCCGTCGGTATTAAAGTAGAGCTCCAACGGAACCAGCGCATAACCACGGTTGCGAAGTTTGCCGTCAAGAAAGTCGATCTCCTTGCGGTGCAGCAGCAGACGACGCCGACGGTCGGGATCGCGATTCCACACGCCACCATGGCTATAAGGGTGGATATGCAGTCCGACGAGCCAGCACTCGCCGCCACGAATCAGCGCAAAAGTGTCAGTGATCTGACAGGCGCGCTCGCGAATCGACTTGACCTCGGTGCCGCTCAGTTCAATGCCACACTCAAATGTCTCATCGATAAAGTACTCGTGATGCGCCGAGCGATTCTTGGAAATGAGCTTGCGCTCGCGCTTACTGGGCATCGCCGGCCTCCTTGGCGCCATCGGCGTTTGAGCCCGCAGCCTCGCGCTTTGCCTTGCGCTCGGCATTGAGCTCGGCATCGCTCTCGCGCACCAGTTTAATAATCGCCGCGCAGGCCTCCTCGCCCACCAAGTCGCGAGCACGCACCGTCAGGCGCGTCGCCTCCTGCTTGTCGCCGTCGCTTGCGGCATCGGTCGCGCACATAATCAGGCAGATGGCAATCTCGGCCGAAGGCGAGGTCGGAACGCCTTGCAGGGCCAGTTCACCCATCACGTGCTCGTCGCTCTCATCGGCGGCATCCGGATAGGTGGTATGGATCTTGTTGAGCAGGCGCGTCGTATGCGCATCGTTGGGCGCCAGGCGCAGCGCCAGACGCGCGCAGCCCACGGCAGCCGAAACGTTCTCGGTCTCGGGCTCCAAGAAGTACTGACCTAGATTGGCGTAAGCGCGGGCGGCGCACTTGCCATCACTTGCACGCTCCAGCACCGAGAACGAGAGCGATGCCCATTCCTGCTTGTCCTCGAGTGCGCGGAACAGCTCGGCCAAATCCAAGCGATAGTTGCAGTTCATGGGGTCCCAACGCACAGCCTGCATCAGGGCATTACGAGCGCTCACATAATCCTGCTGGCGAATGTAGGCAAACGCCATGTCAGAGTACAGGCGGTCAAACGGCACCTCGACCTGCACGAGCTCGCGCGGATCCTTCTCCACGCGGCGATAGGCCAAGCGCTCAAACTTGCTATCGAAGCTAAAGTATTGACGCTTCTCCTCCGTCTTGCACTCAGCATCAATATACTCCTCGGCGAGCTCCACCAGACGCTCCAGCAGCGGCGTCGCCGTAGCCAGGTCGCCCTGCGCCAGATAGTTCTCGGCATACGTGATGTCTTGCAAGCTGATGGGCAGATCCATGGCTACTCCTCGATCTGAGCGAAACACGGCAGGCGCCGTATATACGGTCAATACACAAAACCCGGGTCTCTTACGAGGCCCGGGCGTTCAATTTTGGTAGCCCGTACCAGATTCGAACTGGTGATCTCCGCCTTGAGAGGGCGGCGTCCTAAACCGCTAGACGAACGGGCCATATGTAGCAAATGCAATGGCTGGGATGGAGGGAGTCGAACCCCCATTGACGGAACCAGAATCCGCTGTCCTGCCATTAGACGACATCCCAATGACTGCATCGCTGCGCTCGGCTGTGCCTTTGCGCAAGAAAGAAATATACGGGAAGTCTCGCCGTGACGCAAGCCCCAATTTTGACTTTTTTGAAATTCAGTCAAATTGGCCTAATTTAGTCCAACCCGTGAAGGACCTGTGAAGCCAACCGCTGTACACGAAGGGCAAAACGCCGTGAGCGGTAGCCGTCAACCGTTGGCAGATTCTACCGTGAAAACGATAGCACCAGGCAACACAATCGAAGTATCAATGATCGCGTAGATATCGAGGCGCCATGGACGAAGAGCTTGATTACCTATGGGAGACCCTGGGCCTCGAGATCACTGCCGACCTTTGGCCCGAACGGGACAAAATTCACCCCACGTTACGCCCCGCCATTACTGTGGTGCAGGCAAAATACCGCCGTGCATCCTTTTTAATCATGCGGATGTCATGGCACGCGGGACTCCCCGACCTTAAGCGAATCCAGGCAAGCCTCGTCGAGCTGTCCGGCATGCCGACCGTCATATCCGAGGCGCACCTGGAGCAGCGCCAGCGCGAGCGACTGCAACAGCAGCGGATTCCCTTTATCTGCCCCGGCATTCAGGCATATCTGCCCTTTATGGACGAGGAGTACTGGAGCGGCAAGCCCAACAAGCACGTAAAGGTCTACGATCCGCACGAATGGGCACAGCTTGAGGATTAGCGCATATGCCCGCCAGCCGGGATAGTGCGCATGCCCGCCAACCGGAAAGCTCATCCCGGAATTTACGTCCAGAACGGGACGCGCTTTCCCCTAGAGGCCCCAAACGGAAACCGTATCCCAGATTTCGCGCTCAAACTGGGATACGGTTTCCGCTAGCCCCTTCAACCGGAAACTGCGTCCCGGAATCCGAGCTCAAAACGGGACGCACTTTCCGCAGCCACTACAGCAGCACCTCGGTCCAGGTCGCTTCCTTAAACCCAGGAATCGCAAAGTCGTCGCCCACCAGCAGCGGACGCTTGACCAGCATGCCGTCGGTCGCCAGCAGCTCGTAGCACTCCTGATCCGTCATGCCCGCATCCAGACGCGCCTTCAGGCCCAGCTCTCGATATTTCATGCCCGACGAATTAAAGAAGCGCCGCACCGGCAGCCCCGAACGAGCAATCCAGGTCGCAAGCTCATCAGCCGTGGGATTGTCCAAAACGATATCGCGATCGATATACTCTACCCCATGTTCGTCCAGCCATGCCTTGGCCTTCTTACAGGTCGAGCACTTGGGATATTCAACAAACAATACCGCCATGGGATTTCCTTTCTTAGAGAAAACAGGTGTCTGGAAAACTGCACATCGACGACCACTCGCGATTGCAGCCGTTATTGTAGTCAATGTCGAAGCATAGGCAGTCGCGATGTCTCGTCTTAAGGCTAGCGCCTCGCATGGGCGCCGATCGGCCGAGTCACATGGCGCACCAACGCCGCTGCCAGCAATACCAACAGCATGGCGGTGACATAGCCCGCAGCATCGAATCCTAAATCGATAACGTCGAAATGCCTGCCGGGAACAAAGATCTTATGCACCTGGTCGCCAACGGAGCAGGCAGCGCAAAAGAGAAACACAGGCACGCAACGGGAACACACACTCCATGGACGCCTGGAAAAGCAGACCACGATCACCGAGGCGAACAATCCGACGAAGAAAAACTCTACGGTATGGGCAACGCGACGGACGTTCGTGCCCACCCACATGCGAATGGAAGTAAGTCGGCCAGACCGGACATTCGAGGCAGCCGAATCGGCGCCCCCGATCATTCCGTTCTCTGTCTGGGCTTCACCCGTGGCATCAGCAGCCTGAACGCCCGTAGCCTGACCCTCCACCACACGCGCGGTGGACTCGCTCAGCAACGACGTCTCCACCGCATTTTGCTCCGTCAGCACCCAGATGCCCGCCAGCGTTGCAACGAACAGAACAATTGCGGTCCATCCGATTATTTGTTTTACGCGCGCCAAGGGCCAACCTCCTTTTTTGAATATCAGCGAGTGTAGCCCCGAATGGCATCGTCACCGTATCAAAATTTGAATCGCAACAGGAAGCGACAAAGCGACGCAAAACCCCTACCCCGCCTCGCGCATCCAGCGATCGAACGTCCCCACGCACACGCCCAGGCACTTTGCTGCCTGGCTGCGGGTAATATCGCCTGCCTCATAGCTATCGCGCACCAGCTCAAACTGAGGAGGGCACGGCTTGCGAGGTCGACCGAAACGAACCCCTCGCGCCCGCGCCGCTGCAATTCCCTCCGCCTGGCGCCGATGGATATTCTCGCGCTCCACCTGCGCCACGTAGCTCAGCAGTTGCAGCACAATATCGGCAATCAGGGTGTTGGTCACATCCGGCGCGCCGCTGGCCCTAGCGCGCGTGTCAAGCAATGGCATGTCCAACACCACAATGGCAACCCCGAGCTCCTTGGTAATGCGTCGCCATTCCTCAAGAATCTCGGAGTAATTACGACCAAGTCGGTCGATAGAAAGCACCACCAGCACGTCCCCGTCTCCCAGGACGTGCAACAGCTCGCGATAATGCGGTCGATCGAAGTCCTTGCCGCTCGCATGGTCGGCATAAATATTCGCTGAGCCCACGCCATAGGCGCCCAGCGCATCCAGCTGCCGATTCAGATTCTGATCGCGCGAACTCACCCGCGCATACCCGTACACCGTCGCCATCTCATCCCCGCTTTCTTGTAAACCTGCCAAAAGGGACAGGTTTATTTTGGTAGGTTTTACCTCTCAAATAGCAGGTAAGCGGGCGGCCGAGCAGACGGCAAGGTAGCCACTATTCAAATGCGGAGGGCGGCCCCGAAAGACCGCCCTCCGCTCTCTCGCCACGAGTCGGGATTTAGCTAATGGATAAGCTTAAAGTCCAAGTGTCCACGCGTGGTATTGACGCGCGAGACCTCGATAATCACGCGCTGGCCCAGTTCATAGCGAGTCCCCGTGTCGGCGCCCGTCAGCGTAAGCGCGTCCTCGTCGAACTCGAACCACTCGTTGCTCAGGCTCTTAATTGAAACCAGGCCCTCGACCTGTGTTAGGTCCAAGCGCACAAAGAGGCCCATGCTGCTAACCCACGAGACGGTTCCGGCATAGCGCTCACCCAAACGGTCCTCATAGTACTGGGCAATCTTGATCTTTTGCGTCGCATGGCTGGCGGCATCTGCCGCGCGCTCGGCATCGCTACATGCGCGGCAGATCTGCGGCAGAATGCGCGGCAGCGACTCGCGCCCCTTGCCGATCAGCCGCGGCGTACGGACCAAGGCGTCCTTGCCGCCGAGCTGCTCATAGGCCAACTGCAGTTTGAGCACGCGGTGCACCACCAGATCGGGGTAGCGACGGATGGGACTCGTAAAGTGACAGTAGCACGGCGCGGCGAGCGCAAAGTGGCCCTCGTTGCGCGGCTTGTACAGCGCGCGCTGCATGCTGCGCAGAAGCAGCGTGTTGACGAGCGGTGCGTTGGCCGTACCGGCGGCAGCATCAACTGCAGCCTGCAGCTCATCGGGGCTCCCCAGGGCAATACCGGCAGCACGGCGATCGTCGATGATGCCTAGCTGCGCCAGCGCAACGGCGGCACCGTGCAGGCTATCGGGGCTCGGATCCTCATGCACGCGATAGCAGGCCTCGATATCACGGTCCGCCAGCCACTCTGCAACGCACTCGTTGGCGAGCAGCATGGCTTCCTCGATAAGCGACGTGGCACACGAACGCTCGCGGGCCACGATCTGCACGGGCACACCGTCCTCGTCCAAGAGCGCGCGGATCTCGGCCGTATCAAAGTCGACCGAACCGCGCGCGCGACGAATGCGGCGGCGGAGCTCCGCAAGCTCGTTGGCGGCAACCAAAAAATCACCCAGGTCGACGTTATAGCCGCGGGCTGCCTCTTCGCATGCAAGCCCACGCTCAAGCGCCTCCTCGCGCGAGGCCTCGGCAGCCGCAACATCCTCGGCGGCACCCTCCAGCACCCCATACTCCACCGCGCCGGCACGCACCAGCAGCGCCTCGGCGCCGTCATAGTCCATACGCACACGCGAGCGAATCACGCTGGGGTACGGATCGTAATGCCGCACGCGACCCTGTGCATCGAGCTCAATGTCAACGGTAAACGCAAGACGGTCCTCGTCAGGGCGAAGCGAGCACAGGTCATTGGACAGGCGTTCGGGCAGCATGGGAAGCACGCGATCGGCCAGATACACCGATGTCGTACGATGGCGAGCCTCAAGATCGATATGCCCGTCCCAAGCCACATAGTGTGAAACGTCGGCGATATGCACACCCAGCTTGTAGCCACCCTCGGGCGTGCGCTCCAGCGAAATGGCATCGTCAAAGTCGCGCGCGTCGACCGGGTCGATCGTGATGACAAAGCGGTCGCGCAGATCGCGGCGGAGCGGGTCCTTAAGCGCCGCGGACACATCGAGCGAAAGCCCCTCGGCCTCGTCTAGCGCGGTCTCGGGATGGCTATCGGTATAGCCGTAACGCGCCATCACATATTGAACGCCCAAATCGGGCGCGTCATCTCCGCCAATGCGGCGTTCGATCGTCACGGTGCCCGATTCCAGGCGCGTCGGGTAGGTCAAAATGCGCGCGACAACGGCATCACCCGGGTGGACACCCAGACGATCCGCCGAGGTATCCTCGGGCAAAATGAAGAAGTCGGCCTTCAAGCGCGAATCGAGCGGCTCGATCACACCGAGCGGACCGGCGGTCTGGTACGTACCCACCACGCTTATGGCTGCACGCTCAACCACGCCCTCGATCACGGCGCGCCGCTCACCGTGCGGGCTGTTCTTAATGCTCACGGCAACGGTATCGCCGTCCATGATCTCACGCTTGCCGCGACCCATGACCTTGTAGTCGCCATTCTCGGTTATGACATAGGCACTGTGCTCATGGAGCTGCACGCGCCCGGTCAGGCTCGGACGGCGTTCGCTGCGCACCGGCCCGCGCTTATTGCGAGCTCCACGCTTATGCTTGTTATTGCGCCCCATGGCGCCTCCTAACTATCGATTGCGAACTCCAAAGAGTCTACCCAAATGATTCGCTTTCCTGCCGTCCCCTAGGGATCAAAAAACGGGCCGCCCCATAAGAGACGACCCGTTGGAAGGGATGAATTCCAGGCATGCCTACACGCGCAGGTAGCGACGCATGGCGATGGCAGAACCAAAGAGGCCGATAATCACGCCGACCAGAATCAGCGCAGCATAGGTCACCAGGTAGTACTGCATCGGCAGGGCAAACGACATCCAGCCGATGCTCTCCTGCAAACGCGGAATCATCAGATTGCGCAGCAGCTCCAGAACGCCGATGGAAAGCAGCGAGCCCAAAATGGCCTGCAGTACGCCCTCGGTGATAAACGGGCCACGAATGAAGCCGTTGCTGGCGCCGACCAGACGCATAATCGCAATCTCACGACGACGCGCCGTAATGGACAGGCGAATCGTGTTGTTGATGAAGATGAATGCGATAAAAGTCAGAAGGCCAACGAGCACCACGGCGGCGATGCGGATGTAGTTGGTCACCTGGAACAGGCGGCTCACTTCCTCCTGGCCGTACAGCACGCTCGCGTTGACGTCGCCGTCATCCGCGATCTTCTGGAAATCGGCATCCTTCTTGAGCTTCTTGGCCGTGCTCTCGACCTGAGACGGATCGTCCATCTCAATCGCAAACGAGGCGGGCAGCGGGTTCTGGCCGTCGAGCGCGCTCATGGTGGCGTCGGCGTTACCCGACATCTTGCTCGTGTACTCGGCCAGCGCGTCGTCCTTATCCTTATAGGTCACGGACTTGACGTTGCTCCACGTCTTGAGCTCGGCCTCAAAGGCCTGGATGTCTGCCTGATCGGCGTCATCGCTAATAAAGGCATTAATGACAACCTGATCCTCGACGGTACCGATCACGGAGTTCAGCATCGCGGAACCCATAATGAACAGGCCGATGATAAACAGCGAAAGGAAGATCGTGATGACGGCGCCGAGCGAGGTAGTCCAGTTACGGAAGAAGTGGCTGATTGCCTCTTTGAAGGAGTAGCCCACGTTAGTTGGTGCCATAGTTGCCGTAACCTCCCCTCTCCTGGTCGCGAATAACGTGGCCGCCCTCGAGGGCGATCACGCGACGGTGCATGCTATCGACCATCTCGCGGTCGTGCGTGGCGACGATCACGGTGGTGCCGGTGCGGTTAATACGCTCGAGCAGCTTCATGATGCCCAGCGAGATCGCCGGGTCGAGGTTGCCCGTCGGCTCGTCGCAGATCAGCAGCGGCGGACGGTTGACCATAGCGCGGGCGACGGCAACGCGCTGCTGCTCGCCACCGGAAAGCTGGTCGGGCAGCGAGTCCATCTGATCGGCCAGGCCGACCAGACGCAGCACCTCGGGCACCTGGCTGCGAATGACGCCCTTGGGCTTGCCGATGCACTGCAGGGCAAACGCCACGTTTTCGTAGGCGGTCTTTTGCGGCAGAAGCTTAAAGTCCTGGAACACGGCGCCAATCTGGCGGCGCAGGAACGGAACCTTGCGGTTCTTGATCTTCATGAGGTCCTGACCGGCAACCAGGATGCGGCCGCTCGTCGGCTTGACGTCACGGTTGAGCGTCGACAGCAGCGTGGTCTTACCCGAGCCGGAGTGACCGACCAGGAAGACGAACTCGCCCGGATAGATCTCGATGTTGATGTCGTCGAGTGCAGGCTTGTTGGGCTGTGCCGGATAGATCTTGGTGACATGCTCCATAAGGATGACGGGCTCGACACCGGCCTGCTTGGCCATCTTCTTGCGGCTGGCCTGCGGATCGATGGGCGCAAACACCGACGTAAAATCGGGGTTGTTGAGCGCGTTATCGAGGCTTGCGACCTCGGCTGCCTGATCGCTCTCGACCACCGGGGCAGCAGGCTGCGTGGGGTCGGGAATAGCGGCAAAGAGACCGGACTGCGCAGGCTGAGGAGCCGGCGTCGCAGGGGCCAAGGGGTCGGGAATGCCGGCCATGGTAGGCTGCGGCGTGGCGGCACCAGCCTGAGGCTGCTCCACGCGAGCGGTCACGGCCTGAACGGGCTCAAAACCCGCCGTGCCGGAAAGCGCGACATCGCTGGTTGGATTGTAGGCAAAGGGATCGGATGCCGGCTGTGCCTGATCTGCCGGCTGAGCGGGGGCCTGAGCAACAGGCTGGCCCTCTGAATCCGGAGTGGCGAAACGACTGCCCTGGACGCCTGCCTGCGTCTTGGGGGCATCATCGCCCGCACCGGAGGTACGGAAGTGGTTACCCACTGGTGCTCCTTATCGTCGTGCGTTTAAACTACATGAGCGCTTAATATTTTAGCAGCATTAGCTTTGCTGCACATAAGAAGCATGGCCGTGTTTGGGTCCCTCCGGCCGGACACAGGGTTACTTTCCAAATCGTCCTCGGACATGTCGGAGCCCCCGCTGCGCGCTTCGCGCGGCAGGGGCTCCTCCGTCCTGCGGAAAGATTTGGAGAGTAACCCTGTGCCCAGCCTGCGGTAACTAAGGGGTCGCTGCGTTTTGCTTAAGTGCAGCAGCGCCATGCTTGGGGGCTGAATTGAACGTGGCTGGAATGGGCCCTTATCCCAATAGAAATCCTGCTTGATACAGCCTCTTCAGAAGTTGCGGTGAAATAGGGACTGTTGGGGGTGCGGACAGAAAGTTGGACCGCGGGGCGGTCCGGACTGGAGGTTCGCATGTACAGCAGGGAGAAGGTCGAGCTCTTCCTCCTGGCGACGGAGGACGGCATGGGGCCCACCGCCGCCGCGGAGTTCGCGGGGGTCACGGTGAGCGCGGCCAAGAAGTGGGCGACGGGGCACCTCCCGCGCAGCTACACCGGCGGGGGCTGTAGAATCGTGGCGAGGAAACCGCCACGGAAGGAGGCCAGCTTGGGCCCCGACAAGTCGACCTACGCCCCGCCCGCGACCGGCCCGCTCGCCGGGCTCAACGAGGACCAGATAGAGAACCTGCTGCTCGGGGCGGTGTTGGCCGACCTAAAGGCGGAAGGGTGGGACCCGGCTTCGATCTCGAACAGGAGCAAGTGCGAGCTCGGCGAGAGATTGAGGCGGGCGACCGCCCTGCCCCTCCGCTCGATCACAGGTTTCTTGAGGATATCGAAGAGCTCCTATGAGTACTGGAGGCCCCGCGTCGCCGCGCCGCGCGACCGCGACGCCGACATACGCGGCCGCGTGGTGCGCATCTTCCGCGAGGGCTCGGGGCGCTGGGGGTACCGCACCGTCTGGGCGCGCCTGCGCCGCGAGGGCGTCCGCGCCAGCGAGAAGCGCGTGGCCCGCGTGATGCGCGAGGAGGGCCTCGAGGTCGTCTACAACAAGAGGCGCGCCCGGGGCTACAGCTCCTACGCCGGCGAGGTCTCCAAGGCGCCGGAGAACCTCGTGAACAGGAATTTCCGCGCCGACGGGCCCAACCGGCTGTGGCTCACCGACATCACCGAGTTCAGGCTCCCGGGCGGCGAGAAGGTCTACCTGAGCCCGGTCATCGACTGCTTCGACGGGATGCCCGTCGCCTGGTCGGTCGGGCTGCACCCCGACAAGCGCCTCGCGAACTCGAGCCTGCTCAAGGCCTGCGCGGCGAGGCCGGCGGGCGCGCGCACGACGATCCACTCGGACCGGGGCGGCCACTACCGCTGGCCGGAGTGGATCGGGATCTGCGAGGAGAACGGCCTGGTCAGGAGCGTGTCCGCGAAGGGCTGCAGCCCGGACAACTCGGCCTGCGAGGGCTTCTTCGGGCGCCTCAAGAACGAGTTCTTCCGCTATAGGGACTGGGAGGGCGTGACGGCCGAGGAGTTCATGGGGAGGCTCGAGGCCTACCTCGTGTACTATCGTGAGGAGCGGATCAAGAAGTCCCTCGGGTGGCTGAGCCCGATGGAGTACCGCAGGAAGCTTGGATACGCCTAGGCGCGGTCCAAGAAATCGTCCGCACCCCCGTTTTAGCAGTTAAAAGCCCTAATCAGTCCTTATTTCACCGCAACTGAAACAGGGGCGCTCTCCAAGAGAGCGCCCCTGCCGGGTTTCCATAGTACTGGCGAAGCAGTTTTATAGTTCTGGCGAAGCAGTCCTTGAGATCCGTCTTGCCTTATGCCAAGAACTCCTTGGTGGTCGCCACGATGTTGGCGGCGTCCAGGCCATACTTGTGCAAGAGCTCGGCACCCGGGCCGGACTCGCCGAACGTGTCGTTGACACCGATCTTCTTGAGCGGCGCCGGGCACTGCTCGCACAGGACATCGGCAACGGCGCTGCCCAGGCCACCGATCACAGAGTGCTCCTCGACGGTCACGACGTGGCCGGTCTTGGTGGCGCTCTTGACGATCAGGTCGGCATCGATGGGCTTGATGGTGTGCATGTTGATGACCTCGGCGTCGATGCCCTCGGCAGCAAGCTGCTCGGCGGCCTCGAGAGCCTCGCCGACCATCAGGCCGCAGGCGATGATGGTCGCATCGGCGCCCTCGCGCATGACAATGCCGCGGCCCAACTCGAACTTATAGGTCTCGGGGTCGTTGATAACCGGCGAGGCCAAACGGGCGAAGCGCATGTACACCGGACCGTCGCACTCGTAGGCGGCGCGCGTCACGGCGCGGGCCTCGACGTCGTCGGCAGGAACGATCACAGTCATGCCGGGGATGACGCGCATGAGGGCGATATCCTCGCAGCACTGGTGCGTGGCACCATCCTCGCCCACCGAGATACCGGCGTGCGTGGCACCGATCTTGACGTTGAGGTGCGGGTAGCCGATGGAGTTACGAACCTGCTCAAAGGCGCGACCGGCGGCGAACATGGCAAAGGTGCTCGCGAAGGCAACGCGACCGGTGGTTGCGATACCGGCGGCAACACCCATCAGGTTGCTCTCGGCAATGCCCACATCGAAGAAGCGATCGGGGCAAGCGGCCTTAAACTTGCCGGTCTGCGTGGCGGCGGCCAGGTCGGCGTCGAGGACCACAAAGTCATCGTGCTCGTTGGCGAGCTCGACGAGGGCCTCGCCGTAGCTTACGCGCGTGGCGATTTTCTTGACGTCTGCCATCCTAGAGCTCCTCTCCGGCGGCCGTGAGCTCTGCCATGGCCTGCTCAAACTGTTCATCGTTGGGGGCCTTGCCGTGCCAACCAACCTGGTTCTCCATAAAGGAGACGCCCTTGCCCTTTGTGGTTTCCGCGATAATGGCAGTCGGCTGCCCCTTAGTGGCGCGAGCCTCGGCAAAGGCAGCGCGAATCTGGTCGAAATCGTTGCCGTCGGCGAGCTCCACCACGTGGAACTTAAAGGCGCGGAACTTGTCGGCGAGCGGCATGGGGTCGTTGACTTCCTCGACGGGACCGTCGATCTGCAGGCCGTTGTGGTCGACGATCACGCAGAGGTTGTCGAGCTGCTGGTTGCCGGCAAACATGGCGGCCTCCCAGACCTGGCCCTCCTCGCTCTCGCCATCGCCCAGCAGGGCGTAGGTGCGGTAAGTATCGCCCCAGTGCTTGGCGGCAACGGCCATGCCCACGGCGGCGGAGATGCCCTGGCCGAGCGAACCGGTGGACATGTCAACGCCCGGAGTGTCGTTCATGTTGGGATGGCCCTGCAGGTGGCTGCCGATGTGGCGCAGCGTCTCAAGATCCTCCTTGGGGAAGAACCCGCGCTCGGCGAGCACAGCGTACAGACCAGGAGCACAGTGGCCCTTGGAAAGCACAAAGCGATCGCGGTCGGCCTTGCGGGGATCGGCCGGGTCGACGTTCATTTCCTCAAAGTACAGATAGGTCATGATGTCGGCAGCGCCGAGCGAACCGCCCGGATGGCCGGACTTGGCAGCGTGCACGCCGGTGACGATGCCCTTCCTTACCTCGTTGGCAACCTTTTTGAGCTCTTCGTCGCTCATTGTGCCTTCCTTTCATCCTCTTTAGACAAGATGCGCACGGCACAGAAGGTCGTCCCAACCCAGCCGCGATGCACGTACGTCCTTCATTATGCTGGAAACTGGAAGCTTTACCAGAGTTTTTATCATTATTTGAACAATTTAGCAGGCAGAACCGCTGATGAAACGGTTTATCAATGTGAACGTCTTTTGGATGGGACGCGGTCGGCCCTACGCGTTAATGTCCTTGAAGCCCTCACCGAAGGTTTCCGTAACGTCGGCAACCGTCACGATGGCATGAGGATCGCGCTCGCGCACGATCGTCTTGAGCGTATTGAGCTCGCGGCGGCTCACAATGACCATGATCACCGGCTTCTCGGCACCCGAGTACATGCCAGTCGCCCTAAACTTGGTGCAGCCGCGTCCCAGACCATACATGATGTCGGCCGCGATATCGGGGAAATTGTCCGAGATGATGAGTACCATACGACGCTTATTGCCGCCATCGACCACGGCATCGATCACATAGCCGCTAATCACCATCGAAAGTCCTGCGTACAGAGCATTTTCGAGCGAGAAGACCGGCGCCGATGCTGCACATACGGCAACGTCGATTGCCATGACGGTCGAGCCCACCGGCAGCGAGGTGTTACGCGAGATGATTTGGCCAATCGTGTCCGAGCCGCCGGTGTTGGCGCCGGCGCGCAACACCATGCCGTAACCGATGCCCGTGATAATGCCGCCCCACATAGCGGGAAGCATCAGGTCTGCATGTGCCAGAGGCGCTACAAACGGGACGAACAGATCGGTAAAGAAGCCCAGCAGCACAAAGCCCGTCGCGGTCTGCACCACGTAGAACATGCCGCCCTCGCGCATAACGACCAGCAACAGCAAGGCGTTCATCACGATCGTCTGAATACCAACGGGAAGCGACACGCCTCGCGCCGCGCCGACCGCCTGGATAATGGTGGCAAGGCCCGTAACGCCACCGGCGGCAAGACCGTTGGGAATCAAAAACAGGTCGGTCGCGATGGCGGCCAAGGCACACCCCAACATGATCTGGGGCAGGTCGTGAAAGAAGTTCATCGAAAGAATGCGCTTGATGTCCAGACGATATGCCATGCTACCTCCCTCAAAAAAGCGCACCCAAACGGATGCGCTTCGAACTTCTTGCTGTATTCGATTCTACCGATTCGCCGAACAAAAACCACCCCTGCGCAGGGTTTGCTTTGGATACAAAACCACCCTGCTCGGAGGGTTTTATCCATTTCCACATAAAACGGGCGGTTTATGCAGATGGGGTCTCCGCGTCGGCATTGCCAGTGGCCCAGCGATGGTAGCCAATAACAAACGGGTCCAGGTCGCCATCGTCAAGGACGGCCTCGACATTGCTGGTCTCCACGCCCGTGCGTAGGTCCTTGACCATCTGGTACGGGTAGAGCACGTAGCTGCGAATCTGGTTGCCAAAACCAATCGTGGTCTTGGGTCCGCGGATCTCATCCAGGGCCTCGGCGCGCTTCTCGAGCTCAATCTCGTACAGGCGGGCCTTGAGGATCTGCATGCACGCAGCCTTGTTCTGAATCTGGCTGCGCTCGTTTTGACAGGTAACCACAATGCCGCTGGGGAAATGCGTCACGCGCACGGCGGAGTCGGTGGTGTTGACGCCCTGACCGCCCGGGCCGCTCGCGTGGTACACGTCCACGCGGATGTCATCGGGGCTGATCTCGATGTCGATATCATCGGGTAGCACGGGGATGACCTCGACGCCGGCAAACGTGGTCTGGCGGCGCTTCTTGTCGTCGGTGGGGCTAATGCGAACCAAGCGGTGGACGCCGGCCTCGGCGCGCAGCATGCCAAATGCGTCCTTGCCCTCGACGGTAAAGGTCGCGCGGTCGATGCCGATGACCTCGGCTGCGGGACAGTCGTTGATGGTGACCTTCCAGCCGCGACGCTGGCAGTACTTCATGTACATCTTAAAGAGCATGAAGGTCCAGTCCTGGGCCTCCAGACCACCCTGTCCGGGCTTGATAGTCACAATAGCATCGCCGTGATCGAACTCACCGGTAAACCAGCTCGAAAGCTCAAGCTCGTCGATAGCGCGGGCCAGGCGTTCTGCCGTAGCGGCAGCCTCCTCGCGCAATGCGGCGGCGTCGGGGTCATCCCCCATCTCTTCGGCAAGCTCCAGCGCGGCGCGGGCATCGGAAAGCTCGCCGCGCGCGGTGTCCACGGCAGCGATATCTTCCTTGGTGCGAGCGATCTCCTCCATGGTGGCACGAGCGGCGTCGGCGTCATCCCAAAAGCCAGGGGCAACACTTTTGGCCTCGAGCTCGGTCACGCGGGTACGCTTCTCGTCCAAGTGGAGATACGACTCGACCTCACCGAGCCGGTCCGCAAACGCGTCCAGCTCGGCGGGCGTTACCTCTAAAGCCTCAGCCATTAACGATTCCTGCCGTGGCAGTACTTAAACTTCTTGCCGCTACCGCAGGGGCACGGGTCGTTGCGGCCCACGTTGACGTACGGATCGTCGCTCTCGGACTTGCGATAGGTGGTCACCTTGCCACCGTTGTTGACGGCAGCCGGACCACCCTGGACAGCCGTGCGGGCCTGCACCTGTGCCTGCTTGCGCAGCACCGAGTCGCCGTTGTCACCATCGACCTCGGCAGGACCGGAGAAGCGCGCGCCCTCGAGCGCGGGCTCCTCCTTGTGCTCCACGGCACGCGGGGCAGCCTTGATCTCGATGCGCAGAACCGTGCGCAGGTAATCCTCGTACATGGTGTCGACGAGCATCTGGAACGCGCCGTAGGCCTCGGTCTTGTACTCGACCAGCGGGTCGCGCTGGCCAAAGCCGCGCAGGCCGATGCCGGTCTTGAGGTAGTCCATCTCCTGCAGGTAGTTCATCCAGCGGGTATCGATGACGCGCAGCATGACCTGGGTGTTGAGCTCGCGCATCAGGTCCTCGCCCAAGCGCTCGGCCTTCATGTTGTAGCACTTCTCTACGTAAGCCAGGACATCGGTAGCCAGGGCCTCATAATCCTCGTCGGGGAACTTCGGCGTATCAATGTGGCCGGTGAGCTCCACAACCCACTTGCGCAGGCCCTCCAGGTCGCGCTCGCCATCGTGACTGTCCTTGGTGCAGAACTCCTGCACGCAGCGGTACACGGTGTCGTGCATGACCTCGGTGATGTGGTCGGTCAGGTCCTTGCCGTCCAGAATCTTATTGCGCTCGGCGTAGATGACCTGGCGCTGCTTGTTCATGACGTCGTCGTACTCAAGGACGCTCTTACGCATGGAGAAGTTGATGCTCTCGACCTTGTGCTGGGCGCTCTCGACGGCCTTGGAGATGATCTTGTGCTGGATGGGCATGTCGTCGCCCATGTCGGCCGTGACCATCATCTTGGAGACGCGGTCCATCTTGTCGCCGCCGAACAAGCGCATGAGGTCGTCCTCGAGCGACAGGTAGAACTGGGTCTCGCCCGGATCGCCTTGACGGCCGGAGCGGCCGCGCAGCTGGTTGTCGATACGACGGGACTCGTGGCGCTCGGTGCCGATAACGGTCAGGCCGCCGGCGGCAAGCACGCGCTCACGCTCGGCCTTGCAGGTCTCCTTGGCCTCGGCGTTAAACTGCTCGAGCTGCTCGGGCGTCACGTCCTCCATGGTCAGGCCCTCGTACTCCAGGCGCTCGCGCACCAGCTCGTCGGGGTTGCCGCCCAGCAAGATGTCGGTACCACGACCGGCCATGTTGGTGGCGATGGTCACGGCGCCGTAGCGTCCGGCCTGGGCAACGATGTGGGCCTCGCGTTCATGGTGCTTGGCGTTGAGGACCTCGTGTGCGATGCCGCGCTTGGTAAGGGCGGCGGACAGCTTCTCGGAGCTCTCGATGGAGACGGTGCCCACCAGGACCGGTTGGCCCTTGGCGTGACGACGCTCAACGTCGTCGGCAACGGCGTTGTACTTGGCCTGAATGGTGCGGTACACCAGGTCCTCGTGGTCCACGCGCTGCACGGGCTTGTTGGAGGGGATGACCTCGACGGGCAGCTTGTAGATCTCGCGGAACTCGGCGTCCTCGGTAAGCGCCGTACCGGTCATGCCGGAGAGTTTGTCATACAGACGGAAGTAGTTCTGCAGGGTGATGGTGGCCAGGGTCTGGTTCTCCTCGCGTACGAGCACGCCCTCTTTGGCCTCGATGGCCTGGTGCAGGCCCTCGGAGTAACGGCGGCCTTCCATAATGCGGCCGGTGAACTCGTCGACGATCTTGACCTCGCCGTTGGTGACCACGTACTGTTTATCGCGGTGGAACATGTACTGGGCCTTCAGCGCCTGCTGCAGGTGGTTGACCAGCTGGCCGGAGAGATCGGCATAGATGTCATCGATACCCAGGCGGCGCTCGATTTTCTTAAGGCCGCGCTCGGTGGCGGCGATGGTATGCTTGGCCTCGTCCATGACGTAGTCGCCCGTGGGTTCAGCATCCTCGGTGGCGGTGAGCATGTCGTGCGACACGTCCTCGCCGCGCTCAAGGCCACGCACGGCACGCGCGAAGTCCTTGTAGGTACTGGCGGACTTGGTGCCAGCGCCCGAGATAATGAGCGGCGTCCTGGCCTCATCGATCAGGATGGAGTCGACCTCGTCGACGATGGCGTAGTTGTGGCCGCGCTGTACGCGCTGCTCGGGACGGGTAACCATGTTGTCGCGCAGGTAATCGAAACCGAACTCGGAGTTGGTGCCGTAGGTGACGTCTGCCTGGTAGGCCGGACGCTTGAGCTCGAGCGGCATGTTGTTCTGGAGCAGACCGACGGTCATGCCCAGGTACTTATAGATGCGGCCCATCCACTCGGAGTCGCGCTTGGCAAGGTAATCATTGACAGTAACGACGTGTACGCCTTTGCCGGCAATAGCGTTGAGATAGCCGGCCAACGTGGAGACGAGGGTCTTACCTTCGCCAGTCTTCATCTCAGCAATGTGGCCCTCGTGCAGTGCCATGGCGCCAATGAGCTGCACGTCAAAGTGGCGCATGCCCATGGTGCGCTTGGAAGCCTCACGCACGGTGGCAAAGGCCTCGGGAAGCATGTCGTCGAGCGACTCGCCGTTGGCGTAACGCTCGCGGAACTTATCGGTCTGGCCGCGGAGCTCCTCCTCGGTCATCTTCTCAAACTGGGGCTCAAGACCGTTGATCTGGTCGACGATCTTGTAGTAGCGCTTAAGGTCCTTATCGGATCCAAAGGACAGCAGCTTTGACATGAATCCCATGTGGTTTTCCTTTTTGGCCATCGCCCACGCGTTGCAGCTGCGGGCGAGTTAAACACAGATGATTGTACTTTAGCCAAACAAGGCGCGGCCTATACGGTCGACCTCGACCGCCACGTAATAACTACGACCAACCTGCCAAAAGGGGACTGGTTTATTTTGGCAGTTTTTATCTGGGAAAACGCTGTATCTCTGCCATTTGGTGCAAACGAACCCGTCCCCTTCGCACCAATCTGGTGCAATGGGGACGGGTTAGCTTGCACCAATAAAGGAAAAGGGCCGCGCACCCAAATGGATACGCGGCCCTTTAGCCACGAATGCGAGCGATTCCTCGGCGAGCTATTTACTCAGCGGCCTCGGTGGTCTCGGCCTCGGCAGCGGCCTCCTCGACGGGAGCCTCTGCGGGAGCCTCGGCGGCCTGCTTGGCAGCCTCCTCGGCAAACTTAGCAGCACGCTTGGCCTTCTCGGCAGCCTTAGCCTCAGCGGCGGCCTTGCGAGCGGCCTCGGCCTCAGCAGCCTTGGCAGCCTTGGCAGCCTTGGCCTCCTCGGCCTTCTTGAGCTGGGCGGCAGCGGCGCCACCGAACTTGTCGGCGAAGCGCTGGACGCGTCCACCGGTGTCGACGAACTTCTGCTGGCCGGTGTAGAACGGGTGGCACTCGTTGCAAAGCTCAACCTTCATCTCGGACACGGTAGCGTGCGTCTTGAAGGTGTTGCCGCAGGAGCACGTCACCGTGCACTCGACATACTGGGGATGGATACCCTGCTTCATGGTAGGACTCCTTATTGGTCAGGCGCTGGTTACCGATCAGCGCATAAGGCGTCTTGGTTTCCGACCAAGACAACAAACTCGGCTATGGTACCACGGCGCCGCGTGTCCCACAAAAGGTTCACGGTCTTTTCGGCACGACATGAGCTGGACCTTAAATATCAACTTCATCCGAACACTCCCCCACATTCATCTCTCGTATGTATCGAGGTATTCCTGCTTGAGCGTCTGCGAGGACGACTCGGTCTTTTCCACGAGCGTGCCGGCCTCGATGAAGTAGAACGAGTCGGTGAGGTCTGCCAGGTCGTCGAGCAGATGGCTTGAGATGAGCACGCTGCGTCCCCGCTCCACCTCGCTGCGCATCGCGTCGCAGGAGGTTTTCCGTTTTCCCGGATCGAGGCCGTTCAGCGGTTCATCGAGGATGAGGTACGGGCAATCGGTCGCTATCGCCATGGCAAGCTTTACCTGCTGCTTCATTCCTGTCGAGAGTTTACGGGTCGGCTTGTCGAGATATGGGGAGATTCCGAGGGAGTTGCAGAGCGAGTCGATGTCGGCGGCCGATTTCCACGCCTCCCTAACGAAAGAGAGGTGCTCGCGGGCCGATAGCGTGGGGTAGAGATCCGCGCCGCCCGAAGAGCTCAGGTAGACGAGTTCTGCGAATTCGGCTGATCGACGTTGGTAGATTCCGTCTGCCAACAGGCTTCCCGAGCGGATGCGGGTGGGAAATTGGCCCGACAGCGCTTCAAGAAGGGTGGTTTTCCCCGAGCCGTTGGGAGCGACGAGCCCCGCCGCCGTTCCCGGGCCCAAGGAAAGCGATCCGATCGAAAGTATCGTCGTGCTCCCGTATCCCACGCTCACGTCCAGGAGCTCAAGCCCATGGTGCTTTTTAGCGGGTCCAGCCTGTTTGGGCGAACGTGTCGCAACGGCGCCGACCGCGAAAAGGACCGCGACGTATACCAGGGCCACGGCAAGCATCGATGCGCCGCCCGAACCGGAGCCAATGAATTCTGTCGGGAAGCATCCTACGTAACCCGTTGCCTCGATAGGCGAGAACACGGCCAGCGGCAGGAGCTCGAGCGCGGCATTATGCCCCAGTGCCGAATCGGACAATAACGGGAATGCCGGGGCCGCGACAAGCAACGCGGAGGTAAGGGGGCCCGCGAAGACGCGCCTCGTTGCGGTCGATAGGACGGCGGAGCAAACGGATATCAAGGTTCCGCCCGCAAGAAGCGCGATAAGCAGGGCTGTGAAGACGTTTCCCGCGGTCGTGGTGGTAAGCGCGCCGTCATGGAAGAAGGAGATCGGGTACCCAATTTGCCCGAAGCCGTTTAGGGCCAAGGCGTAAATGCCCCCGGGTGCGAGGCCGGCGAGGAGCATCGCGGTCCCCGCGGCGATTATCGAAAACACGATCTGGATAAGGCGCCGGAATTTGGGCACGGGCGCCTTTGCCGCCAGGGTCCCGGGCCTTGTGGCGCCGAGCACGAGTATCGACGAGAGAAGGAAGGGGATGAAGGGAAGGAAAGACGGCGCCGCGGCAATGGCGTAAGGCAGGAAGGAAAGGAATGGCAGGTCGTTTGCGGAGGCTGGGATATCCGTGATGCCGGAGCTGCTCAGGGCACGGCAATATGCGAGCGCTGCGTCATTGGTCTCTCGGTCTCCCACGATGGACCCGGATTGGAAGCCTTCGCCCATGAGCGCGTAGTAGCTCTCGGCAGAATCGAGAAAGGCGGCGTCGGTTTGAGCGGCAAGGGCGACGTTCGCGTATCTTGCAAGCTCCGCGTCATTTTGCTGCTCTGGAGATAGGTCTGTGCCGCTGGCCTGGGGCGCGCGCGTATTGAATGCGTCGACAAAGCCCTGCATGCCCTGTTTCATAAAGAAGGGCCCGTAGATGG
The DNA here is from genome assembly GCA_900550195.1 of uncultured Collinsella sp. Classification (GTDB taxonomy): domain Bacteria; phylum Actinomycetota; class Coriobacteriia; order Coriobacteriales; family Coriobacteriaceae; genus Collinsella. The sequence goes on from URRB01000003.1 coordinate 141,433, forward strand.
GTGAATTGAACGCAATGGGGACGGAAAAGGCTGCAGCGAGAACGAGCGTACAAATCCATACGGCCTTGTCTCTTAGGATTAGTTTGAGAAGAAGTCGACAGTACATTTAGAAGCACCTACATTTCTCAAAGCATCGTTAGATTAATAATGACAGACCGGATGAAGATACGTGCGACGGGGGCGAGGCGAATGGCTGAGCGGTATCGATATGCGGGTTCAACGGTATCACATTGGCCACATAGATTTTTAACTTGCATTTCTACCCGCCCTTTTCGTAGAGTCGCCGATACGTGCTTAGCGCACCCTCGGCGCGTCCGGCAGGCTTTGCGAAATGGGATCCAGGAGACTTCGGCGCAGCATCATCTTGCGGAATGCTTCTAATGAGCCTCCCATCCTTCAAAAACAGAATCTCATCGCACAGCCTATCGACCGAATCCAAGATGTGGGATGACATGATGATGCACGTACCAGAATCGGCCAGCTTCCTGAGAATCTCGGAATGCAAGTCCACCCTGCTGGGGTCGAGCGCGTTCATGGGCTCATCTAATAGAAGGTACCGCGCGCCCGTCGCATACGCAATCGCCAGGGTAAGCTGCTGCTTCATGCCCTGGCTCAGAGTGCGGATCCTCATCTTCGCGAACTCGCCTATCTGCGTTTGTTCCACTATCTCTTCGATATCGCGAGCATGCGGCCACATATCGCAAACCATCTTGAGGTGATCTTCCGCACGCAATCCGGGATACAGCAGCGTCCCCTCACCAGGTGCATAGAAGATCATAGAACGGACCTCTCTCGCACCCGTACCCTGCACCTCATCCAGAACGATGCTCCCGTCCACGCGAGGACCCGGCAAACCTGCCATCGCACGCAGCAACGTCGTCTTTCCATGCCCGTTCGGAGCGACGAGACCGTAGACCGTACCCGGGGCAAACTCAGCGTTCACCGAATCTACGAGCACCTTCTTTCCATAAGAGATCGTCAGCGTTTGAAGGTCAATCATCGAGATCATCCCCTTTCGATCTTTGGGACACTCAGGCGCACCATCAACGGAGATACGGCGCCCAAGACCACCAGCAGAGCGCCCGATGCGCCGACGACCTCTCCAAAAGGCATCGCGTTCGTCCCTCGCCCAAGGAACCCAATCGTCCCCACCTGGGAAGCGGGATCAAACGAGGCGAATGGAGCCAGCAGCGCGACGCCCATGCCCACGCTTTCAACATGAGCGCTCAACGAACCCAACACCAAGAGAACCGCGCAAACCATTCCGGTGACAACGGGGTTGCGGCTAATCGCTGCTGTCAACGCAGCGACGACGGAAATCACGCCGTATGCCATGACCAGCAACGGAATACTGCACAACACCGCCTCCCCCACCATGGACGTTGTCGAAGCTCCCGCCCGAATGAGAGCGACGGGATACTCCGATCCACCCGCACCGTTCTTAATCACGGACACAACGACAGCGGGAACCATCGACACCAAAAGCAGCACCAAGCCAAGCAGGAGAGCCAGCGCAACAGCCGTCAGAAAACGCACATGCGCTGTTGCGGGGATCTGGAGAACCAGAAGGGAACGACACTGCAGGTGGGTGCACGCGAGCGATGTGACAACCACGGGCAACAGCAAAAATAAGGAGGGAAGCGCTGCCTGGAGATACGAAAGGAGGATTAATGGGGGCATCTTCGTACTTAACTCGTAAACCTTGGGGTCCGGCAAGCTCGCGATCGACTCAAGCAGAAGGGCGCGCGCCTCCGCACGAGAAGGAGTCTCCGGCTCGATTCCGATCGATTGCAGGAGAGTCGCATCTGCCGCGCCCAGCTCACCTCGAGCGCGCTCGTACGTCGCAAGGCTTCGAAACCCCTCCGCAGGCATAGGCGCGTACACGAAACCCGAAAGAGCATCCCGCATGTCTTCCAGGGCCGCTTTGCCCTCGACGTCCATATTCGCAGCGTTCTGCTCTAGATACCGATCTATTGAACGGAGCTCCCCATCCCTATACCGAACAGCGGAAACGTTATCAGCGTCAGGAAACATCTCGACCAGAGCCGGGTCCAGCATCGTCGTCGACATTGCAATCGCGCATACGGCGAGGGTAGGAGAACGCAGGAGCAGTTTCCCCATCGTTCTTACGTATGCAACGGCGGAGGCACAAGCGCTCGAACGAGTTGCCGTTCTCGATGCAGTGAAGGAACCTCTCTCAAGACAAATCGGGGATATCGGGCACGCGCAGCCGCTCTTTCCAGCAACGCAAAGCAGGCTAATTGCCAGCACCTCGATCCCGATTGCGCATACGAGGGCAATCGCGCCACGCTCGAAGCAAAGTCCAGGCAGATTCACTATCTGCGTTGTCGGGTACGGGCTATAGGCGCCGACGGTCAACTCAGTGTTCGCATACGTAAGGGGATTCAACAGGGCGAACTCACGTAAAGCGATGGATCTTCCGTAATACCCGGGAACCATCGTCACCCCCATCAGGGCACATACGAACACGATTCCAAGCGTAGGGTTATTGGCAATCTTCACGGCAAGGTGAACGACAAGCGAGATGAACGCTGCCACCAAGAATTGCAAGATGGCCGTCTGCGCGAACACCAGCCAAGCCGGTTTGATAACCGGAGTCGCATATTGAATGTAGCCTATCGGATAGAACGGCGAGCCCGGGCCATTCTTCACAAGCGCGGCGATTATCCCTGGAAGATTGATGGCGAGGACGGCAAGCATTGCAAAAACACTCGCCCATACGCTCGATGCAACAAGTCTACCCAGCTCGCCCATCGGTGCCTGGATGATGAGCTTTTCACGTTTGTTAAGACGCGCGGCAAGGAACGAGACGGCAACGGCCGTTGCGACCCATAGCAAGTACTCCTTCGATCCGTCATAATAGGTGTACTCTCCATCCGATATCTGCAGAAACGGAAGTAGGGGAGAGAGCGGTGCCAAGATAAGACGTCCCGCGGCAAGAGGGTACAGAAGCGCGGGCATGCTTGATGAAGAGGTATAGACACCGTCCTCCCCCGCATTCACAAGCGCATCCGCATAGGATGCTGACAATTCCTGCTCAACACGGGTTATTCCCGACTCGAGGTATTCGACCCGTCCGTCGATGCCAGCCGCGCTCCTGAAGACGGGCAGAGCACAAAGAACCATCAACGCAACAACGACAACACAGAGCGACCTGGAGGAGAGAAGCGACCTAAAGATCGCCTTCGAGATTTTGAGCATATTCATCGCCAACCTTAACCTCATCCAGTCGGAACAGAGGGGCCGAACAAAATGCTCGGCCCTTATTACTTGCCGGCAAAGTCAATTTAACATAAACTGTTAAAAAGTAACCTGAGTTTTTTAAATTCTTCGGAGGTTATTATGAGTTCCGACAATCGCACTCCCCGGCTTCATTCCTTCCGCATCGCATGTGCGATAGCCTCTGCGACCCTTTGCGCCACCGCCATCGCACAAGTGGCGTTCTCCTTAAAGCCAGCAATCGAAGTGCTCGACAACCCTGTAATTGCAGACTCCCCCGCGTATCCAGCCCTTGCGATCTCGACATTGGTCCCTGCCGTCATCGGTATCGCTACGACCATCCTCAGCGCCGTTCTCGTGTGGACGATCAAGAGCGGAGACCCCTTCAAGAAAGGGTCTGCGACATGCTTGAAGGTGCTCGGCATTCTCTTCGTTGTTCAAGCTGCCACCAGCCTCTACGCCGGCTCACTCAAAACCTCCGTTTCGATGTTTGGCGGCGAGGGGGCCGTCGGCGCCCAAGAGATCGCTTCATCATTCGATTGGACCTCTCTGGTTCTCGGCATCGTCCTGTTCATGCTTTCCCAGCTCTTCTTGTACGCCCGAGAGCTGTACCTCGACTCCGACGAGATTGCGTAAGGAAACGCCATGCCCGTAATTGTTCGCCTCGACAAGATCATGGCCGAGCGAAAGATTTCCTCGAACGAACTTGCCGAAAGGATTGGAACCACGCCCGTGAACCTGTCCCGTATTAAAAAAGGGCATATTCGCGGCATTCGCTTCAACACACTCGAGCAGCTATGCCTCGCCCTTCGTTGCCAACCCGGAGACCTTCTCGAAGTCATGAGCGAAGAGGATGCCCGAAAGGAGTTCGGACTCGATTGGTCCGCCGAGGATTAGAGGGCGGTCGTACTCGCCCTGCACACGGGGACGCGAATCGGCGAGGTCTGCGGCCTTCGGTGGTGCGATGTGGATTTCGAGACGGGCCTGATCTCGATCAGGCACTCGGTGGCGTACGCGAAGGGAATGGGTTCGTTCATCAAGGACACCAAGACCCATGACGCCAGGGGTATCCCCATCGACCCGGTCGGCCTACTCCCCTTCCTGAAGGAGACCCACGAGATCGACTGCGGAAAGCTGCGCTTGCGCGGCCTTACCGGGGCGGTCGAGATCGGGGACTGCTACATCCTGTCGGAGCCGGGCGCGACCTTCGCGACGACAAGCTATATCCGCAGGGCGTTCAAGACGTTCTCGGAGACCAACGGCCTCATGGGCACCAACGACGAGCTGATCACGTTCCACGGCCTTCGCCACACGTTCGCAACGCAGTGGATCCGCCAAGGCGGCGATATCAAGGCGCTCCAATCGATCCTCGGCCACAAGGACGCCATGGCGACGCTCAACGTCTACGCCGACATCGAGCCCATCTCCAAAATCCATAACATGCTGCGCGCCACGCCGTGCCTTTGGCGCGGGCACCTCGGGCCGAGGGTCGATCCGGGTCCCATGTTCCAACAGAGGACCCAGGAGTCCATCGAGACGCTCCAGGCGTTCGGCTACGGCATCACCGAGCCGGACGACCGAAATATCGCCATACGCGACGTGAAGACGAACAGTTGGCTCTAGCTCACCGAGTACGCGGCAGTGCTGGGCCCATCCCAACTGAGGTCACGGTGGTCCGATAGGGGCGCCGCCCGCGGCATGCGCCGCGGAGCGGTATCCCCTACCGAAGGGCGGGGATGCCTTCCGCTTCCAGTTCGGAATCAGCCGTCGGAGGCGTTCGGCTGACTGCGGGAACGGCCTGTCCGCTCAATGTGTTCGGCTGAGATCGGAAATCAACCCAACACGAGCCGGACACGCGCCAGACGGCTCTTCCCCGTACGGCCTTCCCCCTTACGCTCATGTTGCAGGCATGTAACGCCGCAGCGAGCGCGCCTTTTTTGCGCCAGACAGGTACAATGGTGAACACTGTACCGTAGCGGAGCGCCCCGCGCGCGCCGCAATCACGCGAAAGGGTTTCCCATGGCCGAGATCTCGTCCTCCCGCATCGTCATCACCGTCCTTGGCAAGAACCGCCCCGGTATCGTCGCCGGCGTCACCCGTGTCCTGGGCGAGGCCAACGTCGACATCCGCGACATCACGCAGTCCATTATCGAGGACATCTTCACCATGACCATGCTGGCCGATACCGCCGAGTCCAAGCTCGACTTCGCCGAGCTGCAGAAGGCCCTGGCCGAGGCCGGCGAGCTTTCGGGCGTTAACGTGTCCATCCAGCGCGAGGACGTCTTTAACTTTATGTACCGCCTGTAGCGAGCAAGCCGCTGGGGATAGCCTGACGCGCGCATGCCCATGCAAGCCACCCCGATGCGGCCCGGAGAGGAGCGCGCATGGCCTACGACGCCAAGAAAATCTATTACCGCTTCGATGACCACTTGAGCCGACTGGTTCTGGATTACGAAGCAAGCCGCCAGATTTCGTCTGAGAGCGAAAGCCTCTACCACGGCCTGCCGACCGACCCTTATGACGAGGACCTGTTTGTCGAGCACAATGTCAAGCGCGGCCTGCGCAATGCCGACGGCTCGGGCGTGGTCGCGGGCCTCACTCGTATCTCGGATGTGCACGGCTACAACAAGGTCGACGGAAAGGTCGTGCCCGATCAGGGCAAGCTCACGCTTCGCGGCTACAGCATCGAGGATCTGGTCAACAATGCCCAGGCCGAGAATCGCTACGGCTACGAGGAAGTCGCCTATCTGCTTATCACGGGTTCGCTGCCCAACAAGGAAGAGCTCGACGGCTTCTGCGAGCGCCTGGGTGCCTTTAGACATCTGAGCGACGAGTACGTCAAAGAGTTCCCCATGACCACGGTGTCGTCGAGCATCATGAACGTGCTCCAGCACGCCGTGCTGCTGCTCTACGCCTTCGATGCCGAACCAGACGTGATCACGCCCGAGCACGAAATCGACGTCGCCATTTCCATGCTCGCACGTCTCCCGCGCATTGCCGCCTTCGCACACATGGCCTCGGTCGCCAAGCTTCGCGGCTCCGAGGTTCACGTGCCGCACCCTACGCCCGGTCTCTCCACCGCCGAGACCATCCTACAGGTCCTGCGCGGCGGCATGGCGTTCACCCGCGATGAGGCGATGCTGCTCGACGTTATGCTCATGCTGCATGCCGAGCACGGCGGCGGCAACAACTCTACCTTCGCTTGCCGCGTGCTGTCGTCTTCGGCCACCGATCCGTATTCCGCCTACGCCGCGGCTATCGGCTCGCTCAAGGGCCCGCGCCACGGCGGTGCCAATGCCAAGGTCGTGTCTATGCACGAGGACATCCGCGCGCATGTCTCCAACTGGGAGGACGAGGACGAGGTCGCGGCCTACCTGGGCAAGATCCTCGACAAGCAGGCCTTCGACGGCACGGGCCTCATCTACGGCATGGGCCACGCCGTCTATACGCTCAGCGACCCGCGCGCCGAGGTCTGCCGCCGTTACGCGCGCTCGCTGGCAGCCAAGAAGGACTTGGGTGAAGAGTTCGCACTCATCGAGCGCATCGAGCGCCTGGCCCCGCAAGTGATGCGCGATCACGGCATGACCAAGCCCATCTGCGCCAACATCGACCTGTACACGGGCTTTATCTATAAGATGCTCGGCGTGCCCGAGACGCTCTTTACGCCGCTGTTCGCCGTCGCCCGCATGGCCGGCTGGTCTGCGCACCGCATGGAAGAGCTCTTCTGCGCGCACCGCATCATCCGTCCCGCGTATCGCCCGGTTATCGAGCCGCTGGAGTACAAGCCGCTCGCCGATCGTTAGGACGCAGACCGTTATAGAACCCGAGCGTGGCCAGGGCATCACCGCCCTCGGCCACGCTTTTTATGCCAGTAGAAAGGATTGCAGCGAATGATTGTGTTTTCCGATATGGATGGAACGCTGCTGACGAGTGATAAGCAGATGAGCGACGCCACCTGGGCAATGCTCGACGAACTCGCTCGACGTGGGATTGAGTTTGTACCCTGCACGGGGCGTCCTCTGTCGGGCATCTTTGAGCCCATCCTCGCCCACCCCGCCGTACACTACGCGGTCTGCGCCAACGGTGCCAGCGTCTGGCAGCTCGACGACGTTGTGCCCACCGATGTCTCGCGTGCCACGCGCATTTTGAGCCGACCGCTCGACCGCGCCATCGCCCACCGCGTCCATAGCATTGCAGCCGGCCACGATGTGACCTTCGATATCTTTGCGGACGGGCAGTGCTTCCTCCCCCGCTCGCTCTACACGCGCCTGGACGAATTCTGCGGCGGCGACCCCCACATCGCGGCTTCGCTTAAGCGCACACGAACACCGATCGACATGGATATCGACAGCAAGATCGACGAGGTCGAGACGCTCGAACGCATCGCCATGTACTGGCACAACCCGGCCGATCGCGACGCCATCGCGGCGGCGCTCGACACGCTCGGAGGCATTGAGGTCACGCGTTCTTACACCATGAATATCGAGGTCATGGGTAAGGGCGCCACCAAGGGAACGGCCCTCACGTGGCTATGTGAGCATCTGGGCGAGCGTCTCGCCGACGCCTGGGCGTTCGGCGACAACATCAACGACATCCCCATGCTGCAGGCAGCGGGCCACGGCATGGCAATGATCAACGCCGAGCTCGAAGACCGCGAGGCCGCCGACGCTATCACCGAATACGACAACGACCACGACGGCGTCGCCCGCACCATCATGGCCGCCCTCGCTTAGTCATTGGTCAGTCACTGGGGACGTTCTTAAACGACTAGTCGTTGGGGACACTCTTCGCGAGAAAGCTGCAAGGACTGTCCCCCACTGCCGGCAGATAAGGAACGTCCCCATCTGCCGGATTAAGCGAGGCTCTCCAAAACGTGGCGAAGCTCCTGCTGAACGGCGTGGTCGCGGTTGCGCCCCACCACGCGATCGGCAACGGCCTTGAGCGCGGGACGTGCATTTTCCATCGCACAACCCGTGCCGACAAAGCGAATGATCTCGTAATCGTTCATCGAGTCGCCAAACGCCATGACCTCGTCGCGCCCAATGCCGTAATGCTCCGCGAGCTGTGCGATGCCCGAGGCCTTCGACACGCCGGGCTGCATGGCATCGATCCACGCGTTGCCCGAAGGCGCAAAAGTAAAGAGCTGACCGAGTTCGCGCTGTAGTACGTAAGCGCTGTCCATAACGGCACCGTCATCGCAAAAGATACTCGCCTTGATGATATTTACGCTGGGATCGGGCAGCTCCCAAATGCGCTCGGCATTGGGAAGGTCCTTATCGACCTCACGCACGAACTTGCACTCGTCATCGAGCAAGAAGGACTTGGTTCGGTCAAAAAGTGCAAGATGCAGATTGGGAAACGTCGCGACGGCCTGGGCGAGCCTTCGAATCGCCAGGTGCGAATACACCTCGCGGTCTACCATCTTACCGTCGGCGTAGACCTGGGCGCCGTTAGCGGCGACAAAGTCCATCTTGTCGCGAACAGGTGCAAAGAACTCGCACAGGCGGTCGTAACGACGGCCTGACGATGCGGCGAAATGCACGCCATGCTCGTGTAGCGCCAGAATCAGTTCGTAGGTCTCGGGAGGCACCTGGCCGTTTTCGTCAAGCAACGTGCCGTCCATATCGGATGCAATCAGTTTAACCATAGAAAAGCTCCCTTCGGACTTGTTGGAATCGAGCGTGTATCCGATTCCAACGTACCCAAAGGGAGCTCAAATAAGACCCCGCGGGCGTAAACGTTACAAGGACCTGGCAAATAGCTCACACATGCCAGAGGTCCTACGGTCGCAGCGTCAGGCAGTCCGCCAAAGAGTGTCCCCGATGACTAGTCGTTTAAGAACGTCCCCGATGACTAGTCGGCGTAGGTGAAGGTTGTGACGTCGAACATGCCCTCGGGGCGGATGCGGAGCGTCGGGATGACCGGCAGGGGCAGGAAGATAATGCCCATGATGGGGTCGAGTGGCGGCTCAATACCCATGGCGCGCGCCTTGACCATAAAGTCGTCGTGCTGCGCGGCAACGTCCTCGGCCGTGCCCTCGCTCATAAGGCCACCGAGCGCCAGCGGAATACGCGCCACGACCTTGCCGTTGCGCACCAGCACGTGGCCGCCCTGGCCCACGGCCTCGACGGCAGCCATCATATCAGCCGCGCTGTCGCCCACCACGCACACGTTGTGCGAGTCGTGGCCGATCGTCGAGGCGATGGCACCGCCCGTGATGGTAAAGCCGCGCACCCAGCCGCGACCGATATGCTTGCCGACCAGGCCCAGGCCAGCGGGGCCGTCGCCATCGGCGCCCTCGGCCTGCAGCGACACGCCGCGGCCGTGGCGCTCGATCAGCATAATGCGGCGCAGGCCCTCGGCACTCTCGGGGCGAGCCATACCCGTGATGGCCTTGCCCGGCACCACGTCGATCACGGCCTCGCCCGGCTTAAAGGCATAGTCGAACACGTCGAGCGATAGCTTCGGCAGTTTAACGGAAGCGCGCAGCTCATCGGCAAGGGCCGCAACCTCGGCCATCTCGGGTGCAATCTCGCCCACAAAGGTGCCGTCCTGCGCCACCAGAGCACCGGCGGCATAGACACGATGCGGAGCCTTGGCAAACGTCAGGTCATCGAGCAACAGCAGGTCGGCGCGTTTGCCCGGGGCGATCGCGCCACGGAGCTCATGCGGGTCGCGACAGCCGTGGTCCAGGCCAAATGCCTCAGCCGTGGAAAGGGACGCCATAGAGATGGCGACCACCGGGTCGATGCCGGCCTCGATAGCCACGCGGCAGGCGTTGTCGATCATGCCGGTCGCAAGCGCATCGGAAGGGGCGCGGTCGTCAGTCGCAAAGCAGCAGCGGCGGGCACGGGCGGGGTTTTCCAGCAGCATCGGAGACAGGTTGGCCAGGTCATGGCTGCACGTGCCTTCACGCAGCATCACATACATGCCGCGGGACAGCTTGTCGAGTGCCTCCTCGGGAATCGTCGACTCGTGGTCGGCGATAATGCCCGCTGCGGCATAGGCGTTAAGGTCCTTACCGGCAACGAGCGGCGCGTGGCCGTCAACCTGCTTGGACGGCGTCTGGTTGGCAGCATCGATGCGAGCACAGGTCTCGGGGTCGGCCATAAAGACGCCCGGCAAGTTCATCATTTCGCCCAGACCAAAAACATCGCCCGGATGCTCGGCAAAAAACGCTTGCATGTCAGCGGCGGTAATCACAGCGCCTGCTTGCTCATCGGGCAGCGCGGGCACGCACGAGGGCATCATGTACTTGATGGAGATGGGTGCGCGACGACCGTCCTCGATCATAAAGCGCAGGCCGTCCAAGCCCGCCACATTAGCGATCTCGTGGCTGTCAGCAATAGCGGTGGTGGTACCGCGCGTCGCCGCCATGCGCGCATACTCGGCAGGGCGGATGTTCGAAGACTCGATATGCAAGTGCCCGTCAATAAAACCGGGGGCAAGATAGCGGCCCTGGCAATCGATGACCTCAGTTGCCTCGTAGGTGCCAGCGGCATCGTCGCGACCGTCGTAGAGCACGCCGACGATCACACCGTCCTTGACGGCAACGCTACCGGGCGCCACACGCTGGCCATACACGTCGACGATCTGCGCATTGGTAAACAGCGTGTCGACGGGCACGCGACCCTCGGCAGCATCGATCACAGACCTCATGACCTCAACGGACATACATACTCCTTTAACCGTAGAAAAAAGCTGCGGAGCGGACAGACCTTCACCGCAGCAAGCCAATAGCCATTGTATGCCCAAAAGAAAGTCCCGCTAACACCCCTTCCGCTTAACGGCACCGCCAAATGACCCCTCCGTCCCCAAGGGATCGTCGTAACCAAAAAAGGCCGCAGTCGGGATTCCCGGCTGCGGCCTTATTGCACTTGTGAGGTCAACTCGCTCGTTAGACCAACTTGAAGCCCTTGCGCTTGCCCACAGAAAGGGTGTCGCCCAGCTTGAGGGCGCTGGGATCGATGTTGTAGCTCTTGGGAGCCACGGCCTTGCCGTTGATCTTGACGCCACCGCCGTCGATATCGCGACGAGCCTGGCCGGCGCTCGCCGAAAGGCCCAAGTCCTTGAGCAGGCCGGCGAGGTAGATCTGGCCCTCGTCGTTGACGGTCAGCTCGACATGCTTCTCGGGGAAGTCGGCAAGCTGGCCCTCCTTGAACACGCGGTCGAACTCGGCCTGAGCCTCGTCTCCGGCGCCGGCGCCGTGGTAGGTGTCGCACAGGTCGCGGCCCAGAGCGCGCTTGAGCTCGTAGGGGTCGGCAGAACCATCGGCCAGGGCGGCGTCGATCTTGTCGACCTCGGCCGGGGTGAGCGAGCTGGCCAGACGATAGTACTTGCCGATCATCTCGTCGGGGATGGACATGGTCTTGCCGAACATATCCTTGGGAGCGTCGGTCAGGCCGATGTAGTTGCCATAGGACTTGGACATCTTGCGCACGCCATCGGTGCCCTCGAGCAGCGGCATGGTGAGCGCGATCTGCGGCTCCATGCCCATCTTCTCCATGAGCTCACGGCCAGCGAGCAGGTTGAAGAGCTGATCGGTGCCGCCCATCTCGACGTCGGCCTTGATCTGCACGGAGTCGAAAGCCTGCATCACGGGATACAGGAACTCATGCAGGGCGATCGGCGTCTGAGACTGGTAGCGCTTGGTAAAGTCGTCGCGCTCGAGGATGCGGGCGACGGTGAACTTGGAGCACACCTGCAGCAGACCGGCCAGATCCATCGAAAGGATCCAGTCACCGTTGTGCACGATGGTGGTCTTCTCGGGATCCAGGATCTTCATGGCCTGGCTCACGTAGGTCTCGGCATTGGCCTCGATCTGCTCCTGCGAAAGCTGCGGACGGGTGGAATTCTTGCCCGAAGGGTCGCCAATCAACGCGGTACCGTTGCCGATGATGAGGGTGACGTTGTGGCCCAGGTCCTGGAACTGACGCATCTTGCGCAGCGGCACGGCGTGGCCCAGGTGCAGGTCGGGGCTGGTGGGGTCGACGCCGAGCTTGATGTTGAGGGGCTCGCCCTTCTCAAGCTTCTTGCGAAGGTCGGCCTCGGGAACGATCTGCGCGGCGCCCGAGGTGATGATACGCATTTGCTCGTCAACAGACAGCATTGGGTATCCTCCTTTTGCTATAGCACCCTCGCCGAAAACGGCGGTGCTGGAAGTCCATAAACTCTCTTATGATAACAAACTGACGCGACGCAGCACCTACGACAGGAAAATCCTCGTCCTGCCGCATGCGTCAATGGCAACTGGCAGACGTGTACCGTCACGCTCGACCAGATAGCGTACCTGCCGACGACGCAAGCAGTCGCGGCAACGAACCTGTCCCGTCGCATCGGTGGCGCAGACGCCCTCGGCGGTCAGCAGGCAGTGCTCGCACACCATAAGCTCGGGACGGTCGGCGTCGACCGGACCCAAGACGCCGGGTTCAGCGGCCAGTTCGGCAATACGCTCCGCATCATTGCCGAGCAACTCCGCCGGCAAGCACACCCGCCCCGCACCGAGTCCGCGCAGCCAGGTAAGCGTGGCCCGATTCGCGCAGAACACCGGCGCCGCCACGTCAAACGTCACGCCCAGCTCGCGAGCGATCACCACCTGTCCCAGGTTGCGGCAGACGACGCGCCCGGCACGCTGTATCAGTGAGCGGGTCCAGTCAGCGTCACCCGTGCGGCACACCTCGTCAAGCACCACAACGGCGTCGGACAAATCAAGTTCTCCGCGCGGGTCGGCATCCATCAGCTGCCAAGCAAAAACCATGCGAGTGGGAACCGCGCACTCCACCAACTCCGTGGACGCACCGCCATCCACCGCAACGTCCTCAAAGGGCAGCACCTCAACGGCACGCGCAACGGGCGCAATCGCATCCGCCTCGGCCCGCATGCGCTCCAACACCGCCGCCGTCTGATCCAACACGCCGGCGCTGCGAATCAGGTACACCTCGCAGCCCGTGTCAACCTTACGCTTGCAATGCACGACGACGCGCTCCCCCGCTGCGGCATCCACCGGACAGGGCACCTGCGGCCAGCGCTTGGGCACATCGGGACGCGCGTCGGCACCCGGATAAAACCGGATCTCGAGCGTGTCACCCGCCGCCACGGCGGCGTCGAGCTCAACGGTCACCTCTTCGTGGCCCACAGCGACCAAGCGCCCCACGCGCACGCCCTGGTTAATCGCACGCTCAAAGCTCATCAGCTCGGCACCCGAACGCCCTCGCAGGTACGCATCGGTAAACCCACGGTTAAACGACCTTCCCAGCTCGCGCTCAAGCTCTTCCACGGCACCGGGGTCCCACGCGCCGTCGTACAGCATATCGAGTGCCCGGCGCCACACCCGCACCACGTTGAATACGTAATCGGGGTTCTTCATGCGCCCCTCGATCTTGAGCGACGCCACGCCGGCATCTACAAGCTCGGGCAGATGTGCAATACCCAGATAGTCGCGCGGGCACAGCAGGCGATCTCCCTCGACGGCGACAACGCTCTGCCCCGCCTCGTCCACCAGGTCGTACGCCAGACGGCACGGCTGCGTGCAGTCGCCGCGCATCGCCGAGCGCCCACGCCGCAGGGCCGAGAACTCGCACGCCCCCGAATAGCCGATGCAAATCGCACCGTGGCAGAATACCTCGATGGGCACGCCCGTGGCACATAGCGCCGCAATCTCGTCGACCGTCAGCTCGCGTGCCGTCGTCACGCGCTCGACCCCCAGCTCATCGGCGGCAAGTCGCACGGCGCCTTCGCTATGAACGCCCGCCTGCGTGGACAGGTGAATCTCGACCCCGGGAATCGCCGCGCGCAGCGCGCAGGCCAGCCCGGCATCGGCGACAATCAGAGCATCGGCGCCCAGCTCCAGTGCATGAGCTCCCAACGCCACCGCGTCGGACAACTCATCGTCAAACACGAACACGTTGAGCGTCACGTACACACGCACGCCATGGGCATGCGCCACGGCGCAGCCGCGCGCAAACTCGTCGTCGGTAAAACCGTGCGCACTCACACGGGCGTTAAAGCCGCCCAACCCCGCATAGATGGCATCGGCGCCCGCGGCGATGGCCGCAAACATCTGGTCGAGCCCGCCCGCCGGCGCCAGCAGCTCGGGCAGCGCCGCACCGGCAGCATCCAATCCAGTCTCGTATTGTCCGCTCGGCCCCATCGTCCGAATCGCCATCGACAAACTCCTTACCAAGGTATGCATTCACTCTGAAAAATGCCGTCTTCCAGCATACACGAGGCCTCGCGCGCCCCGTTTGGTTTATCGTGTAATAACTTATGTCCATCCTGCCCCGACGGCACATCCACCGTCCGGCACGACATACCTGGAGGTCAATATATGGGTCCTCGCCAACGACAGGGACGCAGCCGTTCAAAGATGCATGCTCTGCCCATAATCCTGCTCTCGTTTTTGGGCTTTTTGCTTATCGCGGGCGTGGCGTTTGGCATCGGCATGGTCGGCAACGTCAACCGCTGGCTGTCCGATCTGCCCGACTACACCGACGCCAACGCGTATCTGGTGAGCGAGCCCACCGAGATCGTCGACTGCAACGGCAACAAGATCGCGAGCTTCTACACGCAAAACCGCAAGTCCATCACCAAGGACGAGGTCTCCCCCTACGTGCTGCAGGGCACCGTTGACGTCGAGGACGAGCGCTTCTACGAGCACGGCGGTATCGACCTGTGGGGTATCGCGCGTGCTGCGGTGGCAACCCTCGGCGGCGGGCACGAAGGCGCCTCGACTATCACCCAGCAGCTGGTGCGCAACACCATCCTGCAGGAGGAGCAGTTCGACTCGACCATCGAGCGTAAGGTGCGCGAGGCCTACATCGCCGTAAAGATGGAGGACATGTACTCCAAAGACGAGATCCTCATGATGTACCTCAACACCATCTATTACGGTCACGGCGCCTACGGTATTGAGGCCGCCGCCGAGACCTACCTGTCCAAGAGCGCCGCAGACCTCACCCTGAGCGAGGCCGCGCTGTTGATCGGCCTTCCCAACTCGCCCTCGCAGTACGACCCCACGGTCAACCCCGACCTGGCGCTGTCCCGTCGCAACAAGGTCCTCGACAACATGCTGCGCCTGGGCCACATTACGCAGGAGGAGCACGATGCCGCACAGGCCGAGCCCATCACCCTCAACGTGACCGAAATCTCGGGCAGCGGCGTTGACGTATACTCGCAGCCCTACTTTGTCGCCTATGTTAAGCAGCTGCTGGAGCAGGAGTTCTCGACCGACGTGCTCTTTAAGGGCGGCCTGACCGTCAAGACCACCATCGACCCCACGATGCAGCAGGTGGCAGAGAATGCCGTTCGCGAGCAGCTCGACACGCTCTCGCTCGACGGCCTGGACATGGGCATGGTCGTCGTCGACCCCAAGACCGGCTACATCAAGTGCATGGTGGGCGGCTACGATTACAACGCCGACGAGAACCACGTAAACCATGCCACGGCCAAGCGTCCCGTCGGCTCCACCTTTAAGGCCTTTACGCTGGCAACTGCCATCCAAAACGGCATGAACCCCAACGTCACCCTCAACTGCAACTCGCCGCTCAAGGCCAAGGGCACCACGACCGAGGTCCAAAACTACGCCAACCATAGCTATGGCAACATCACGCTTAAGCAGGCGACGGCATACTCCTCCAACACCGGCTACATCCAGGTGGCGGAAGCCGTCGGCAACAGCAAGATCATCTCGCTCGTCAAAAAGCTCGGCATCGATCCCGCCAAGGACAACATCGAGGACGTTCCCGTCATGACCCTCGGCACCGGCTCGATCTCGCCGCTCGAGATGGCCGCCGCCTACGCGACGTTTGCCAACGGCGGCTACTATCGCCAGCCGATCGCCATCACCGAGATTGACTCTCGTACCGGTTCGGTGCTGTACCAGCACACCGACAATCCCTCACAGGTACTTACCGAGGGCGAGGCCGCCGCGGTCACCGATGTTCTGTCCGGCGTCATGAAGGGCGGCGGTACGGGTGCTGCCGGCGCCCTGAGCGTCAACCAGCCCTATGCCGGCAAGACGGGCACCACCGACAACACCACCAACCTGTGGTTCTGCGGCTATACCCCGCAGCTGGCGTGCGCCCTGTGGACCGGCTATTCCGCGGGCGAGATTCCCATCCAAAAATACGGCACAGACCTGCTGGGCGACAGCACCAACCTGCCTGTCTTTAAGCGGTTTATGAACACCGTTCTGACCGGTACCGAGCGCGAGGAGTTTGCGACCGGAACGGCGCCCACCTACAAGAACAACAGCGTCTGGAAGTTCTACGGCACCAACAACACCAAGAAGACGGAGAACGACGACAAGGACGAGAACGAGGACGAAGAGGAAACCACCACAACGACTACCACGACGACCACGACCACCGAGACCACGGGCGGCGACACCACCGGCGGCACCGGTACGACCGGTGGCTCGACGGGCGGCTCCACTGGTGGTTCGACCGGCGGCGATGGCGGCACGCCTACGCCTACGCCTACGCCTACACCCACTCCCGACCCCTCGCCCACGCCTGACGATACGGTTGGCTAGAAATTCATCCGGCCATTAGCAACAAGGCCCCCGAGCAGCTTATTAAAGTGCTCGGGGGCCTTTTAGTTTAAAGCGACCTGGTGGACGGCCTTTATACCGGCAAACAATATAGGGGGTACCGACCAACGTCGATACCCCCTTACAAGCCACCATGTCACGCACACAGTGCCGAGCGCACGACCCGCACGCCTACTTGCGAGAATTGCTCAGCTTATTGATCAGCGCCTCGAGACGCTCGCCGTCCTCGGCCGTCTGGGCAATAACCAAAATCGTATCGTTGCCGGCAAGCGAGCCAAGCACATCGGGCAACTCTGCCGCATCAACGGCGGCGGCGATGCCGGAAGCCGTACCAGGCTGAGCCTTGATCATAACCAGATTATCGGTGCGCAGAACGCCCGTTACGAGCTCGGAAACCATACGCTGCAGGTGCAGGTCCTCTGCCAGAACATAGATACCCTCGGGGAGCTTACGCAGCCCCATATCGGCAATATCGCGAGAGACAGTCGCCTGCGTGCAATCAAAGCCCATAGCGCGGAGCTCATCGACCAGCACGCGCTGCGTGCGGACGTCCTTATTGCGCACAATATCTCTAATGGCATCCTGGCGCCCATTGCGTTTTTTAGCCATACAAACCCTCTCTCCAAAAGATGGCGGAGACAATCAATCAGTGACTGAATAGTTTAACGCTATTTGAAGGCTTTTGTGTATAAGAACGCATTTCGAAACAATTCTATGCAAATTTGTTTCGAAATGAGCCGTTTAGGCGGTTTTTGCGCCCGTCCGGTTAAGAAAAGCTGCCAGATGCGTACACATCACGCAGCGCGCGGGCTTGGCGCTGGCGATCGGCCCAAACAACAAACCGAGTCCCCGATGGTTATCCTTGAGCGCGGCGACCATCTGACGGGTTCGAGGCGCCTCGAGCATATCACGCATGCGGGCGGAACGCTCGATTGACGACACTCCATGCGGGCTAAGACACAAATTCTCGATGCAGGCGACCAGTCCGGCAAAGTAGAACTTTTGGCTTGCCAGCTTGAGCCGACCACCGCTATCTGCTTCCGAGAGTGAGTCCGCAAGCTCGTCGAGCGCTCGAGTGTCATCGGATATCCTGGCATACATGGTGGGATCAAAGGCATCTGTAAGCTTAGGTGCCACCGCGTGGAAACAAGCGTCGCCGCAGCCGGACACGAATCGTGCCTGCGAGAGCGCATAAGCCATAAACTCAACCGTACGGTACGCCTTGCCGCGCGACAGGCATGCCTCAAACAGCGGACGGCTATACATCACGCCAGAGGTCTGAGCGACTAGGCCGCCCAAAATCAACTGGGGCAGCCCAGTCACCATAGAAGACTCGTCTTCTATGGCAATAGAGGCAGCATCCAAGACGCGCGAATGGCGTTCTCGATGTGCATCATAGCGGTCGAGCGACACCGTGGGGAACACTATGTCTGCCGCAGTATCGCACGCGATATCGACCATCTTGGAAAGGGACTGCGGAGCAAACCACTCATCGGCGTTCATAGCGATGATTTGAGAGCCGCGCGAGACAGCAAAACCGGCACGAAGGCAAGCGCCGCGCTTCGCGTCCTCGACGTCAATCAAATCAATATGGATGTCCCTGTCGGCAGCAACTTGAAGCGAATGGCGCACACCGGGCGCAGCATCGCGGCAAACAACGACAATCTGCAAATCGTAGAGGTCTTGGTTCTGGATACTCTCGAGCGCACGCATCGCATAGCTGGGCGAACCTTCTACCACAAGGATCACCGAAAGTCGCGGATGCGAGCCACGTCGAACCAAGTTATCCGTCCTCTCGACAGCAATGAAACAAACCGTGGTTCATGGTACACCCCGGCAATAAAAGCAATGAGACACCGGTTGTATTGCACGCCAAGAACAGATGTTGCACACGCGCAGCCCACAGATAATGGGTGTCGACGCACGACGCGTCGAGCCCTCCCCTAGTCGAGCACGACGAGCTCGGCGGGATCGTAATCCACGCCCATAAACGTAAGGCCGCAGGCAGGAGCCGTGGGGCCCGCAGCGGTACGGTCGCAAGCATCGATGACCTCGCGCATCCACTCGGGTTCACGGCGATGCATGCCAATCGCGACAAGCGTGCCAACGATCGTACGGACCATCGAATGCAGAAACGCATTGCCCTCGATGGTAAACGTCAGGATGTCCTCGCCAAACGCAACCTCATGGCCAAACTCGGCGCGCATTACGCAGCGGTGCGTAGGTTTGCCCACGGCAGAAGCAACCTTGCAAAAGCTTTTAAAGTCCTGCTCGCCCAGCAGCGCGGGGCAGGCAGCAGACATAGCCTCAACATCCAAGGGATAGCGATGCCACCACACCGCACCGCGGGACAGCACGGGGCGCGCATCTCGATCGGCAATACGGTACGTATACGTACGGGAACGCGCGTCAAAACGTGCAGAAAAGCCTTTACGGGCCTTGTAGACCTCGTTGATGGCGATATCTTTGGGCAGCAGGGCATCCATAGCCCGCAGCCACCTACGGCGCGTTAGGGCGAGCTCAGCGTCCGTTACGGGCACGCTGATGTACTGAGCCACGGCATGCACGCCGGCATCGGTGCGACCCGCGCACGTCAGATCGATCGGACGGCGAAGCAGCGTCTCGATGGCTCGACGCAGCTCACCCGCAACCGTCGTCTGTCCCGGCTGCTCGGCAAAGCCGCTATAGGACGAGCCATCGTATGCCACGCGGAAAACGAGCGTGGCATCGAGCTCTGGAATCGAATTGAAATCAGACGGCGCGGTCATGGGCGCTCCCAACAAACAGGCAATGGCATTTCGACAAAAAAAGAGGGGTACGCGAACGTACCCCTCGAATATAGCCTATGCAGACGGATTGTCTACTCAGCGGTCTCCTCAGCAGGAGCCTCCTCGGCAGCCTCGACCTTCTTGGGAGCAGCGGCCTTCTTGGGGGCCGGAGCAGCCTTCTTGGCCTTAGGCGTGCAAGGCTCGGTGACGAGCTCCATGATAACGATGGGAGCGTTGTCGCCCTTGCGGTTACCGAGCTTCATGATGCGGGTATAACCGCCGTTGCGATCCTGCCACATACCCTGGGCAGCCTTGTCGAAGATCTCGGCAACGAGCTGCTTATCGCCGAGCTTGGCGATAGCCAGACGACGAGAGTGCAGGTCGCCCTTCTTGGCCCAAGTGATGATCGGATCGACGACCGAACGCAGCGCCTTAGCGCGGGTCTCGGTGGTCTTGATGCGGTCGTTCTCGAAGAGGGCCTTAGCAAGGCTCTTCTTCATGGCCTTGGTGTGGCTCGCATCGGTGCCGAGCTTCAGGCCCTTCTTAACGTTGTGACGCATGGTCTAGTTTCTCCTCAAATATGCGAAGCATTAAGCCTTCAGGCTCAGGCCCATGGACTCAAGCTTGTCCTTCACTTCCTCGATCGACTTAACACCGAAGTTACGGATGTTGAGCAGATCGTTCTCCGAGAACTCAACGAGCTGACGGACCGAGTGAATGCTGGCGCGCTTAAGGCAGTTGTAGGAACGGACGGAAAGGTCCAGATCCTCGATCTGCTTGTCCAGCTCGGCGTTGTCGTTGGTGACCTCGGGAGCGAAGATCGAAGCCTCCTCCTCGACCTCGGGGGTCTCGGCAAGGTTCATAAAGGCGGCCATATGCTGGTTAATGATATTGGCAGCCTGGACCACGGCGTCGCGCGGGGCGATGGAGCCGTTGGTCTCGATCTCGAGGACAAGGCGGTCGTAGTCGGTGTGCTGACCGACACGGCAAGCCTCAACGAGCTTGGCGCAACGGGAAACCGGCGAGTACAGCGAGTCGACGTGGATCACACCGATGGGATCGTTGTCGCGCTTGTTGGCCTCGCCAGAAACATAGCCGCGGCCATAGCCGATGCGCATGCTCATGGTGAGATGGCCACCCTCGGTGAGCGTAGCAATGTGCTGCTCGGGGTTGACCAGCTCAAACTCGGACGGAATAAAGAAGTCCGCACCGGTGACCTCGCAGGGGCCGTCAACCGAGATGGTGGCGGTCGCCTCGTCGGTCGTGCCGAGAGCCCTGAAGACAAGACCCTTGACATTCAGGACGATGTCGGTGACATCCTCGACCATGTTAGGGATGGTCATGAACTCGTGCTGCGCACCATCGATCTGAATAGCCTCGACGGCGGCTCCCTCGAGCGAGGACAGAAGAACGCGACGAAGGGAGTTACCCAGCGTATCGCCGTAACCACGCTCGAGCGGCTCGACGGAGACACGAGCAGACGTCTCGTTGATCTCTTCGACCTGAACCTGAGGCCTAATGAATTCTGACATGTATTACCTCCAGCCTCAGCAGCCCGGATGGACTACTTAGAGTAGAGCTCGACGATGAGCTGCTCGTTGATATCACCGCTGATCTGCTCACGCGTCGGCAGAGCGAGCACGTTACCAGACAGCTTCTCGATATCGACCTCGAGCCAGCCAGGGACCTCAAAGCGCTCGGAGGAAATCAGGGCCTCCTTGATGGGGAGGAGGTCACGGAACTTCTCGCCGACAGCGACGACGTCGCCGGCCTTGACGCGGTAGGACGGGATGTCCACGCGCTTGCCGTTCACGGTGAAGTGACCGTGACGGACGGACTGACGAGCCTCTTTGCGGGTGCGGGCGAAGCCAAGACGGAAGACGACGTTGTCGAGGCGAGACTCAAGAATGATCATGAGGTTCTCACCGGTGACGCCGTTCATCTTACGGGCCTTGTTGAAGTAGCCGTGGAACTGCTTCTCCAGAACGCCATAGATGAACTTGACCTTCTGCTTCTCGCGCAGCTGCATGCCGTACTCAGATTCCTTGCGACGGCGCTTGGGCTGACGGATAGATTCCTTCTTGCTGCTGTAACCGAGCTCAGCGGGATCGATCCCGAGCTGACGGCAGCGCTTAAGAACAGGAGTCCTGTCGATTGCCATATTGATACGATCCTTTCAGTTACACGCGGCGACGCTTCTTGGGGCGGCAGCCGTTGTGCGGAATGGGGGTCTTGTCCTGGATGCTCGAGACCTCGAGGCCAGCAGCCTGGAGGGAGCGGATGGCGGTCTCACGACCGGAGCCGGGGCCCTTGACGAAGACGGAAACCTTCTTCATACCGTGCTCCATGGCCTGCTTGGCAGCAGCCTCGGCAGCCATCTGGGCAGCGAACGGCGTGGACTTACGGGAGCCCTTGAAGCCCACCTGGCCAGCCGACTTCCAGGAAATGACGTTGCCCTGGGGATCGGTGATCGAAACGATCGTGTTGTTGAACGTAGAACGAATGTGAGCCTGGCCCACGGAAATGTTCTTACGGTCCGCGCGCTTCAGACGGGCAGCGCGAACGTTCTTCTTAGCAGTAGCCATCTATCTAGCGCTCCTTATTTCTTCTTCTTAGCACCGATCTGACGCTTCGGGCCCTTGCGGGTACGAGCGTTAGTGTGGGTGCGCTGGCCGCGGACCGGGAGGCCCTTGCGGTGACGAAGGCCGCGGTTGCAGCCGATGTCCATAAGGCGCTTGACGTTCTGGTTGCGCTCACGGCGGAGGTCGCCCTCAACCATGATCTGGTTCTTATCGATATAATCGCGGATGGCGTTAACCTCATCCTCGGTGAGGTCCTTAACGCGCGTATCCACGTTAACGTTGCACTCGACGCAAATCTTCGTCGCAGTGGTGCGGCCGATGCCGTAAATGTAGGTCAGACCGATCTCAACGCGCTTCTCACGCGGGAGGTCGACACCATTAATACGGGCCAACGTAGTCTCCTCTCTTAACCCTGACGCTGCTTATGACGGGGGTTCTCGCAAATGACGAGGACCTTGCCATGGCGCCTAATGATTTTGCACTTATCGCACATCTTCTTGACCGAAGGACGTACCTTCATCGTTCTTCCTTTCGGTAGCGCTCAAACTACTTCCCTACTATCTACTCGCCCAGCCGCAGGCGTTTAAAACTATGGCTGGTCTTCACACACAATCCGACCGTAGGTTGAGCTAAGCCTGCAGTCGGAAATGGAGTGCGTGTATGCGTGCCGCTATTTGTAGCGATAGGTGATGCGGCCGCGGGTCAGGTCGTACGGGGAAAGCTCCACGACAACCCTATCACCGGGGAGAATACGGATGTAATTCATTCGGATCTTGCCAGAAATGTTGCACAGAACCGAATGACCGTTCTCGAGCTCGACCTTAAACATGGCATTGGGCAGCGGTTCCTTTACCGTACCCTCGAGCTCAATTGCGTCTTCCTTCTTCACAAGCAATCATCTTTCTCTAGAAAACGACAGCGATTGAGTATTCTACAACACGTATGCACGCATCGTAATAACTTCGTAATGGCTCCACAACTAAGTGGAACTTGTTACATTTCTCCGCCTTGGAGCGAGCACCAAGCACCTTGGGCATCCGTGGTGAGAATCACCGGACCGTCATTGGTAATGGCGACGGTGTTCTCGTAGTGCGCGGCAGGCAGGTGGTCGTTGGTCGTAACAATCCAACCGTCGGAGCCCGTGCTCACATGGTTGGAACCCATCGTAACCATCGGCTCGATGGCAATGACCATGCCGGCCTGGAGGCGAACGCCCCTCCCCTTCTTTCCATAGTTAGGAACGTTGGGGTCCTCGTGCATCACGCGTCCAATGCCATGGCCAACATAATCACGAAGCACGCCGTAACCGTGAGACTCGGCGAGGGACTGAACGGCATAACCGACGTCCCCGATATGGTTACCGGGAACAGCCTGCTCGATGGCAGCCTTAAGGCAATCGCGCGTGACCTCACACAAAGCCTTGGCTTCGGGCGTGGGGGTGCCGACGAAAAACGTCCAAGCGTTATCGCCGACCCAACCGTCGACAACGGCTCCCGTATCGATGGAGATGATATCGCCATCGCGCAGGATCATGTCGGGGTTGGGAATACCGTGTACCACGGCATCGTTAATCGATGCGCAAATGGTTCCGGGAAACCCGCCGTAACCCTTAAAGGCTGGGGTGCCACCATGCATGCGGATAATCTGCTCCGCGAGCTGATCAAGCTCAAAAGTCGAAACGCCGGGGCGCACCATGGCTCCAACGTGGCGGAGCGCCATCTTAGATAGCGCTCCTGCCTTCTTCATCTGCTCGATTTGCGTTGCAGACTTAATCTTGATCATAGACCGAGAGCCTCTTTGACATCCCCGTACACGGTCTCGCGAGCCTGGTCACCGTTGACCGACTTGAGCAGACCCTGGCCACGATAGTAGTCGACGAGCGGGCTCGTGGACTTCTCGTAGACGTCGAGACGGTTCTTGATGGTCTCGGGCTTGTCGTCGTCGCGCTGATACATCCCGCCGCCACACTTGGGGCAGGTAGCATCGGCAGCGGTGCCGGTGTAACCGCATGCGCGGCAGGTGCGACGCGAAGACAGACGATCGATAATGACCTCGGGGGCCACATCGACCAGAAGGGCGCAGTCGATCTCGCGACCCATGGCGGAGAGCTCGGAATCGAGCGTCACAGCCTGGGCGGTGTTGCGCGGGAAGCCGTCGAGGATGAAGCCCTGCTGGGCGTCATCGGCGGCAAGGCGCTCCTTGACAAGGTCGATCACGAGCTGGTCGGGAACGAGCTCGCCAGCGTCCATGTACTTCTTAGCCTGAATACCAAGCTCGGTGCCACCCTTGACGGCAGCACGCAGCAGGTCGCCCGTGGAAATGTGGGCGACGCCAAACTCGGCGACGAGCTCCTGTGCGACGGTGCCCTTACCGGCACCCGGAGCTCCGAGCAATACGAGGTTCATGAGCAATCCTCCTCTAGCCTATTTAAAGAATCCATCGTAATCATACATCTTGATCTGGCCTTCGAGCTTATCGACCGTGTCGAGCACGACGCCGACCATGATGAGGATGGACGTGCCGCCAAATGCCTGGATCAGATGGTTACCCGTGAAGGAGAAGATGATCGAAGGCACGATGGCGATGAGCGCCAAAAAGACAGCGCTGGGAAGCGTGATCTTGTTGAGCGCGTTCTTGATGTAGGCCGCGGTAGCCCTACCCGGACGCACGCCCGGAATAAAGCCGCCCTGCTTCTTAAGGTTGTCGGCCGTGTCATCGGGGTTGAACACCATGGAGGTGTAGAAGTACGCGAAGAACACAATGAGGACAACGTTAAGCACCCAGTTAAGCCAACCGGTCGAAAGCGCGGAGGCAACTACCTGAATCCAGCCGATGCCGGGGAAGAACACGGCAATCTGAGCCGGGAAGTACAGCAGCGCCGAAGCGAAGATGATCGGCACGACACCCGCGGTGTTGACCTTGATGGGCAGGTAGGTGGTCTGGCCACCCATCATGCGACGGCCCACGACGCGCTTAGCGTAGGAGACCGGGATGCGGCGCTGGCCGCGCTCAAGGAAAACAATCAGCGGGATAACCAGCAGGATGATGGCGCAGATGATCACCATGGTGATGATGCCACCGGCGTTACCCTCGGTGCTGGAGAAGATAGCCTGCGGCAGACCGGCCATGATGTTCGCGAAGATGATCAGCGACATGCCATTGCCGATACCGCGCTGGGTGATGAGCTCACCAATCCACATGATCAGCATAGCGCCCGCGGTGAGCGTACCGACGATCATGAGGTCGAAGATGATCTCGGGAGCGCCGGCGCCATTAAAGCTGATGCCGAAGCTCTTAAAGAGGAAGAGGTAACCCACGGAGTTGAGGATTGCCAGAGCAAGGGTGAGGTAACGCGAATACTGCGTAATCTTGGTCTGACCGACCTCGCCCTCGCGGGCAAGCTCATGCAGGGAAGGCACAACGGCCTGGAGCATCTGGAGGATGATCGAGCTGGTGATGTAAGGCATGATGCCCAGCGAAAACACCGACACATAGCTCAACGCGCCGCCAGAGAAAAGATTCAGGAGGGCCATAGCACCTGCGGCGACCGAATTGTTATCGGTCGAGAAAAGGCCCAGCATCCCCTGGAAGGGAATGCCGGGCACAGGAACGTGCGCACCAATGCGGTACACGACGAGCATAGCTATGGTAAAAAGAATCTTTTCGCGCAATTCTTTGATGCGGAAAGCATTCTTAAGACCATTTAGCACGGCAGCTCGACCTTTCCGCCGGCGGCCTCGATCTTGGCCTGCGCAGAAGCGCTGACCTTGTCGACCTTGACCGTGAACTTCTTGGTGAGCTCACCATTGCCGAGCACCTTGACGGGCTCGAACTCGCTCTTGGTGATGCGAGCGGCCTTAAGAGCGGCACCGTCGATCACAGCGCCGTCCTCGAACTTACGCTCGAGACGCTCAACGTTAACAGCGGTGTACTCGATACGACGGGGGTTACGGAAGCCCGGAAGCTTGGGCAGGCGCATAGCCAGCGGAGTCTGGCCACCCTCGAAGCCGGCACCCTTGGTGCCGCCAGAGCGGGAACCCTGGCCCTTCTGACCGCGGCCAGAAGTGGTGCCGTGACCCGAAGAATTGCCACGGCCGACGCGCTTGCGGTTCTTGGTGGAACCGGGCGCGGGAGTAAGATCGTGAAGCTGCATTTGCTACTCCTCTACAATCTCGACAAGGTGCTTGACCTTGAAGATCATGCCGCGGACGGACTCGTTGTCAGCAATCTCGCGAACCTCGCGGATCCTGTGGAGACCGAGGGCACGGACAGTACGGACCTGGTCCTGCTTGCAACCGTTGGTGCTGCGGACCTGCTTGATCTTGATGGTGTCAGCCATGCTTAGTTCTCCTTACCGACGAACATCTCGGAGACCGTCAGGCCACGGCGAGCCGCGACGTCCTCAGGGCTGGAGAGCTCCTTGAGGCCCTCGACGGCAGCCTTGATGATGTTGAGGCCGTTGTCGGTACCGAGGGACTTGGACAGGACGTTCTTGATGCCAGCAAGCTCAAAGAGGGGACGCACAGCGCCGCCGGCGATAACGCCGGTACCCTCGACAGCGGGCTTGATGATGATGCGGCCGGCACCAAAGTGGCCGAGAACCTCGTGCGGGATGGTGCCCTGCTCGGTCACCGGCACGTGGAACATGTTCTTCTTGGCATCGAGAGATGCCTTGGAGATGGCCATGGGCACCTCAGCGGACTTGCCCATGCCAACGCCGACGTTGCCCTTGCCGTCGCCAACGACGACGAGAGCGACGAGGCTCATGCGACGACCACCCTTGACGGTCTTCGACACGCGGTTGATGTAAACGACGCGCTCCTCGAACTCGGAGGCCTCGCGCTGCTGCTTCTGATTACGAGCCATGTGCTACATACCTCCTAGAACTCGAGACCGGCGGCACGAGCACCGTCGGCGAGGGCCTTGACGCGGCCATGGTAGATACGGCCACCGCGATCGAAGGCGACCTTGGTGATGCCGGCCTCGATGGCGCGCTTGCCAACGAGCTGACCGACCTTCTCCGCAGCCTCCTTGTTCGAGGTGTGGGTGCCCTTGAACTCGGCCTCGAGGGTCGAGGCAGAGACGAGCGTCAGGCTGGAGCCCTTGCTGTCGTCGATGATCTGGGCATAGATGTTGGCGTTAGTACGGGTCACGCGAAGACGCGGACGCTCGGAGGTACCCGAGACCTTGCCGCGAACACGACGCTGACGACGCTTGAGGCCTTCCAGCTTCGCCTTATGCTTGTTCATACGTAAACTCCTAAAAAGGTTGATCTTGCCAGCACCTGACGGGGTGCTGGTCTTATGCGAGTGAGTCGGTTACGACTACTTGGCGGCCTTACCCAGCTTGCGGCGGATGTGCTCGCCAACGTAGTGGATACCCTTGCCCTTGTAAGGCTCGGGAGGACGATGGCCGCGGATCTCAGCGGCGATCTGACCGACCTGCTGCTTGTTGATACCCTTGACGTTCACGTGGGTGTTGTCGGGAACCTCGAAGGTGATGCCCTCGGGAGCCTCGACGATCACGGGGTGCGAGAAGCCCAGGGAGAACTCGAGGTTCTTGCCCTTCTGCTGCACGCGGTAACCGACGCCGGCGAGCTCGAGCTTCTTCTCGAAGCCCTCGGAAACGCCAACAACCATGTTGTGGATGAGGGCGCGGGTGAGGCCGTGGCGGGCACGGGTCTCACGCTCGTCGTCGGGACGGGAAACGGTGAGAACATTGTCCTCGACGTTGATAGCGAGCTTCTCAAAGACATCGAGCTCGAGCTGGCCCTTGGGGCCCTTGACGACAACGTTGTTGCTGTTGACTGCCACTTCGACTCCGGCGGGAATCTGGACAGGCTTATTACCGATACGAGACACGGTGATCTCCTTTCCTTCTACCTACCGAGCGAATTACCAGACGTAAGCGATGATCTCGCCGCCGACGTTGTGCTTGCGAGCATCGCGGTCGGTCATGACGCCATGGCTGGTGGAAATAATGGCGGTACCAAGGCCACCGCGGACGCGGGGCATGTCGGCAACGCCGGTGTACTTACGCAGGCCCGGCTTGGAAATGCGGCGGATGCCGTTGATGACCTTAGCCTTCTTGGGACCATACTTAAGCGTGATGTGCAGAGTCTTCTGGGGAACGGTGTCCTCGACATCGTAGCCCTCGATGTAGCCCTCCTCGTGCAGAACACGAGCGATCTCGACGAGCTTCTTGCTGCTCGGCATGGAGACCGTGGCCTTGTTCACAGAGTTAGCGTTACGGATGCGCGTAAGCATATCTGCGATCGGGTCTGTAAGGTTCATACAGATTCTCCTTCGTTCTTGATGAACACGTGCTCTTGGTTCTTCACCGCCCTTAACGGCAAAGCCTTTTTAGCGCGTTTTCCCTGTTCCAAACGGATGCTTGAAACGCTGGTAGTGACTTACCAGCTGGCCTTCTTAACGCCGGGAAGCTCGCCCTTGAGTGCAAGCTCACGGAAGCAGACACGGCACAGGCCGAACTTGCGGTACACAGAGTGCGGACGGCCGCAGCGCTGGCAGCGCGTGTACTCACGAGTAGAGAACTTCTGCTTGCGATTGCACTTGACGATCATCGATGTCTTAGCCACTTATATCCTCCTCACATAGAGTATTGTTCGCCCCAAGCGCCGCCCCCTTGTGGGAACGGCGCTTATGGGGCAGGTGAACCTATTTCTTGAACGGGAAACCGAAGGCGTCCAGAAGGGCCTTGGCCTCCTCATCGGTGTTGGCGGTGGTCACGAAAGTGATGTCCATACCACGCTGGTGATCGACGGAGTCGAAGTCGATCTCGGGGAAGATGAGCTGCTCGGTGACGCCCATGGAGAAGTTACCACGGCCGTCGAAGCTCTTGGCGGAGATGCCGCGGAAGTCGCGGATACGGGGGATCGCGACGGAGGTCAGACGATCGAAGAACTCCCACATACGGTCGCCACGCAGGGTAACCTTGCAGCCGATCGGCATACCAGCGCGCAGGCGGAAGGTAGCGATGGACTTGCGGGCACGGGTGATCATCGGCTGCTGGCCGGTGATGGCGCGCAGGTCGCGCACGGCACCGTCGATGGCCTTGGAATCGGTAGCGGCCTCGCCGACACCCATGTTCACGACGATCTTCTCAAACTTGGGGATCATCATGACGTTCTCGTACTGGAACTTGTCCTGAAGCTGCTGCTTGACCTCGTTGTTGTACTTGGTCTTCAGACGCGGCACATACTTCTCTTCTGCCATTGTTCACTCCTTCTTGGGGTTTTAAGCACGGGGCCTGGCCACGATGGGTTGTCCTCGTGCCTCCTGGCTGCATCCGCGCCGCTCATGGCATTTCGCGGTTTGGACTCGACGCAGCAGGAGCCGACAAAACAATCGGTACTATACGCGCATCGGGAGCGTATTTCCAGAAAAACCTCGTCTGCCTGCACAACTCCACAACTCCCCCGCACAAATGGATCCCAAAAGCTGTTGCGGTGAAATAGTTCCTGGCCGACCGCCCGTCGGGCCCATCTAGGAACTATTTCACCGCAACTTATTGATGGGGATGAGATTAGCGCTTGCGGGGGACGAGTTTGGTGCGGCGCAGGTGGATCATCTCGGCGGCGATGGAGATGGCGATCTCCTCGGGATCCTCCGCCTCGATGGCAACGCCAATCGGAAGGTGCAGCCCGTCGATTTGTTCCTGCGTAAAGCCCTCCTGTTCCAAGCGGGCCCGCACAAAGGCCGTCTTGCGACGCGAGCCCAGGCAACCCAAATAGGCGGGCTTGGCGCGCATCGCCTGAATCACCACGTCGATATCGGACTTGTGACCCGCCGTGGCAACGACCACCAAGTCGCGCGGACCGATGGGGCACAGCTCGCTCAGGTTCTTGTAATCGACCAGGCGTCGATCGTAGACACCGGGCACCCATTCGGGGGTCAGCGTACCGGGGCGGTCGTCACAAGCCACGACGGCAAAGCCCGCCGCCGTGAGCACCCGCGCCGTTGCGGCGCCCACGTGGCCGCAGCCAAAGATATAGGTCAGGCCCTCGGGGCAGAGCGTCTCGATGTGCGCCGGGGGAATCTCGGAGGCGGCGTTGGTGTAGGTGACCTTACTCCCCTCCTCCACCAGCGAAAGCTCGGGGCAACCCATTATGGTGCGGCGCGATGCCTCGCCATGGTACTCGGCCACATCGCCCTCGATCGCCTGGGTGACAAACGGTTCAAAGTCGATGACGAAGTCGCCGATGCGCCGATAGGCCAAAACGTCGGCAACCGACTGGAACAACGGCACCTGCGATACATCCAGGTGCAGATAGCACAGGCAGATGGCTCCGCCGCAGATCATACCAGTATCGGAGTTCTCGCCACCCATGGTGTAGCGGACCAGACGCGATTGCCCTGCGGCCAGCAGCTCGCGCGCCTCGTCCAGCGCAAAGAGCTCGATTTTGCCGCCGCCGATGGTGCCCGCCTGGCTACCGTCGGCAAAGAAGGCCATCCAGGCGCCCACGCCGCGCGGCGATGATCCTGCCGTGCCGGCAACTACCACCAGCTCGCACGTCTTACCAGCCTTCAGAGCGCCAAGCGCGGCATTCACCACATCGAGCTTTTCCATTGCAATTTCCTATCCCTGGAATACACCGGTGAGCATGGCGAGCGCCTCGAGTACACCGCCGCCGACCGACGTCGCCTTGTCCGAAATATAGTTGATATAGCTGGCATCGCCGCGCGGGTCGACGTCGGCGCACTTAAAGCCCTCAGTCACCTGCACACCGTTCGCCAAAAGACCGCGCAAGCAGCCGTCAATCTGCGTGCACATGGGCGTATCGCCCGCGTAGCCAATCACGTCTCCGGCGCTCACGATGTCGCCGATTGCGCGGTCGGACCGAAACACGCCGGCGGCGGGGCTGTGGATAACACGCTCTTTGCCATAGCCGGCGATAATGCCCGGCACACCCGTGTTGGGTTGGGGCGAGCCCTGGGTGATGACGCGGCCGAGGAAATGACCGCGCATGGTCTCGACCACGGCGTCGCAATCGACCGGCGCGGTAAAGCCCGGCCCCACGGCGATGACGACAGGCGCCATATCGCGCGTGGTACCCAAGTTGCGCTTAGCTAGAATCGCGTCTACCACGGCCGCGGGTCTAAGTTCGCCGAGCATCTGTGCCTGGGGGTCCACCACCACGGCGACATCCCCCGCCTCGGTAATCTCAAGCACCTCGACCGGCGTTTGCGCCAAACGGGCACGAATGCCCTCGACCTGGACCTCGCCCAGGCGAATGGCCTCGCAAAAACTGATCGTGCGACGGATGCACGTGGGGACCGCGATATCGGCCATGACGACCGACACGCCGGCGCGCACCAGACGAGCAGCCACGCCCGTGGCGATATCGCCTGCGCCGCGAACATAAACGAGCATTCCCGGGGCACCTCCCTGTGCTACGGTTTGAGCAGAGCAAAAGCGGTTCGACCGCTACTCTGATGATTATTTCTTATCACAGTATTATACGGCGGTGAACAGATGGAAACGGTTAACGGCAGCCTTGCCTCCACGCTCAAGATTGAGCCGGGCATTACCGCGATCATCGGCAGCGGTGGCAAGTCGACCCTGCTAAAGACGCTCGGCCTTGAGCTTATGCGCGCTGGCGGCCGCGTGCTCCTCTGCACCACCACGCACATGTTTCCCGTCGCCGGCGTGCCATGGGACGGGTCGAGCCGTCGTCTGGACGCCTCGCAGGTGCAGCCAGGTGCCTTGCACGCCCCAGGCTGCACCTGCGAGGCCTGCTCGGGGCTTGTGCGGGGAAGCATCTGCCAAGCAGGCGTCTTGGACCCCGAGACGGGCAAGCTCTCCTCCCCTGCCGAGCCACTCGACGAGCTGGCGCAGCGCTTTGACTATGTGTTGGCCGAGGCAGATGGCAGCAAGCAACTCCCACTCAAGGCCCACGCCGCCTGGGAGCCGGTTATTCCTGCCGGCACTGCCAACGTCATCTGGATCGTCGGCGCCTCAGGCTTGGGCAAGCCCATCAACGAAGCCGTCCACCGCCCCGAGCTCTTCTGCGAGCGCTGCGATTGCGAGCCCACCGACATCGCCACGCCCGAGCGCGTCGCCATGGTGCTCAATGCCGAACTGCGGATGCTGAACCTCAACTATGCCCGCATCATGCTCAACCAAGTCGACACGCTTGCCGACCCGGTCGTGGCAAGCCGCTTTGAGACTGCCCTCAGCCGCCCCATCGTCGCCACCAGCCTCAAATAGCCGGCGCTGCCCCAGCAGACCTATAAGTTGCGGTGGAATAGTTCCTGAAACGGCCTATTTGGCGGCTAAACAGGAACTATTTCACCGCAACTGCGAAGGGAATCCGGCACCCTTCTTGTTAGCGGGGGACGTAGCGGCCGGGTTGGGCTCCGGTGGGCTCGCCGTCGCACGCGGCCAGCACGCCGTTGACGAAGACGGCCTTGGCGCGGCCATGTGCCTCAAAGCCCTCGAACGGCGTGTAGTCCACAGCCTGATGCTGCGTCGCAGCGCTAATGGTCCAGCGCGCCTTGGGATCCCACACGCACACATCGGCATCGGAGCCCTCGGCAAGACATCCCTTGCGCGGATACATGCCAAAGACGCGCGCCGGGTTCTCGCTCATCAAGCGGCACAGATCCTCGGGGCCCAGCTGTCCCTCAAAGCTCGTAGCGATCGCGACGGGGCGATGCTCCACACCGGGCCCGCCGTTGGGAATCGCGCGGAAGTCGTCGCGTCCGCGGTCCTTTTGCCCGTGTAGGTTAAAGCTGCAGTGGTCGGTCGCAATCGTATCGATCTCGCCTGCCACAAGTGCCTCGCGCAGTGCCGCACGGTCGCCGGCATGGCGCAGCGGCGGGCTCATCACATATTTGGCACCCGCAAAGCCGTCCTCGCCCTGCTCCAAGTAGCAAGTATCGTCGAGCATCAGATACTGAGGGCAGGTCTCGACATAGATATTCTTCTGCCCGCGCGCCTTGGCGGCACGGATGGCCTCGAGCCCCAGCTTGGTCGAAAGGTGCACCACGTTGACCGGTGCGTCGCCGGCCAGGTGCGCCAGATATAGCAGACGGCTCACTGCCTCGGCCTCGCACACATCCGGACGGCTGAGCGCATGGCCCTCGGGCCCGTGGATACCCTGCTCAAATACGCGCCTCTGCAGCTCATTCACCAGCGTGCCGTTCTCGCAATGCACGCACAGTATGCCGCCAATATATGTGAGCTCCTCGAGCACCTCGAGCGTCTCGGCATCGTCCAAGCGCAGGTGGTCGTAGGCAAAGTAGGTCTTAAACGACGATACGCCCGCCTCGCGCATGGCGGAGAGGTCGGCACGGTTGCGCTCATTCCACTCGGCAAGCGCCATATGAAAAGCGTAGTTGGCCGTGCAGGTGCCGTCGGCGCGGTGATGCCACTCGGCAAGGGCATCGGGCATGGTCACGCCGCGATCGGCCGTCGCATAGTCCACAATGGTCGTGGTGCCGCCGCAGGCAGCCGCACGCGTACCGGTCTCAAAGCTATCGGCCGTCCAATCCATGCCGGTCCAGCACTGCATGTGCGTGTGGCCGTCGATAAAGCCGGGGAACACCCAGCAGCCCGCGGCATCCTCGACGGTATCGCCCTCGGCCGGCTCAATCGCCGCGGCGATCCGCACGATCTTATCGCCATCCATGGCAAGATCGGCGCGGCGAAGCCCCTGGGGCGTCACAAGCGCGCCATTTTTGATAATGATCATGTTGCTCCTTATTGATTAATACTGTTGGCTACGCGATCAAAATACGAGCAGGCCGCGATATGCTCCGTTATGCGTCGCTGGCCCTTGGCGGTATCGACATCCCACAGCTCATAGGCGCGCGCTTCGACCAGCATCACGTCGGCACGGTCCTTGAGGATCGAACCGCCGCCGTCCTTGCCCTCAAGACACATAAGTGCATCGAACAGTTCCGCCGGAAAGAGCACCGGGCTCGAAG
Source organism: uncultured Collinsella sp. (assembly GCA_900550195.1). GTDB lineage: Bacteria > Actinomycetota > Coriobacteriia > Coriobacteriales > Coriobacteriaceae > Collinsella. Next base: position 175,523 of record URRB01000003.1, read on the forward strand.
GCTCACCGTTGCACGCAAGACGCACCGGATGCTTGCGGCCACGCTCGTCAAATGCACGAACCATAGCCTCAAAAGAATCCGCGCTCACAAGCGGCTGGTCGCCCGGCAAAAAGAGGCAACCTTTCCAGTTGCGTTCGACTCCCCACGAAAGGCCCGCACGGACGCTTTCGCTGCGCAGCTCGCCATCGTGCAGCACGCACTGGCAATGCTTGTCCTCGCAAATCTGGGCAACCTCGGGCCAACGCGTCGAAACCACGACGTCAAAGCCCCGGGGAACCGAATCGATGGTCCGAGCAATCAGCGGCTCGCCATAGATATCGGCAAGCATCTTGTTAGAGCCAAACCGCTTACCCTCGCCCGAGGCCATAATCACGCAGCCAAGTTTCATGGCGATACCTCCCCTGAAACCATCGTACCCATAACTCGCGCCGCGGGGCACCTACATCGAAAGCGCTTATCCTACACGCCCGCGATGCAAAAAGGGGGCACCCCGCCGGTTGGCAGAGCGCCCCCTTTACATGGTTTACCTCAGCCCAGCTTTAGGCCTGGAACCAGCGGGCGGTGTTGCGCTCGTCGAGGGCCTTGAGGGCAGCGGCGGGATCGGCAACCTTCTGCAGGAACATCATGGCTGCGATGGCGTACGGCTTGTAGCTGGCCTCCTTGTACATGCCCACACGGTGCATGTCGAAGACGTCGGCGTTGACCTCGCCGTGCTCGCAAGAAACACCGGAGATGTCGGCGGGCAGCGGGTGCATAAAGATGGTGTCCTGGCCGTTGGCAGTCTTCTCCATGAGCGCGGTCGTGGAGCACCAGTCCTGATGGGTGGCGTTCTGGGCGAGCAGCTCCTTCTCGAGCGCAGCGATGCCGGCGTCGTCGCCCTCGGCGTACAGGTTGGTACGCTTCTCCATGGCGGCAAACGGAGCCCAGCTCTTGGGGATTACGATGTCGGCGCCCTCGAAGGCCTCGGCCATGGTGTTGACCTGCTTAAAGGTGGTGCCGGACTCGGCGGCATAGCCCTTGGCGCGCTCAACGACCTCGGGCATGAGGTCGTAGCCCTCGGGGTGAGCCAGGGTGACGTCCATGCCAAAGCGGGGCAGTAGGCTGATCAGCGACTGCGGGCAGGACAGCGGCTTGCCGTAAGAGGGCGAATAGGCCCAGGTGACGGCAACCTTCTTGCCCTTGAGGTTCTCGAGGCCGCCAAACTCGTTGATGAGGTAGAGCATGTCGGCAGAGGACTGCGTGGGGTGGTCGGAGTCGGACTGCAGGGAGATGAGCGTGGGACGGTGATCCAGAACGCCGTCCTCGTAAGCCTGCTGGACAGACTCGGAGACCTCGGCCATGTAGGCGTCGCCCTTGCCGATGTACATGTCGTCGCGGATGCCGATGACGTCGGCCATGAAGGAGATCATGGTAGCGGTCTCGCGGACGGTCTCGCCGTGAGCGATCTGGGACTTCTTCTCGTCCAGGTCCTGCAGCTCAAGGCCGAGCAGGTTGGCGGCCTTAGAGAAGGAGAAACGCGTACGGGTGGAGTTGTCGCGGAATAGGGAGACGGCCAGACCCGAGTCGAAGATCTTGGGAGAGACGTTGTTCTCGCGCAGCTGGCGCAGGGCGTCGGCGACGATGTAGAGCGCCTTGAGCTCATCGGTGGTCTTATCCCAGGTGTGCAGGAAGTCGCTGCCGTACATACCCTTAAAATCGAGGCCGTTCAGCTGCTCGACGAGCTCGGTAAACTTGGAGTCCATGGAAATGTCCTTTCTAAAGATGAAACGATCGCAATGAGTAGATGCGCTCCGACATGCGCGTGTGGCTAGAACATGCAGAGCGCTATGACAAGGACCCGCTACCGTTGAGGAAGCATGGGAGATAACGACCGCGGGCCCCAAGTCGACAGGGGGTGCCGGGGACGCGAGCGGCCCCCGGCTCAACAAAATCGAGGAATGGGACTAATCGATCTTGTTGTTGGTCAGACCGGCGCGGAACACGGTGGCGTCGCCATCGGCCTGGCTCGGATCGTAGAGGTTCAGGGCAGCCACATACATGGCGGCAGCGGTGACCAGGTCGTCCTTGTAGGTGACCTCGTTGGGAGCGTGAGCCTGAGACTCGGCACCCGGGCCAAAGCCCACGCAGGGGATGCCGTAGCGGCCCTGGATGGAGACGCAGTTCGTGGAGAAGGTCCACTTGTCGCACAGCGGACGACCGGTGCGCTTGTCCATGCTGGGCTCGCAGCCGATGCGCTCGTCACCGAACATGGCCTTGTGGGCGTCGACGAGGGCCTTGACGTGCGGAGCGGTCTCCTTGTTGATCCACGTGGGGAAGTAAGCCTCGGTCTCGTAGACCTCGCCGGTCCAGGACGGACGGTCGTACATGTACATGGAGACCTTCACATCGTCGCCGTACTTCTTGGCGGCCGGCAGGTTACGGATCTCGTCCAGACAGGACTCCCAGGTCTCGCCGGCGGTCATGCGACGGTCGATGGAGATGGCGCAGGAGTCGGCCACGGCGCAACGGCTGGGGCTGGTGTAGAAGATCTGGCTGACGGTGCAGGTGCCGCGGCCCAGGAAGCGGGCATCCTCGAAGTGCTCGGGATTGTACTTGGGGTCGAGCATCTTGACGAGACCCTTGATGTCGGTCGACTCGTCGCAGCCGTTGTTGTTGAGGGCGCGGACGTCGGCGATGATGTCGGCCATCTTGTAGATGGCGTTGTCGCCGCGGTCGGGAGCGGAGCCGTGGCAGGAGGTGCCGTGAACGTCGACGCGGATCTCCATGCGGCCGCGGTGACCGCGGTAGATGCCGCCGTCGGTGGGCTCGGTGGAAATGACGAACTCGGGCTTAATGCCGTCCTTGTTGTAGATGTACTGCCAGCACATGCCGTCGCAGTCCTCTTCCTGGACGGTGCCGACGACCATGATCTTGTAGCCCTCGGGGATGAGGCCCATGTCCTTCATCATCTTGGCAGCGTAGGTAGCAGAAGCCATACCGCCCTCCTGGTCGGAGCCGCCGCGGCCGTAGATGATCTCGTCGGTCTCGTAGCCGGTGTAGGGATCCGCGGTCCAGTTTTCGCGGTTGCCGATGCCGACGGTATCGATATGGGAGTCGATGGCGATGATCTTGTCGCCAGTGCCCATCCAGCCGATGACGTTGCCCAGCTTGTCGAACTCGACCTTGTCATAGCCCAGCTTTTCCATCTCGGCGGCGATGCGCTTGACGACGCCCTCTTCCTCGCAGGACTCGGACGGGATCGCGATCATGTCGCGGAGGAACTTTGCCATGTCAGCCCGGTAGCCTTCGGCAGCCTTCTTGATAGCATCATAATTCATAAACGCAGGGTACCTCCCATTTATTTATTTATTATTCTTTCTGATCTGCGGCGTCTGCCGTGCAGACGTCTTCTGCTACCATCATACCACATGAAAAGCAGATGTCAAACAAAATTTTTGCTGACCTAAAATTTTTTATGAAGGTTTGCTTTTTACACATGTTTATATAGGAATATATGTATTTCAAGGGAAAAGAAGGCTGCCCGGCGGGCGGCCTTCTCTGCAAATCAAAAACCGATTTTCATAAAGCGAAGCAAGTACACAGCGTCTGTAGGAGCCGACGACTCTGTCGGCTCGCTGGAAGCAGTGGCTTTTTCCGGAAACCCAAGGCGAATCCGTATGCGCTTCCCAACACGTTTGTAGGGGCCGATGCCCACATCGGCCCGGCAGAGCGCACCGTTTTTACGAAAATCTTCGGCGAATT